>NZ_SOBN01000002.1:0-650891 GCF_004365705.1 Streptomyces sp. 846.5
GGCCGAGGCCAGCTCGCATGCGCGAAAGGTCAGGGCGAACGGTCCGGAGCGGGGCACTCCTGGACGGTCCAGGTGTGCAGGAGCTGGCGCAGCCACGGCTGCGTGACGATGCGCAGGTCGACGGTCTTGGGACGCCGGATCCCGGCCGAGCCGCGGCAGATCTGGCCCAGAGCGCGCAGGTCCAGCACCTCGCCCTCGCCCGGGCCGGTGCCGTTGCACTCGTCGAAGGCTGCCCGCAGGGCGGTCAGGACCCGTCCCAGCAAGCGCTGTACCGGGAGGGTGCGGGCGAGGACCTGCTCACCGGCGGGTCCCATGAGCGTGTCGACGCCGGCGCCGACCAGGTCACGGACGAGGCGGGGGCCACACAGGGCTCGAAGATGCGCATCCACGGTTCCGTCTGTTGCAAGCCGAACAGCACCTCCAGGCGCAGCGGCTCCGGCAAGGGGATGAGGCTGAACTGATGCGGAGCCAGGTACGGGGCCTGCACTGCGGCCCACGCATCCAGATCGGCATCGGGCGTGGTACGGCGGAACTCGCGGAACCTGCCCTCGTTATAGCGGGCACAGACCCTGCTGATGCAGTGTCGATACCGGGCACCCCGGTACCGGGCACGGCTCAGCGGACAGGTAGGGGACGGCGTGCTCCTCGAAGGACAGCCCGGGCGTCTCGCGGCGATAGAACCGGCTGCTGGTGGTAGTGCCCGCTACACAGTCCCTTGCAACCGCCGGCCGCACGCAGCGCCGCCCCGTGGCGGGTCACCCGGCACGCGGGCCGACCTGGCCCCAGGAGACGCGGGTTCGCTGCAGAACGAAGCTGGCGGCGAAGTCGTTCGCGCGGCAGCCCGGACTTCTTGCGCGCCTCGTTGCACGTCGGGCAGAAGGTGTTGGCTCGGGGGAGACCAGCACCCCGCAGGCCGCAGTCCGGCACAGGACACCGAGGTCCGCGGCTCGTCGGGGCTGCCAGTGAACAGCCACCACTGGGGCTGCCACTCCCGGGGCCCGCCAGCACGGGTCGATCTGCGCGGCCAGCCACCTTGCCCACCTGCGCGACACGGACGGAATCCGTGTTCTCGACGGAGATGATCGCGAGCGCCGCCGCGCCCCCGGTGGTCATACGCCGTCCCGCCCGAGGCGCACCCGCTCGACCGCTGCCCGCATCTCGCTTGTGTCCACGTGCCGGTACGCCTCCATCGACGCCGGCGACAGATGCCCGAGCAGCCCGCTGCAACCACATCCGCAGGCACCCCCGCGCGCAGCCACTGCGTCGCCGCGAAATGCCGCAGCAAGGTGCGGACGCAGCGGCACACCGGCCGCGCCGCCCAGCCGGGCCAGGGCCTCTCGGGCGTTCGCGTACCTCATCGCCCCGCCCAGCGGAGCGCGGAACAGGTTCACGAACACCCATCACCCCCAGGTCAGCGCCCAGGGCCCGGTCCCTCTCGTAGCAGTAGTCGGCGTACAAGGCCACCAGATCCGAAGTGACCGGCACCGTGCGCCCGTACCGGGACTTCGCCAACGCCTTGTTTCGGATTGTCCCGGCGGCCGCGCACATGCACGTGCGGCCCCTCCACCAGGCAACCCCATCGGCTGCGACGACGCCAGTAGGTTGCAAGTCCTCGCGGCGCAGCCCAGCGCCTCACCGATCCGCAGCCCCGTCGCGGCCAGCAGCGCGACCAGGAACCGGTCCCGCGCACACCGGCAGCCGCCAGCGCGGGCACCCACCTGCTCAGGCCCCAGCCAGACCTGCCCCGGATCGACGGTCTGAACCGGAACACCGCCTGCTCCACCATCCGCTGCTGGCCGCTCTCGTGCGACGTGCCGGGTGGTGCGAACCGCAGCACCCGCGGCCGCGACAACAAGCCCACCGTCTGGGCAGGCACCCACCCGTGCACCGCGGCGAACCGAAGGAACTCCCCACCACGACCATCACCGCGTTCGAAAGTCCCCGGGCTACGGAACCGCGCCCCTGCGGCGGCCGTAGCGCCGGTCGGCCGCCGTACGGTCCTGGGCGGCAACGGCTCCTCCACGAGCCACCCGCTGAAACCCCGCCAGCCCCGCGAAACCCCGGCGCTGTCCAGTCCAACCCCGACGCGCGGCAGTACGACAGGTACAAGGCAACCCGGCCCGCATACACGCGTTCGGTATTCGGTGAACACCCCCGTGCCCGCAACCCGGTCAAGAACAACGACGCCTCGCCATGCAACGCGTAAGTGCGAGTGTCCGACCCACCACCCACCGCTCCCCCACCACTGCCGCGGGAGACAGAGCACGCTCCGCCACGAACCTCTGCACGGTCACGTATCAAACGCAACCACCAACCCGGCATCCGCCCTAGCACGAGCCGCTGGCAGTCATCCGTGCAGGTGAAACCACCCGGCAAACGTCCCCCACACCCACCCGAACCCGAGATAAGGGCACTGCGCAGCCACGACGAAGAAGCCATCGAGATGCTGGCCATTCCGCAGGCGGAGCAGCAACGGGCTATGAATCCGTCGTGGGATATCGGTACCGCCCCGAAGGAAGGGCAGCCAGAGAATCGGCTGCTGCTGCGGTTCGCGACCCAGCGGGACCCGAAGATGGTCGCAGACTGGGTCTCCTTCAACGTGATCGACACCGAACGCCTCGACTGGCAGCGCGGGTTCAAAGCCGCACAGACGTTCCAAGAGCGGGAAGATCATCTGCGGGTGGTCTTCGACCACAAGGAAGGCAACTACCCCCTGGGGCACTGGATCAGCGAGCAGCGCAAGACCTACGCGGCAGGTCAGATGACCGGCCTTCGCGTGAAGCAGCTGGAGGGGCTGGGCATGATCTGGAACGCCGGGGATTACGCCTGGGCGGAGAACCTGGCGGCCGCCCGCGCCTACTTCGCGGACCACCAGACCCTCGCCGCCCCACGTTCAGCCACCGCCCTGGACCGACCCGTAGGACAATGGCTCTCCAACCAACGCCGCCCCGGCGCCCTCGCCGACCACCCCGAACGGGCCGCCGCACTCGCGCAGATCGACCCCGACTGGAACCCGGCATGGCCACTCGACTGGCAGCGCCACTACGCCGGCGTCCGCGAGTGCGTCACCCAGCTGGGCGCGGAGCTGGCGGACCTGGAACCAGGCGTCACCATCCACGGCCACAACATCGGACGCTGGCTGGAACGCCAGCGCCAGACGGTGGTCTGGCACGGCCTCACCAACGGCCAACGCCAACGCCTCGAAGCCCTCGGAGTCGAGCCCGAAGCCGCACCCACCACACCGCAGCAGCCCGTCCCCGGGGGCCCCTCTACAGCCTTCACGCGGGGCCTGGCAGCCCTACGCCAGTACCGCGAGCGCACCGGCACGGTAGTCGTACCCAGGACCCACACGGAGGAGGTGGAGGGCACCGTCGTGAAGCTGGGGGTATGGACCTCCAACACCAAGAGCAGGCGCGACAAGCTCACCACGGAGCAGCTCGCAGCCCTGGCAGAGCTGGGATTGCAGTGGAGACGGCGGCCGGGGACGGGTACTGAGACCCGGGACACCCGAACCGGCCGGCCGTGGGCACGTCAGGACTCCTGATCCTCCACCAGGCCGCAGGCGAACGGGAACGACTCAAGGAACTCCTTGCGGCCCGGGTCCGTCTCGGCCCGCGCCAGGTCCGCCAGCACCCGCAGGAATCGGTCGCGCTGCTGCGGCGGCAGGTTCTGCAGCACCCAGCCCACGCTCTCCATCATCTTCACCGCCGAGTCCGGATCCACCTCCTCGTCCCCGCAGCTGTCCAGGAACCACAGGACGTCAACAACCACTCCGGCAAGGGCAGGCACCAGCGGATCCGTGTCAGTCATCCGGGCAACCTATCCGACCCCAACACCAAAAGCCGCAGGGACGAACTCACCCCCGACCAGCTCGCCGCCCTCGCGGAACTCGGACTCCGTGAGCAGCGCTGCCAGTAGCTCAGGCGGTGTCTGCTCGTTGCCGGCCACCGCGCGCCGGACCTCCGCGTGTGGATGCCGGGCGAGTTCGGCGGCGAGGTGCACCGGGGCCGACATGGCGAGTTCAGCGATGACCCGGACGTCGGGGTCCTGCCCAAGGCTCCGGGCCACGTCCGGCGGGAGCCCCGGGAAGGCGCCGTCGTCGATCCCCCCGTCATCGCCAACGGCATGATCTACATCGTCACCGCCGACAGCAAGGTCTTCGTCGCCCGCCTGCCCACCTGATCTTGAGTAGAGAGGTGCGGCGGCAGCACGTCCTCAGCTTCGTTCACCAGGTCCAGGCTTGGCAGCCTGTCCCGGCGCCGCAACGCCGACGGCTGGGCACCGGGCGGGGCGGTGCCGCCGCGGCGAGCGGGAGCCGCCGGCCAGGCCGGTGCTCCGTCCTCGCTCCAGGCCGCCCGTACGGAACACCGCTCGCCTAACGGCCGCCTCTTCGACTCCGGCGCTGCTCCGCTCCGGCTCCGCGCTGCGACTTCACCGGTGCCCGGCCGTGCCTGCCGCAGGGTCTCCAGGAGAAGTAGTCGGCGCGGCGCTCACCCCCTGCCCAGGGCTGTGACCTCGTGCTTCATCGAATTCCGGCCCGCCGCCGAAGCAACCCTGTCCGCAACCCTGCGGACAACTCTGCAGGCCACCCTGTGGGCAACCCTGCAGGCAACCTTGTACGCAACCAAGATGATCATGGTTAATGTCGTCGTCCACATGTGCCTGAGCACCGTAGATGGCCACTTTTCAGGGTAGGTGGCCAAATTTTTCAGGCTACTTGGCCAGACGGTGCAGCCAATCTGTCATAGCGCGGTCGCCGCAGATGGTCCTGCGATGGCGGAGTCGGTCTGGGGGTCGTAGCCGATCAGACCGTGTTCGACCGCAATGTTCACGATGTCCGAAATGCGGTCACCTTGGCTTGAGTGCAGGGTGATCAGCACGAATCGCGACAGGTCTTCCTGCACGTCCAGGTCTGGATCGAATTCCAGCGGCTCGAGCGAGTCGCCCAGGTCGGGCCATGCTCGAAGCAAGTCGGATCGGAACAAAGCGACCCTCTCGCTGGATTCGAAACGCTCCGTGATGCCTTCGGCCGCATCGTCGTAAAGATCCTCGGCAGCCCCGTCGCCGGACTTCCAGAAGCACAGGTCAACGCTCATGCGCAGATCCAATCATGGGCGACGGCCGAGTCCGCAACCCCCGCCTCGGCCCTTGGCCGCACCCGATTCGCACCCTTCGTCAGCTCTGGCCAGCAAGCGTGAAAACTATGGCCATCTGTGCTGCTCAGGCACACCACAGTGGACAGGGCGACGCGGACGCCGCCGGCCGACGTCCCGACCGTGCTCCGGACGCACCCCTGCCGGAACGGTGGTGACTTGGTCACCGATGCCCAGAGCTGCTGGTGACGAGACCTCTGGTGACTGATTCGGTGACTTCCTGGCATCCCGCCAGGATCTCGCTCGCGCTGGTTCTGCTTGCCTGCCACGATGCGCGGGTGGAGTCGCCGACAACGGTGCCAGCGGCCCAGGATGCGAGGGAGTCGTCCATGCTGCTGAAGCCCGGGGTCACCTGCGAGCAGGCGATCAAGTTCCTGGAAGACCTGACCTGGGGCAGCCTCGGCACAGTCCGCAACGCCATCCCGCAGTTCGCCATCCCGATGGTGAATGGCCTGGAGTGAGGAGCCGCGCGTTTTCTGGACAGGAGCCGTGCGTTCGGAAGTCACGCTGCGAACTGCATGTCTTGATGCTCAAGATGTACTTCATACGGCGTCATATATCCGACAGCCGAGTGGAGTCGCTTGCGATTGTACCAGAATTCGATGTACCTTGTGATGTCTCGCCGGGCTTCTTCTCGAGTTGCGTATGTCATGCGGCTAACGCGCTCGTTCTTTAGGGATCCGAAGAACGACTCCGCCATCGCGTTGTCGTAGCAAATTCCCGTGCGGCCAGCGGAGCGCCGTAGGCTGAGGTCGTCCAGAGTCTTTCCGTATTCAGCCGACATATAGTTGCTGCCGCGGTCGGAGTGGAATATTGCCTTCTGCGTCAGCTTGCGGTTACGCGCAGCATTCTTGATGGCCCGTGAGATCAGCGGCGTCTGGTAGTGGTCGTCCATCGCGTATCCGATGACTTCCTTCGTGCAGCAGTCGATAACGGTCGCCAAATAAAGCCAGCCTTCGCCGGTGGGAACATAGGTGATGTCCCCGACCAGTTTCTCGCCGGGGCGTTCTGCAGTGAAGTCCCGTTGGACGAGGTCCGGCACGGGGAACGGCAGGCCGGCCTTGGTCAGGTTGAACCGCTTGGGCTTTGGCTGGCAGGGGACCAGGCCCAGGCCCCGCATTAGCTGGCGGACCAGCTCGGGTCCGGCCACTATGCCCCAGCGGCACAGGTGCGCATGGACGCGCCGGTAGCCGTACGTGGCATCGGAATCCTCGAATATCTTCGTGATGAGAACCTTAAGCTCTTCCCGACGACCCGCAGTAGCGGATTCCGGCCTGCCTAGCCAGTCGTAGTAGCCGGAGCGCGAGACGCCGATTCTGGTGCACATGAAGTCAACTGAGTAGGCGTACTCCGCTGTGTCGAGCCTCATCTGATCGATGAACTCGAACTGGTCACTCAGCGGTGATCCTTCGCGAAGTACGCCGCGGCTTTTTTCAGGAAGGTGTTTTCCATCTGAAGTTCCCGGTTTTGCCGCTCGAGCTCCTTGAGGCGTGCACGCTCATGGAGCGTCAGATCCGCTCCAGGCGACGGCTCAAATCCCTTCTGGTGTTTCTTCACCCAGCCACGAAGGGTCTCTGAATTGACACCGATCTCCCGGCCAACCTCGGTGACAGTCTTACTCGAGCTCAACGCGATCTGGACCGCTTCTTCGCGGAACTCCGGTGAGTACTTGCTGGGCGGTGCCACGGGTACCTCGTTTCCTTTGAGTAGAGATCATATTGGACCTCTGTCCGGAAACCTCGGGGCCCCTCAGGAGCCCTCGAAGCTGGGCGGACCTGACCTGCTGACGACACAGCGCGATTACGACGAATGGACAGCGAAGACCGCCCGCGAGCTGGCGGAGATCTTCGCCGACCCGGCGGTGCCGGCGCGGCTGCGCGGCGAGCGCTACAGCCACATCGTGCACAGCACGCTGAGCCCGTACCGGACCGCCCTGCTGCTGCACTGGGAGCTGGACGAGCTGGCGACGTACTTCATGCAGCTGCAGAACCAGATGCGGCAGACCGTGGAGGACTACCGCAGCTACCGGCAGCGCGTGCTGGTCGTGGACGCGAACACCCTGCTGCACTGCCAGCGCTTCGACAAGATCCCGTGGTCGCGAGTGTGCGGGAAGGGCCCGGCAACGCTGGTGATCCCGCACGTGGTGGTGGAGGAGATCGACACCAAGTCCTACTCCGAGGGCAGCGAGAAGATCAGGAAGCGGGCGCGCGCGGTCTACGAACTGCTGGGCGACGTCCTCAAGGGCCTGGCCGCCGAAGGCCCCTTCGCGCTGCACGACGGCACCGAGGTCCAGGTCTTGCGCGACGAAATGGGACACCGGCGCCTGCCGAACAACGACGACGAGATCGTGGCCCGCGCAGCCCACCTGCAGCAGGCCATCGCCCCGCGCTCGGTCACCGTCATCACCCGTGACAACGGCATGCGGGCCAAGACCATGACCTGGGGCCTGCCCTGGGACTTCCCGCCGGACAAGTACCTGATCCCCGAGGACGGCTTCGGGGCCAAGCACCGCGAGGCCAACCTCGCCACCATCACCGTCGACATCCCCGAAGACCCTGCCGATACCTGACCGGCCGCAGGACTGCCCGAAAACAGGACGGTGCAACAGGCCTGGGCCCAAGCAGGCCTCCAGCACACGGCGTGATCACACAGCGCCCGCGAGAACAACGAAAGTCGAGGGGCCCGTAGTCGCGTGAAAACCGCAGGTGAGGCGGAGTCAGAGCCAGGGTTTCCGGCACGCCGTCAGCGGCGCGCTTCGTTGGCGCGGAAGCCGTCCATCATCAGCTCGAACCAGCGGTTGCGGACGGGAGCGGGCCGGTCGATCGGGACAGTGGAGAAGAACAGGTAGAAGTCGTCGACGGTCAGGTCGGGGCGTAGGTCTCCGGCGGCCTTGCCCGCTTCCAGGATTCGCGCCAAGGCGCCCAGGCCGCGCTCGAGGTCGATGTCCGGCTCGCAGTAGGTGCCCAGTTCCCGTGCCGCGGCCTTGACGGCCTTGTTGTGTGCGGCCGTCTCCATGATCTTGCGCGCGAACGCGAGGAGCTCGTCGAAGGCCTCGGCCCCGGCCTCGACGCGTTCGGCGGTGCTCTCGGCCTCGCGTGTCATCGCGTCCACGTGGGCGTCGAGGATGGCGGCGACCAGGTCGTGCTTGGTGGGGAAGTGCCGGTAGAGGGTGCCGACCGCCACGCGGGCGTCCGCGGCGATGGTCTCCATCGGGACCTCGGTGCCGCGCGCGGTGATCTGGCGGTTGGCGGCATCGAGAATGCGTCGGCGGTTCTTGACGGCGTCGGCGCGCAGTGGCTTCGGTACGGACATCGTCCTCCTTTGTCACGGCATCGTATGCCGCCACTCTCGACATAACATGAACCATGATTCATGATAACCTGAATGCAGATTCATGATATGACTTCCAAGGAGTGCCATGACCGCCAAGTGGACAACAGGCGACATTCCCGACCAGTCCGGACGCACTTTTGTGATCACCGGGGCCAGTGACGGCCTCGGTCTCGAGGCCACGCGAGAACTCGCCCGCCGGGGCGCGCACGTGGTCATGGCCGTTCGTAACGAGGCCAAGGGTCGAGCCGCCGCGGCGGAGATCTCCGCCGCCCAACCCGGAGCCGACCTGGAGGTGCGCCAGCTCGACCTGCTCGACCTGGACTCGGTGACCGCCTTCGCCGAGGACTTCGGCGGCCGGGTCGACGTCCTGATCAACAACGCCGGGATCATGACCCCGCCCCGCAGGCTCAGCCCGCAGGGCCACGAGTCCCAATTCGCCACCAACCACCTGGGGCACTTCGCGCTCACCGGGCTCCTGCTCGAGAAGATCGAACAGGGCCGGGACCCGCGCGTGGTCACCGTCTCGTCGCTGGCGCACCGCCGCGGCAAGATCCACTTCGACGACCTCACCGGCGAGCGCGGGTACTCCCCGACCGGCTACTACGGCCAGTCGAAGTTCGCGAACATTCTGTTCGCCCTCGAACTCGACCGGCGGCTGCGCGCGGTCGGCAGCCCGGTGCGGAGCCTGGCAGCCCACCCCGGCGTCGCGGCCACCAACCTGGTCCACAGCGCCAGCGCGCCGGTCCGGCTCGTCTCGAAGCCGCTGCTGTCGCTGTTCTTCCAGCCGGCCAAGGCCGGGGCGCTGCCGGAGCTGTACGCGGCTACCGACCCGCGAGCCGAAGGGGGCCAGTACATCGGCCCTGACGGCAAGCGCGGGATCAAGGGCCACCCGACCGTGGTCCAGCCCATTGAGGCAGCGAACAACGCGGCCACGGCGCGGCGGCTGTGGGAGCTGTCCGAAGAGCTCACCGGTGTCCGCTACACGCTCCCGGCCGCCGCCTGAGCACGGCTTCCGGGCGCCTTGTCGGTGAAGACCTTGTCGCAGCCGGCTGGAGGGTCGGCCGAGATACGGCCGAAAGGGATAGTGGGACCACTTCAGGGCTGTTCGTTTGGGGAACCCTCAACGAGACGAATCTCGGATGCTCCACGCGACAAGCCTGTGAATCCGCAGCGCTAAATGGCCGCGTTCTGACAGCGCTATTCGTCAGCCTAGCTGCACGTAAGCGCCGCGGGCGAGACGCGCTGTGTTCGGCGTCGCGATCGGGTTCTCATGGGCGTGCTCCTGTTCGATCAGCGCCTGCCGGCATGGTGCCCGCCAGCGCCTGTCGCCTTTGCCGTCGTGAGCGCGCTTGTGTTCCTGGCCTCCTCGATCACCGTCGACCGGCGAGGAACCCTCGCTGGCCGCTGACCGATCCACCTCTCGGGCTGGGCCGATATTGCGCACCAACATGAGCCACCGACCTACCCGCAGGAGACGCGGTCTCCGGGCATGGAGCGCCCGACGAACGAGCGTGGATTCGTTCCCGCTTCAAGGAGACGAAGCCACGCTCGTTCGCTTCAGCCGTTCGCCCGGACCGAGAATTCCTTCCACGAGTCCCACTCTGCCAACCGGGCGGCGTAGGCCTGGGGGACGACGACGGTGGGGGCGGTTCCAAAGAAGGCGCGGAGCGGCGGGGTCGGGCTGTCGACGATTTCCAGCAGTGCCTTGCCGACGGCCTCGGGCTTCCCAAGCCACTCGGCCGGTCGGCTCTCCCCGCTCGCGTCGAGTGCGCGACGGATGTCGTCGTATGCCGCGTTCGGAGTGGCGTTGACGGCGCTCGACCCGGCCCAGTCGGTGCCGTATTGCCCCGGTTCGATCAGGGTGACCTTGATGCCGAACTCGCCAACTTCCTGCGCGAGGGCTTCTGTGAGGCCCTCGAGTGCCCACTTGGACGCGTTGTACCCGCCGAGCCCCGGGAACGCGAGGACGCCACCGATGGTGGATATCTGCACGATGTGGCCGCTTCCCTGGGCGCGCAGGAGGGGCAGTGCCGCTTGCGTGACGTGGAACGCGCCGAAGAAGTTGACCTCGAACTGCTGGCGGAGTTCTTCTGCGCTGAGCTCCTCGACCATCCCGAACAGGCCGTATCCGGCGTTGTTCACGATGATGTCGAGTGCGCCGAAGCGCTCGTTCGCCGCGACGACCGCAGTGCGCACCGCTTCTGTGTCGGTGACATCCAATGCGATGGCGAAGAGTCGATCGCCGTGCGTGGCGGCGAGGTCATCGAGTGTCGAGAGGTTGCGGGCGGTCGCCGCGACACGGTCCCCGCGTTCGAGGGCTGCTTCAGTGAAGTGCCGCCCGAAGCCACGGCCGGCGCCGGTGATGAACCAGGTCTTGGAGGTCATGCGTTCGTTCCAATTCGATGTGTGTGACAACGGAGTTGCTGAGTGTTCGGCCGGGGCCGGTCGGCTAGCTGGAGGAGTTCCCGTCCACGTCAGGTCGGCTGCTCGTTCTGTTCCGGTGTGCACGGACGCGTGCAGTGTTTCCGCAGCGAGTCGGCGAGTGCCACTTGCCCGCGCCGTTCTTGGACTGGTCGAAGAACGCCACTCTGCAATCCGGGTTCGCGCACAGCTTGAGCCGCGAGAGCGCGCCCGTGGCGCGTCCCTCGAGCAGCGCGACCGTGACGCCTGCATCGACGAGGTCGGGTCCGTCGCGGAGTACGGCGATGCCGTCGTCGTCGAGGCGCAGGCGGAGCGTGAGGTCGACGCTCTGCCCCGGTCCCTCCGGGTGGTCACCGAGCATTCCCCGCAGAGCGGTCCGCAGCCGGCGCAAGCGCTCCAGAGACGCCGCGTCCACGCCTGATGCGGGTCGGGCGCCGATGGATGCCAACCACCTTGCGGCGCTGTCGGCGGACGCCAGGAGGTCCGCCCCCGGACCGACGCCGATCGTGTTCGCGAGCTCCTGCACGAGCGCGAGGTCGTCCGGCGCCGGGTTCGCCTCGTACCGGCTCGTCGCGGTGTTCTCGAGCATCACGCTCCTCGGGCCAGGAGCGTGAGCCCGCCGAACCAGACCGGGCTCTGGTTGAGGTGGTCCGGATGACGGGTGGTCATCTCGTGGAGGAATTGCTCCGGGCTGACGCCGTCGTCGAGCAGCGTCATGACGTCTCGCAGGTACGTTCGGGTCCAGTTGATCGCTTCCGGGCTGTCCGGCAGGGCCCTGTTCTTGTGTCCTGCCACGACATGTCGCGCACCGAGCGCTTCAATGACGTCGAGCGCTTCGAGCCATCGCTCGAAACCCCCGCCGGGGCCTTCGAGGAGGTACTGGTGCACCCCGTTGTAGACGCTGTCGCCGGCGACGACCAGGTCCAGGTCCGGGACGTGGAGCACCGTGGTGCTGTCCGTGTCCGTGTGCCCGACCTCGATGGGGAGCAGTCGGTGTCCCTCAAGGTCGAACCCGACGGGCCCGACCTCCTCCGCGATGACCGGTGTCTCCGGGAGCAACCCCGGGAAGATCTGATCCCACAACTGCTCACGGCCCGTGGTCGCCTCCTGGTGCATCATTGCGATGGTCCCCGACGTCGCGACCATCGTCGCGGTCGGGAAGCGTTCCACGAGGGTGTGCCCACCGAACCAGTGGTCACCGTGGCCGTGGGTTGCGTAGATGTGTGTCAGTGTCTTGCCGGATCGTTCGACCCAGTCGCCGACGGTCTCGATCTGAGCGCGTGTGAAGGGCGGGTCAACGAGCACCGCGTGCTCCGCCCCGGAGATCAGGATCGTGCTGCCGGGGTTCCACACCAGCGGGCTGCCGTCAGGCAGCCTCGCGTCGCTGGCCCACTCCGGACCGTCGGTCACCAGGACTTCGTAGCTGAGTTCACTCATATCACCCTCCCGTAATGCATCAAACTTGTTTGAGCATTACAGCAGGAAGCGGGTCCTTCGGCAACTCGAAGCGCACCCGGGATTGAGACTGTGAGCTCGCATGTTGATCGCGTGTCGGCTGTTCGAGTTCATCAAGAACGCAAACAAGAGCAAGAACGTCTCCGAGGCGACGATCGCGATGGCTGAGGGCCTGCACGCCAGGTTTGCCGCTTTGGCGTGAGGGCCACATGCGGGTGGTGTTCGATCACCGGGAGGGCGTCTATCCGCTTGGGCACTGGGTGAGCGAGCAGCGAAAGGCGTATGCGGCAGGTCAGATGACCGGCCTTCGGGTGAAGCAGCTGGACGGGCTGGGGATGATCCGGGACGCCGGGGAGTACGCCTGGGCGGAGAACCTGGCGGCGGCCCGCGCCTACTTCGCGGACCACCAGACCCTCGCCGCTCCCCGCTCCGCCACAGCGCTGGACCGACCCGTAGGGCAGTGGCTGTCCAACCAGCGGCGGCCGGGCGCGTTGGCCGGCCTGCCGGAGCGGGAGGCCGCACTGGCCGAGATCGACCCCGACTGGAACCCGGACTGGCCACTGGAATGGCAACGCCACTACGCCGGGGTGCACGAGTGCGTCACCGAACTGGGGGCGCAGCTGGCGGACCTGGAACCGGGCGTAACCATCCACGGCCACGACGTCGGCCGGTGGCTGCAGCGGCAGCACCAGGCCGTGGTCTGGCACGGGCTCACCGACGGCCAGCGCGAACGCCTGGAGGCCCTCGGAGTCGAGCCCGAGGCCGCGCCCGCCGCACCGGAGCAGCCGGTGCCCGGGGAAGGGCTCTGGGGGCCGCTCTACGGCCTTCACACGGGGGCTGGCGGCCCTGCGGCAGTACACAAGGAGCGGACGGGCTCAGTGGTGGTGCCCAGAGCCCACTCGGAGGAGCTGGAGGGGGGCGCTCCCGTGCGGCTGGGGGTATGGATCTCCAACACGAAGAGCCGCAGGGACAAGCTGACCGCGGAGCAGCTGGCAGCGCTGGCGGAGCTGGGGTTGCAGTGGTGACGGCGGCCGGTCGCGGGTGAGACCGGGGTCTGCTGGGCAGCAGCGAAGGGCGCGTGCCGAAGGGTGCGCGCCCTTCGGCGTTTCCGGCCCCGGACGTGGGTGCCACTCCCTGATCGGGTTGTTCCGCAGGTCTGACGTTACGTCATATGGAGTCCTGCGGGGGTGGTTGGTCCTGGTCGCGCTGCTGGCGTTGCCGGTCCTCGATCAGGGCGATCATCCTGCTGCGCAGCGGCTCGGACAGCCCGGCGTAGCGGGCCTGGAGCTGCGCTCGGGTGTACGCGGGCCTGCCCTCCGGGGACGGCATGGCCGTAGCCGCGGGCCGGGACGGGCCGCGCTGGATGACCGCGCGGCGGGGCGCGGGCGGCTGTGCCTGGGGTGGTGCCTCTGCCTCGGTGCTGGGTGCCGGCTGTCCGGTGGGTTCGGCTTCGAGTTCGGCGAGCAGTTGCTGGAGGGCGGTGCGGGCGGCCGGGCTGCGGGTGCCGCCCCGGGGCGCCGGCCGTGGTGTCGGTGCCAGGGGTGCGGGGTGCTGTGCGGCGTTGTGCCGGTCGTTCCAGGCGGCCCGCAGCCCCTTGCCCCAGTCCAGGGCCTGGCGGGTCAGGACGCGGCGCGGAGTGGTGTTCTCGGTCCATTCCTGGAGGAAGCCGGTGTTGTGGGCGATGGCCTGGTCCAGCTGCTGGCGGGCGGCGTGTTCTTCGGCTTCCTGCCGGGCGCGGATGCAGGGCTGGCAGGGATGGCCGCCGTGGGCTGCGTCGTCCCAGTCCTCGTACTGGTCTGCGGCGCGGTGGCAGACCGGGCAACGTGAGGCCTCGCGCTCCTGGTGCTCGCGCTCGCGTTCTTCGGCTTCGGCGGCCAGGCGCTCGGCTTCGGCCTCGGCATCCTGCCGAGCCCAGTACGCGGCGCGGCCGTCGGGGTTGGCCAGGGCCTGCCCCAGCGTCTCCAGACCGGAGTGCCCCAGCCGCCACCACACCTGTCCGAGCGGGCCGTGCTGCTGGAGCCGGTCCAAGGTGGTGACCACGATCGGAATCGCGTGCTGGTAGTCGGTGAAGCCCTCGTAGCGGGTGTCGCCCTCCCAGTACCGGCGGGCCAGGTCCCGCATCGCCTTCATCCGGTTGCGCAGCACGGTGTCGCCGGCGCCGGTGAACACCACCGCGACCGGCGGGTAGCCGGAGCGGACCGGGTCGCCGTAGGCCAGCTGCCAGGCCGGGACCATCTTGGTGGACCGGGTGTAGGAGTCCGGGTCGGCGACCTTGACCTGGTGGGCGAAGTAAGCGGCGTAGCGCTCGAACTTCCCGGCCAGGATGTGCGGGGCCTCGGTGGCGCGGTCGACCTCCACCAGGAGCACCGGCAGCTGGTGCTCGGGGGCCCGTAGGACGGCGTCGGCCTGGGCACGGCGCCTGTTCGGGGCCTCATGGACGACCTCGGTGGTCCACGACAGGATCGTGCCCATACCCGGCCCGGCGTCCTCGGTGGTGCCGCCGGTAAGGAACGCCAGGACCGTCTCGTTGACCGCCATCGCGTGCGGGGCCCCCGAGCGACCGGCGCCGCGGGCGATGTTGCCCACCTCCCGCCCGGCGGGCATCACCTGCTGCGCCGCGTCCCGCCCGGCGGTGGTCAAGCCCCAGGTCTTGTGCCCCGCGCTGGTACGGCCCTCGGAATGCACCAGCCTCGCGCTCTGCAGATCATTCAGCGCCGCGCGGGCGAACTTGTTCTCCTTCGCCTCCGGACGCAGCAACCGCCACAACTGATCGGCCGTCACCACCTTCAACACCCCCAGCGCAGTCAGCACCTCCGCGCGGACCCTCGCCGTCGACCCAGCCGCGTTCACGCGAGGCCGCTTCACCGACCCCCTGGCCGACACCGGCGCGGCTGGGTCGGGCTCGCTCTGGTCTGCCACTGCTACTCCCCCGTCCCGGCCGGCGACGTCTCGATCCCGCGATCTTCTCCCACGCCACCGACATCCGTCACGCACCCGCTTGCCTCGGCTCTTGCTTCTGCGGGTTGCCCCCGCGACGGCCCGCGGCTCCTCCTCCGCGCCTCCTTCCTGGCCAGCCACCTGGCCGGACACAGCCGCCCGCGCGGACCGCCGGGCCGCGCGGACGCAAAGAAACAGAACAGCGGCCCGCGGCCGGGGATGCGAACCACGCCTGCACACCGCAGACCACACATATCCAAGGGTCGTGGGGGTGCAGAAGGGGTTGTCAGCCCGCTTTTGACCTCGGGAAAGTGGTCCTGAACTGCCCGGATACACCCGACCCGACGGGAAGGCGCGGAAGGGCAGCCGGAAGCCGGGACGGAAGGGAGAACGGAAGGGCCCAAGTCCGGCCCGGTGAGCACAGTGGAAGGACTGGTGACGCGCTGGTGACTTCGCCGCAGGGGGCGGGGCGGCGCGCGGTCACGACACGGCACGCCGCCCCAGCGGGCCGACCACGGGGGATGGTCTCCCGGACCAACGACGCACCCGGGCCGCCGTCACGGGTCGGCCGTAGGATCAGCCGGTGCCCGACGACTCCACCCCTGACCTCTCGCTGACCGATCGGCAGTGGGACGCCCTCGGTCAGCTCCGCCGCCTCCAGGAGCAGGGCCTGCCCGCCGGCCGCGGACTCCCCGGACTGCACCTGGCCACGCTCAAGCCCCTGGCCGCTGCGGGCCTGGTCGAACTGGAGGAGATGTAGGTTCCGCGATTCGACGCGCACTGTACACATGAGATGCGCACCGAATGCGCAATTCCAGGGATCTGTGCGCACTGACTCCGGTCGGTAACTAGATGATCGATTCCAAGGGGTCAGCGGCCGTTCGCGGGCAGGAAGGCCAGTGCCTGCTGGAGGTTGTGCTCGGCGATCCCGAGCATGAAATCGCGATCGGGGAAGTCTCCGTCCAGGAGCCGCAGCGGTCCGGCAACCAGTGACAGTCGCATCGCCAGCATGTAGAAGGTCAGGCGCTGCTCGTCGAGGGCTGTGTTGTTCAGCCACTGGTAGTGCTCACCGAAGCGCAGTCGGAGGAACACGTGCTCCCACTCGGTGTCGAAGAACATCAGGCCCTCGATGTCGATGAGGACCGGCTGCCCGAGTCGGTCCACCAGCACGTGGTCTGGTCCGAGTTCGCCGTGGATGAGCCCGTACGTCGAACGCGGACGCACGTGGGCGGCCAGTTCGCGGACTACTTCCTCCAGGTGGTCGCGGGTACGCGCGATCCGGGTGTCGCGCACGGCGGATTCGGCGAGGTCATCAAGTGCGCGGTCACGGACGACCTGCTCGCACGATCGGCCCCGAGAGCTGCCGCCGTTGTCGATCAGGGCGACCTTGCCGAAGCCCGGCCCGGTCTGCCGCTGCATCAGCTCGAGCGCTTCGGCGAGGCGTGCCAGGGTTGCTTGCGTCCCGCGCGGGTCATCGCGGAGCCGTGCTTCCAGGCTCTCGCCGGGCACGTCCTCGACCACGGCGATGTCCGCCGGGTAGTGGTTCCTGCTGCGGTCGGCCAGATGGATCCGGGGCGTGCGGATCCCGAGGGCGTCCAGGTGCGCGTTGGCGGCCTGGAACAGGTCGATGCCCGAGGCGGGCGAGAACGGGTCTGCGTGATCGTCGGCGTCATCGGTGCGCGTGGTGGGCCAGTAGTTCTCGGTGTCGTCCCAGATGTAGGCGATGGCCGTGGCGTCGTCGTCGAAAACGAGGCGGTACACACCCTTCTTGCTGCCGCCGCGGAGCCGGGACACACCCGTGAGGCGATGTCCGCCCCCCCGGGCGGCGCGCGCGACTGCCGCCAGATCGTCACGTGCGACAACCCTGCGTGCCACATCCACAACCTGCTCCCAAGTTATCGGCGGAACGGCTCCCTGCGCCGGAGGATGATCAAGGATCGGGTCTGTGGGCACACATCACCGCATAAGCGGCCGACTTTAGCCGATGACTGCGCGCGTGCGCGGAGGGAGTCCAACGTCGGTGTGTGAAGACAGAGTTGGACTCCCTCGCGACCGCACTTTACGTCACAACTGATGATCTGCTGAGGGATTCGCCGCAGGTCGCCCCGTGGCGGCCGACCGTGGGCATCGCGCCGCAGCTGAGCAACGCGGAGCTGGTGACCTTGGCGATGATGCAGGCCATGCTCGGCTTCACCTCCGAGGCTCGATGGCTGCGGCACGCCCGCGCCCACCTGCGGCACCTGTTCCCCTACCTGCCGCAGCAGCCCGGCTACAACAAGCGGCTGCGCAAGGCTGCCGAGCTCATCCGGCACGTCACCCGCTCGCTGGCGGTCGACACCACGCTGTGGACCGACGACGTGTGGGTCGTGGACTCCACACCGGTCGAGTGCGGGCGGTCCCGCGAAACCGTCAAACGCTCCGACCTGGCCGGATGGGCCCAGTACGGCTACTGCGCCAGCCACACCCGCTACTTCTGGGGACTACGGCTGCACCTGGTCTGCACCCTGCACGGCCTTCCCATCGCCTTCGCCCTGACCGGCGCCAAGGCCGACGAACGCGAGACCCTACTGGACCTGCTCGCCGTCGAACCGCAGCTCACCTCGGTGAGCGCCCCGGCCAGACGCTGATCGGCGACAAGAACTACTTCGGCCGCGAATTCGAGCAGCAGTTGGCCGCGCTGGACATCCGGCTGCTTCGGCCGGCCCGCAAGGGCGAGGCCGAGCGGGCTGGATCACACCTGTTCAAGCCGTTACGGCAGGTCATCGAGTCGATCAACGAGACCTTCAAAAGCCAGCTCGACCTCGAACGCCACCGCGGCCGCACACCCGCAGGCGTGACCGTCCGCGTCCTGCAGCGCATCCTCGCCCTCACCGCAGCGATCTGGCACAACGACCACACCGGCCAGCCAGTCATGCGCGCACTGACCGCCTACGATCACTGAACCCCTTGGAATAGATCATCTAGCTTCCATCGTATGGCCGTTCAGAGACCAGTCCGGATGCGCGGGAAGTATGAACAGCCGACGGCGTCGGTCCGCTACGACGACGCGTCGATACGGAAGATCCCGTTCAGGGATCTGCGGCTGGCGGATTTCACCTGGTCGGTGCCGTGGCGGGAGTTTCGCTCCGTCCACGGCCAGGCGCACTACTCGGGGCGGTACGCGTCGGCGACGACGGCCGGGCCGGTGGTCTACGAGAGCCGCCTGGAGTTGGCTCGGCTTCTCCTGGCCGACATGGATCCCGCCGTACGGGGGATCTACGCCCAGCCATGCCACCTGACCGCCCGGGTCGGTGAACAGGTACGTCGTCATGTGCCGGACTTCCTGCTGGTCATGGCGTCGGGGGTGGTGCGGGTGGTGAACGTCAAGCCTGCGGATCGCCTCGAGGACCCGAAGATCGCGGAAGCCTTGGCATGGCCGGGTGAACTGGTCGAGCGACACGGTTGGGAGTACGAGGTCTGGTCCGGGGCGGATCGGGTGGTCCTGGAGAACGTCCGGTTCCTCACGGCCTACAGGCGCCCCGGCGTGGTCCCGGAAGCCGACATCGAGCGTGCCTGGGACAGCGTGCAGGACGGGGACCGGCTGGGGGTCGCCGAGCGGCGACTGGCGGCCGGGCGTCCGGAGCACGAGGCGCGTCCACCGCTGTTGGCGCTGGTGTGGTCCGGCCGGCTGACCACGGATCTGTCGCGGCCGCTCAGTGGTGACTGGGTTCTGCGGAGGTCCGCGTGAGTGCCTGGACGACGACGCTGCGGCCGGGGCTGCCGCTGAGCTACGACGGCGAGCAATTCACGATCGCGGAGATCGAGGGCCGCCGCATCCTGCTGCAGCAGTTGTCTGCTGAGGGCCGTCCAACGTGGCGGCAGGTCGACCTGTCGGTGCTGCTGGCCCACCCTTCCACGGAGTTCCTGGTGCAGGCTCCGCCTGCAGAGCCTGCGGCCGCGACGTTGCTGGGCGGTCTCAGCAGCACGGAGGACGATGCGCTCACCGCTCGGTTCCGGCATGTCCAGGAGGTTCGCTTCGGCTATCAGTTGGGTTCTCCCGAGCTGGCATTGGAGGGTGAGCCGCGCCCCGACTTCGCACCAGGCGTGCCCTTGATGCACCGGTACAAGGCGAAGGCCGCGGAGCTCGGAGTCGATCCGGCGACGGTGCGCCGGTGGGTGTCCAAGGTCGAGGAGGCCGGGCCAGCTGGGCTGGTGAGCCGGCGCCAGGTCAGCAACGTGTTGGACCGGGCGGATCCGCGCTGGTTGGAGATGGCCCGCTCGGTGATCAAGGGGCTTGAGAAGTCCAGCCGACCGGTCCGGGGCCTGGTGCTGATGGAGATCGAGGAGCGCCTGGCCAAGGAGCACGGCCGCGGCGTGGTGACCATTCCGAAGCAGACGACGGGCTATGCACTGCTGAAGGAGCTCAGCCGGGGGACCAACGCGTTCGAGGGCAGCACGAAAGGGAAGCGGTCGATCGCGAACAGCCCCCAGCGGGTTTACGGCAGGCTGCGGGCGACGCGGCCGGGTGAGTACGTCGTGCTGGACACCAACAGCCTGGACGTCTTCGCGATGGAGCCGGTGACCTGCCGGTGGGTGCGCTGTGAACTCACCGTCGCGATGGACCTCTACAGCAGAGTGATCACCGGGCTGCGGTTGACGCCGGTGTCGACGAAGTCGACGGATGTGGCCGGCGTCCTGTTCGAGACGGTCCGTCCCCGCGAAGTGGCTGGCGGAGGTGAGCCGCTTCCGTACTGCGGTGTTCCCTCCACGGTGGTGCTGGACGCGGACAAGCTGGTGGACGCGCACGACCGACCACTGCTGCCGGTCGCGGCGGAGACGATCATCTACGACCACGGCAAGGTCTACGTCTCGAACCACATCGCGAGCGTCTGCGCGAAGCTCGACATCTCTCTGCAGCCAGCCCGTCCGTATACGCCAACCGACAAGCCGATCGAGCGGTGGTTCAAGACGCTGAACCAGGGACTGCTGGCAGCTCTGCCAGGCTACAAGGGCCCGGATGTGCACAGTCGCGGGGAGAAGGTGGAGGAGGAGGCGTACTTCTTCCTGGACGAGCTCGAGGCGATCATCCGCGAGTGGATCACTCTGGTCTATCACAGGCGGCACCACAGGGGGCTGACGATCCCGGAGGTCCCGGGGCTGAAGCTGAGCCCGTTGGAGATGTTCGAGCACGGCGTGACCCGGGCGGGGCCGTTGCGGATGCCGGCCCGGCCGGGGCTCGCGTTCGAGTTCCTGGAGGAGGAGTGGTGCCCGATCCACCACTACGGGGTGGAGGTCAACGGCTCCGCTACAACGGCGAGGGCCTGGAGGGCTACCGCAACCAGACCAGCCCGCACCGCGGCGAGCAGGCGGGCAAGTGGCCGGTCGCGGTGGACCGCGCTGACATCAGGAGGATCTACTTCCAGGATCCGCAGTCGCCGCACCGGTGGCACCCGCTGGACTGGGAGCACGCCGCGGCCCTGAACGGCCCAGCCAGCCTGGAGGCGTTGAAGTACGCGCGCCGGATCGCGATCAAGACGCACCGCTTCCCGGACGTCAAGCGCGCCCTGATCGAGCTGCTGGAACGCTGGGGTGCGGGGCTGACCGCGGACCGCACCGAACGCCGGATGGCGGTCCGGCTCTCGCAGGAGCGCATGAAGCTGGTCGGCGACAGCGACATCGAGCAAGGCGACGAGGTCTCCCAGCTGCCGACGGTCGGCCGCATCACCTTGCTGGTGACGTCCGCCGGCGCCGGGGACGAGCAGTCGGCTGCCGCGCCGGACCTGCACGCGGTGCCGGATCCCGAGGCGGTGCCCGGCGGGGACGACGACGAGGACGCGGAGTGCGAAGCGCCCTTCCCTGGGGACGGGGCAGTCGGCGCCATCGACGAGGACGACTTCTACGCCGACGTCTGGGACAGCCGTTGAGCAGGCCGAAGAGGCCCGAAGTCTTCGAGGGCGACGACCGCCAGTACTCACCTACACGCCTGGAGGGCTGGGTGGAGCTGGTCAACGGACCGGACCGCGTCGCGCCGCAGCGGCTGTCCCGCGCGCAGATGGCAGACCTGTCCCCCCGCGACCTCGTCCGCTACAACGACGGCCGACACGTCTGGCATGCCAATATCGGCCCGATCAAGACACAGCAGCTCCTGGATCTCCACGAGAGCCTGTCCGAGATCGTGGGCTCGAACCGCCAGGACGGGTCCAAGGCCAAGCCCGCGGCCCTGCTGGACGCCTACCCGGGGATCGGGAAGAGCACAGCGGCCATCGACTTCGGCCGCGAGCAGATCCTGCTGCGGGGGGAGACCACCGCCACCGGACACCGCAGGGTTCCCCTGATCTACGTCGCCCTGAGCGGGAACACACAGATCCGCGGCTTGAACGCGGCGATCTGCCGGTTCTACAAGCTACCGGTGACCGGCGACGCCGACACCCTGGCAGAACGGGCGGTGGACGCAGTCCTGAGCATGAGGACAGTCGCCTTTGTCATCGACGACATCCACTTCCTTGCCGCCGGGAACTCGAACTCGGCCAGGATGGTCAACCAGCTCAAGTTCCTGTCCAACACCTTCCCGGTCACGCTGATCTACGTCGGCATCGGAGTGCAGGAACGGGGAATCCTCAGCGAGGGAAGCTCGCTGAAGCAGTCGCTGCACGCCCAGTTCGGCCGACGCACCACCCCGTTGACCCTGCTGCCGTTCCAGGTGGAGGACGAGCCGGGGCGACGCGAGTTCCGCAAGGTCCTGCTGACCGTCGAGCAGAAGCTGGTCCTGGCCGACAAGTACCCGGGCATGCTGGCCGACGATCTCGCCGACTACTTCTGGGCCCGCTCCAGCGGCCACTTCGCCTCGCTGATGGCCCTGATCAACCGGGGCTGCTACCGGGCGATCCGCACCGGGCACGAACGCCTCGACGAGGAACTGATGGACCAGGTCAAGAACGACGCAGCCGCCGAGGAAGCCCGCCTGGGCCTGATCGCCTCGATCAACGCCGGACTGTTGACCGCGAAACCGAAGGCAGCAATCCGGCGCAAGTCCGCATGACCGACTGGACCCGCGAGCGCATCCCGATCTGGCTGCCCCCAGTTCCGGGGGAAGCGCTCGACAGCTGGCTGGAAGCCTACGCCCGGCGGCTGCGGATCACGTCCCACGCCCTGACCGGCTTCGTCGGACTGCCCGGATCCCGCCCCGGCACCATGACGCACCGGCTCACCGACCAAGAGCGCGACACGCTGCAACGCGCAACCGGCCTGAGCCAGACGACCCTGGTCTCCATGACCTTGGAACCCTTCAACGGTCTGACCGTCGCGTTCGACAAGAACCGTCCCGGCTCTCTTCGGCGACCGCCGCACTGGCGCACGTTCGGCGCGCACCCGCGGTTCTGCCCACGCTGCCTGCACGAAGCCGACGGCCGATGGCCCCTGGCCTGGCGCCAGCCCTGGACGTTCGCCTGCCCGCGCCACCAGTGCATGCTCCTCGAACGGTGTCCGGCCTGCCACCAGCCGGCACGCGCCAGCGGCACCCGGTTCGGCGGCCTGACTGTGCCCGCCGCCTGCACTCGCGGAAAGCACCACCACCACGGCAAGCACCGAGACCGCATCGCATGCGGCTACGCGCTGGACCAGGCCAGTGCCGCCCCACTGCCCCCGGGCAGCATGATCCTTTCGGCCCAGCACCGCGTCGATCGTGTCCTTGACCAGATCAGCACGAACCCGGCAGCAGTCGGTCAGAACCTCACCGACCTCTACACACTGGGCTCACGAGCCCTGCGCACCTTCGAACTCGACCCAGCAGGAGTCCCTGAACCGGTACGGCAGATACTGGCCGAAGCCGGCGGCGCGCCGCCCGCTCAGACGAGCTCATTCGATGCGATCGACGTCCGCAGCATCGCCATCGGCACCGCGATAGCGCTCAACGCCCTCCCCGACCCCGAACCGCGTGATCCAGAACTCCTGGACTGGATTTTCGCAACCAGCCACCGGCGAAGCATCCAAGCCCAGGGCAGCGCGCCCAAAGCCGCCTTCTACATCGCCAAGGTCTGGTCGAAGTCCAGCCCCCGACTGGCCGGGACCGCACTGACCCGCCTCGACCCCTCGGACATGACCCTGCTGACCCGCCTGCGCTACGGCACCGCCAGTCCCACGCCTTACTGGCGGCAGCTGAGCCCGGACCAGGTGACCCGGCGGGCTTCGTGCGTCCCCGCCCAGCTCTGGCCATCTTGGGCACTACTGACGCGAAAATCACGGTCAGCCCGGCAGACGGAAGGTGCGGCGGTGCCTTGTTGACATGCTTCGGGAACCGGTGGCGGCCGGCCTGCGCAAATGGTGCACTGTGGGCGTTGTCAGGCGGCCTTACGTTGTTGGACGGGTTGATCGAGCCATTCGTAGGGTTGGGTCGCCCAGGGGTGCCGGGTGTGGCTTTCAGGCGGCTGCCGTCCATGGCTGACTTCGCTTCGCCGCCCGGCACCCCACGACGACCGGGCCGCTGATTGGGAAGTGCGAACAAGTCGCTGCGTAAGGCAATGCCGGCGAGGTCGTCCGTGGTACGCACTGCAGGAACGACTCTTGGGAGCACGATGAGCCGAATATGGGCCGGGATCGACAGCGGCAAGACCCACCACCACTGCGTGGTGCTGGACACCGACGGCGCCAAGCTGCTGTCCCGACGGGTGGCCAACGACGAACCGGAGCTCCTCCAACTCCTCGCCGACGTCCTCGCCCTGGCAGACCAGGTCACCTGGGCGGTGGACATGGCCGACGGCGGGGCCGCCCTGCTGATCGCTCTGCTGGTCAACCACGAACAGGAGCTGCTCTACATCCCCGGGCGGGCGGTCAACCGGGCCACTGACGGCTACCGCGGCGAAGGCAAAACCGATGCCCGCGACGCGCTGGTCATCGCGGACCAGGCCCGCATCCGCCGGGACCTGAAGCCGATGCGCCCCAGCGACGAGGCGAGCATCGAACTGCGCCTGTTCACCAATCGGCGCACCGACCTGGTCTGCGACCGAACTCGCGCGGTCAACCGCCTGCGGGGCATGCTGACCAGCATGTTCCCCGGTTTGGAGCGCGCTCTGGAGCTGACCAACACGGGGCCGCTGGTGCTGCTGAGCGGATATCAGACCCCGGACGCGATCCGGCGCCTGGGGGCGGCCCGGCTCGCGAAGTGGTTGCGTGCCCGCAAGGTTCGCGGCGCCGAGGCCCTGGCCGCTGCCGCGGTCGAGGCCGCTGAGCGCCAGCGCACCGCGGTTCCCGGCGAGGGGACCCTCGCCGCGATGGTGCGCACGCTCACAGAGGAGGTGGTGGCTCTCAACGGGAAGATCGCGGAGATCGACAAGCTCATCGAGGGCCGGTTTCGCCAGCACGAGCTCGCCGAGGTGATCACCAGCATGCCCGGCATCGGTTCCCTTCTCGGAGCCGAGTTTCTGGCCGCCGTGGGCAGTGACATGGACTCCTTCGCGAACCCGGACCGCCTCGCGGCGTTCGCCGGCCTGGCACCGGCACCACGCGACTCCGGAAAGACCAGCGGCAACCTGCACCGCCCTCAGCAGTACCACCGCGGCCTGCAGCGCGTCTTCTACACCTCCGCGCTCATCAGCATCCGCTGCGACCCCAACTCGCGCCGCTTCTACGACCGCAAGCGCGCAGAGGGCAAGCGCCATACCCAGGCCGTCATCGCCCTGGCCCGCCGACGCGTCAACGTCTTCTGGGCTCTGATCCGTGACCGACGGTGCTACCAAGTTGCACCGCCAGTCACCGCAGTTGCTTGACAACTTCATTGGGAAGCGGTGTCGGGCTCGATGGGGCTGAAGGTGACGGCGAGCCCGAGGGCCTCTGCCTGGGCGGTGATGCGGGCCTTGGCGCGTTCGGGCTCGCGGCGGGTGTAGTAGTCGCCGCCGAGTTCGAGGTAGGGCACGCCCTGGGTGAGCATGTGCCACATCGCCGTGGCCATGGAGTGCTCGGTGGCGACCAGGGCTCTCATCGGGCCTCGGCGGGTGGCTATGCGGTGATAGCGGGCGCTGAGGAACGTGCCGCGGGAGCGGGAGACGGACAGCGCTGCGATGCCGAGGGCGCCCTTGAGGTAGGTGTTGCCATGTCTGGTCCTGGCGGGTTTGGTCTTCGGCCCTGACTGGTTGGAGCCGGGGGCGAGTCCGGCCCAGGACGCGAAGCATGCGGCGCTGGGGAAGCAGTCGATGACCGCACCGGCCTCGGCGACCATCACCTGCGCGGTCTTCTCGCCGATACCGGGCATGGTCAGCAGGAGGTCGATCAGGGGGCGAAAGGGCTCCATCACCACCTCGATCCGTGCCTCCAGTTCGGCGATGGCCGCATCGAAGCCGTCGATTACTTGCAGGTGCAGGCGGGTCAGGAAGGCGTGGTGGCTGGTGAAGCGGCCGGTCAGGGCCTCGCGCAGCTCGGGGATCTTCGAGCGCATGCGGCCCTTGGCCAGCTCGGCCATCGCCTCGGGGCCGGCCGTGCCCGCACACAGGGCCCCGAGCATGAGCCGACCGGAGACGCCGAGGATGTCGGTGGCCACCACGGACAGTTTGACGCCCGCGTCCTCCAGGAGCTTCTCCAGCCGCTGGTGCTCCTTGGAGCGGTCGTTGGTCAGCTTGGAGCGCAGGCGGGTCAGGTCGCGCAGTTCACGCACGGGTGGCGGCGGCACCAGTGAGCCGCGCAGCAGCCCGTGGGCTGCGAGTTGAGCCAGCCACTGGGCGTCGTTCACGTCGCTCTTGCGGCCGGGCAGGTTCTTCGCGTGGGCCGCGTTGACCAACTGCACTGGCAGTGCGTCCTCCAGAAGGTAGTAGAACTGCTTCCAGTAGTCGCCGGTCGCCTCCATGACGACCAGCGTCACGTTCTTGTCCAGGAGGAACTCACGCAGTTCGAGGACCTGGCCGGTCATCGACCCCCAGGTGGTCACCTCCCTGGCGAAGGTCCCCTTGCGCGCGCCGGGGACCCGGACGCACACCTTGGCGTCCTTCTTGCTGACGTCCAGCGCGGCGACGCGCTCGTGGACGACGTCCATCTCCCACCCCTCCGGGGTTGCCTCGGCAGTCGGTCGGACACCGCTCCGGGGAGGGCTGGGGTCAGCATGCAATCTGACGCTCGTGCTCGTGGCAACAATCCACGGTTCCCGTGGCCGCCCTCCGCCACCAGACTCAGGTGCGGGCTCACAGGCACCAGAGTAGATCCGGAGTCATCCGGAACGGACGACAACCATGCTGCCGTTCCCCGTGCGTGGCAGGGGCACAAACGCCGACGACGCCCCCGATTTTCCCGTCCCACCGCGAGGCCCGAAGGGCCGCTGAATGACTCAGGTTGAATCCGTAGCGTCGTGATCGAGGATCATGGCAGGTGCAGGATCAGGCCGGTGTCGGCAAGGCAACCAGTGATCGCGTCAGGCCGGTACTGGATCCGCTTGAGTCGGGAGCGGACGAGCGCTTCGAGGTCGTCGATGCCGGCGAGCAGAAAGTTGACGATGCTCCGCTTGAGCCAGGACCAGACCCACTCGACGGCATTCAACTCGGGTGCATACCTGGGCAGGTAGAACACCTTCAGCCACTTCCGCCGCGCGGCCCAGGCGGTGAACTCCGGCGTCTTGTGGGTGGAGACGTTGTCCCACACCAGCACGACCGGAGCGCGCAGCTGATGATGCAGCGCGGTCAGGAAGGCACGGTACTCATCCAGCGTGAAGCTCTTGGTCTCCTTCCTGCGGCCGTGCCAGGTGTGCAGCCGGTAGGCGAAGCGCGGCCGGTTGTCACCGGGCCGATAGCAGGCCGCACCGAGCGCGTTGACCCGCCCACGCTTGCGTACATGCACTCTGACCTGCGGGCGGGCCCCGCGCCGTGCCCAGGTCCGGCCTCGCGGCGGGCTCAGCCCCTGCCCCGACTCGTCGGCGAAGCAGATGTAGGCGCCGAGCTCGCCGGCAGACTTTCCACGGCCGGCCAGGTCTCCTCCCGCCAGCGTGCGATCTCCTCCTCGTCTCGTGCCGCCGAGCGGCGCACCGGGACCTGCCAGGAGTAACCGTGCCGGTCAAGCAGCTTGCCCACCCCGGTCAGGGTGTAGCTGACATGGCAGGTCCGGCCGATCAGGTCAGCGACCCGCGCCAGCGTCCAGCGCTGATCGTCCTCGAAACCGCACACCCCGGGCCCGGCGTCCAGCAGCGCAGCCACCTTCTCCCACTGCCGCCCGCTCAGCCGCTCCCGCGCCACGGGCCCCGCCGAGCACAGCGCCTGCGCCCCGCCCTGCTTCCACGCCGCCCGCCAACGCTCCACCGAGCGCCGCGTGACCCGCAGATCCCGCGCGATCTGCGCACTCGACTCGCCCACCACGAACCGCTCGGCGACCTCCAGCCGCAACCGTTCCCGACGGGCCTGCTCCTCGGGCGTGTACCCGCCCGCTGCCGCATACCTCATGATCCAGCCATAGCGCGAGGATCATGAACCGTCACCACCCAAGGCGACGCTGCGGGTTCAATCTGAGTACGCCTCCTCCCCGCAGGCTCCGGCAATGCCACCACTGCCGAGGTGCTTCGCGCCGCAACCTGCCCTCTTCTACTCGTCCCCGGCACCAACCTCGGCTACCAGGGCGCCGGCAGCATGCTCACCGAGCCCGGCCTCAGCAGGAGATCCACCAGGCTGAAACTGCCGCCCAGCGCCGACCCCCAGCAAATCGCCTCGACCCTGACCCAACTCGCCTGGGCACTGGACAGGTTCGGCTCCCCTATCGACTACGCCCGCCGCCGCCGCATCTTCCTGGCCGACAGCATCCACCTCGACCAGGCCGCGCTCACCGAGGTCTGCACACGGCACGGCCTGCGCCGTCACTATCACCGCCGCGACGCCCTGCTCTCCTGGATCCTGTGGTCCGCGCTTCTCGGATCAGATGCCCCGACGAGTCGAGACCACGCAGCCGAGCGCCACTACCGCCGTCACCTACCGACTTGCCTCAAAGACTTCGTCCATCAACAGGCCGAAGCCCATCTCCACAGCGCCGGCGTCAACGAGCCCGTTCAGTGGGAGCCCCCTGCCGAATGGGTCATCGGGGTCCTCTGGCCCGGCATCGACCCGGCCGGCGTCAGCCAGTCCCGTGTGAACGAACTGGCCACGCAGGCACCCGGCGAGCGAGAACTCGCGAACAACCTCGGCATGACAACCGACCAGCTCGACCTCTACTGCGAGGCCCACGACGTCGACTACCCCGCACCGGCCACGCATCCCACCCGCTACACCCCGCGCGAGCCGGTGCCCGGCCCAAACCGCAGCATCCGACGGGTTCCACGCACAGGCGACCTCGCTCCGGACCGGCTTCGCCAGCTCTACCAAGACCAAGGAGAGTCCCTCACCCAGATCGCGGCCCGCACCAACTGCAGCACAAGCACCGTCAGCCAGGTATTCCGCGAGTTCGGCATCCTTACGCGGCTCCGACGTCCACCCGGCACCCTCGAACGCAGCGTGTCCCGCACCTGGCTCGAGGACGAATACATCCGCAAGGGACGCAGCAGTCCCGACATCGCACGCGAGTTGGGTCTGGCCAAAAGCGACATCCTGTCCCTGCTGCACAAGTGGGACATACCCCGACACCCGCAGTTGAGCAGCAACGTCTTCGCCGCCCTGACCCTCGAACTCTCACCCGCGATGACCACGCTCAGCCGAACCCCGAACATCCTCCCGCGGCTACGCAACATCATCAGGCTCCCCGGTCACCAGAGCTTTCAGGCCGCCGCCAACGCACTCGGCGTCGCCCGAGGCGTCCTTGACCACCAACTCCGACAAGTCGAAGCCGCCACCGGCATCACCGTCATCGACCGCTCCCACCCCCTGTCCGCCACCGACAGTGGCCGACGCCTCATCGCCGAAGCAGAACGGCTCCTGGAACTCCTCGATGAACATACGCAGTGACCGAGGATCTGCGGTCGGCGGGATGACGGCACTCCGCGCACGTTGCGTCTCCGGGGACATTGGAGGACGTCAGCGTTCTCGAAGGCGCCACCACCACCAGCGGCCCGCTGTCCATTCGCTCACCCAGCCCGGATTCGGAAGAGTGCGACGCTCGAACTTGGCGTCGATCCGAGCCACGAGACGGGTGAGATCTGCCCGGGCACCCTGGGGAAGGTGACGAAGGGCTGCATCCAAGTCGTCCCGGGCATCCTCAACCTCTATGCCAGGCGAGTAGACCTGAGAGGCGTTCAGATAGCGACCGGGCTGCTTGAAGACCCATTCGAATCGGGCGAGCGCGTCAGCAACGGCGTTCGGCCACAGGCGCTCGTCCTCAACACGGCGAATTGCCGCCCGAGTTTGGGCAGACACCCCACTCACTCGGCGGACCAGAACGTGCTTGGGAGGCCGCCATTGCTCAGCACGGACAGCCTTCGGGCGCCTACGCGGCATCGCCCTTTCGGATCAGAACCATGGCGGCATTCTGCCACGGTCACTGACGCGAGGACATTGGATTCAGAACCGCTCCCACCGCACAGTAGGTAGGCGACGTCCGACAGAGCGCTGTCGCTGACGGTGACGCCCGCCCCGTCCGACAGAGCACGGCTTGCGCACGGATGGCCGACGCCAGCAGTGCGCACTTCGCGCGGAATCTGGTATTTCCGGCGGACCCCGGAACTTGTCAAGTCAAATGAGACGATTTGATGCTATGAAGACTGTTGTGCCGGTTCTGTCTCTGGTTGGGGTTCGTTGATCCAGACCTGTTCCGGGAGTTTGGGTGGCTGGGGTCGACGGGCGAAGCGTTCGGGGTGGCGGGCGTAAGCTTCGGCAAGGGTGGTGGCCCGCTGTTCGCGGACCAGTTCGGCGGTGCCGAAGTGGACTGACGCCGGGGTGTGCAGGCCGATGCCCGAGTGGCGGTGCTCGTGGTTGTAGTACGAGATGAATCCGTCGAACCAACTACGGGCTTCTTCAAGTGAGTTGAATGATTTTGGGAAGTCGCTCATGTACTTCATGGTCTTGAAGTTCGACTCGCTGAAGGGGTTGTCGTTGCTGACCTTGGGTCGGGAGTGGCTTCTGGTGACGCCGAGGTCGATCAGCAGTTGGGAGACCTTCTTGGAGGTCATCGCGGTGCCCCGGTCCGCGTGGACGGTTTCGGGCACGATGCCGTTGCGCTCGATGGTCTCGCGGATCAACTCCTCGGCGCGGTCGGCGGATTCGGCGCGTTCCACGGTCCAGCCGCAGATGTAGCGGCTGTAGATGTCGATGATGACGTAGGCGTGGTACCACTCGCCCTTGTTCGGCCCCTGAACCTTGGTGATGTCCCAGGTCAGTACCTGGCACGGGGCTGTGGCCCGCAACTGGGGGACGGTCTTGGCCGGATGGGAGGCCAGCCTGCGGCGTTCCCCGCTCTGCCCGGCGGCCTCCAGGATCCGATACATGGTGCGTTCCGAGCAGTGGTATCGGCCCTCGTCCAGTTCCCGGGCCCAGACCTGGGCCGGGGCGAGGTCGGCGTACTGCGGGCGGTTGAGCAGGTCCAGCACGGCCTGCCGCTCGGTCGTGGAAAGCGCGGAAGCCGGCGAGGGGCGCGGTGCGCGCTCGCGCGGCGTCGGCGGGTGCAGGCGCCGGTAGTGCGTGGCTCGCGAGCGTCCGGTCAGCCGGCAGGCCGCCGTGGTGTTCAACTCCCGTTCCAGGCCGGTGAACGCCTCGTCGAGCAGGGGCTCGGCGGCGTGCTTCAGCCCGCGCTCTCGGAGAGCCTCTCCAAGAGCGCGTGTGTTTTTCCCAGCAGCTCCAAAGCGGCGTCGCGATGCGCCACGTCCTTCTCGAGGCGGGCGACCTTCTTGCGCAGCCGCTCAAGTTCCGCCTGTTCGGCGGCCTTCTTCGGCCGGGCCGCGGAGGTGCGCTGGTCGACCAGGGTGGCCGCCGCAGCGGCGTCGCGCGCGGCCCGCCACTCGATGATGTGCGAGTGGTAGAGCCGCTCGCGGCGCAGGATCGCGCCCTTCTCGCCGTTCGGGGCCGCGTCGTACTCAGCGACGATCCGCAGCTTGTACTGCGCCGTGAACGTGCGCCGCTTCGGGCGGGGCGCCGGGTCCTGCCCGGAGCCGGACGCGGGGGTGGTGGTACTGGCCATGCCGAAGTGCTCCTGTCTCGTCCATCTAGACTAACCCGACATTCCGGGCGTCTCTGTCGAGACTGTCAGAGAGGGCCCAGTGCGCATGAGTAGGTGGAACCTATAGGAGACCGGCGAGCCCGACCGGAAGGGCCGCCAGTGGACCACCGCCCTCACTCAGGCAGGCCACCACGTCCTGGACCAGGGCGACGCCGAACCCACCGCGCCCTGACGCCCGGCCGCCGCCGCTGCCGCCTGGCAGCCCTCCCCAGCGCCGCGACGCCGACAGCCGGGCACGCCGTCACCCGAAAAGGTGACAACCCGTCTCAATCAAATTGGTCGATGCAGGCCTGTGGGTGTCTGGCCGTGCCCGGAGGCTGCGGGACCCCCAGCCGGACGATTACTCGGGGCTGGAGAGAGGAGCGCGAAGCTCCACGCGAAGCCGGAGCGAGGTGTCGATGGGCAGGCCCAAGTTGGAGTGACGCAGATCCTCTGCGTAGTTCGCGATGAGGTCGAGATCCCGCAACTGCCGCTGAAGCTCGCAGGCCAGGGCCTCGTCGGAGTTGGGGACGGGTTCGTCGTCTTCCTGTTCGGCCAGGTGCTCAAGGTGCTGGTCAACGGCCTCCACCGCCCGGTGGCTGGTCCAGCTGGCGAAGTCGTGGCAGCCGAACAGGTAAGAGTGCGCGGCATACAACGTTGCGGCCGCGGCAGACTCGTCAGCATCATCGGGCCCGTCCTGGCCGTCGTTGTGGCAGTACTCGCTGAGCATGTACTCCGCGACACCGCGATTCACTGCCGAGAAGGCCGTCGAGTCACCGAGGACTCCCTCCCACACGGAATTCAGCAGGGGGCGCAGGCCCACGGTGAACGGTGCCTGCTCGTCCTCGGGCAGTGCCTCGTGCCAGCTCATAAGCCGTTCCGCGATACCGGCGGCGAACACGCGCCGCCCACCGGACGGCATCGCCTTCAGCCGCTCCTCGACCTGCGCCGACAGGTCCTGCCACGTGTCCATGCGAGCGTCCCCAAGTCGTAGTACCAGCGTGCTCACGCCAGCAACGGCGATCATCGCATCCGCCAGTGACAGCGCATCAAGCACGGGCCCCGGGCTCTACCCTGCCAGCTGTCCCGTCTCATCGAGCTTGTCCACCGGGTGTGCCCTGACCAGCAATGTGTCAGATCTGGGTGGGACAGGGGTGGCAGGCCGGCCGCCTTGAGGTCGGAGACAGGATCGGGAGGGATCGATTGTCTCGTCGATCATGGCGGATTGTGTGGACTCTGACCTGAGGTGCGTCAGCTCGGCTGAGACGCCGCCGGCGGGGTTCTCACCGAGCCTGGCAACTTCGGTATGCGCAGGTGAGCTGGATGGCCCCGAGGGCGGCCCAGGTGAAGCGCTGCCCCACCTACAGAACGATCTTTCCGGTCAGCCACCAGTCGAGGTACTTCGCAAGCCCAGGTGCCACCCAGGTTCGGCTGTCGTCCTCGTGGTTCCATGCGAATACATCGGGGCGTGTGGTCATCGGGACAAGCGCGAACTGATCGCCGTTGCCCGCGTCGCCAAAGAACAACAGGGGGTCGAAGGGCATGTAGAGCCGCTCCAGTGCAGGGTCATCGCGAAGGGCCCGATTGACGGCGACGATGCGTTCGACGGGCCAGATCAGCCCCAGCCCGTACTCGCCCTCGACGCCGTCGCTCTCTCTCAGCAGTGCCACGAGTTCCTCAGGCAGGGGATGCCCAAGAGCTTCCGCAGCATCGCGAAGCGCAGCTTCAGATGCGGGCGGGTGCAGGATTGCCACCACTGGAAGGGCGGCGACCAGATCGGTCCACATCGCTAAATCATGCCGCAATCAGATCGCAGGAAGCGAAGGCCGTACGGGTCGGATGAAACGAGCCAGATCAGATGAGACTCAATCCACCCCGAAAGGTGAAAACCGGGCACGGTCATCCGCGCACGCCCAGAAACAGCCGGCTCCCGTTTGAGACAGGTGAGACACCACCAGGTCCGGTGAGACCGGTCACCAGCCCGACCCATGGGACCAGATCAACTGAGACGGGACACACCGTAGATGGCCACTTTCCAGGGTTGCTGGCCAAAGGTTTCACGCTCTCTGGCCTGCTTGAGCAGGCTGGTTGGCCACGGGTCATGTCACTGGTTGACCGCCGTGTACTGCCGACCGCCCTGCTGGCCGTTCCCCCGGGACCAGCAGACGGCCTGCTGCTGGTCAGTCCCGACGGGCGACCTTGATCATCCGTCCGATGACACCTGCGGCCCGCTCCGGGTGTTCTTCCAGCCACCTGCCGAGGTGTTGCCGGACGGCCTCTTCGACGCAGAGACGCACTGCGGCGTTGCCCAGCACACCCCGAGTGGAGCCCTCAAACTCGGGATCGTCCAGCTTCACCGACACGACCGCCGTCAGGCCCTCGCCGATTCGATCGCCTTCAAGGTCCGGGTCCGCCGTAGTCAGCAGTCGCTGCTCCCGTGCATACGCGGTGACCGCGGCCGCCACTCCGTCGCGGAAGCCGCGCTCGTGGGTGCCGCCGAAGGTGGGTCGACTGTTGGCGAAGCTCCGAAGCCGTTCCTCTTGGGAGTCACGCCAACGGAGGGCGACCTCCACGGTTCCGGCCATGCGCGGGTCCTCCCGTTCGAAGCCGACGATGTGCCGATGAACGGGTGGCTCTTCCTGCTCGTCGAGGAGGGCCACGAAGTCCCGCGCACCGCCCGGGTGCCGGAACCGTGCCGACCGGGACTCGCCCGGACCGCGCTGGTCGGTCAGAGAGATCTCCAAGCCCTTGTTCAGCAGAGAAAGTTCCCGAAAGCGCTCGGCCAGGCCGTCGAACGAGAGCTCTGCGGCCCCGAAGATGTCGTCATCGGGCCAGAAGGTGATGGTGGTGCCGCTTCCGGTCGAGGTGCCCGCCTCGATGAGCGGGGTGACGGCCACGCCACGCGCGTACTCCTGTACCCAGCCGGCTCCCCCGCGCCGCACTTCGGCCGTCATCCGGCTCGACAGGGCGTTGACGACGAAGGGCCCCAACCCGAACAAGCCGAGCGTCACGTCGTGGCGACCTCCGGTCCCCGGCCCGGTCTGAAAGCGGGTCAGCAGGGCTTCGAGGCCGGAAGTGCCGCTGACTCCCGATTCGTCGATACGAACTCCCCGCCCATCGTCGGCGACACGCACGCCGCCATCGGGTGTGAGGGTGACGTCGACGATGCTGGCGTGGCCGGCGAGGACCTCGTTCACGGCCCGGTTGGCGGCCTCGAAGACCATCTGGAGCAGGCCGCGTTCACCGGTCGAGCCGATGTACATCCCGGGCCGCTTCCGGATCGCCTCCCACCCTTCCAACACCTGTATCTGGCTGGCGTCGTACTCGCTGGCTTCCCCGCTCATGATGTCCCCTCCAACACAGTCCGGCAGAACCCCCACCCTAGGTGAATCTCTGAAAAACACCAGGTCAGACCATGTGTACCGAGTCCACAAACGGGCAGGTGAGAGCCCGCCAGGAGGCGGTCGACCCTGGAGTCCCGAACTGGCGCCGAACCGCCTCCACGGGCCTGGTAAAGCCGCGTGCGACGCGATTCCCACCGGCACCCAGGTCACCAATCTCATGAATCTGCGCGTCGCGCAGGAGTTCACCACCGCAGCCTCACCACAGAACTGATCCGGTCCTCTTCCGAGCCCCTAAAGTTGGTAAGCGGCGGGCGAGGAGAGCAGCCACAGGAGGATCGAGGTACCCAGTCCAACACCAACCGGCTGAGCCTGGACACGGTAGTTGGAACCACGAGGGTGTGGTGACCTGCCGGTTTAGAGCTCACGGGACACGCTTGTTGGAACCGTTTGGTCGTGCTTCTTGGAACCAACGATGAATTGCCATTCATGCTGGAACCAGTTCCGGGCACTCGGAGCTGACAGGTGATCGGGGCCCGGCATCCCGCCCCGCGCAGCCCAGCCCGCGGTCAGAGCGCCCCTTGGCCGGGCTGCGGATAGCCGATCTCGGAAATGTCCTGAGCCAGGTCCGCCAAGCTGACCTCAGGGTTCAGCGACGACACGAGTTCCTGGGTCAGCGGCTGCTGGACATAGACCTGGCTCACTGCCGCCAGGTCGACGGAGACCTCGTAGTAGTCCTCGGCGAAGCGCTGGAATGCTTCCGGGGAACGTTCGACCAGGAGATCGAACAGGCTCGTGGTTCCGTCAGGGTCGACAGCACCCTCGGGGAAGTCGATCACTCCGTGCTGCCACCGCTCGTCCGTTGCTCCCCGCCACAAGCAGGCCGTCACGACGGGCATGCCGTTCTCGTCGGTGAACGCCGGCTCCTCGACGAAGGGCTTGAAAATCTCGGGGACCTCGTCGATAACTCCCGGCCAGGGCTCGCCTTCGTTGCCATACGGGCTCATCGGCGACTCGTGGTCGAAGCCGCGGACATAGGCTCCCGCCGCCGAGAACACGATCGAGTACTCGTCTCCCGACCCGTTGCGCATCGAGGCCATCTCCTCGTCGTCGGCCCAACTGGCGTTGAAGGAGTAGTGCCGGCTCTCCCAATCGGGGCTCAGGATCGCATCGAGCATCGCCAGTGAACGGCACAGGTCCCGCAGGTCGGTGATGGCGGGGAGCTGGCGGGCTACGTCATAGACAGTCACATGCTCATCCAACCCGATGCCACCGACACCCAGGTCCACTTGGGGCGTCGTAACCCCCAGTTCCAATATGCGTGGCCAGGTTCCAACTATCGTGTCCCGGCTCACCGGCTCGGAGCCGCACCTACAGCCTGGCCAACTAGCCTGAAAATTTTGGTCAACTACGAAGCACAGTCACATCCACGACGGCCAGGGCGACGCAGACCCCGCCGACCGATGCCCCGGAGGTGCTCCGGGGGAGTGTTCCGTGCCTGCCGCCTCCGGATCTTCCCGGTCACGCCCGGCCGGGAAGTCCGTGTAGTTCGCTGATTCGAAGCAGGCGGCCCAGGAGCAGGAACAGGGCGAGCATCGCGGCACCACCCACTCCCAGGGCCAGTAGCGATGCAGCCGCTGGTGCCGCGACGAGGCCGGTGCAGGAGTGGCCCGCAGCCCAGCCGAGGGCACCGGCGGTCGTGGCGGCGGTGGCGAGCTTGCCGTACGTGCGCAGGAGGCGCTTGCCGTCCAGGCGCCCTTCGAGCCGGCGGCGCAGGCGTGCCCCGGTGATCAGCAGGCCGATCGTGTAGGAGAGGGCGTAGGCGGCGGCCATGCCGGTGACCGCCCAGCGCGCAGGGAGCAGGAGGTGGCAGCCGGTGGTCAGGGCGATGTCGATGGCGGAGATCCACACCGCCATCCGGAACGGGGTGCGGGTGTCCTCGAAGGCGTAGAAGCCGCGTAGGAGAAGGTACTGGGCGGAGAACGGGATCAGGCCCAGGGCGAACGCCTGGAGCATGTGGCCCAGCGGCTGTTCGGAGGCCGGGCCGCTGCTGCTGTAGGAGAACATCAGGGTCGCGATCTGCGGGCCGAAGGCCAGGAAGAAGATCGAGGCAGGAACGATAACCGCGCCGGTGACGCGCAGGCCCCGGGACAGGTCCTCACGCATGTCGTGCAGCCGGTGCTCGGCCGCAGCCCGGCTCATCCGCGGCAGCAGCGCTGTCACCAGGGAGACCGTGACGATGGCCTGCGGCAGGATCCAGATGTTCTGCGCGAAGAAGTAGGCGCTGTTGCCCGCCCCGGCCGTGGGCAGCAGCGCGTCGACAGCGTTGGCGTAGCGCGTCACCACGGCCAGGGCGACCTGGTTGACCAGGACGAACAGCAAAGTCCAGCGAGCCGCGCCCACGCTCTTGCGCAACCCCGTGCCGCGCCAGTCGAACCGCGGCCTCCACCGGAAGCCCGAACCCGCGAGGAAGGGGATCAGGCACAGCGCCTGCAGGACGATGCCGATCGTGGTGCCGATCCCCAGCAGCCGCACCTGCGCCGGCGTCACCGCCGCGGCGTCGGCCGGCGCGGGCACCAGCCACATGTACAGCCCGAACAGGGCGATCAGGACGACGTTGTTCAGTACCGGAGTCCACATCATCGCGCCGAACCTGCCCCGGGCGTTGAGGGCCTGTCCCAGCATGAAGTACAGGCCGTAGAAGAAGACCTGCGGCAGCAGGAAGCGGGCGAAGGCCACCGTCAGCTCGAAGAGCTGGTGGTTGCCGGCCGAGTCGGGCATGTACAGCCCGACGATCTGCGGCGCCAACACCACCATCAGCACCGTGCCCACCGCGAGTACGCTCAGCACCAGCGTGAACAACCGCTGCTCGTGCGCCACCCCGCCGTCGGGATGCTCGACCCGGGCACGAATCAACTGCGGCACCAGCACCGAGTTCAACGCCCCACCGATCAGCAGGACATACAGGCTGGTCGGCAGGGTGTTCGCGGTGTTGTAGGAACCACCCACCGCCAACGTGCCCAGCGCGGCCGCCTGCAGCATCAACCGGACCATCCCGGTAGCCCGCGATGCCACCGTGCCCACCGCCATCAACGCCGACGACCTCATCAACCCACCCGACGCCGCCCCCGCGCCCCGCCTGGCATGACGCCCCCGCCCGCGCCGCCCCGACTCGGTACCCACCCCTGCCTGCTCAACCATGCACCCAATCTAGGCCCAACAGGATCACCACATCCGCCCGCCCAATGTGCTCCCCCGGACCGCGGACTTGACCGACTGAACACGTGAGGTGTCTTGCCCATTCCTCGCGGTGGTGTGTCCGTTTTAGGGCTCTTCTGCTGGATCTGTGGGTGTGATCATGCGGGTTGGCGGCGGGGTAGGTGCGGGCGGTTGCCGCCGAGGCAGAGCATGACGAGGGCGATGATTGCTTCGGCGGTGCGGAAGCCGAAGCCCCGGCGGATGATGAGCCTGGTCTTGGTGTTCGTTGACTCGATCAGTCCGTTGCTCAGTTGCTCGACGACGGCGTGGAGGATGGCGTCGTAGTGACGGCGGATCTTGCGGCCGAGTTCGACGAACGCGAGGATGCGGCTGCGTGCGGCCCAGGTCAGCCAGCGGTCCAGGGCGGCAATGGCGGCATCGGTCCCCTCGGTTCTGGCGATCTGGTAGATCGTGCGCAGGCCCTCCTTGAGGAGGTAGGCGCGGTGCAGGCGGGGGTCGTTGGTCGCGATCCAGCCGAGTTTGGCCTGCTGGCGGGGCGTGAGGTCTTCGGGGTTCTTCCACAGGGCGTGCCGGGAGTGCTTCAACTTACGTGCCAGATCAGGGTCGCCGGCCTCGCGCCGGGCTCGGTTCCAGGCGGCGCGGCGCTCCTCGTCCAGGGCATCAGTGGCCCAGGCGACCACGTGGAACGGGTCCATGGCGCGCACGGCGTTGGGGGCCCGTTCGGCGACCACGTCGGCGATCCACTCCGCACCGTCCGCGCTGATGTGGGTGAGCTTGTGGGAACGTTCCTCGCCGAGCGCGTCGAAGAAGCCGCGCAGCGGGTCCTTGCCGTGGCCCTCGCACATCCATACGACCTTGCGGGTGTCGTGGTCCACCACGACGGTCATGTACTTCTGGCCCCTGCGGTAGGAGATCTCGTCGATGCCGATCCGGCGCAGGCCGGCGAGGCGGTCGATGCCCGCGTCAGCCTCGCGTTGGTAGCGGGTGATGATCGCGCCCACGGTGCGCCAGGCAGTCCGCATCAGCTGGGCGGTGGCCGCTTTGGAGCACTCGGTGGCCATCCAGGTGACCTGCTGGTCGAAGTCGTAGGTGTGACCGGCGCCGTGCCTCGCCCAGGGCACCGCGGCGACCACCACTCCGTGTCGCTTGCACCTCACCCGAGGTGCGTCGGCCTCCAGGAACAGCTTCAGCCCGGCCGCGTCCAGGTGTCGCCAGCGGCGTCGACCAGCCCCGGCATCAAACCCCGGACTGCGGGTCCCGCAGCTCCCGCACCGCCGTCGCACCCGCGGCTTCGCCCGCACCGCGATCACCATGACCTGCGATTCATCCTCGAACCACATGTCCTCCGGCGCTGCTTCCTCGCATCCGACCAGTGCCTTCAATACGGTGGTGAACCGCACGCCGTTCTCCCTACGCATCTGATCCTGAGCCTCGATACCTCAAGATCTGCACAGGGGACGGCGTGCATTGCGTCAGGCGCTCCGAACCGACCCACAGATGGAGCACAAGAGCCCGTTTTAGGCCCCTGCCCGCGCAGTTTGCATGGCCACGGGGCTCAGTGCGATCCGCCACATCGAACGCGTAGACCGCCGGCGTCTCGTGCTCCTTGCGCACCAGCATTCCCGGCGCGTTGACCGGCCGATGGTGCAGCGTCACCGTCCCGGATCTGCCGGCCACCTCGATGGCGCGGTCAGGCGCCCTCGGCAGCCACCTGGTAGTAGGAGAAGACATGGTCACGCCCCTGCTCCCAAGTCCATTCCGCGCCACGGTTGAACGGGTAGGAGCGCGCCAGCTCGAAGAACGCCGGTGAGGGCTTGCCACGCCTGATCGGCGAGTTCACGACGATGGCCGAGAGCATCGGCGCGCCCACCGCGGCCTCCTGCAGACACAGGTCCTTCAAAAGCAGACCGATCAGCGTGCCGCGGTGGTGGACCGGGTGGCCCTGACCCTTGAGGATCTTGGAAAGCTCCTCGTAGTAGAACAGCGGCCCGCGCCAGCTCGCCCTCTCCTTGACGACGGTGGTCACCGCCGCGAGCGCAGCCTCCTACTCTGGCGTGCCGGGACGTATCGGCAAGGGGACTCCAACCTTGAACGGCTGGGCCGCTCAACATAGTTGCCCACCCCACTCACGCGCCAGCCATTGACCACCGCCAGCCTCCGGGCCGACCAGACGACCCTCGCGAAGCGCGCACGGGGGTCTGCGACGCGGCAGCACCGGCATCCGGCGTCCATATTTTGCACGCAACCTCCGAGGCACCCGGGCGCCAGAGCGCCGCCCCCGGGCAGGGACCGAGAGTCAGGCGGCCAATAGCCCAGAGGGCCCCGCACCAGCAACGCATGCTGATCCGTCCGTCGCCAGGTCCAGTACCGGCCCGACCTTATCGACGGATGCCTCGCCGGCAGCGGACTCACCATGACGACACCACGCCTACAACCTCAGTAACGTGGCTTCTGTTCGTCAGGATTTGATTTGCCATTCTCCGGTCACTTCGGCGAATCCGCTGTCGGGGGTGAACTCGACCCGGGTCAGGTGGGCTCCGATGGGGATGGCCATGACGATGTAGCCGGTGGTGGTGTGTCCCGGCGGCAGGTTCTGGGCGCTGCGGTCGATGAGCGGTCCCGCCGTGATGGTGGGGTAGACGTAGGACCCCGCCTGCTGTCGGGTGTTGGTCCAGCCCCAGGTGCAGTTGCTCGCCGAGTCGTCGAAGGGCGTGTTGCCGTCGTTGGTGAGCCGTAGTTCCAGTGCGACGTACTTCTGTCCGCGGAAGAGCAGGGAGGAGCCGCCCACTGCGCAGGCCGGGTCCACCATGCGAAGCAGGGTGACGGTCAGTTTCTCGCCGTCCTTGCCCACGGCGTGAGTGGGGCGGCCGTCGTGGTCGACGCTGAAGTGCAGCGGCTTGCCGAGGTCGGTCACCTGCGTCGCAGCCGGCAAGGCCGGAAACGGGTCCGCGCCGCCCGGCTCCGCCTGCGTGGAAGCGGACTGGCACGGGCGGTGCGTGGCGCCGCCGGCGCTGGCGTATCCGGCCGCGGGAACACGTGAGACACGCGGGCTGGCGCCCGCGCACCCGGCGGCCAAGGCTGTCAATGCGACCAGAGCCACCGCCGCACAGACGAGGAGGGTGCTGCGCCGGGCGGGAGGTACCGCCGGACGGGGTGTGTTCACGCGGGGAGCGTAGGGCAGTGATCGACTCGTGGGGCCGCTGTGTGAGCATCGACATCGGATCGTTGCGCCCGGGTGGAGATCCCGTGCTTCGACGGCGAAGCCGGCCTGGTCTGTTCCGGATGCCAGCCACCGACACCCCACCATGTTTCCGGCCCGCGACGAACGCTGCTCACAGCGGATCGCGAAGGAGCGGAGCCGAGCGCGACGACCGGCTGGCCCGGCCCGGGGACTGACCTCGATCAGCGCGGCATACCAAGTCACGTACGAGTGATTAACGGCAAGTTGACCGATACCGTCATGGTTTTGGGTGCTTGGATCATGTTTATGACGATTGCCCAGAACATCGCCAGGCTCGGAGCCGGCCTCATCCTCGTCGTCGCGACCACTGCCCTCTCCACCACCCAGGCCCAGGCCACATCACCGGCTCTCCCCCGCGACACCTGCTCCGCATCCTTCGAGCAGGGAGACATGCGCCTGGGCCCGGAGGAGCTCCCCACCGCCGGCCCGGTCGGCCGCGAGCTCATCGGCTACCAGCGCACCGGCGGCGCCTCCGACTCCGCCTTCCTGGCCAAGTACTACGACCCGACCGCCTACAACGGTGCCAGCGGCTAGCGCTACCCCCCGGGCCACGGCTACCTCACCACCCCGGACGGCACGCCACTGGAGACCACCCAACAACTCCTCCCCGGACAGGACATCGACCGCTACGGCAGCGAGTACGGCTCCTTCCTCGCCCCGGCGGGCCTCCCCTACGCCACCCGCTCGATCCCCCCGCAAAGCCTGGACGGCCAGCCGGCCGCGGGCTGCAACTACCACGACTACAAGGTACTCAAGCCCTTCGCCGTGGACGCGGGCCCGATCGCCCCCTGGTTCAACCAGCCGGGCCTGGGCTGGCAGTACCAGCTCGACACCTCCCTACTACCCGACGGACCAGCGCAGCTCAACGTGCTGTGGCTGGTGAACAACGACTACCTCCACCGCCTGGTCTGACCGGCCGCCGGCAAGAGCGCCCCGCAACGGCTCCCGGAGCTCACCGGACACCGCCCGACACCGTCGAAGCCAAGGCAGCGTGATCGACCAGCCGGTGATCGAGCACGGCGTAGCCCGTCCCGTCCACGGCGGCACCCATGCAGCGGATCCGGGGTCTGCGGACCTTGGGCTGGTTCTGCGGGTTCAGCGGGCGGGTGACGTTGTCGTCACCCGCCCGCTCTTCCTCGTTCGGGAGTGGGTCGTGAACTCCTGGGACTGCATACCTGGAGAGGAATGGAAGACGTTCTGAGGTCGGCTCTAGGCAGGTCGGAGCCCGTCTCGGACGCGAGTGCGGGCCGGGGGCGGGTTCGGCCTTCGACGGGCAGGGGAGGGCACTGATTCGGGCGAGAGTTGTCCCGTTTGGGGCATTGCCGGTCACGCCGGGGCCGGGTTGCCCGTGATCGCTCCGGGCCTGGCTCCAGAACTGGCTGCCGTCGCGGAGGTCCTTGTCGACGCGTGGAACCATCACACTCACGGTGGGGACCCCGAAGTGGTCGTGAGCTGGGATGTCAGCCCCCAGCTTCGGAGCAATGCGAGGGAAGCCCTGCGGCAGGGCCGCAGGGACGATCCGGCGATCCGCCAACACGGGGGTGGCCGACGGCATTGGAGCTGCCGTCGGCCACCTCCGACTGTATCGGCCCACCGGCGAACAGCCCCGCGCCGCGGCCGCCGGCGCCGCCGCTCCCCCCGGGGCCGGTGACCAGCCCCGCCTGGGGTCAGCGGGATCGGAGCAGCGTGGCGAAGTCCCGGCTGTCGGCGTCCAGGTCGGCGCGGGAGGAGGTGATGATCCGGACCTGGCCGTCTTCGCGAGCCGCGAGCACCGTGCGGATCCGCTCGGCGCGTAGCGGCCCCATGTACTGGAGCAGGTCCTGAGGATCGGCCCAGGCGGCGTCGGCGACCTCCCCGTCCTGCAGGACCAGTTCGGTGCCGGCGGGCACGGTGCCCATGTCGAAGACGAACTGCACCCCGGGCATGTCCGCGGTGCTGCTGCCGCCGGCGGTGATCCAGGAGACCGCGAGCAGCCGGCCGGGCGGCAGGCGCAGCCCGGTCTCCTCCGCCAGCTCGCGCACGACCGCGTCGGCCGGGCTCTCCTCGACCTCGACCACCCCGCCCGGAGGGCCGTAGGGGGCGCGGTTGTGGCACTTGACCAGCAGAACCCGGCCCGCCGGATCGGTGACCACCGCACACGAAGCGGAGAACGCCCGCGGCAGCCCCGCGAGGAAGTCCTCGCGCTGCGCGGGGGTCTGCACCCGGGCCAGGGCCAGGTTCACGCCCTCGCGCTGCCGGTCGTCGACCGGGCTCTCCAGGGGGCGCCAGTCGGTGGCGTGGACTTCATCGGCCTGCAGTTGGAAGTCGGTGCGGCCGGTGGTCAGCAGGAAGCAGAAGTCCAGGTGCAGGTGGCCGGGCTCGCCGCGGGTCTCGCGGGCCGGGAGGTCGAACACGTCGATGTGCACCGGGACGTCCAGCAGCCACACCAGGTCCTGCTCGACCAGGCCCAGCTCCTCCTGCAGCTCCCGCAGCAGCGCCCCGGCCAGCGACTGGTCCCCGGGCTCCAGGTGCCCGCCGACGGCCGGGAGCCACTTCCCGCTGGCGGCGTGCGCGATGTGCAGGACCAGGCCGTCCGGGTTCAGGATCACGGCGCTGGCGGTCGCGTGGCCGCGCCACTCGCGGCGGTCGGGCCTGCGCGCGGACCTCCTCCTCCCGGGCGCGCTGATCGGCGGGCATCCGCGCGCGCAGCTCCAGCTCCGCGCGCACCGCCGTCATCGCGCCGCGCGCAGCGTCGACCTTGGCGCGTTGCCGCAGGGTGCCGGGCTCCCGCTGCCCGGTGGTGCTCGCGGTGTCGGCCGCCAGAGCAGCGGCGTCCTGGTCCTGGATCTGCCGGGTGGTGAGGTGCTGGGCGTGGTCGGCGGCCTCCACCGTGGCGTGCTCGGTGGCCGCCAGCTGCTCCGCGCGCCGCATCAGCTCGGGTGCCTCTGCCCGGCTGCTGTCCGCCGCCTGCTCCAGGTCGACGGCGCGGTCCTCCAGGAGCTTCGCGTGTATGAGCACCTGCCTGCGGGAGACCGGCCGGTCCGGTCCGTCGCCGTCGCCCTGGTCCTCGCGGATGAGGCCGACGGCCTCCGGCCTCCCGTCCCCGGGCATCCGCAACCTGCCCGCCAGCTCTCGCAGCCGGGCGGCCCGGGTCCTCGCCTTCGCGGCCTCGCTGCGGTCCTCGCGGGCCCGGTCCAGCAGCTCAGTGGCGTGGGCGGCCAGTGCCGCCACCGCGGCCAGGCACAGCCGCCGCCGGCGCAGCACGGTGACGGCCTCGCCGCGGCCATCAGCGAGGGCGGCGAGCAGGAGCCCGGTGGCCTGGTCGCAGGCGTCGGTTTCGGCCTGGGCGCGCTGGAGGCCGGCTTCGGCTGTGGCGAGCAGCGCGGCCAGGTCCTGGTCGCCGGTCAGGCCGTGGGCGCGTTCGCGCACCGGCGGGCCGTCGGCGACGTCGATGGTCAGCTGCTCGCCGAACAGGTCGGCCGGCGCTTCGGCTCCGCTGTCCAGTTCGAGGTCCAGCTCCACCTGGTCGTAGTCGCTGCCGTCTGGACGGGGCGCGGGGGCCGGACGGCGGATCTGCGGCAGGAGCGGCGGTGCGGGGACCTGAAGTGGCAGGAGCTGCTGCGCCTGGTCCTGCTGCCGCGTCCGGTCGGCCGCGCTGCCGGGTATGGGCACGGCCGGTGCGGTCGGGTCGTTCCAGCCGACCGGCTGACGGGAGGTGGCGACCAGGTGGGGTGGGACGCGGTAGCGCTCGGTGTCGACCCAGCTGGTCCCCGAGCGTCCGGGCAGCGGGGTGAAGGCCTGCGCGAGGACCTGGTCGCAGATCTGCTGCGCATGGGCCAGGGAGTGCAGGCTGTCGGGGAAGGCGGCGAGGACGGCGGCCAGGACCTCGCGGCGCTCCACTCCCTTGCGGCGCACCGCTGCCCGGCGCGGCAGCCGCATCCTGGTGAGGACCTGGTCCGCGGTCGGCGGGACCGCGAGCGAGCGCGGTGGACCTGGGGCGGTGTCGGCGAGCATCCCGTCGACGTCGCCGACCACCAGCTCGGCCTCGCGGCGCCAGCTGTCCAACAGCAGCACCGGATCCCACCGGCGACCGCGCTCGCTCTGCGCCAGGCGGGCCGCGACGACCCGGCGCTTGGCCGCACTCGCCCCGGGGCCGGCCGCCTGGCGAAGCGCGGGTCGTAGGCGTGGGCGCGGTGGTGGGCTTGCAGGCCGGCGCTGGTACCGAGGATGCGTTGGAGGGTGGGCAGTGGGGTGCGGGCCAGGTCGCCGACGGTGTCCAGGCCGTAGTGGGCCAGAGTTCGGGCGGTCGCGGAGCCGATCCCGGGAAGGCCACAGGCCGGGCGCGGGTGCAGGAACCGCACGATGGCCGCGTCGTCGTCGGGAACGGTCAGCAGGTGGCCGGGTTCGGCGGCGTCGGCGGCAATGGCCGCGAGCATCCGTGAGGGGCCCAGGCCCGCAGTGGTCGCCACCCCGGCCAGGGCCAGGGTGCGCAGCCGCACCATGGCGGCGACGTCCTCCGGCGGTGCGCCGAAGTAGCGGGTGGCGCCGGTCAGATCCACGTCGACGGCGTCGGGCGGCAGGGCCTGGATGCGGGCGCTGATGGTGGCGGCGATCTCCAGCAATTGGGGGTAGCGGGTGTCGTCGCGACTTAGGTGCTCGTAGTGCAGGTGCAGGATGTGCCGGGTCGCAGGCGTGGTGGTGGTCATGGTGATCAGCCCGCGCTTCCGGGGTTCTCCAGACGCCTCAGAGTGTCTCGCTTCCCTGCTGCAGACGGGTTCGTCGCCATGGGCCGCGAGACGCACGCCGTTCGCGGCAGCATGACCATCTACCTCTCGCAGTGCTTCGAGGGCTGCAGATGCACCTCTAATATCAATGTATCGAACAGAAATCGAACACTGCGGGGTGAGGGACGGCTGCCCTTGACGTTCGAGAACGGCCCCTGCAGCTCCGGCCAGCGAAGATCCTGGCCTAGTCGTGCGAACGTGGTCGGGGCATGATCTCCGTTGTGCATGAGGATGAGAAGGCCCGCGGGAGCGCGTCGTACGCGCTGACCGAGACGGAGCACGGCCATGTCTGGGGCGTCTGTGCCGAGGTGGAGGGGCTGTTTGGAGAATGCCGGCGCGGGACGTACGAGTTGTTCGGCTGGGTTCCGGAGGGATCCGGCGTGTCCGGCTGGGTCGGCAGCAGAGTGTGGCTGGTGCCGGAGGATGAGGCATGCGATGCCTGGCTGCTGGAGGACGCGGAGAGTTCGGGGCAGCCCGTCGGGACGGACAGTCGGGTGCTGACCGGCCTGGCTGACTACGAAGGCCCGCCCGAGGGGTACAGGGGGCGCGTTCGCGTGCACGACGGGCATGGCTGGCTGGGCTCCTGCCGGGAGTTCACCCGCATCATGTCGCCCGAGCAGGTACCCGCACCAATTGTCCTGCGAGGGCTCGCGCCGAGTGATCGGCTCAGGGCGGCACTGGCGAAGGGCACCCGGCGGGCCCTGGACCTGGAGGAGGCCGCGCTGGAGATACGGGACGGCCAAGGAGAGATGCTCACCGATCGGCTGCTGTGGACCACGATCAGCGCCTGGCGCCCATCCTCTTGCGGAGCGGACCTGATCGACCTTGAGCTCGACGGAGGCCGCTTCACACCGGTCCCCGAATATGCCCGGTCGATCTGGGAGCGATGGCTCGCCGGACCACCGGCCGCCGTGAACACCTGGGCCGGCCTCGACACCCGCCGCCGCGGGGCCTGGCATGACCTTGTACGCGAGCGGGGCTGCCGACGATCCCACCGTGACCGACCGGCCGGTCAGACCTACGAACTCGACGGCCGGTACGTCACCGACGAACCAGCCCTCTACCTGGCGCTCGGCGAGGCGGTCAACGGCCCCGGCGGCTACTTCGGCGGCTGCCTCACCGCCCTCGACGACTGCCTGCGCGGCACCTTCGGCTACGCCGCCCCCGCCACCTTGCTCTGGCGAGACGCCGCGACCGCGCGCGAGCACCTGTCCCACGCCCTAACACCGGACGGCCAGCCCTACAACTTGTTCACCACAGTCCTTGAAACCCTGGCCGAGGGCGGCATGGACGTCACCTTGGCATGATCCGCTGTCCGATCCCTCTGACGCTCTTTCTGCGCAAGCGCTCCAGTTGGCGAACCGTGCCAACTGGAGCGCTCAGCGGGCTACCCGACTACACCTGAAATGGCTTGTCCCAAGGTCGGTTGTCGACCAGGATCACCTCATGACGACCAGAAAGGGCCATGCCTTCTAGGCACCCCGCTCCGCTCTCCACCGCTCGCGCACCGCCGTCGCCGCACCGCAGTGCCCGTTGGCTGTGACCGATCGTCCACTCAGGAGAGCCCACCGTGCAGAAGACCGTCCTCGTTCCCTACGCCCATCTGCCCCATGCGCACCATGACCGCCACGTTCTGACCAGTACCGTCGACGTTTTCGGTACCACCCACTGGCTGCTTGCCGACCGCGTTCCGCAGCCTGGCGACGCTGTCCGGCCCTTTGACGCGCTGGTCGTTTCCGTCGATCCGGACGGCAATGCCGAACTCACCGAGCTGAGCGCCGTGCGAGCCCGCTGGCCGCACCTGGACCGCCTGCCGGACGGCGGGTTCGTAGTCGCCGCGTCTCGCGCCCGCCGATACGAGGACGCGGACCAGGTCCAGGTCTTCGACGCGCTCGGCCGTGAGCCCTCGTCCTTCTCCGTCGGGGACGCCATCGAACACCTGCTCGTTGACGAGGCCAGCCGTATCTGGGTCGGGCACTTCGACGAGAACCCGGTGGGAATCCGCTGCTGGAGCGCCACCGGCCGACTCACTTGGACATCAGACGACGCCGGCATCCCCGGCCTCTTCGACTGCTACGCCCTGAACGTGTCGGACACCACCGCCTGGGCCTGCCCATACACGGACTTCCCGCTCGTCGAGATAAGCCCCGACCGCACCCATCGGCCCGTGAGGGTGTGGGCGAACCGCGTACGAGGCGCTAAAGCGGTGGCAGTCCACGGTGAGCGGGTCGCCTTCTACGGTGGCTACGGCGAGGAGCGGGACCGACTCGCCCACGGAGAGATCATGGAAACATCCGTCGAGCCATCGGACGTCTGCCTGCTCACCCTGCCCGATGGCTCTGCCCCCGGCCGCCGGCGGGTTGTCGGCCGAGGAACCAGGATCTACGTCCAGGCCGAGCCGTTCACCACCTGGGGCGTGTTCGACCTCAGCAGCTGATCCCCCTTCTGACCTCGCAGGGAGCAACGTGCCGCCGTCCTTCGTCCACCGGATCACCAAGTACGACCCTGCAGACCGTGATGAACACGGCCACTACACCGGTGCCGAGGAGGCGGTCAGTGACCATGGGCTGGTCGAAGCCGCGTACCTCGCGGCGATCGCCGCCTTCGCGGAGGCCTCAGGCATCGATCGGCTGGAGATCCGCGAGCCCGAAGTCACCGGATTCGTCCACTTCGGCGTGGAGCCGTCGGATGGAAGACACGACCTCGGCGGACTCTTCCCGCCCAACCTCGCCGGCTACCACGACGGGGCCGAGGTCTCCCTTCCGGTCGCTCTGGAGCTGGTCCGGGTCATGCTCCGCGACCAAGGTGCCTGGTGCCGTCTGGAGGCAGGGGACGTATTTACCGTGCATGTCGGGTGGGACCAGTACGTGTATGTGGGCAGCGACCGGCTCTGCGCGGACGCTGTGGCCCGGACACGGGAACTCGGCCTCTTCCCGGAACCGATGGCGACCTCCCCCTACACGGCGGAGCTGGAGGAGCCGGACGTGACGGAGGCGGCCAACGAGGGGTTCTGGGCGCGCGTGCGCACCTTGCTGGCCTCACAGAAGGCGGTGCTCCTGGAGGAGGGCTACGTCCGCAACGCTGCACGCTTCCACCGCCTCACGCCGCAGAACCTCGACGCGGTACGTACCGGTCTCAGCCCGCGCGCCCTGCTGACCGTCTGGCCGGACCTGAACCCCGATGTCGGCGCGGTCCTCGCCACGCTGCCAGAGGAGGGACCCGCGGAGTTCGTCTGGGAGACACAGGGCGGGACGATCAGACACGCGGTCGTCGACGACACCGAGTACCAAGAACTCGCCACCCTGGTGGTCGACGCCCGAGCGGCCTGCGCCCTGCCCGTATACCTCGACGAACGCCACCCACTTCTTTGCGCCGCCCTGCCCGATAGCGACGGCGTGCTGCGCGCCCGATGGTGACCTCGTTCACATCGGTTGGCCACAGACCGGTAGCCCGACTGGGAGTGTAGAACTAACGGCTCTGTCCCGTAATCGGTGGTAGCGCTGTGTAGTGGTCACTGGAGGAGGATGCGGTGGCGGAGCAGGGGGAACCCGGCTCGGCCGTGCATCTGCCTCATGATCCGTTTGGTTCGCGTGTTCACGCCCTCGGTGCGGCCGTTGTGGTAGGGAAGGGTGAGCCCGGCATCGACGGCGGCACGGTCGAGTTCGAGGCCGTTGGCGAAGGAGTGCAGGTGGGGCAGGCCGACGGCGCGCACTTTGGCGATCCAGTCGCTGAGCTTCGCGTCGTTGCCCTGCGCTGGGGTCAGCAGCTGGGCGAACTCCCCGGTGAGTTGGGCGAGGGTGGTCATCTCGGGGCAGGTTCGGGTGAGTTCCCGAAGGAGTGCGGCGTCTTTGTCGCGCAGGTTCTCGGGGCGGGTGAGCAGGAGGCGGGCGAAACGCTGCGGGGTGGTGACCGGCTTGTCGCCCTCGGCGCGGCCCTGGGTGATGTAGCGGACCAGGAGGTTCGCGCTGCCGGTGTAGCCGAGCTCTTTGATCTCGCGCAGGAGGTGGGTGACGGGCACGGCGGGGTCTTCGCTTCGGCGCCGGCGCAGGTGGTCGCGGTAGGGGTCGACGAGGGTGGGCTTGTAGCGGGGTGCGCGGCGGTCGCCGGTGGGCTCCTTCATGCGGGCGTACCGCTTGACGGTGTTCAGGGCGACGTCGAGGCGGCGGGCGCATTCGAGCAGGCCGACGCCCTTGTCGAGCAGTCTGTGGATCTGCTGCCAGCGTTCGCGGGTGGTCTGCTCGCGCACGCCCCCGGGTCGGGCGGGGTTCACGGCGGTGGCCCAGCAGGCGGCGTGGGAGCGGACCTCGGCCAGGACCTTGCCGCACAGGTTGGACCAGAGGGTACTGGTGGGCCGTCGGCGAGGTGTCTGCTGAGCAGGTCCTTCTCCAACGGCCCCCAGTCCGAACGACGCATGCGACTTTCACCGCACGTCGCTCTCCGGTGACTACTCCGCGTGTGCTGGGACGGGTCGTTTCCCGTGGATGCCCGCGTGGCAACTTCCGCAGACCACGAGGGTTTTGCGGTGCCGCGCGGCCATGAGATCCGCCCACGGGGGCCGGTCGGTTCCCGGTTTCCCGAGGTCTGCGAGCTTGGCGACGTGGTGGACTTCCACCGCGTCGACGCATCCGCATGCCTCGCATCGTCCGGCGAGGAGCCGGGTGACCAGTTCCTTGCGTTTGATGTTGACCGGGGCCAGCTGACGGTCCGTGAGGACCGTCTTCTTGTTCTGTCTCAGCGGGATCCCGCCGAACCGTCCGACCAGCGGCTTCCTGCCGATGCGTTCGACGCGGGCTTCGAAGCACTTGCGGGGCCCGAACGGTGTCTCGGTGGTGGTCGCGTACTTGCGGGCCATCTTCGACACCGTCGAGCGGTGCTTGTTCGCCAGCGTCATCAGCATCGAGGTCTCCATGACCCATTGCAGCCGGGCGAGTCGAAAGACGTCGCCGGCCATCAGGTAGTACTGGACGATGCCCCGGTACTCGGACCCGAAGGTGCTGATGATGACGTGGTCGTCCTGGTTCAGCAGTTCGGGCCGACGCGCGGGTTTGCCGCGCTTCATGTACTGGGCCTGCTTGGCAGATACCACCGAACGGGGGACACGCAGACCGATCGTCCCATTGACAGAGCGGCGTCTGCCGGAGACCTTCCGGTCGTTGTGGTGCACGGTGATGTGGTAGCCGAGGAACCTCGCTGCCTCGGTGCGGGCGTGCGTGATGAGGGTCTTCTCGGGCGAGAGTTCCAGCTTGAGGTCGTCATGCAGGAACTGCGCCAGACGCTCTCTGATTTCTTCGGCTTCTGCCTTTGGTCCGGCGAACCCGAGGAGGGTGTCGTCGGCATAGCGCACATACCTCAGCCGCCGGTAGCCCGGATCATGAGTATCCATGCTGGGCATGCTGTGGAGTTGCTTGCGCAGTTCCCGCACCTGGGTGTGGTCGCCGCGCTTGCGCGCGCGTCCTATCGCCGCCCATACCCGATGAAAGGCACGGTTCGGCTTCCTGACTTTTCCTCGGGTGTACTCCGGGATCAGAACCTTCTCGACGTACTCGTCCATCTTGTGCAGGTAGATATTGGATAGGATCGGTGAAACGACCCCGCCTTGCGGACTTCCGCTGTGCGTGGCGTTCCAGACCCAGTCCTCCATGTATCCGGCCGTGAGCATGTTGCGCACCAGCCGAAGGAACCGGTTGTCGTGGATCTTCTCGCCCAGGATTCGGAGCATGACCGAATGGTCGAGCCGGTCGAAGCACTGGGCGATGTCACCCTCGATGAACCAGGCCGTTCCCGTCCAGGTGTAGACCACATCCTCTAACGCGGTGTGGCAGCCCCGACGGGGACGGAAACCATGGGAGGAGTCGGAGAACGTCGGCTCGTAGTACGCCTCAAGGAGCAGGCGCACCACCTCGCCGACAAGTTTGTCCGACCACGGCGGCAGGCCGAGCGGTCGCAGCTTCGTGCTGCCCCGCCCCTTCGGGATGTAGACCCTCCTGGCCGGGCTCCATCGATAGCGCTCGTGGCGCAGCGCGTCGATGACGTGCTCGATCTTGCCCAGCGACATGCCGTCCACGGTCTCCCCGGTGACCCCGGGCGTCATCGCTCCCTTGTTGGAGTACAGACGCCCGTAGGCCAGCAGATACAACTGCGGATTGAACAGCTGTCGATACAGTTCAGTGCACGGCAGGCCACGCCTGCCGCGTTCACGGAGGACACTCAGCACTGTTTCGGCGCTCTGCATTACGCATACCTCCCGGGTCTTGAGTGTCCGATCACCTGGCCCCCTTCGCCCTGCAGACGGCTTTCCCGTCCTCCTTGGCCGGTCGTTCATCCGGCGACTACTACGGGGCCTCCGTCGCCATAGGAAGATCTCCTCCCTTAGGCGATCCCATGTTCGTCCTTGTCGTACGTATCAGCGTGGTTTAGGTGCCCCACTCATCCCCTTGAATGCCCTCGCTGGGCATCGCTCCGCACTCCGGAGGTTGCATCGACCGTGGCACTGAGTCGTCGCAGGGTGCGGCGTCGGTAGCAGGCATCTTTCCGACGGATTCGACCTTCAATCTTCTGGGGATTAGGGTTCAGGCAATCCAGCTTTCACCGTGTCACGCGGGTCCCTCGACGCCCCGTCCCCAATGCCTGGGCCCGGCCGTCGATTTTCTGGCATGCTGTCGTCCCCTCACCGTTTCCGGATTAGGTAAGCCATTGGACCCATGAATCTCCCTCCAAATTCACCCCGACTGAATCGGGGATACGACAAGGCGCCTCATGGCGCACTGCCACCTGTCGCTGACCTGCACCGCTTCGGGAAGGGCCTGGCGGATCGCCTCGCCGTAGGAGGCGGAGCCGTCGCGGCAGACGTACTCGCCCCGGGGTGCTCGCGTAGCCACGCGGTCAGGGTCTGGGCGGTGCGGTCGGGCAGGACGTCGATCCGCTCACCGGTCTCAGCGTCGATGATCACGGTGGCGTAGCGGTGCCGGCGCTTGAGGGCGAAGTCGTCGACGCCGAGCACGCGCGGGACGCGCTGCGGTGGCACCGCCTGGCGCATGAGCATGCGCAGGGCGGTCGAACGGGAGACCGCACAGGCCAGGATGCGAGACAGGCGGGCGCCCGCCCGGCCCGCTAACTCCTTGACCACGGATCCGACCTGGTCGGCGAGGCGGTTCGTCCGGCGCTGGTAGCGCTCCAACAGGCCGGGTACCTGCTCGCGGAACGTCTGCCGTGGACAGTCGAGCACCCGGCATGCCAGGCGGCGCACCCTGACCGACACCAGCACCCGTCTACCGTCCACTGCCACGTCGGCCACCGTCCGGCCGTGAAAGCCGTGCACCCGCCCGGTCGGCGTCCCGCACTCGGGGCACGGGACCGGATCATCGCGGGTCCGCGCCACCACCCGGACCAGCTCACCCTCATCCGTCACACCCTCGACGACCAGGGCGGACAGGCCCGAAAACACCACACCCACAAGGGCGTTGACTTCAATCACGGCTCAGCCTGACACGAGGTGACGTACAGCTACCACCGATTACGGGCCAGAGCCGTTAGTTCTACACTCCCTCAGCAGTACGTGGGGGCGCTGGAAGACCGCTTCCCGGAGGTCGATGGTCCTGGTGATGTGCGGGCGTGTCGGTGGCGGTACGGTACTTTGCGCTGGTCACAGTGGTTGGCCGTGGGCTTGCGGGGGATTTATGGGCTGCTTGTTGGCGTGCGGGCGTGTGGTGCTCGCGGTGGTGGGGACGTGGGTCGCGTTGACCGTGCCGTTCATGCTGCCGGGACCGTTCCTGCCTTCCGGCATGCTGCCGGTCTTCTACTCGCACGCCACGGTCGGGTTGTGGTTCCTCTCCATACTGGTTGTTCCGGTCATGGTGCTCGTCCGCAAGCGGGTGTGGGTGCGTACCGGTCGCTGGAGCAGAACGCAGACGGCGGTGCGCCCGGCTCGGTGACTGCTTCAGCGCTCGTAGCCCAGTCCTCGAACACCTTGGATGCTGAAGGTGTGACGCACGGTCTGGGGCGGGTGCAGCGGGCGCTGCTGGCCCACCTGGCAAGCGAGCCGGGCGGACGCAGCGCGGTGACGGGGCTGCCCGGGTGGGTGACGGTGCGGGCGGCTGACCTTGGGACGGAGCCCCGGTGCCGAGTACCGGCTGTCCCCCACGTTCCCGGCGAGAGGAGACGGTCCTTGCGGCCGAAGAATTGGTTGCCAGTTGCCCGGGACGAGCCCTATGAGGCAGGCGTCGTTCGTCTCGGCCGTGTGTGGGCGGGGGGTTGTGGGCAGCCGTTCATCTCTTCGGTCATAGCCCACCGGTAGTGGTAGTGGGCCGTGCACCACGGCCACACCGTCTCCGCGGCGGCCTGCCGATTGCGGCGGACCGCTCCACGCCGGGGGCGGACCCGGGGCGGCTGGGGCGGGCGCAGCTTGCAGGTCTCAGCGAAGCGTTCCAGCAGGGGCAGGCCGGTGCCCTCCAGCGGGTCCACGTCCAGCAGGGGCAGGTCGGTTCCGGTCAGGCGCTGCAAGTAGGCGGCGGCCAGGAGCAGCGGGCGGGCCTACACGGCCTTCGACAAGCAGGCCCTGGACGAACGCCAGGAGCTGTACCGGTCGCTGGCCGAACGCGTCTGGGACCCAGACCGGCTGCACGCCACCTGACATGCGCCCCCGTGGCAGTGTCCGTGCGATCGGCGCGGCACCGTAGCTCTCGCGCCAGCATCCGGGACCGTCGAACCTGGTACGTCTGTGGTTGCCCCTGGCCAGGTCGGCGCCGCTGGCCGGAGAGGTGCGAAGATCAGGGGCATCTCGGTGACCGGCCCGCCCTGGGTGTCGTCAGCGTGTGGGTGCCGCTTCATGGCGGCTCCCAGCCCTGCTCAACCGCCCTGCGCCCTGGTTGTGTCGTGGTAGATCGTTCCGCGCGGCACACCAGGTTGTCGGGCCAACTGGCGAAGGAGTCGGAGATGCGAGCAGACCGGACCGCGGCTACGGGCAGCTCGGGGGCGACCGAGGTCAAGGCCACCCTGGAGAAACTGGGCCAGGGCCCGATCGAGGTTGCGCGCGAGCACGACCTCGGGATTGATCTGCTGGTCCAGGTGCGCGACGATCGTCGTTTCGACGCTGGCCTGCTCATCGGCGTTCAGGTCAAGACCAGCCCGGATAGCACCATCGGCAGCTACTTCACGTCCCCGGAGACGGACGAGGATGGCACCGTGACGGGCTGGTGGCACCGTGAAGCCGACTCCGCGCACTTTGACAGCTGGATCCTGCACCAGCTCCCCGTGATCCTTGTGCTGCACGACCTGAAGACCCGCACGTCCTACTGGGCGGCTGTGGCCTCCGAGAGGGTCATCAGCACCGGCAAGGGCTTCAAGCTGTTCGTGCCCGCCGATCAGACTCTCGACGCGGACCACCTGCCCGAGCTCTTGACGTTCGCGGCGAGCAAGCGGGACCCCATCACCTGGGAGGGATCGGCGTGGTTGCGTGATGGGACCGCAATCGCCCCGGGGGACCGCCTGCGTCACGCTCTGCTGGTGCCGCGGCTGGTCGCGCCGCATCCTGGTGCCCGCTTCGACCAAGAGATCGGCCCGGAGGAAGCCCTCGCGCTGCTGGCCCAGGGCCGGTTCGCCAGCCTGGCGAGCTTCGCCCAGCAGCACAGCAAAGTGCCTTCGCTGGAGGCGGCAGCGGCCCACAAGAACTGGAAGTGGCGCCTGGTTCACGCGTTCGGAGACCTACTGTTGACCGGCAGCCCGGCAGCGGTGGCCGCACTGATCACTACCGCGCCCGGGGCGGCGGAGCGTGTGGCCGCCACGGTCATTTACGTATGCGCGCTGATCGAGGACGAGGAGTACGAGCAGGCGCTGACTCTGCTCACCGCTGAGGTCGAGAGAGACAATGCCGGACCGGTTGATCACGCGTGGATGTTGGTTCAACGTGCCCGTCTGTATGAGGAGGCTGACCAGGACCAGGCGGCCGGTACTGACGTTGTCAACGCCCGCGTCAGCGTCCTGCTCGCCCCGATGGATCCGACGACGTCCGCGGTGGCAGCCGCAGCTGCTGAAGCAGCTTTTCGTGCCAGCCGCTGGCGCTCGGGCGCGGTCGAGGAGTTCGTGACGGCCACCGACACCGTCTCCTCGTGGTGGCGGCTGCAGAACGTCAGCAGCGCCTACGAGCTCGCGGCCGAGCGGCTGTTCGACCACTGGGCTGACCGGCGAACCCTCTACCTCGTTCCTGGCCATCCCGCCTACAACGAACTGGAAGCAGCCCGATGGACCGCGAACCTCGCCGCACATGACGGCGCTTGGAGAGCGACCACTGCGCTCCTCGGCAAGCAGGTGCTGCTCGACAGTGAACAGGGATCCACGGCCCAGGGTCCCCAGCAGGCGGACCAGATCTTCAACGCGCTCAGCTTGCTGCGCATCAGCGGTGACACGGCTGCGCTCGCAGCTGCGCTGGGCCGACTTCGCAGCCTCGGCCCCGTCACTGTCCTCTCCCGCCTGGTGGAATCCGTGAAACCGGGCCCCTGGCCCATGCGAACGTTCCGGCCCCATCTTGAGCTCTGGGAACTGGCCGGGGATCTCCTTCCCACGGGTGACGCCGACGCCGCCGCCGCGCACTGCCTGGCGCTCCTGGACGGCAGCGCCCCCAAGCCCGCCTCTACCTCCCACTACCTGGACGTCGCGCACTACGTGTTGCGGGCGCTGACCGGACTCCTCCCAGCGGCTGGCCCGGGTGTCCACGACCAGGTCCGTAACCTGCTGATCGAGAACTCCCCATGGACGAGCCCCGGTGCCACCAATCCGATCAGCCGGCTGGCCCTTCTCGTCCATGACGCGGCACTGCAGGATCCGACCGTGCGGCAGTGGTGGCGGGACGCCGCCCTCCTTCACTCCGACCCGGCGTTGGAGACGCTGCAGATGCTGATGCTGGGCCGCATCGCCGGAGCGGACTCGCAAGCAGCGCAACATCTCCTCGACCGAGCTGCGGACGGGAGCTTCCCGGCGATCGTCGCTCTGGGAGCGGGCGGCCTCAGCTCCAAGGCTCCAGCCGTGATCGGTCACCTTGCGCGTGAGGTCCGGGACCTGATGGACGGCTTCGACGACGGCCGCTGGCCATTGCGTGGTCGCGACCACGCAAGCGTCCTGGCCGAGCTCAACATGGCGCTCCCTGAGCACGCCCGCTGGGACGAACTCGTGGAACTGCTGCGACACCCCAAAGCCTTCGGCGACCACACCCGACGGGCCTACTTCTTCCTCGCCCAGCACGCCGGTGTGCTCCCGGCCGATGTCAGGGATACTCTGGCGGCGGACCTGCGGCCAGCACTCGATGCCCTGATCTCCGACGAAGCGTCTTCGTTCGGCCACACGGAGGCCGGCGGCGCGAGGATCTGGCTGGCCGTGGCACTGGGGCTTCTCACCGCGGATCAACAGGCCGTTTACCGGGCCCGCCTGCTCACCGGGAGCCAAACGGAGCGAATGGACGCCGCCACGCTGGCTGGTTTGTTGTATCGCGCTGAGGACACGCCGTCCATGATCGCTCTGCTGGCCGACCCTGATGCGGGCGTCCGGAGAGCGGCAGCACGCGGGCTCGCTACCAGGGCGAGCCAGCAGCCCGCAGATGTTGACGCCGTCGCGGGGCTGCAACGCGCCGTCGAGAGCGACGCCTCCGTTGACGTCCCTCTCGCGATCGCGGTCGCTATCGGCGGTGTCCCGGCGCAGAGAGACGACCTGGAATCCGTGCTGACAGTTCTACGTGCCCACCCATCGGCACAGGTTCGCGACGCAGCCGCACAAGCGCAGTCGGCAGCCGACGAGTGAGAGATCTCCTTCCGTCTGGTTCTCCCCTGCCGACCCGGTGCCTGGAGTCTAGAATCATCGGTCGCCCAGGATGAATTGGCTTTGCGCCGTTCATTCCGAAGGTATAGGCCATAGGCGTACCAAGGAGCGGCAGGCGCGTTGGCTCGTCCCTTGCGACGGGTCGGCCGCTGGGGATGCCATAGCCGCCTGCGGCGCATTAGGGCATTTGTCTCTCTTGTCGGCTGTAGCCGTGGTAAGGATGTCGGCGTGAGAGTGACGCGGTTGCGCATTGAGGGATTCAAGGGGTGGGAGCACCTCGACGTGCGTCCACGTGACCATGTGCTGCTGGCGGCAGTTCCGCGGGCCGGGCGAACAGACCTGCTGACAGCGCTGGCGCGAGTACTGGATCCCAACTCCGCTCGCGGCGCGGCACTTTCGGACTTGCACCAGAAGTGGGTCACTCCAGTCACTCCCCCAGTCCCAGGGCCCGGGGCCGACGCGGACGAGGTTGCCCTGGCTGCGGCCGATCCTGGCACTGCTGGTGCCGTGACGCCGCCTTCCGCGGCGAGCGGTCCACCCGCTGACGGCGCACCGACCACGCTCGACGGTTCACCGACCGAGTCCGATGCTGCGTCAGCCGATGCGAAGGAGCCCGTCGCAGACGCGTCCGAGGATATCCGGGAAGCTGTGCCTTCCCGTCGGCTGGAGCGGGTGGCTGCGGCCCAGGTAGAGGTGACGCTCACCGATTTCGACTCGGACGTGCAGCAGCTCCTCGACGGGGTGCTTGAGCCGCTGGAGTCGGACGGGTGCGCCAGCGAGGCCTCCGACGCTCCCGCCGACGCCGCGCTGTGTGTGCGCCTGGCCTATCGCCTCACTTACGACGAGGCGACGGAGTCCCTGGAGTCGGTCGTCTACTTCCCGGCCCGCAGCAACCCGGAACTGGGCCAGTACTACCGCGTCCCTGCCGCCACGCGACGCGCGCTCCCAGTCGTGGTCCTGGATGCGGGTCTGCCTCTGCAACTACGCGCCGGCATGGGGTTGCGGCGGATTCTGGACGATCGCGACGCGAAGGCGGCGACCGCGGCGTTCGACGTGTTGGCCAAGGCCGTCGAGGACGCGGTGACCCAGCTGTCGACAGACATCGCGATCACCGAGGCGGTCGACGCGGTCCTGGCCGTCGGAGGCGCCGGGGCCCTCATCGGGGACACACCGGTCACGGCAGAGCGGGTGGGTTTCCGGGCCGAGGACGGATCGGTGGCGGCCCTGCTGAGGACGCTGCGCGCGGCGCTGCACCTCGACAACGGCGGGATGCTCGGGCTCGCCCAGCATGGCAGCACGGTCAGTGCCGTGCTGGCGATGGCGGAGGCGATGCTGCTAGCCACAGTGCCGGGCGCGGTGGTCCTGGCCGACGATTTCGGCGACCAGTTGGACGCCTCGGCGACCGAGCACCTGGCCTCACTGCTGCGGACCCGCTCCGGTCAGGTGTGGCTGTCCACGCGGCGCCCGGAGGCGGCGCGGGCGTTCGAACCCACGGAGGTGGTACGCCTGGTGCGGCACGGCGGTGTCCGCTCGCACCACCAGTTCACCAAGATCACCGACCGCAAGGCGCTGAGCGCGATGCGGCAGTGGCACACGCAGCTGCTGGCGGCTTTGACGGCTCCGGTGGTCGCGATCACCGAGGGGCCGCACGACGTGGCGGCGATCGGGATGGTGGACCGTCGCCGGCCTCCGGCACAGCTTCCCCTGTCTGCCCACGGCGTCAGACTGGTTGCCGCCGGCACTGGCGGCGACGGCGGGACCGGCCAGATCCCTCGCATCGCCGAGCTGGCTCGGCAACTGGGGTTCCGGGTCCTGGTCCTCATCGACCGCGACCGCGACAACCCGCAGACGGCGGACGAACTCACCAAGATCCAGGCCTCCTGCGACGTGGTGATCCGACTCCCCCTGGGAGCCGCGATCGAACGCGCCCTGGTCGAGGGCCTTCCCCTGGCCGAGATCGCCGCCGCCAGCGCTGCGCTCACCGAGTACGGCATCCCTGACCCCATGAACGGTGGGACGGACGAGTCAGCTGTGGGCAGCCTGTGCAAGGTGATCCACAAGCAGGGGCTCCACGAGCAGTTCCTCGAGGCTCTCTACAGCGACGGCAAGGCGCAGCATCCGCCGTTGATCCTGAGCGCGCTCGCCGAACTCGCCCGGGCGGCGGACCCCGCCTACGGCGGTCCGGTGCTGATCGACCTGCAGCTCCCCAGTCGGCCGGCGGCCTCCTGATGGCCTACGAGGCACGTAAGGACCAGCAGGAAGTCATCGACAGCACGGCGCCGGTGGTACTGGTCACCGGGGGCGCCGGAACGGGCAAGACCGCCACCGCCGTGGCGGCCGCCCGCGCGCATCTGGAGGCGTCCGACCGGGACTTGGAGCTCCTGCGCCAAGATGCCGCTCGCAGCGGGCAGCGCACCCAACTTCCGGCTGCGGCCCGGGTGCTGTTCCTGTCGTTCTCCCGCACCGCGGTCGCGCAGATCATCGACCGCGCCGCCGGGGTGATCGGTCCGCTGCGGCCGCGACTGGAGGTCGCAACCTTCCACGGCTTCGCCTGGAGGATCATCAGCAGTTTCGGCGCCCACCACGGCTTCCCTCCCCCTCAGTACGTCCTCAGTGAGGCCAACCGGCTCGTCCCTGGCGCCCCGCCCGGGCTCACCTACAACCAGCTGATGCCCGCGGCGGCCGGGCTGCTCAAGCTGCCCAAGGTGAACGAGCACTACTCCGGCCGGTACTCCCTGGTCATCTGCGACGAGTTCCAGGACACCGACGCCACCGAGTGGGAGTTCGTGCAGCAGATCGCCCCCGGAGCACGGCGAATCCTGCTCGGCGACGTCAACCAGAGCATCTTCCAGGGAAGCTTCAAGCCAGGCGTGGACCCCGCCGCCCGGATCGCAGCGGCCATGGCCCAACCGGACGCGGTGCGGATCGACCTCGAACCGGCCAGCTACCGCGACCCCTCCGGGGTCCTTCCCGCAGCGGCCGAGGCCGCGCGCACCCGCGACTTCAGCAACCCCGCCTTCCAGGAGGCCGCGTCCCACGGCCGCCTGGCCGTCACCCGGTACATGAGCGGCTCAGGTTACGAGGAGGTCATCGACCTAGCCCGGGCCGCACGCCGGAAGGGGCACACGGTCAGCGTCTTCACTCACACGAACGCCGCGACAACTGCATTGTCGGATGCCCTCACGGCAGCCGGCCTGGCCCACGAGCAGGTCGGCTTCACCGAGGCGCACGCCGAAGCGATGTCCGCGCAACTGGCGCTGCTGCAGTACGCATTGGGTGACGACGCCGCACCAGTCAGACGGGCCCTGGCGGTGTACATCACCGCCTGCCTGCGCAGCAAGACCCTGTCGCCGCTCGCCCGCAACATGCTCTCGCGCACCAACCCTGTCCTCGAACGTGCCCTGGGTGAGCTCGCCGAAGACCTCCGCTCCGCCGGAGGTGGCGCAGCCTCGGACATCGCGCGTCTGGCCGACGTCCTCACCGGCGCGTACGGGCGCATCGGCACCTTCCGCGGACAGGAATCGTGGCTGCAGGCCGCGTCCGAGACCCGCCGCGCCCTGCTTCTTCTTGACGAAGGGCTCGGAATCGACGCAGTAGCCGCCCGTCTGAGGGACGTCCACGACGAGACGCTCGTCGGCTCGACCCGGCCGCGCCCGCACCCCATCCAGGTGATGAACCTGCACCAGAGCAAGGGTCGCGAGGCGGACACCACCATCCTTCTCCTGGGCGACGACGAGTACTACGGCCCCGAAGGCGAACCCTTCCCGAGCGGTTCCCGGCTGCTGTACGTCGTCATGACCCGCGCCCGCGAGCAAGCCCACCTCGTCGTTCCGGCCCAGACCCACCGCCTGTGGGCTCCGCTCATCGCCGCGTTGGAGTAGGCGACGAGGCAGCGGATCGCCACAGGTACCCCGTGGTCGATGATCTCGCCCACCCAATCGGCTCTCGAAGAACAGTTCGCTTGAGGCTGGGTCAGTGTCTTGCGCGGGTTCCCCCGCAAGAAGCAGTGGTGCAGCGAGCCCACTCGTGGCGACGGGCACCTGCCTGACCTGTGCTGTTCACCGGGGCAGGAGCCTGAACCTATTTATTGGGGCCATCCGAGCCCGGCGGCCTGAGCAAAAGGTAGGCGGGAGCGTCTTCGTCAGGGGTGGCGGTGGCTCCCGTGAGGAGAGCCATCGCGCCCTCAGTGGGAGGGTGTGTCAATGGCCATGAAGTTCTCCCCGTAGGCGGCCAGGCGTTCGGCTTCGGCCTCGGCTTCCTGCCAGGCCCGGTAGGCGGCGCGGCCGTCGGGGTTGGCCAGGGCCTGCCCCAGGGTCTCCAGGCCGGAGTGTCCCAGCCGCCACCACACCTGTCCGAGCGGGCCGTGCTGCTGGAGCCGGTCCAAGGTGGTGACCACGATCGGGATGGCGTGCTGGTAGTCGGTGTAGTTCGCGTAGCGGGTGTCGCCCTCCCAGTACGGGCGGGCCAGGTCGCGCATCGCCTTCATGCGGTTGCGCAGCACGGTGTCGCTGGCGCCGGTGAACACCACCGCGATCGGCGGGTAGCCGGCGCGGATCGGGTCGCCGTAGGCCAGCTGCCAGGCCGGGACCAGTTTGGTGGTCTTGGTGTAGGAGTCGGGGTCGGCGACTTTGATCTGGTGGGCGAAGTAGGCGGCGTAGCGCTCGAACTTCGCGGCGAGGATGTGTGGGGCCTCGGTGGCGCGGTCGACTTCGACCAGGAGCACCGGCAGCTGGTGTTCGGGGGCGCGTAGGACGGCGTCGGCCTGGGCGCGGCGCTTGTTCGGGGCCTCATGGACCACCTCGGTGGTCCACGACAGGATCGTGCCCATACCCGGCCCGGGGTCCTGATTGGTGCCGCCGGTGAGGAACGCCAGGACCGTCTCGTTGACCGCCATCGCGTGCGGGGCCCCCGAGCGACCGGCGCCGCGGGCGATGTTCCCGACGTCCCGGCCGGCGGGCATCACCTGCTGCGCGGCATCCCGCCCGGCGGTGGTCAGGCCCCAGGTCTTGTGGCCGGTGCTGGTACGGCCCTCGGAGTGCACCAGCCTCGCGCTCTGCAGATCATTCAGCGCCGCGCGGGCGAACTTGTTCTCCTTCGCCTCGGGGCGCAGCAGCCGCCACAACTGATCGGCGGTCACCACCTTCAGCACCCCCAGCGCGGTCAGCACCTCCGCGCGGACCTTCGCCGTCGACCCGGCCGCGTTCGCACGGGGCCGCTTCGTGGACGGTCTGGCCGACACCGGCGCGGCCGGGTCGGGCTCGCTCTGGTCTGCCACTGCTACTCCCCCGCTCCGCCCGGTGACGTCTCGATCCCGCGATCTTCTCCCACGCCACCGACATCCGTCACCCAGCTGCTTGCGTCTGCACTTGCTCCTGCGGGTCAGCCCCAGCCGATGCCCTTCGGCTCTCCTCCGCGCCTCCTCTCCGGCCGGCCACCTGGCCGGACACAGCCGCCCGCGCGGACCGCCGGGCCGCGCGGGCGCAAAGAAAAAGGAACAGCGGCTCGCGGCCGGAGAGCGAACCACGCCTGCACACCACAGACCACAACATCCATGGCCGTAGGGGTGCAGAAGGGGTTGTCAGCCCGCTTTTGATCTCGGGAAAGCGGTCCTGAGCTGCCCGGATACGCCCGATTCGACCGCAGGGCGCGGAAGGGCGGCCGGAAGCCGGGACGGAAGGGAGAACGGAAGGACCCATGGCCGGCCCGGTGAGCACGGTGGAAGACTGGTGACTTCGCTGCGGGGCTGGGGCGGCGAGAGGACATGACACGGCGCGCCGCCCCAGCGGGTGGACCACATGGAGGATGGTCTCACCGGGACCAACGACGCCACCGGGCCGCCGTCACGGGCCGGCCGTAGGATCGGCCGATGCCCCACGACTCCGCCCCCGACCTCTCGCTGACCGACCGCCAGTGGGACGCCCTCGGTCAGCTCCGCCGCCTCCAGGAGCAGGGCCAGCCCGCAGGACGCGGAACACCCGGGCTGCACCTGGCAATGCTCAAGCCCCTGGCCGCCGCAGGCCTGGTCGACCTGGAGGAGACCGGAGAACAGGACCGCCGCGGCCGCCAGTGGACCGCCGGCTCACTCAGGCCGGCCGCGACGTCCTGGACCAGGGCGACGCCGAACCCACCGAGCTCTGACTGCCCGGCCGCCGCTGCCGCCTGGCAGGGGCGCGGGCAGGCCGTGCGCCCATGCCGGGGTGGTGACTCCGCTGCTGGTGACGGTTCCGGTGACTTCCAGGGCGGCTGCTGACTGTGCCGGTGCGGATCAGGTGGGCAGCGGGGAGTCAACCCTTGCCCAGCCTGAGGCCCCTTGCCCATTCCTCGCGAGGCTGCCCGTTTTAGGCCCCTGTCCTCACGGTTTGTCCCGATGGGGTGTCAGATCTCAGGGGTCGGGCGCGCCCTGGAGCAGACCGCGCGGCGATGGCGTGGAATCGAACGACCCAGGACCAATTGGTCCCGCGCGCCTCGATGGCGCGCGGTGCGGGCGCGGCGCACCGAGCCGCGGTGCTGGTGCGGTCCGCTGCGCACCGAGGCGCGCACCTGGTGCGGTCCGGTGCGCACTGAGGCGCGGTGGATGCGCATCAAGGCGCGGTCGGCCGCGCACCGGGTGGGGTCCGGTGCGCACTGAGGCGCGCACCGGACCGGTGGAAGGGTGCGACCGGGTCGTGCGGTGCGCACCGCGCTCCTTCCGCTCCCCTTCCGTCAGCGGTGGACATTCGCAGGTCAGACAGATATCTGCGACCGCCGCACCGGTGGTGCGCACCAGTGGTGCGGTCGGTGCGCATCGACCGCACCGGTGCGCACCGCGTCGGCGTACCGGTGCGCACCGGTGCGCACCGGTGGGTTCAGCGGACCCCGCCGCCGCGGTTGTGGCCCTGGTTCTGCTGGCGCTGCTGCTGAGCCGCGCGCCGGTCCGCGGCGGCCTGCCGCGCCGCGCGCTTCTCGGACTGCGCGTGCGCGCGGGCCTCCTCCTCCCGGGCGCGCTGATCGGGGGGCATCCGCGCGCGCAGCTCCAGCTCCGCGCGCACCGTCTTCACCGCGCCGCGCGCCGCGTCGACCTTGGCGCGGTGCCGCAGGGCGCTGGGCTCGCGCTGCCCGGTGGTGCTCGCGGTGTCGGCCGCCAGGGCGGCGGCGTCCTGGTCCCGGATCTGCCGGGTGGTGAGGTGCTGGGCGTGGTCGGCGGCCTCCACCGTGGCGTGCTCGGTGGCCGCCAGCTGCTCCGCGCGCCGCATCAGCTCGGGTGCCTCTGCCCGGCTGCTGTCCGCCGCCTGCTCCAGGTCGACGGCGCGGTCCTCCAGGAGCTTCGCGTGTACGAGCACCTGCTTGCGCGAGACCGGCCGATCCGGTCCGTCGCCGTCGCCCTGGTCCTCGCGGATGAGGCCGACGGCCTCCGGCTTCCCGTCCCTGGACATCCGCAGCCTGCCCGCCAGCTCGCGCAGCCGGCCGGCACGCTTCCTCGCCTTCGCGGCGTCGCCGCGGTCCTCGCGGGCCCGGTCCAGCAGCTCGGTGGCGTGGGAGGCCATCGCCGCCACCACCGCCAGGCACAGCCGCCGACGGCGCAGCACGGTGACGGCCTCGCCGCGGCCATCAGCGAGGGCGGCGAGCAGGAGCCCGGTGGCCTGGTCATAGTCGTCGGCTTCGGCCTGGGCGCGCTGGAGGCCGGCTTCGGCTGTGGCGAGCAGCGCGGCCAGGTCCTGGTCGCCGGTCAGGCCGTGGGCGCGTTCGCGCACCGGCGGGCCCTCGGCGACGTCGATGGTCAGCTGCTCGCCGAACAGGTCGGCCGGCGCTTCGGCCCCGCTGTCCGGGGACAGGTCGAGGTCCAGCTCCACCTGGTCGTGGTCACCGGAGTCCTGGCGGGGCGCGGGGGCCGGACGCCGCGTCTGCGGCAGGAGCGGCGGTGCGGGAACCTGGAGCGGCAGGAGCTGCTGCGGCTGGTCCTGCTCCCGCGTCCGGTCGGCCACGCCCTCGGGTATGGGCACGGTCGATGCGGTCGGGTCGTTCCAGCCGACCGGCTGACGGGAAGTGGCGACCAGGGCCTTGGGGACGCGGTGGCGCTCGGTGTCGACCCAGCTGGTCAGCGAGCGTCCGGGCAACGGGGTGAAGGCGGCGGACATCACCTGGTCGCAGATCTGCTGCGCGTGGGACAGGGAGCGCAGGCTTTCGGGGTAGGCGGCGAGGACGGCGGCCAGGACCTCGCGGCGCTCCACCCCTTTGCGGCGCACCGCCGCCCGGCGCGGCAGCCGCATCCTCGCCAGCACCTCGGCCGCGGTCGGCGGGACCGCGAGCGAGCGCGGCGGCCCGGGGGCGGTGTCGGCGAGCATCCGATCGACGTCGCCGACCACCAGTTCCGCCTCGCGGCGCCAGCTGTCCAGCAGCAGCACCGGATCCCACCGGCGGCCACGCTCGCGCTGCGCCAGGCGGGCCGCAACGACCCGGCGCTTGGCCGCACTCGCCCCGGGCCCGGCCGCCTTACGAAGCGCCCGGCTGCGCCGCGACCACAACGCGCACAGCGCCCGCGGGATGCCGACGACCTCCCACTCCCCGTGGTGCGGTCGCGCTCGAAGGTCAGCCCGAGCCGGTCGTGCAGGCGGGTGCGCAGCCGGGCCTTTGCCAGTTCGCCCAGGACGGCGATGTGCCGGCGCAGGTCCTGCCCGCTGCTGCCGAACGCCCCCCACCGGCCCCCGGGAAGCGGGATCGCGTTGATCAGGGTGATGTGCAGGTGCAGCGAGGGATCGCCCGGGTGGCCGCGGGTGGGGCGGGCCTGGGCGTGGGGGTTGACCACCGCGAGCAGCCCCAGGCCCGGGATGTGCTGCGCCAGGTGGCCCTTGCCCTGCTCGCCGACCAGGCCGTAGCCGGCGAACACCTCCGCCGCCGCGACGACCTCGAACGCGACCTGCCGCATCTCGCGGGCGATCACGGCCGCCATCGGCGGCGGAGCCAGCGCCGCAAGCGCCGACAGCGACTTGGGGAAGTTCACCGTCAGGCCCTGCCCCAGGACGCTGACCGACTCCTTCTTGTCGCGGTTGGCCCGCGCGAACACGAGCGCCTCCGGCGGATAGAGGTCCTCCAGGAGCAGCCGGGCGTCCTTGGCCAACCGGTCCAGATCCTTGATCGGCACCAGCGGATCGGGCTTCGCCCGTGTCAGGGCGTCGGTCAGGCGGGTCCACCTGTCCCGGCTGCGCAGGGACCGCAGTAGCCCGACCGGCTCGGTGCCGCGGCCGGCCGCCAGCTCGCGCAGCGCCTTCACGAACACGACGGCGTCGACCTTCGCGTCCTTGTGCGCCACCAGCTTCGGGCGCCGCAGCACCCGCCCGGTCACCGGATGGCGGCCGTAGAGCAGCTCCTTCGCCGCCACCGGGTCCACCGGCGCCCCGGCCACCAGGCCGACCTGGTCCAGTCCGGCCCCGGCCCACACCGCCTGGCGCCCGAGCAGCCCGTGGGCGCAGCCCACGTCCCCGCGCACCCAGTACCGCACCTGACGCCCATTCCTGATCGTCGTAATCCACGCCACCACAACCACTCCCCCGGCCCGGGGATCGGTGCGCATACCCAGGCGCTTGCCCAGGCCGCAGACCGGACCGAGAGGCGAGCGTCAACCCCCGACAGCCACCGCCGCAGGGACCGGCAGCGCAGAGTTCCACGCCCCGGAATGCTGGACGAAATGAGTCGTGCAGCATTCCGCGACACGGAATTCTCCGCCCGCTACGCCCACGCCGGCGGCGTTGCCCGGTCGCCCGAGCGCGAGCCTGCTGGCGCAGCAGGCCCCGGTCGCGCGTCGTCCCCCGTGCGGGTGAAGGTGTTCCCGAAGGAGTGAGTGCAGCTGTACCCGCCAGCGCCGGGCCGCCAAGGTGTGCCCTGACACGGCAGCCCCGAGGCGGGAGCACGAGCACGTGAGCGAGACGCTCTTCGGCATGGAGGACTTGGGGCGGCCCACGAGAGGGCGAGCAGACAACAGCCCGGTCTACTGAACGGGCTGCAGGCTGTACTTGCACGATGCTCGCGAATATCAGAGCCATGGTGCGGAACCGTGCTGCAATGGGCGCATGTGCCTCGAAGAGTTCCGCGCCTTGGTAGCCCGGCATGCCCGCTCTGACTGGACCACGGCCATCGACGGCGTCTTCCTCTCGAAAGTCGACCGGCCAGATCCTGCGGCGCCTTTCATGTCCGGCACGGTGCTCGGGCTCATCGCCCAGGGCACCAAACGCCTCGCGCTGGGCGACCGGGTCTACGAGTACGGCCCCGGGCGGTATCTGATCGCGTCTGTCGATCTGCCCGTCACGGGGCAGCTCCTGCAGGTCGAGCCCGACCAGCCCGCCCTCGGCTTCCTTCTCACGCTGGAGGCGTCCGCCGTCGCCGAACTGCTGTTGGAGGCCGGCCCTGGGGATATCCCGCACACCGGCGTAGGCGTGCCATCGGCAATCGCCGTCAGCGACGCTCCCACCGCGCTCCTGGATGCGGTGGTCAGGCTGCTGCGCCTGCTTGACGAACCAGGTGACCGAGGCACGCTGGCGCCGCTGGTCAAACGCGAGATCCTGTGGCGGCTGATCACCGGCGAGCAGGGTGCTACGGTGCGCCAGCTCGGCCTGGCCGACAGCAGCCTCAGCCACATCTCCCGGGCCGTGCGCTGGATCCGCGAGCACTACGCGCAGCCTTTCCGCGTCGAGGATGTGGCACGCATGTCCGGCATGGGCGTCTCCGCCTTCTACCGCAACTTCCAGGCAGTGACCGCGATGAGCCCCATCCAGTTCCAGAAGCAGATCCGCCTGCAGCAGGCCCGGCTGCTGCTCGCCACCCACCCCCGCGACGTCACCGGGGTCGCCCAGCGCGTCGGCTACGACAACCCCTCGCAGTTCAGCAGGGAGTACCGCCGCCAGTTCGGCGTCCCTCCGAGCCGGGACGCGGCCGGTCTGCGGAACACCGTACGAGTCCCGCAGGGAATCCTGCCCTGAACACAGGGCCGCGAAGGAGGATCATGCAAGAAGCAGCGAGGATAGTTCTAGCCTGCCCACTGGCTTGAGCGATGCAATGGATCTCACCGGTTCTCCTCGGAGCAGGAGAACGCCCGCAACACCAGGCCGCAGGTCTGGCACCGGAGGGGTCATGAACGAAAAGTGGACGAGCGGCGACGTGCCGGCGCAGGACGGCCGACTCGCCGTGGTCACCGGCGCGAACACCGGCCTCGGCTTTGAGACCGCCCGCGTCCTCGCGGCACGCGGCGCATCGGTGGTACTGGCGGTGCGGGACGTGGAAAGGGGCAAGCAGGCCGCCACCCGGATCGCCGACACAGCCCCGGGCGCGGACGTCATGGTCCAGCGCCTCGACCTGGCTTCCCTGGAGTCCATCCGCGCCGCCGCGCACGCCCTGCGGGCCAAGCACCAGAAAATCGACCTGCTGATCAACAACGCCGGGGTGATGTACCCGCCCAAGCAGCTCACCCGCGACGGGTTCGAGCTGCAGTTCGGCATCAACCACCTCGGTCACTTCGCGCTCACCGGGCTGCTGATCGAGCACATGCTGCCGGTACCGGGCTCCCGCGTGGTGACGGTCAGCAGCCTCACCCACCGCGGAACCAGCATCGACTTCGACGACCTGCAGTGGGAACGCTCATACAGCCGCACGGCCGCCTACAGCCGGTCCAAACTGGCGAACCTGATGTTCACCTACGAGTTGCAGCGCCGCCTGACCACCTCGGGCACCACCATCGCGGCCGCCGCCCACCCGGGCTTCGCCGACACCGAGCTGACGCGCAACTCGCCCGCGCCCCTGCGCGCGATCAACAGCCTCCTCGCACCGGTCATGACACAGAAGCCCGCGATGGGTGCCCTGCCCACGCTGCGCGCCGCGACCGACCCCGACGTGATCGGCGGCCAGTACTACGGCCCTGGCGGATTCCAGCAGTACAAGGGCTACCCGAAGCCTGTCGAATCCAGCGAGCAATCCCACGACCCGGCCGCCCAGCGCCGCCTGTGGACCGTCTCGCAGGAACTGACCGGAGTCACGTTCCCCGTCTGAGCGGGCACCAGCACTGCTGGATCTGTGATGGGCCGTTGATGCAATGGCGGAGGGAGCCCTGGCCTGTCGGGGCCGCCCATCGCCGGTCCCCGAGCGCGCTTACGGCGTATGAGGAACTCACATGGGCTGCACTGGCGAAGGCGGTGCAGATGGCGGCCGCTCGGACGAACGCCTCGACCAGGGCGTGCTCCCACGGCTGGTCCAGCGAGGTGCCCAGGCTCAGGGTGAACTGCTGGACGCCGTTGCGGCCGGCTTCTTCGAACTTCGCCAGGCGGTCAGAGCATGCCTGGTCGTTGGGGCGCAAGAACGTCTGGACTACGTCGACTACCGTGCACAGGTTGGACTTACCCGCACCGTTGGGGCCCGTGATCACGTTGAGGCCCGCATCGACGTCCAAGTGCATCCGGTGGAAGGAGAGGAAGTCCTGCGCCGCAATCGAGTCAATTCTCAACGTGCTCTGCCTATCGATAGGTTGGGTGCCGATCCTCTCAGCCGAGTGTGCGTCCGGTCCTCCGGTCCGCCGTGCGCGGGATCGTGGCCGAACGGTGGTCGCTCGGTAGCTGGGGCGCGTGAACCGGAGCCGCCCCCGGTAGGGCCGGGGGCGGCTCGGCGTTCGGTCCGGGCCGTCCACCCGCTCGACCACGGAGACGGACCGGCCCGGACCGACCGCCTCGCTCGGGGCCGCGCGGGCCTACTCCGCCCGGGCCTGTCCGTAGGGGACCAACTGCACCGGGCCCAGCAGCCCGTAGGCTCCGCGTCCCGCCACGGCGTAGGCGGCAGGGTCGCTGACGCGCAGTCGGTTCTCGAGTGGTGTGGCGACCTCGACCTGGATGGTGTTGCGCCCACGCCGCAGGTACGGGCCGACGTCCAGGACCAGGCCGATCTGGTCGACCGGGTCCAGCATGGTGCCGTTGACCGTCACCCGGCAGGTGTCGGTCACGGCGCCCAAGTGCAGCGTCGCACCGAAGCCGCCGCTCCAGGAGTCGGCGAGCTCGACGGTCGCGGTGTAGGTGCCGATACCGGACACGTCCTGCAATTCGGGGATGCCGGACCAGGGGGTCAGCGCGTCGAGGGTGAGCGAGTGGTGCACCACCTCGGTCTGGGTCCCGGTGGCGCCGGGCTGCCAGTCGTCCACCTCCAACTGCCAGGTCGACAAGGGGATGGGGGCCGGAACGGTGTCGATGACCGTGTGTAGGGCCGGCCCCCGGGACAGCTCGGTGGTGTAGGTGCCGGCCTGCGTGGAGCGCGCGACCAGTTCGCCGTCCACGAAGCGCACCGAGTCGGCGTCACTGCTGGTGGCGAAGGGCTGGTCGCGGCGCAGGTCGTCGCCGAAGAGCCCGGGACGGCCCAGGGCCACCACGTAGGCCTGCGAGGGCTGCAGAGCCACCCGTAGCGTGATCACGTCCCCGTCCTGCGTGTACTCCGCTATCCGCTCGGCCCGCCCGCTCCACAGGTCCAGCCGGTAGGGGACGGACCCCGTACTGGTGGCCCGAAAGGACACCTCGTGGTCGATGGCGGCGACGGGGGGCTTCACCGTTGCGGCGTGCTGCCCGTTGCAGAGGTAGTAGTAGTCCACACCGTCCGCGACCCGGTGGGCGTTGAGCAGGGTGGACGGCGCGGCGTACACGGCGTCCGGTCCGAGGCCGAGGTCGGCGAGCGCTCCGGGCACGTCGGTGGGGAGGGCGACCACGCGGACCCGGCGCTGGGAGAGCAGTTCCGCCATCACCTGGGCCAGCCCGGCCTGCTGTCCGGGCACGGGCAGCCCCGGCACGGTGGCGGCGTTCCAGTTTCCCAGGAACACCAGCGGCAGTCCGGCGCGGGTCAGTGCCAGCAGCCGTTCGGCGTCGGCCAGGCGCAGGGTGCACAGTGAGCCGTTGAAGTGGTCGCCCTCGATGAACATCACCTTGTAGGCGACACCGTCGGGTGCGAGCCGGCCGTTGCGCACGGTGGCGTTGGGCAGGTTCAGCAGGGTGGTGCTGAGGAACTGGTGGGTCCAGCCCAGGGTGATGCCGGTGGCGGTGAACCAGGACGCGCCGATGCCGGTGGCGCTGTAGCCGGTCTGCCGGAAGATGGCCACGTCGGCCCTGGGGCCGCCCGACTGCAGCACCTGGTGGACCCGGCTCAGGTAGCCGGAGATGTCCGTGATGTGACGCCAGGTGGGCTGCCGCGGTCCCCAGGACTCGCCGTAGCCGACCGTGCCGCCGTAGGGGGTGAAGGCGGCGAAGCCGGGCCAGGCGGCGTCGGGGGCGGTGGCGTAGGAGAAGCCGTGGATCACGCTCTGGTTCACGCCGGCCGCGTAGGCACCGCCCATGGTGTGCAGGAACTTGTTCCAGGTGGTGTTGTAGGCGCCTCCCGCGTACGCGCCGGCCTCGCAGGAGAGAATCTTCCGTCCCGCCATGTCCCGGCCGCCGACCAGGCAGCGGAAGTCGTCGAGGTTCTTGAAGCCCAGCGACTCGCCCTCGGGGATGTCCAGGATCGCCGCGGACTCGATCGAGTCGGTCTGCAGCCCGTACGGCTGACCGCGCAGGAGCAGGCCGACCGAGTGGGCCCACTCCTTCAGCAGGGTGAAGTGGTTCTTGTTGAAGAGGTCGGAGACGGTCTGCCAGAAGTCGAGGAGTGCCTGGTTGGTGGTCGCCGGGTCGAAGACGAACACCGGCTTGCTGTTCTTCTGCATGATGACCGGCAGATACGGCAGGAGCGAACGGCCGGTGCGCTTCTGGAAGGCGGAGGGCAGTTCCGCGGTCCACATCAGTGCCTTGGTCTCGATCTCGATCGAGTCCTCGAAGAGCGCCCCGCCGACCTGCTTCAGCAGCGAGCGGATCCGGGAGGGCAGCAGTTCCTTCTCCCAGAAGTCCGTCACCGCCCGGGTGCCGGCCGCGCTGAAGTGGTCCACGACGTAGGCGGGCGGGTCCGTGTGCGGGCCCGCCTCGGGCTGCTGCCCCGAGCCGCGTATCCAGTAGGAGATCAGTACGTACTGGCCGTCGGTCGGCGCGGTCCAGGCGATGCTGGTGCCACCGGTCACCGTGTGGGTGAGATCGACGACGGATGCCGGGTCCAGGCCGATCGCCTTGGTCGTGGTGTTGGCGGCGTCCACCTTCGCGGCCTGTACCAGGAACAGTTTCTGCGCGGTGACCCCCGAGGCCGGCGCCAGGAGCGCGGGCGGGACCGGGCCGCTGTAACTGGCGCCGGCAGCCACGCTCACGGTGCCGTGCGCGAGTTCCTTCATCGCGGCCGCGCTGTCCGGGGTGATCGACGGTACGGCCGCGGGCCAGCTCGGGCCGACCGTGATGTCCACGGAGATGCCGCGCCGGGCGGCCTGCTCCAGTGCGGACTCGACTCCGGCGTTCCAGGGCGCGGTTCCCCAGCCGTACGTCTTCGGCTGCAGGACATCGACATCGGTGATGCTGTGGTGGTTGGCGGAGATCTCGACGCCGCCGAAACCGGCGTCAGCGATCTGGTCGATCTCCCGGGCGATCTCCGCAGGGGCCACCAGGCCGTCCGGCCACCAGTAGCGGAATTTGGGGCGCACCGGCGCACCGGGTTTCGCGAACCACTCCTCCGACGGCGAGGCACCCGCGCCTGATCTCGCGACGGACGCCTGCGCCGCGGAGGCACTTTCGGGGATGCCGAGAGCGAGCGGACCCGCTGCGCCCGCCACCGCTGCGGCGGCCAGGAAGGTACGTCGGGTCACTCCGTCCGGCCGCTGGTCCGGACCACTGGAATCGCTCGCCTTTGCGCGACTGTTCATGCCATCCTCGATTTTGAATCGTTTTAGAAACAGCCGGACGCTATAGCGGCATCTGAATAGAGGTCAAGAGTTCTGTCATTAAGGTTCGATTGAAACGATGCCGAGCCATGCACCGTCGTCCGTCCGGCCCGGCCCGACATCGCCGGGTCCACCTGACGCATGTCGCAGGGCAGGCGCGGATGATGTCCGCAGCGGACCACGAGGACTACGTCCGAATCCACACGTCGCCGCCCGGCCCGGCGCCCGGACGAAAGCCCGCGATCGTCCCGTGGCCGCAGCTGGGCAGGTTGCCGGAGAGCTCGTGCGCGCCGAGGAGGGGCTGCACGGAGGAGCCCGGCCGGCCGACAGGCCCGGTCGAGGTGCGCTGGAGGAGGTGTCGGGCCGCCGACCCGCGCTGGTCCGCCCCGTTGGGCCGACCGGTCCGACACGAGACAGAAGGCGTGTCGGCGGTCATCGCAGAGTGGCTCTCGCAAGATTTCCGCGAACAGGTGACAGTCCGTCACAGTGGTGGCATCGTCCGTACTGTGTGTTGACTGAGGTTTTCTCGTGCGCCCAGCAGACTGGAGGTTAATCGTGTAGGCGGTTGATCGAGAGCGCGGTCGGCAGGGTTCCCACCCCGACGATCTCGCTGACCGCGCCGACCGGCTGGTGCTGGCCGGCGCACAGCGCCGTTCCGTCCTCCACCGCAGCGGCAACACACGTCAAGCCAGCCAGGATGCGTTCCACCGCGCGTTCCACCGACCCGTCACCGGCACGGCCCCGCACCGCCTCGTCCAGTTCTGCTACGCCGGCTGAACCGACACGGGTGCCGGGCTGGGCGAAGGCCAGGCGCAGCAGGACCCCAGGTATGGACAGCAGGGTGCGGGCGGCGCGGTACAGCAGCGACACGATCATCCGGTCAGCATCCCAGTCACCGCCGACAGCCACGGGCAGCACCGCTCATCTGCAGCGATGACTTCCGAGCGGTACAGGGTGCGCGAGGTCGAGGGGGACACCGTCCCCGGGTGGTAGGCCGCAGGCCGGCGGTGCCGACGATGAGATCGCCCGGCTGCGGGCGGAGAACGCCCGACTGGTCAAGGCGGAGAAGGAGTGGCAGCTGGAGATCTTGTGCCGGGCAGCTGCCTACGCGGGCTCGGTGAACTGGTTGGTGTCGAAGAAGTGGTTAATCTGTCCGCCGAGTTCGGACCAGTGCTGTCCGGAGAGTTCGGCGGCAGCGCATGCGTCGCCGGTGGCGCAGACCTCGATGAGTTGGTCGTGGTGCTCAATGGTGTTGCGGCCGCCGAGCAGGGTGGAGAACTTGCGGTAGAGGATGCGGTGGATCTGGGGGTGGAGCTGCTCGACGATCCGGCTGAGCACGGGGTTGTCGGCGGCCGTGATAGGGACGGCGTGGAAGCGGTCGTCCGCCATGAGGGCGGTGGTGGTGTCGTTGGCAGCGACGGCCTGTTCGAAGGCGCGGTTGGCGTCGCGCATGTGCTGCAGTTCCAGCCCGGTCATGACCGGTACGGCGGTCTCGATGGCGAGCTGGTCGAGGGAGCGCAGGACGGCGAGGGTCTTTTCGACGTCGCGGCGGTTGAGGGTGGTGATGCGGGTGTAGACGCCGGGCTTGGCCTCGACCAGGCCGATGTCAGCGAGGCGGGTGAGCGCCTCGCGTACCGGGGTGCGGCTGAGCCCGAGGCGCTCGGCGAGCTCGCTGTCCTTCACTTTCTCTCCCGCGACGAGTTCGCCTTTCACAATGGCGTCGCGCAGGCGGTGGAAGACCTCGTCGCTGAGGAGGCGGCGGGAGACAGGGCTGTCGAGTGACATATTGCGTACAGTACATCGCCCGCCGCTCGCTCCACCAGCCTCGCTCCCGGCCCGGCCACCGCCCAGCCCGGTCATCCTGCTCACGCCGTTCGGGCCCCTCGGGCACGGCGGACGAGGGCCTGGGCCAGGATGACGGCGGGATCGATGACGGGGACGTCGACGGCGTCGGTGGGCAGGCCGAGTGGGATCTCGGTGCAGCCCGCGATGATCGCCTGCGCACCTTGTACAGACAGTTGCTGCGCGGCGTCGGCCAGGGGTGCGGCCGCTGCTGCCTGATCGCCGGCTTTGACGGCGCGGATGGCGGCCATGACCTGGTCCTGCTGCGTGGTGGGGTCGGGCAGAAGCAGACGGATGCCGTAGAGGTCGAGCCATTCCCGGTACAGGCCCGCGCCGACGGTGCCGGTGGTGGCCAGCAGTCCGGCGGTGTGGACGGCCGGTTGCAGGGTGGTCAGGTGGCGGGCGACCTCGCCGATCATGTGGACGATCGGCAGGCCGACGTGGCCGGCGATGCGGGGCACGAAGGCGTGAGCAGTGTTGCAGGGGATGGCGATGACGGTGGCGCCGGCCTCGCGCAGGACACGGCCGCCGTTGAGGAGCCAGGGGGTGGGGTCGGGGCCATTGCCGAGGAGGGCCTCGGTGCGGTCGGGGATGGTGGGATCGGACCAGATGACCGTCCTCAGGTGGTCCTGGTCGATGTGGCCTGGAGTCATCGCCACCAGCTTGGCGTAGAAGTCAGCGGTGGCCGCCGGTCCCATGCCGCCCAGGATGCCGATGATCTCCGTGGAGCCGCTCTGGCTGGTCACCGCGCGACATCCCTGTGGAGTGCCGGTGCAAGCTGCGCCTCGGAGGCGGCATGGTTGGCTACGGCCGCCTGGCTCGGGCCGTGTTTGGCCTCCCGTCGCTTCTCGGAGCTGTCGACCACGGCGGCGGCGAGGGAGTTGCCGACGACGTTCACGCCGGTGCGGGCCATGTCGACGATGAAGTCGACGCCGAGGAGCAGGGCAATGCCCTCGACGGGCAGCCCGATGCTGTTGCCAGCCGCGATGAGGACGACGATGGAGGCTGACGCCACTCCGGCCATGCCCTTGGACAGAATCACCAGCACGCCGGCCATGAGCAGCAGGGCGGGCAGCGAGGTGTCGGCACCGTAGGCGTTGGCGAGGAAGACCAGGGCGGCCGCCTGGTAGAGGATGGAGCCGTCGGTGTTGAAGGAGTAGCCGAGGGGGACGACGAACGAGGCCGTCGAGCGGCTGATGCCGAACTCCTCCAGCTTGCCCATCAGAGGCGCCAGCACCGACTCGGAGCTGCGGGTGACGAAGGCGATTCCGGCGAGTCCGGCGACGGACTTCAGCAGCTCCACGTACCGGATGCGGTAGATCGCGGCGATGAGGGGGAAGAGCACGCCGACGACGATGGCCAGGCCGGCGTAGACCACGGCGATGAAGCCCGCGAGGCTGCGCAGGTTGCTGAACCCGTAGTGCGCGACGTCGTAGGAGATGAAACCGAGCACGCCCAGCGGGGCGACGCGGATGACGTAGCCGACGACCTTGAACATCACTGCCGCGACGGACTCAAGTACGGAGGCGAACGGTGCCGACTTCTCGCCGATGGCGGCCATCGCTACGCCCAGCAGTGCCGCGAAGACGATCGCGCCGAGCAAGTCGCCCGCCCCGAACGCGGCGAAGATGTTCTTCGGTACGGCGCCGAGGATCAGCGCCTGGAAGTCGACACCGTGGGCGAGGCCCCGCAGGCTCTTGGTGTCGGCCGTGTGGACCGGGGCACCCTTTCCGATGCCAGTGGCCTTCGCCAACCCCACCGCGATCAGCAGGATGACGGTGGTGACGAGCTCGAAGTAGAGGATGGCCTTGCCGGCGATCCGGCCCACCTTCTTGACCGACTCCATGCGGGCGATGCCCAGCACGATGAGCGGGAAGACCAGGGGCAGTACGACCATCTGCACCAGATTGAGGAACACGTCGCCGAGGATCTTCATGTCCACGCCGGCGCCCGGGGCGAGGGAGCCGATGAGGGCTCCGAGCGCGACGGCGATGATCGACTCCAAGCCGATCGGCATTCGCAGACATCGCCGCAGGAGCCCTCGCCGGGCGGTGTCCATGCTGGTGGCCGGGGTGTCCGGGCTATTCATTGAGACCTCCAATATATTGCGCTCTGCGTATTGGGTGGTAAGAATGTGTCCCGGAGCGGCGGCCTGTCAAGGGTCCGGCGCAGGCAGATCCGCCGCAGCCGACGGCGACAGCGGGTGACGAAGAGCGAGGAGCACCGAATGGCACAGGCCACGCGCGTTGAACACGACATGCTGGGGGACAAGGAGGTCCCGGCCGACGCCTACTACGGCGTACACACGGTCCGGGCAGTGGAGAACTTCGCGATCACCGGGTCGACCATCGCCCAATTCCCCGAATTGATCGCGTCACTGGCCGCGGTCAAGCAGGCCGCCGCAACCGCCAACCGCGACCTCGGTCTGCTGCCCGGGGACATCGCCGAGGCGGTCATCACGGCGTGTCAGGAGATCCGCGCCAGAGCGCTCGCCGACCAGTTCGTCGTCGACCCCATCCAGGGCGGCGCCGGCACCTCGACGAACATGAACGCCAACGAGGTCATCGCCAACCGGGCCCTGGAGATACTCGGCCACCCCCGCGGCCACTATGAGGTCATCCACCCCCTCGACCACGTCAACCTGGGCCAGAGCACCAACGACGTCTACCCCACCGCCGTCCGCCTCGCCCTCGTCACCTCGCTACGACGGTTCGGCGACTGCCTGGGGAACCTGGCCGACATCTTCGCCGCGAAGGCAGCGGAGTTCAGCGACATCCTGAAGATGGGCCGCACCCAGCTCCAGGACGCCGTGCCCATGACCCTGGGCCAGGAATTCACCACCTACGCCGTGATGATCGAAGAGGACCGCCAGCGCCTCGCCGAGGCCGCCGCCCTGCTCCTGGAGTCCAACCTCGGCGGCACCGCGATCGGCACCAGCATCAACGGCCACCCCCGCTACGCCGAACTCGCCTGCGCCCACCTCGCCGAGATCAGCGGCGAACCCGTCCGGGCAGCCGGCAACTTCATTGAGGCCACCCAGGACTGTGGCGCCTTCGTCCAGCTCTCCGGCGTCCTCAAGCGAGTCGCCGTGAAACTCTCCAAGACCTGCAACGACCTGCGCCTGACCTCGTCCGGCCCCACCGTCGGCCTGGGCGAGATCAACCTCCCACCCGTACAGGCCGGCTCATCTATCATGCCCGGCAAGGTCAACCCGGTCATCCCCGAAGTCGTGAACCAGGTCGCCTTCGAAGTCATCGGCAACGACCTGACCGTCACGATGGCAGCCGAAGCCGGCCAACTACAGCTCAACGCCTTCGAACCCGTCATCGCCTACAGCCTGCTGCGCTCGCTCACCCACATGCGCGCCGCCTGCGACGCCCTCGCGACCCGCTGCATACCCGGCATCACCGCCAACCGCGACCACCTCCACAACAGCGTCCACCGCTCCATCGGACTGGTCACCGCACTCGCTCCGCACATCGGCTACGCCGCCAGCACCACCCTCGCCCGCGAAGCCCTGGCCACCGGCCGGCTCATCAAGGACCTCGCCGCCGAAGCCGGCCTCCTCACCACCGACCAACTCGACACGATCCTGCGCCCCGAAAACCTCACCGGTCACTCCCCAGCAGCAGCCGGCCCCTGATCGAGGTGAACGAGGCGGCGAACCGTCGCCGCCGCCGGGCCACGGGCGTGGGCCCCTGGCTCGTCGTGCCAGCCGTTGCACTGCTCGTGCTCTTCTATTACCGGCCGCTCGCCATGACCGTCGGCGCGGAGTCTGTCCAGCGGGGAGTATCGCGATTTCGGCTCTGTTCCGTAGTCGGTGGTGACGTTGAGTCTTCGCCTGTCACCATGTGGCATGATGACGTCAACTTCCTTGTAAGCGTGATGTTTTCAGGGCTCTCGGCGCTGGTCCGGCCGAGTGGGCTCGTTGAGCCGGTCGAGGCTCTGCGCTGTGCGGGCCCGACCAGCCGGACGGGGCGACCTGCTCGCGGACCCGTTCTGTCGAGCTGGGCAAGGAGTCGGTCCATCTCGTCGTAGGCGGCCTTGATCACATCAGTGACAGCAGTCTGCAGAGCCAAAACGCTCTCGTGCTGGAAGGCGTCACGGCTGGCCTGCCGATCACGCCCGAACTGCTCGTCACGAGCGGCCGTCTCGCGCCTCCCGGTGATCCGCTCCTTGTAGATGGTGAGGATCGATGTTGTGAGGGATCCCAGAAGCACACCGACGAACCCGAACACTGCGTTCACAGCCACCCCCTGCCTAGCAGCCTGAGTCGTTCCTACCACCGACGTCGAGTCGAGACACCGCACCGGTACGCAGCAGCCGGCGCCTGCTACCCAATTTAGACCCGGCCAGCCGCCTACCTGCAGAATCGACTGAAAGGCACGCACCCGCAGACCCGAACCACGCCGCGGCTCGGTCGCCCCCTTGCCCGCCAACACCGCAAACGCCGGCACGAGGGCGAGCCGCAGCCGGGCCACGGCGACGATCGCGTCCACATCGTCCTGGTCGACCTCGTCGACGAAGCCCAGCCCCTGCATGGTCATGTGCAGCCATCGGTCCAGCACCAGGTCCAGGCCCCGCACGTCAGCGAGGTACCGGCGGTAGGCGGCGGGGATGCGGTGCACTTCGCTCTGCCCGTCAAACGTCAAGTTCCAGGTCGAGGCCCCGCCCAGACAACCATCCGGGACGCCGCCACCAGTGGTCGGCCTTGCTGTGAGGATCAGTCATGAACGTCTCAATCAAGCTTCGCCGGACGTCAGTCCGAGTGGGCTGCCAGCCCATCCCTGATCATCGCGACAATCAGGTCCGTGTCCTCCAGGCTCGGCAGCGTCGCGTCAGCCCCGGCATCCCACAGCTCCGCCTCCCCGCTCCTGCCCGTCGCTACCCCCAGTGCCATCGCGCCGGCTTGGTGGGCGGCATCGATGTCGGAGGGCGTGTCGCCGATGACGAGCAGTGCGTGGATTCCGTAGATCAGGCCGCTGCCGTCGGTCGCGCGCTTGTACGCGGCCCGAACCAGGTCGGCGCGCACATCGGAGTCCTCCGCGTAGGCGCCAAGGTCGAAGTCGATGTGCCGGTCCAAGCCGAACACCGCCAGCTTGATCTCCGCTACCCGACGCACGTTGCCGGACACGACGGTCTGGCGCACCCCGTCGAGCCGCGCCACCGCTTCCAGGGCCTTGGCCGCCCCGAGCAGGGCATGGCCGCGCTCACGCAGTGCGCCGGCGCGCCGCAGATAGCCCTCGGTGAGTGCGTCGGCGTAGTCCTCGAAGCGGTAGGCGCCGGGGTCCAGGCCGTGCAAGCGGCAGGACTCGGCCAAGATGGCGCGCTCGGTGCGCCCGGACACGTCCGGATGATGTTCCTGGCGGCGGCCGGTGACCTTCTGGAACGCCCGCGCGGAGATCTCCCCGCCGACGCCGCCCGAGGCGATCAGGGTGTGGTCGACGTCCCACAGCACGAGCCGATACCCCGTCATGCCGCTGCTCCATCCCGTTGCTTCGAACACTCACCCTGTCACACGATCGACGAGAAAGGGGGACGCTGCGTCACCGCCGGCCCTACCCTGAACGCAACGCCCCGCGGCAGGGAACGGAGTCGGCCATGGACCTCCCCATCGGCGACCGCATCCGCCACTACCGCGGTCCCCGGCGCCAGGACGTCGTCGCCGGTCTCGTGGGCATCAGCATCGACTACTACTCGCAGATCGAGCGCGGACTGCGCGTGCCGACCCTCGCCGTGCTGCACCGAATCGCCCAGGAGCTCGGCGTGCCCACCGCCGCCCTGCTCGCCGACACCCGCACCAAGGACGACGCCCCCTCCCCCGACACGGCGGCGCCGGCCATCACCCAGGCGCTGATGGGCTACGGCCCGGCGCTGAGCACCACGCCAATGACAGCGCAGCAGCTGCGCGAGCGGGTGGAGGCGGCGTGGCGGTCCTGGCAGTCCAGTGCGCAGCGGTTCACCGACGCCGCCGAGCACCTGCCAGGGCTGATTGCCGACACGCAGCATGCCGTCCGCGCCTGCCGCACGGGCACCGATGCCGCCGAGCGCCGCGAAGTCCTACGGGTGTCGGCAGACCTGTACTTCCTGCTGCGCTCCTACCTGCGCCGCGCGGGGCGGGTGGACCTATCGCTGATGGCCGCCGACCGGGCCATGCGCGCGGCCGAAGACGCCGACGACCCACTGCGGATCGCCGCCGCCCAGTGGAACCTGGGGCATGTGCTGCTGTCCGCCGGGGATGCGGAGGGCGCGGAGTAAATTGTCCTCAGGGGCGCCGAGGCGCTGGAAGCCTACAGCGACGACGACCAGTTGGCGGCGATGCGCGGCGCGCTTCAGCTCGTCTCGGTGGTCGCCGCGGCGCGACGCAAGGACTGGTGGACGGCCCGGGACCGGCTGCGGGACGTGGTCACCCCCGCCGCCGCCCGCGCCGGGGAGGGCAACGTCATGTGGACGGTGTTCGGGCCGACCAATGTGGCGCTGCACTCGGTGAGCATCGAGATGGAGGCCGGGGACGCCACCGAGGGCCTGCATCAGGCGGACCGGGTGGATACGTCGGGGATGGCGTCGATGGAGCGGGCGTTCACGTTCCTACTCGATGTGGCGCGCTGCAACGACCTGCGCCGTGAGGACGCGGCAGTGCTGCTGTACCTGCTGCAGGCAGAGGGCATGGCCCCGGAGGACCTGGCGCGGATGCAGCAGGCCCGGGACATGGTCGTCGGGCTGATGCGCCGCGGACGGGGAATGCACGCACGCCAGGCGCAGGCGCTGGCCGGACGGATGGGCATGCTCTGACCCGTGCTGTCAGCACGTCCGTACTCACAGCACGGATGGTCTTCACGGTTCGTCCGTAGCGTCGCGTTCAGGACAGCGACGACATGGCGAGGGCGTGATGGCAGCGAGTCGAAATGCCGAGCAGGCGTACACCTACGCTCAGTTGCACGAGCAAGCGTGCATCGTCTGCGGCACCAGCGAAGAACCGCTGTTCGGCAACGGCCACCTCCGGGTCCCCGTCGACGGTGGCGAGCCGTTGACGTGGCCGGTGAAGGCGTGCGCCGCGGACTGGGGCACGCCGCTGTGCTGACCATCTCCACCGGCTGGCTCGCCCCCGACGGCGCCAGCAACCTGACCTGCAGCCGCTCGGTACTGCTGCCCGTAGGCGTCCGGCGGGACTGCCTGCGCACCTCCGCCGGCCTCGGCATGCCCGTCCTGGAACGGCTCCTGGCCGAACCCGCTGACGCCGACCAGCTCGGCCCGGTGCTGTGGGACCACGAGCAGGGCGTCCTGTACTGGCTGATCCAGCCCGGCGCCTGCGACCACTACCCCGCCGGAGTCGAGCTGCTGCGAGCCGGGACGTGGATCGTCGCGCCCGACGCCGGCGATATCGCGGTCGACCGCGGGTGCTGGCTGCACCTGCCCGACCAGCACATCCTGTCCGGGCCCGCGTGGCTCGCCGCCGCCCTCCGCTCGCAGCACGCCGAACCAGCAGCACCCCCTGACCCACCCTCACCTGGGAGAATCCCCTCATGAGACTGCACCCCGACGACGCCACCCAGCTGAGCACCGCCGCCTGGACCCAGGCCCCGTGCGCCGTCCATCCTCACGACGGCGAGCAGCTCGTAACCGAGACCCGGCCGGGCGAAGGCAACCTGTACTGCCGCGAACACGCCGAACTACTGCTGACCTACCACCGCGCCATGCCTGCCAGGGCCAACCGGTGACCACTGGCCGCCGTCCCGTTCTTGGTTGAGTCCGAGATCGCGGAACGGGTCACTTCCCATGAACGGATCCGCACCCAATTCAGTTGCTGTCAGTCCGGGCCCTGCGGTGATATGCCAGCATGAGCAGATTTGCAGAGTTCATCGTACTGGCGCGGTCGGCAGAGGAGGTCATGGCGCCACTGACAAAGTCCGACGAGCAGCGCCCATGGTGGGGCAGCTTCGCCCCGATCGGGACGGGGCTATGGGTGGATGGGTCGCCGAGTTCGAGCGGCGAAGCAGGTGGTCCGGGCTGCTGGAGCACCTGGAGTCACTGCCGTGGCCCGATCCGGGGAGTGTGCAGGTGCTGTTCCACGATGAGGAGGACGACTGCCCCACGGAGCGGCCGGCCGCCACCTCGAAGCTGACGTCCTGGACGAGGGGGCAGTCGCGGCCAGGCGGCCTCGGCGCGCATGGCCAGGTACAGCTCCAACTGGAGCCGGGTGTGTTCGGAGGGGCGCGTAGGCACGGCGGACATCCTGCCGGACCGCCGAACGCCGGAGTACGGCAGGATGCGGCCTGTCGTGATCACGTAGCCCTGCCGCGCCAGGAGGCTCAGGAGTTCCAGGTTGGCCGGCACCGCGACTCCCCAGTACTCGTCGGGCTCGATCCCGACCGGGTCGCTGGCCATCGCGTCCGCGACCTCGGTGATGAGCCGGTCCGTGAGGATCGACAAGTGGTCTGCGGCCGTGTCGTTCTCGCAGTTGCCGGTTCCCCAGTCGCCCTTGGGTCTCCTCTGCTGGTTGGGTCGGTACGTCGAGTTGTATCAGCGCCTACCGACAACCGCGCCGCACGGAGGTGCGGCCTTTGGGTGGGAGGGACGCGCCCCAGCCCGGCGTGGACCGGGCCGAGTGTCAGTGGGTTCGGGCGGCCAGCGGCGCGGCACCGGGCATCGCTCGGCAATTGCGGCGAACGGTCGCGTCAGGCCGCTGTCTGCCGGGGTGTCACAGTTGCAGGACCACCAAGGCGGTGTCGTCGGTGATGCCACCTCGCGGAAGCAGGTCGGCCAGCACCGCGTCCGCGAGGGCCTCGGGGTCTGTGCCGGCGTGGGCGGCCAGGGAGGCGGCCAAGCGGTCCAGACCCGTGGTGATGTCCTGGTGGCGGCGTTCGATGAGCCCGTCGGTGAACAGCACCAGGGCCTCGCCCTCGGTGAACACGGTGACCGCTTCGGGGCGCGGCCCGGGTTCGGGGGATGCGTCCAGCGGGGGGTCCAGGGCCTGGTCCAGCCAGGTGACCGTCCCGTCGGCGTGCAGGTGCGCCGGAGGTGGGTGGCCGGCGCTGGAGTAGGTGATGGTGTGCCGGTCCCAGTCTACGAAGCACGTCACGGCTGTGGTGGACTCCGCGCCGTCGACGAAGCCGGCGTAGCGGCCGAGTACGTCCAGGGCCTGGGCCGGACCGTCGGCGACCCGGGATGCGGCGGCGAGCGCGCTGCGCAGCTGGCCCATCACGCAGGCGGCCTCCAGACCGTGGCCGACCACGTCGCCCACGCTGACGCCGGCGCGGTCGCCGCCGTCCAGGTCGGTGATGTCGTACCAGTCGCCGCACACGTTCAAGGCGCCGGTCGCGGGCCGATACCGCACTGCGGCGCGGTGTCGGCGCAGCGGCCGCGGGTGGGGCAGCATGGCCCGCTGTAGCGCGAGGGCGACCTCGCGGTCGCGGGCGTGGACTCGGCGCAGCCGCTCGTTGAGTTCCTGCAACTCCCTCGCGCGGGTGTACAGCTCGGCCTCCAGGACCTGCCGGCGCCCGTCCTCGGGCAGGTCGCGGGCACGGATCAGCTCGGTGACCTCCTCCACCCGGTGCACGACCAGCACCACGTGCCCGGCCGCGTCGAGGACAGGGGCGTTGACCGGGCTCCAGTACCGCTCCTCCCACTCACCGGGTCGCTCCAGGGACCGGACGTCGTAGCGCTGCAGCGCCATCGCGTCGCGCTCCCCGCTCTCAAGGACGCGACGCAGCGACGCCTCCAGGTTCCGCGCGCCGCCCCCGGGGTTTTCCGGGTTGTCCGGGAACACGTCGAACAGGAAACGGCCGATCAGCCGCTCGCGCGGGCGGCCCGACAGGCGCACGAAGTCCTCGTTCGCGTCCACGAACACCAGCCGCGGATCCAGCAGCGCCACCATGCCCGGCAGCGCCTGGAACACCGCGGCGTAGTCGACGCCCGCACCGGTCACAAGAAGCCGTTCCTCGCCCCGTCGATGGCCGGACGCAGGGTGTACGGCCGGTGTTCTGAACCTACCTCCGACCGGCCCCGCGGCCGGTCCACCACGCCGATCATCCCCCGGGTGCGGGCAGCCTCCGCCTTCGGGGCCGCAGCCAAAGCCGGCCCGCAGGGCGCGGTTGTTCAGGCGGGGCACCGAAGACGGGGTGATGGGGGAAGGCCCTCCTGTCGGGCCAGGAGGGCCTCGCTCCCGAGGCCCGACCCGACCGGCGACCCCACCCCGAACAGATCCTTCTGCACCGCGAGACGCCCGCCCGATCCGGCTCCCCCTCCCGGGCCCCGGTGGCGCCCGGCTCGGCGAACATCGGGGGTCTCGTTCACCGGGCGGAGGACTCCCGACACGTCGGCGGCGGCGGTGTTCTCCTCGACGCGCTCGACGCGCTTGGTGCCGGGGATCGGGGCGATGTTGTCGCCCTGGGCCAGCAGCCAGGCCAGGGCACTGCGCACAGGCCGGAGGTCGGCGAGTCCGGTCCGGGCCCGCAGTGACGTCCCGGCAGGTCGTAGCCCTTGATGCGCGGCAGCACCGCCTCATCGTCGCACGACGCGTGCGGCCGGGGCGGCGCCCGGCGCTGATTCCCGTGGCGAGAACTAGCATGGAAAGTGAAAGTTCGCATCCGAATGGCTGCTGCTCGGCGGTGGCGGAGTCTGGGGGCGTCCATGGCGGCCAGGAGCGGGCGGGGCAAGGGTGCGGGACGGGGTCTGGTCGCGCTCACGGCCCTGACGGGTGCCCTGCTCGCCGTGCTGGTCGCGGTCGCCTTCGGGGTCCTGTTCGTGTCGATCAGCGACCTGCGGGGGGCCAATCTGGCCGAACGGCATTCCGTGGCGGCGGAGAACCAGGCCAGGCTGGTCGACAACCTCGTCCTCGATGTCGAGACCCACCAGCGCGGCTTCGTCATCAGTCGGCAGCCGGTGTTCCACCAGTCGTGGCAGATCGCCCAAGGCCACTTCCCGGCGCAGGCCCAGGAGTTCGTGCGGATCAGCACCTCGCCGGCCCAGCGGAGCCTTGCGCAGCAGATCGCCCAGGGCGGCGAGTCCTACATCGGCGACTACTCGACGCCGGTGATGAGTCTGGCGCAGCGGGGCGATCCGCGGGCGAGCAGCGTGGCGGTCACCCTGGACGGCAAGCACCGCGTGGACGCGCTGCGGAGCCTGTTCGACCGGTACACCACCGCCGAGAGCGCCGTCGTCGTGGCGCGCGAGGCCACCACCGACTCGGACGCCCAGCACGCGGCCGTCGCGGGGGTGGTCGGCATCGGCGCGTCCATCCTGCTCATCGCCGCCTACTCCGGGTATGTGACGCGGGTGATCGTCTGGCCGGTCCGCCGGGCGGCCCACCTGGCGACCCGCCTCGCCGAGGGCGACCTGACCGCCCGCATGCCGCGGACCGGCGCGTGGGAGATCGGGGAGCTTGAGACGGCGTTCAACACCATGGCCGGCTCGCTGCAGAGCAGTGTTGAGCAGGCCCAGGAGGCGCACCGGCGGCTCAGGCTGCTCTACGACGCCAGCATGGCCGTCGGCACCACCCTCGACGTTGCCCAGACGGCCCAGGAACTGGTGCGGGTGGCCGTGCCGCGGTTCGCGGACTTCGCCACCGTCGACCTCGCGGTCTCCGTACTGCTGGGCGGGGAGCCGGCGCCGGCGGGCGGCGCGCCGCTGCGGCGGGTGGCCAGGGAGGGGGTGCGCGACGACGTCCCGCTGGACCCCGTCGGCGCGTTGATCCAGCCGTTGCTGCCGTCCCCGGAGGCCGACCGCGCCGGCTCGGGGGCGATGTTCGTCCGCGACCTGGGTGCGTCCAGCGCCTGGCGGGCCGTCGACCCGCAGGAGGCGGCCGGACTCCTCGACTACGGCATGAACTCACTGATCACCGCCCCGCTGGTGGAACAGGGCGTGCTGATGGGGACGGTCACCTTCTGGCGCGGCCACCAGTCCAAGCCCTACGAGAAGGAAGACGTCGCCGACGCCGAGGAGTTGGCCTACAAGACCGCCGTCGCCATCGACAACGCCCGCCGCTTCACCCGCGAGCGGGAGACCGCGCTGACGCTGCAGCGCAACCTGCTGCCGCAGCAGCCGCCCGAGCAGCCGGCTGTGGAAATCGCCTACCGCTACCTTCCCACCGGCACCCGGGCCGGGGCGGGAGGAGACTGGCTCGACGTGATCCCGCTGTCCGGGACGCGGGTCGCCCTGGTGGTCGGGGACGTCGTGGGCCACGGGATCCCGGCCTCCGCCACCATGGGACGCCTGCGCACCGCGGTGCGCACCCTGGCCGACGTCGACCTGCCGCCCGACGAACTCCTCACCCACCTCGACGACTTGGTCATCCACCTGCCCGGGGCCGACGAGGCGACGACCGGAGAACTCGGCGCGACCTGCGTCTACGCGATCTACGACCCGATCTCCCGCCGCTGCTCCTTCGCCAGCGCCGGCCATCCGCAGCCCTTCGTGATCGCTCCGGACGGTGCGGTGACGGCCGTCCCGGTGCACGCCGGCCCCCCGCTGGGCGTGGGCGGCCTGCCGTTCGAGACCACCGAGCTGCAACTGGCCCCCGGCAGCACCCTGGCCCTGTACAGCGACGGCCTGGTGCACTCGCGGGAGCTCGACCTCGGCCAGGGCCTCGACCAGCTCCGCCGAGCACTGGAATCGTCCGCGGCCTCGCCGGATTCGCCAGGTTCGCTGGACGCCGCCTGCGGTGCCGTGATGGACGCCATGCTCTCCGGCCCCCCGGCCGACGACGTCGCCCTGCTGCTCGCCCGGACGCGCGCGCTGTCGTCCGACCAGGTCGTCACCTGGGACATCCCCGCCGACCCGGAGTACGTCGCCCGCGCCCGGATGCTGACCACGGAACAGCTGACCGCATGGCAGCTGGAGGAGTCGTCCTTCGTCACCGAACTGGTCGTCAGCGAGCTCGTCACCAACGCCATCCGCTACGGCAGCACTCCGATCCAGCTGCGGCTGATCAGGGACACCGCGCTGATCTGCGAGGTCTCCGACGGCAGCAACACCGCACCCCACATGCGGCGGGCCCGGGTCTTCGACGAGGGCGGCCGCGGCCTGCTCCTGGTCGCCCAGCTCACCAAGCGATGGGGCACCCGGCACAGCATGGCCGGCAAGACCATCTGGTGCGAGCAGGCGCTGCCCACGCCGGGACTGTGACCGTGGTGGGACCAGGAGTTCCGTCACTCGCTGTCGGGTTGGTGGGTCTCGGGCCTTGCGTGGAGGACTTCGCGGGCCTGTTCCGCCGAGGGGGTGAGGCTTTCGCTGACGAAGTCGAGGAAGCGGGCGATGCTCTCCATGCGGATGGCGGCCGGGGTGCCCGCGGCCAGGACGCCGACGCCCTGGCGGGCGAGCTCGACCTGCTGGGTGAGCGAGTGGACGCTGGCGAGCATCGACTGGTACCAGATGTCGTCGTCGATGACATAGCGCTCGCGGCGGCGTTCGTCGCGCTCCCTGCGGAGGAGGGTCTGGCTCTCCAGGAAGGCGATCGACTTGGAGATGGTAGCCGGGCTGACCTGGAGGCGCTGGACCAGCTCGGTGGCGGTCTGGCTGCCGGTGTCGCTGATGAGGAGGCTGGTCATGACCAGGGCCATCATCTTGGGCAGGCCCGACTGCATCATGACGGTGGTGAACTGCTCCTCGTACTCGCGTACGGCCTCGGGGTCGCGTCCGTACGGCTGGGGGCCGGCTGCGGGCCTTGGGGCGCGGTGGGCTTGCGCCGGTGGGCGTGCTGTTGACGAGCCGGGTCGGAGCCCTTCCCGCCGGCGAGATCTCTGGTGGCATGCTCCGTCCAGCTCCTGTCGAAGGCCATCCCGCGATGCGGTCAGCAGCGAGCCCTGAGACTAACGCTATATCGCGACATGGGTCCCAGCCAGCCCCCGAGCGCATGATCGAGCCCGGGGCCGACCGGACGTGCCTCAGTCCTCTTCGATCAGCACCAGCTCGACCGGGACGTTGCCCCGGATGGCGTTCGAGTACGGGCACACCTGATGGGTCGCGTCGAGCAGCTCCCGTGCCGCATCGGGGTCCACGCCCAGCAGTTGGGCCTCGATCCGGGCCGCCAGGCCCAGCCTGCCCTCGGCGAGCGATCCGACCATGGAGACGGTCACCGAGATCGCCGATTCCCTGACGTCCAGCTTCTTCGCCCCCGCGACCAGTCGCGACCGCTGTGGAAGCAGGCCGCATATCCGGCGGCGAACAACTGCTCCGGGTTGGTGCCGGGGCCGTTGTCGCCGCCCAGTTCCTTGGGCATGGACAGGGAGGCCGTCAGCCAGCCGTCCTCGGTGGCGACCTTGCCGTCCCGGCCTCCCCACGAGGTGGCGGTGGTGGTGTAGATGGTGTCGCTCATGTCCAGCTCCTTCGATGACGACACGCCGAGTCGAGGGCATGCCTGATGCACGTATCTGCGCAGGTGGATGGGGACGCGCACGCGGCGGGCAACCCTCACCCCCGGCGTCCCCGCAGCCAAGTATGTGCACCCGGGCGCGGCGCAGCCTGCCCCTGTCAGGGGCAGGCTGGACGGCGGCGGGGCATGGAGACTCCGTCGCATGATCAGAGACCTGGAGCACCCACCGGCCGCCACGGCCCGAGTGACCACGGGCGGCGGCACCTTCGCGTGAGATCCAAGATCGATCCACTGTCCGTCGCGGCGATGGTCGTCACCGTCGTCTCCATATCGGCCACCGCTCCGCTCACCGCCGCGGCATCAGCCGCGCCGCTCGCCATGGCCTTCTGGCGCAACGCCCTGGGCTTCGCCACCCTCGGGCCGTTCCTCCTGCTGCTACGCCGTGGCGAGTTCGCGCGCGTGGTCCGCGGTGAACGCGGCATCCTGCGCCGGGAGCAGTGGCGGCCCATGATCTTCGGCTTCCTCGCGGCCACGTCGCTGTCGCTCCACTTCGCGGCCTTCATGACGAGCACCCGGCTGACCTCTGTGGCCATGTCCACGGCACTGGTGGCCACCCAGCCCGTCTGGCAGGTCCTCGTCGCCGCTGCCCAGGGCGTCCGGACGTCCGGCCGGGCCTGGGCCGGCCTCGCGGTCTCCGTGGTGGGAGCAGCCGCGGCCGGCGGTCTCGACATACGCTCGGGCGGCACGGCGCTGCTGGGCGATCTGCTCGCCCTCGCCGGAGCCATGGCCCAGGCCGGGTACACCGCCCTGAGCCAGATGGCGCGTACGGATGTGAGCACGCCGCTGTATTCAACGGTCAGTTCGCTCGTCTGCGCGGCGGAACTGCTCGCCGTCTGCCTGTTGACCCGCACCCCGCTCACCGGTCTCGACAGCTCCACCCGGCTGTCGCTGCTCGGGCTGCTGATCCTCCCTCAACTGCTGGGGCTGGGCTCGCTGAACTTCGCCCTCGGCAGGATTCCGGCGACGACGATGAGTGTCGTCCTCCTGCTGGAGACCCCGGTGGCCGCGCTCGCCGCCTGGTGGCTGCTGGGGCAGGGCATCGACCCCGCGACCGCACCCGGACTCCTGCTGATCATCGTCGGCGTCACGGTCGTGGTGACCAGCGGCGCCGGGGAACCGGCCGCGGTGCGGAGAGGCCGACACCGCAGAGGCGCGCCGCCCCGCCCCACCGATACGGATTCATCCGACCCCCGACCGCACCTCGCGACCTGGCCCCTCCTGGACGATCACCCGACCCTCGTCCTCGGCTACCACGGCGCCGCGCCGTTCGACACCGCCTATCTCGACGGAGCGGGGCCGTGAACGCAGTCTGCCGCCTGGAACCGGCAGGGGCCGGCTGGACGGCACCGGGCCGTGCATACTCGGCTGCATGAACAGGACCGTGCGGTTGGGGGAGTTCCTGCAGATGCGCCGGTCGCTGCTGCAACCGGCTGATGTGGGACTGCCTGATTTCGGCGAACGACGGAGCGTGCCCGGGCTGCGACGGGACGAGCTGGCCCACGCCACGCGCCGCGGCAGCAAGCGCCGCAGTCCGGCGCCCGAGCATGCGGACGAAGCGAACCGGCATCTGCTCGCAGCCTTCGGTGACGCACCAGCGGTGGTGCTGGGGCGCCACAGCGACGTACTGGCCTGGAACCGTACCGGACACGCCTTGTTCGCCGGGCATCTGGACCCGCACATCCCTGAGGAGCTTCAAGGACTGTCGGCCCCTGTCAGCGGTCAGGCGGTGAGTGCCGTGCGCAGGGTGGTGGCCATCAGATCGATGGCTTCCTTCCCGGCCGGTGCCGGGCCGGTGTGGGTGAAGTAGTGGTCGACACCCTCGAAGCAACGGTGGGTGACCGGAACGCCGGCGGCTTCCAGGGCCTTGGCGTACGCATCGCCCTCGTCGCGCAGGCGATCGTTCTCCGCGGTGATGACCAGGGCGGGCGGCAGCCCGGCGAGGTCGTCGGTCAGTCCGGGCGACACCAGCGGATGGGCGAGGTCGGCGGGATCAGGGACGTAGGCGGCGGTGAAGACCCGCATGAGCTGAGGGGTAAGCAGGGGCTTGACGATGGGTGACTGCTTGGTGGCCGGGTCGGCGAGCTGGTCGAGCGGTGCCGAGTCGATGATCTGGAGGCGGGGCGTGAAGGTGCCGCGGTCCCGAGCGGTACGGCAGACCGCGGCGGTCAGGTTGGCCCCGGCGCTGTGTCCGCCCACGGCGAGTCGCGAACCGTCCCAGTTGTTGGCGGTGCCGTTCTCGGCCACCCAGGCGGTGACGTCGTACGCCTGGGTGACGGGTACGGGGTACGGCCGCTGCGGGGCGACGGCGTAGTCCACGTTGATCACCACGCAGTCGGCCGTGGCGGCTATGTAGCGGCAGATGTGATCGTCCTGCTGGGGGCGGGTGATCACGAACCCGCCGCCGTGGAAGTTGACGTACACGGGGGCAGGGGCTGCGGGGGTGGCCGACGGGCGGTATACGGTGCACGTCACCGGTCCGGCGCCGGTCTCCACCCGGATGGATTCCGTGCGCTTCGGGATGTCGGTGAAGCTCAGATCCTTGTGCACGCGGCTCATCATTCGGCCGAGCAACAGCTGAACTCCTCTGGCCTGGATTCTGGCCCTGAATGACATGCCTGGGACCCCATTGCTACAAACTTAAAGTATCAAGATTCCTGATAATGGAGGCTCTTCCCTGATCACGCAAGGGGCAACCGCGAGCCGACTGCCGAAGGCGGGATGGACGCTCCAGTCGTAGCGCCCCGCCTGTTCGTCCAGGCCCCGTGTGACTCCAAGCCCACCTGGCTGCCCGGAGCCGACCGGGGAGGCCACGCCGACCGCCTACGTGCACTGCCCGGGCGGTACCCGCCATCCCTTCCTCATCACCTGGCCCATCGACCTGGGCCTCGCCCGTACCGCCGTGGCCGGCTGCACCCTCGACCACGACGCCCCCGAGGTCCTTGATCCGACCGAACTTGCCGACGAGACGTTCCCCTACGTCGACCGCGAATCGATCCCGCCGGACTACGCCGACCCGGCCGTCTCCTGGGCGGCCGGGAAACGCAGCCGCCTTGCCCTGTCCGACCAGCGCCACTTGCACAAGGGCGGCCCACGCTCGGCCGGGACTTCGGAGGGCACGAAGAGGCTCAACCGGTAGGTGGTCGGCTGAAGCATCCGTGGACGTCGAGGGGGCGCCCCGGCAGGTATCCAGCTAGTCTCGCCCGGACCAGACGGCGAGTTTCCCGCCCGGCATCGAGATGATTCGCCAGCCTCCCGGGCCCAGCACGTCCCACGCCTCGAACGACGGGTCCGCCCGGCTGTTGAGGTGCCAGCCGTTGTCGAACACCAGCCGCATCGAGCCCGTCTTGAAGGCCACCGCCGACAAGACCTTCGCCCCGAATAGCCGGATTGCCGCCGTCACATCCTGCCGCCCCGGATCAAGGCTGACGTCCTGGCGGCCGTCGTCGCCGTAGTGGGTTAGCGCGAAGGGGCATCCAAGTACCACGCGCGCCTCCGGGTCGAGGAGCAGGGACAGCTGGAAGCTGATGCCGATCTCGACAACGGTCAGCCCCCTAAGATTCATGATCCAACGGTCGTCATGCTCGGCCAACGAAGATTCACTCACCACCGAACGATGCACCGCGGAGCACCGCCAGCGCCAACCGATTCGTCCCCGCTGCTTCCCGGCAACTGCACTTCGCTGGCTACACGTCGCCGAGGAGCCCCGGATCAGCCGGGCCCATCTGTCGAGCGAAGTCGGCGGCCACGCCGAGGACCTCGCGCATGGGCACCGGCCGCCGACTGGTGGCCGCGAGGTCGGCATGGGCCTCCTTCGTCCACAGAAACGGATACACGGTGATCCCCTGCGTGAAGTCCAAAGCGGAGGCGTCGTCGCGCCAACCGGGCCACCTCAGTCCGTCATAGAAGGTCTCCAGGCGGCTGGACAGCAGCCAGGAGATCCAGGCTGAGTGGCCCATCTCCATCGCTTCCCACGCGAGCGTGTCCGGGGCGAAGTAGGCCATCTGTCCTGGAACGCCGGGGCGTCCCGCAGCGGCGGGGTCATCGCCGTTGAGGGCGAACACCCCGCCGAGGACGTCGTGGCCGACGATAAGGCCGGTCGAGGGGCTCCAGGTGGGGTCGAAGTCAGCGGGGAACCGGTTGACCTTAGCCAAGCTCGGCATGTTGCGGTCGTCAGAGCCTGAACCCCCGCCGAACACCCGGACCCAGCCGCCGTCCACGACCAGGCCGCCGCTGTTCAGCACCAGGCTGCCGAGCGCGGATCGCGCGGTGACCTGCATCTGCAGCAGGCAGCGGCGGCCTTCGGCGTCGTCGACCGGCAGCACCTCCAACGGCGCCGCGCTCGCCATGAACAGCTCCTGGAGCTCTGGCCAAGCCGGGGCGTCCACGTTGATCAGCTCGTCGAGTTCATGCATCCAAGGATGATCGCAGGGCTTCCCGGCCTCGTCAGCACGGGGGCTCTCGGCCCTGTGCTCCCGAAGCTGCCGCGAAGTGACAAGTAGCTCTCTGTAGCCGATCTGACGACTGATTGTCGCGGCAGCTTCGGGAGCACAGGGCCGAGGCGGGCGTCGTCGAAGCCACGGCTGCGCAGCCCGGCCTGGTCCGGCGCTCATGGGCTGCGCAAGCGGGGTCGGCGAAGGGACGGGCCCCCTCCACCATGTCGGTGCAGAGGGGGCACTCGCGATGCTTCGCTGGGCGTCAGCAGTACAGGAGAGCGTCGTGGTTGTAGGTGAAGGAGGTCAGGGATCCGGCGTAGCCCGCGAGGTAGTAGTCGTCGTGGCCAAGGTCCGACTCAAGGACCACCGTGTGGCCGGTGTTGTTGACGATCGAGGCAGCCTTGTCGTACACCGTCTGCCCGTAACCAGAACCGTTCCCCCAGTGAGCGAACTTGAAGTCCGACAGACTGAGGCTCTGGCCAGGCGACCAGTCTTCCCACGCGCCCCAGCCGTACTGCGGCGAGTTGAAGTACAAGCACACGTTCCCGCTCGGGCAGGCCTCGGCCCCCGTCGGCGGCGTGGCGGCGAAAGCGCCTCCCGTGGCCAAGCTCAACGCGGCGACCGTGAGCGTCCCCACGATCGCAAGCTTGCCGGTGCGCCGCCCGAACCTGATACGCATTGCGTCCCCTCTCATGAGTGCAGTGCCATGTGGAACACGATCACTGGATATTAAGGAGTGTTGCTGCAGTTCCCCGATTGGCCACTGTCGAGCGTCCAGATGTTGCCGGTGCCCGAGAGCCGACGTTGAGCGTCGCCGATCCCACGATCATCGCCGATACGACGGCGACTCGTTGGATGAGGCCTTTCCTTTTCATGTGCGTCCCCCTTCAGCTAGATGACTTGACGGGCTGTCAGAACCACTCACGTCAAACTTCCGCCGCAGATCAGGGGGTGGCCCCCGGTCACCAGCAGGCATGGCGCGACTAGCTCTCCCGCCCACCGCCCGTCAGATGGCAACGTACCCACGGGTGACGGCATTGGAGGGTGTGTTTTTGCACTGTGAAGCGATCGTTCCGGTGCCGGATCGCACAGCGAGCCACTGCGGGGCGCGGAGTCTCCTCACCGGGCCTGTGCCTCGAAGTGGGTGAGGCCGAGGGCGGCACGGGCGCTCGACACTGGGCTGCGGGTCCGCCCAGAAAACAGGCACTGACGCCCAGACCGGCACCACGAACAAGAGCGCGACGACGCTGGGGGCCGGCCAGCCAGCCGTATGCTCCGACGCCGCAGCCTGACCGCGGCCGTCCAGCCCCTCACGGACCAAGGTCCAGACGGCTGCAGTCAGGCACCGAGCCTAGGACCAGGTCAGCACGGCGGCACGAGGTTGCGGTGGAAGTAGAGGGCGCCGTCGACATAAGGAGCGAAGGTCCACCAAGGGTTGGTAACGGTGGCCCAGCTGGAACCGTTGGCGTATTCGACCTGCCACGTGCGGTACCACACGTCGCCTGCGTTGCCGACTTGGCCGGCGGCGACCCAGCAGTCGATCTTCAGATAGTCCCCCTTGCTCAGGGGGGTGTAGCCGAGTTTGTTGGCAGGCGTGTCGTAGGGCTGCGAATAGACACCAACGTGGCTGCCGGTCGAAACCTGGTCCCAGATCGGGTTGGGGAGCGGCGTGGCCTGCGCGCTCGTGGTGCTGGCGACGGCTGCGGCTGCGGCGATGACGGCCGCGACGGCGGCCTTGGTGATGCCTCTGGGCATGTTTTCCCCTACGGTCGACCCCGGTCCTGGAACGATGCCGGGAGTTGTGGACATCGGCCCGCGACGGGGCCGTTGGATTCGCCTACCAGCTCGTCTGTTTACGGGCAGCCGGGGAATGACGCTGGCTGGACGTCCCCCTGACACTTCGAGCGGTCGCTCCGCCGCTTGGATCGGCCTTGCGTGAAGCAGCAAGACCAGGCTGCCCGAGCCGGCTTGGTGAAGTCCCGTTTCCCACACAATCCCGTACACCCGCTCCCAGACACCAGGCGCTCGACCACGGCCCGCAGTTAGTCGGCGGTGACGGCCGCGGCGTCGTCGGCGGGCCCGAGCCGGACCGCGTCCAGGACCTGCGCCCACGACGTGCGGTCCTGGGTGAGCGCGGCGACGAACGAGTACGGCCAGCCCGGCACCACGTGGTCCGATGAGCACCCGTTTGTGAGACATCCCGTGGGTTCGTCGCTCGCTCGCGGCGCCCGTCGCCGCAGGTCAACCCAGCAGGACGGAACCGGGGTGCCAGAACGGATCATGATGGTTCTTCAGGATTAAGGCCGCGACAATCAATCGTCAGATCGGCTACAGAGAGCTACTTGTCACTTCGCGGCAGCTTCGGGAGCACAGCGCCTAGTGGGCGGAGATCCGGGGCAGGTGCTCCACCAGCTCGCCGGGGACGTGCCCGGCGATGAAGGTGTTGGCGCGGCCGGTGGCGGCCAGCGCGCTGATGAGGTCCTGCTGCTTGCCGTGCTTGAGGCTGTAGCAGGCCTCCACCACCAGGGCGCAGCTGTCGGCCACCGCGACCAGCCCGGGATCGGCACGGCGAGCGGGCGCAGCGCCGGCTGGAAGCGCTGGTAGCGGGGCAGCGCGGAAGCTGGCCGCTGGGCAGGTCCGAGGCCTATGGTGCTCCTGCGGTCCGACAGGACACCAGGGATTTGCGGGACAGCAGCGGTGCGGTCCTACTCCCTCCAGGGCCCCCGGAGCCCCTTCCAGACCGGGTGGCGCAGCAGTCCGGAGGGCTGGGTGAATTCGAGGTACTCGACCTCGCCCTGGATCTCGGGCCTGACCCAGCGCACCGGCGGCTTGCGGTCCGGGGAGCGGCCCGAGGTCAGTAGCGAGTCGGGCACCGTCAGGCGCTCCAGCAGCGCGGCCAGGGCGCGGCGTTCGGCGTCGGAGAAGCCGGTGCCGACGGCGCCCACGTAGCGCAGCCCGTCGCCGTGGGGCAGGGCCATCAGCAGCGCCTTGACGGTGTTGCCGGTCGGCATCCAGCCGACGACCGTGACATCGAGGGACTTCACATGCTTGTACTTGATCCAATCGCGGGACCGTCGGCCCTGAATGTAGGGGGACATCAGGCGCTTGGCGATGACGCCTTCCAGTCCGAGATCGCGGGTGAAGTCCAATCTTGCTAAAAGCGGCGGCCTTCTTCGCGAAGGAGCTGGTGGAGTAGGCACTGTGTGCCGCTTCATCGACGCGGAGAAGGCCACCGAGGACAACCCCGGGGGCTACAGCGTGTCCCTGCTGTGCCGGACGTTGGCGCTGCCGCGCTCCACCTACTACGCCCACTGCGCGGCCGCCCCGGTCCGCCGGGTCCGCGATCGGGAGCAGGAGCGGCTGGTGGGCGAGATCCGGGTGCTGCACGCCGGCTCGCGCGGGGCCTATGGGTCCCCGCGTGTGCATGCCGCGCTGGCCCGGGCCGGGCGGCCGGTGAATCGCAAGCGGATCGAGCGGCTGATGCGGGAGAACGGCATCGAGGGCGTCACCCGACGTCGTGGGCGTGGGCTGACTCGGCAGGCCAAGCGGGCGGTGTTCGCTGCCGATCTGATCGGGCGGGACTTCACCGCGCCGCGTCCGGGGATGCGTATGGTTGGCGATATGACTGAACTGGTCACCGGGGAAGGGAAGTTGTATCTGGCGACCTGCATCGACCTGGCCACGCGCGAGGTGACCGGGTGGGCGATGGCCGACCATCACCGTGCCGAGCTTCCGGTGGCCGCGCTGGAGATGGCTGCGGGACGCGGAGTTCTGGAGCAGGGCTGCATCATGCACACGGACCGCGGCAGCGAGTACACCGGTGCCGAATTCCGTTCGGCGATAGAGAAGTTGGACATGAGGCAGAGCAGGGGCTGAGTGGGCTCGTGTTACGATAACGCCGCAGCGGAAAGTTGGTTTGCCCTGCTAAAGGCTGAAATCGGCACCAGCGTATGGGCCACCCGCGCAGAGGCCCGGGCCGACGTCTTTCGCTTCATCGAAGTCGAGTACAACCGCACCAGGCTCCGCAAGCACCCCGAGTTTGGGTACCTCACCCCACTCGAAACCCGGGCCAGACTGCGACACGACTTCACCCCTGCAGCATAAACACCCGCTGTCCAAGATCAGGGGGGAACTTCAGTCAGTAACTTCACCTCTGCGGGCGTGACCGCGTACTTCGGGCGGGAGTACTTGGAGGGTGTGGCTGTCGACGCGCTGAAGGGGCCCCAGGTCACGTTGGACGGCACGGCATTGGTCCCGCGGGTGCCCTCGATGATGGAGGACTGGCTCCTCGAATACACCGAGGTGCGTGGGGTCGACCTGCGATACACGCATGCAGCGGACCCGGGGTCTGCGGACCTCGGGCTGGTTCTGCGGGTTCAGCGGGCGGGTGACGCTGTCGTCACCCGCCCGCTCTTCCTCGTGCGGGAGTGGGTCGTGAACTCCTGGGACTGCATACCCGGAGAGGAATGGAAGACGTTCTGAGGTCGGCTCTAAGGAGTCACTCGGGGCTGGCATCGGGGCTGTACGGGTGCTGCAGCGCACGGTAGTGCGCATCGCACACGTAGATGACGCCTTGGTCCTCGGTACGCCCACCCTCGTTCATGCCACCCCAGCGCTGCTCCGTGTCCAACTGCTGCGGGACGCTGCGCAGGGCGCGGAAGTCGGCGGGTACTCAGCCAGGCGGCGCAGGTCTGCGGCACCACCCGGTGTCCCGCGGTGAAAGGTGTCGAGCTCGGGCCGGGAGGGGACGTTGACCACGTCCAGAACCTTGTCAGTGGCCTCGAAGGCGGTGTGGATCTGCCCGTCGATCTCGTTGGCGGCCGCCAGCAGGCTCGGCGTCACCATCGGTGCGATCACACCCAGACCTGCTGCCAGCAACCGCAGGTAGGGCAGGTATGTGCGCAGCGCGTCGGGAAGCTGGTGCAGGGTGTGGGCGCCAGCGTCGTGGGGCAGGCGGTGGGGCCGCCGGGCAGGTTGGCGGTGCGGTGAGCACCGTAGGGCCATTTCCGCGTCGACCTTCACGCGGTGCCGCAGAGCGCCGGGCTCACGCTGCGCGGTGGTGCTCGCGGTCTCGCTGCTGCCGAACGCCCCCACCGGCCCCCGAGCAGCGGGTACTCCCAGCGGCCGCGGGTGATCACGGAGGGAGAGCCCTGCGGACGCGTCCGCCCGGAGGGAGAACCGCTGCGCCGCGCAGAGACGAAGGACAGCAGCACTCCGAATTTGATAAGGCAGGTTGATAAGGTACCTTGATTATATGAGTGACGAGCTGAACATCGGCGAGATCGCCACCGCTCTGCTGACCAGCGTCGGCGCGCTGCTGAGGCGTGTGCGTCAGGTGCGGGCCGAGGGCGAGCTCACGATGCCCGAGCGCGTTGCCCTGTCCCATCTGGACAGCACCGGCCCGACGACGTCCGCGGAGCTGGCCCGGCAGGAGCAGATCACCGCGCAGGCGATGGGGGCCACACTCGGCGGCCTCCAAGCGCGCGGACTGGTCGAGCGCGGCGCCGATCCGCGGGACGGCAGGCGTGTACTGCTGGCGCTGACCGACACGGGTCGCCAAGCGCTGGCGGACAAGCGCAGCGCCCGCACCGAGCAGGTCGCGCAGGCGCTCGCGGACGGCTTCACGCCGCAGGAGCTGGAACAGCTCGCCGCGGCCGCGCCACTGCTCGATCGGCTGGCACAAAGGATCTGATCCCGACCGAATGGGAAGCGGGCGGCCCGCCGCGCCCTTCCCGGGCCGGCATCCAGCCCCAGCACGCGAAGGAGAGGCAGGGGCCACCATGGCCAAGGCAACCGCAGAGGATCGCATCGATCCGAAAGTCATGAAGATCGCCGTCGCGCTCATTGTGGGCTCGTTGGCCGTGGTCTTCGACACCACGATCGTCAGCGTCGCGCTGCAGACCCTCTCGCAGCAGCTGCACGTGCCGATCTCCACGGTCCAGTGGGTGAGCACCGGATACCTGCTGGCACTCGGCGTGTCCATCCCGCTGGCGGGCTGGGCCCAGTCCCGCTTCGGCGGCAAGCGGGTGTGGATGTTCGCCCTGGCCGTGTTCCTGGTCGGCTCGGTCCTGTGCAGTCTGGCCTGGAACGCCGGGAGCCTCATCGTCTTCCGGATCATCGAGGGGCTCGGCGGGGGACTCATGCTCCCTCTGTTCTCAACGCTGATCATGCAGGCCGCAGCGGGCAAGGCTCTGGGGCGCACGATGTCGATCGTCACCCTGCCGTTCGTGGTAGGGCCGATCGCGGGCCCGGTGATCGGCGGCGCCCTGTTGAACTGGCTCGACTGGCGGTGGCTGTTCTGGGTGAATGTCCCCTTCTGCGCGGTCGGATTCGTCCTCGCCCGGCGGATGCTGGACCCGGACACCACCGACGCGCGACCACGCTTCGACACCCTCGGCTGGCTGCTGCTCTCACCCAGCCTGGTCGCGTTCCTGTTCGGACTGGCCAACTCATCGAAGGGCGGCGGCTTCGGCCGAACAGACTCGTTCGCCCCAGTGCTGGCCGGCGCCCTCCTCCTGCTGGTCTTCGCCCTGCATTCGACCCGTCGTTCCGGCGACGCCCTGGTCGACGTCCGGCTGCTTGCACACCGCCCGCTCGCCTCGGCGTCCGCGTCAATGTTCCTGTCCGGCGCCGCACTCTACGGCAGCATGGCGCTGCTGCCGCTGTACTGGCAGCAGGTACGCGGAGCCGACGCACTTCAAGCAGGCCTGCTGGTCGCACCACTGGGCCTCGGCGCGCTCCTGAGCCGCCCGCTGGCCGGCGGACTCAGCGACAAGTTCGGGGCCAGATGGGTCGCCTGCACCGGATTCGCCATCGTGGGACTGTCCACCGTGCCCTTCGCCCTGGCCACGACCACGACGAACAAGTGGCTCCTGATGGCGGTGCTGGTGGTCCGCGGCTTCGGCCTCGCCGCCGTATCCATCCCCCTGCAAGCCGCCGCGTTCGTCGGCCTGCGGCGCGACCAGATACCGCACGCCGGCATCATCACCCGCATCACCCAGCAGATCGGCGGGTCCTTCGGTGTCGCATTGCTCGCCGTCATCCTCGACATCGCCCTGCGCCACCACATGGGATCAGCGACTCAGGCCGCCCGCGCCTTCGACCAGGCGTTCTGGTGGGCAGCCGGCTTCACCGCCCTCGCACTCGTCCTGAGCCTGCTGCTGCCAGGCCGCATCCCGACGGAAGCTCCCAAGAAGCCGGAAACCACCAAACCGCCCTCAGACAGACTGACGGCCTGATGAGGGACATCCGCCGCCCACGCCACACAAGCCGACCCCACCACCGGCACAGGCCCGGGCACCGGGACACACGCCACCGCACCGAACCGCATCTTCCCCGACGCGGCGAAACCGCAACCCCCCGATGAACCCTCGACACGCTGGGAGCACCACCATGCCCATCCTCGGCCGACTTCTGAAGAACCGCAGGTCAGGCGAGACCCACGCCGCGTGGAATCGCCCCAACCTCCACGGACCCGAACTACTGGACCTCAGCAGCCGCAGCTTCGACCGCCACGGCACGATCCCGCCAGAGCACCACGCCAAGAACGCAGGCGGCCAGAACATCTCCCCCCACCTGGCCTGGAACCCACCACCGACCGGCACCGCCCAACTCCTGCTGGTCGTCGAGGACACCGACGTCCCCACCCCCAAGCCCGCAGTCCACTGCGTAGTCCTCATCGACCCCGGCGTACGCTCCCTCGCCCCCGGCACCCTCGCCGCGAAAGAGCCCGCCCCCGGCGTCACGATACTGCGCTCCGTCATCGGACGCGGATACCAAGGACCCGCACCCATCAAGGGCCACGGCCCCCACCACTACACCTTCCAGCTCTTCGCCCTCGCCACCCCCCTGGGCGTCACCCCGGGCAAGACCCCACCGGACAGGGCAAGGCCCAGCGCCCTCCTGTCCTCCATCACCGCGCCGGTCCTCGCCCGCGGCCGACTCATCGGCACCGTGGAACGCTGACCCGCACCACCAGCATGCGCGCGCCAACGTAAGGAAGGCGCGATGGAGTACTCACCAAGCTCCTCCTATCCTGGAGGAAGACGAATTGAACAGACCGGATACCTCGATCGGACTCGGTCATCGACCGGCCTCCAGCCGACAAAGGGCGGCGCCAGCGCGCAGGTCCCGCAAATCCGAGATGAGGCGAAACCACGCGCCCGGAGAATCGACGTGCAGCAGGACGATCGAGGCGATCGAGCAGCCGGTCAGGCAAGCCCGAGCAGCCCGGACGATCTTCCCGGCTGCCGCAGCAGGGCATCCGCCGGCTTCAGCCGCAGGCACCAGCCGCGGTGAGAAAACCAAGACGACGGCCAGTCAGTGCCATCACCGACCCGCCGTTAAGGCCTTCAGCCTCGATCCACCGACCGGTGACCGTGAGAGGCTGACCCAACGAAGAAGACGTGCCCTGTGACCTGCCAGTATGGGAGTTCTCTACGCTTCCAGCTCGCGGTAAGACAAGGCACGTCCTAAATGAAATCTTCCCACACCGCCGCAGCGACCTTCGCGGCGTTCGATGACCCGAATCTCCTGGCGTTCGGTGGCCTGGCTGCGGCGGTGCGGTTGGCCGAGCGGTGCGGCCTGCCCGCGCTGGCCCGGGAGAAGGTGCAGCTCAAGGATGCCGCGAACGGCGCCGGGGCAGCCGTCGGCGCGAAGGTGATGTCGCTCGTGGCGGGAATGCTCGCCGGGGCGGACAGCATCGACGACACCGACGTCCTGCGACACGGTGCCATGGCCCGGGCCTTCGCCGGGATCCGCGCGCCGTCCACACTTGGCACTTTCCTGCGCGCGTTCACCTGGGGCCATGTGCGCCAACTGGAGTCCGCAGCACGGGCGTTCACCTGCAACCTGGCCCGGCACTGCAACCTGCTCGCGGGCGGCGACCAAGTGGTGTACCTGGACATCGACTCGAAGGTCAAGCAGGTCTACGGGGCCGGCAAGCAGGGCGCGGAATACGGCTACACCAAGGTCCGCGGCCTGCACTTCCAGATCGTCACCGCCTCCACCCCGCTAGCCGCGCCGGTCATCGTGGCCACCCGCCTGCGCAAAGGCTCGGCCGGCTCCGCCAAGGGCGCCGCCTCCCTGATCGCCGAAGCCATCAGGACGGTGCGGGCGACGGGCGCGATCGGCATGATCGTGGTCCGTGCCGACTCCGCGTTCTTCTCCCACAAGGTCGTAGACGTCTGCCGCCGCAACAAGGTCCGGTTCTCGCTCGCCGTCGCGCAGCGCAAAAAGGTCCGCGAACTGATCGCGACGATCCCCGAGACCGCGTGGACGGCGATCAAGTACCCGAAGGCGATCTGGGACCGGGACGAGGAACGCTGGGTCTCGGACGCGGAGGTCGCCGAGATCCAGTACACCGCGTTCACCGGCAAGGCCAAGCGCTACCGGGCCACCGCCCGACTTCTGGTGCGGCGGGTCAAGCGCCTGAACGAGGCCGGAATCCCGGACGGGCAGGGCGAGTTGTTCACCGTCTGGCGGTTCCACGCGGTGTTCACCGACTCGCCGTTGCCGCTGGTCGAGGCCGAGGCGGACCATCGTCGGCACGCCATTGTGGAACAGGTTTTTGCCGATCTTGAGGACTCGGCGCTGGGGCATCTGCCCTCGGGGAAGTTCACCGCGAACGCCGCGTGGCTGACCCTGGCCGCCGTCGCCCACAACCTGACTCGAGCCCTGGGCACCCTGGCCTCCGGCTTCCACGCCAGAGCCCGCACCGGCACGATCCGCCGCCAACTCATCAACGTCCCGGCGCGGTTGGCCACCGGAGGCCGGACCCTGACCTGGCACATTCCCGAGCACTGGCGCTGGCGGGAGGCGTTCGCCGATCTGTGGACAGCCGTCGGCCACCGACTGCGAACCTGACCGACGAGCCCACCCGACCACCCACGACCAAGGACCACGGAGACCCCGCCACCGGGACGGCCACCCGGCAATCACCCATGCCCACCAGCAAGAGGACCGCCGAATCCGCTCCGAAAATCACAGAGCCGCACTCACCGAATACGGCTCTGTGGATCCAGGTTCAGTCGTCAACCCGCGCACATGACCCCATCGTTCCGGGACGCGTGCACGGGTTCCTTCCGCCCGGCGCCCAGGATTCCTGGAACCTGTGCGTCTCCGCGTGCGGGACCCCCGAGCGGCCGGCGCCGCAGGCGATGTTGCCGACGTCCCGGAAGCCAACCTCACCCCCGAAGCACTCCACCAGCAACTGACCGCACATGCCCGACACCCCGGCTTCACCCTGATCACCGCCTACGACGCCGGCGTGCTGGTCGGGCTTCGGCTACGCCTTCCCCTGCGCCCCCGCCTACTGGTTCGGCCCCGAGGTGCTGCCGCAGATCCCCGAACCGGCCCGCACCACGTGCTGGCACCGGGCGGCATCGCGGTGGACGACCAACCCATGCTCAGGGCCGGTGTTCTTCACAGGGCACCGGCCCTGACTGCCTTTCGAGGGCTCCGTGGGAGAAAGCTGGGAGAAATTCTGAAGTTCTCTCCTGCGAACTCCCTGCTGACGGACCTCAGCAGGGCGTCGAGAACAGCCACGGGTGACCAGGGCGACATCGTGGTCCCCAAAGGTCCCTGTCCCCCTCCGGGGCGATGTCCAATCCGCCTCCGAGGTGATGCCCGGTCCGCCCCTGAGCGGACGTCAGGTGCTCGCTCGAGATTTAGCGTCGCTGCCATGACCAGCATCCGTCGCACTGCCGTAGCCGCCGCGCTCGCACTCGTCCTGCCGCTGCCGATCGCCGCAGCGGGCACGGCGTTCGCCGCCCCTCCACCCGCTATCGCCACCGCGACCTCGAACGCGTTCGCCCAAGCGGAACTCCCCCGCCCGACCGGCCCGCACGCGGTCGGCCGCAACACGCTGCAACTGGTCGACGAGCGCCGCCAGGACCCCTGGGTGCCGGCCGCAGGCCCACGTCGGCTGATGGTGTCGGTGTACTACCCGGCCCGCCCCGGGACTGGAGGGCCGGCCGCCTACATGAGCACTGAGGAGGCCCGGCTGCTGCTGCAGGAGAAGGCCCCGGGCTCCGGCATCCCGCCCCAGGCGCTCAGCGCCACCCGCACCTGGGCTCACCAGGACGCGCGCCCGGAGGACGGGAGGTTCCCGCTGGTCGTGCTCTCGCCCGGCTTCACGCTGCCGCGTGCCCTGTTCACCAGCATTGCCGAGGATCTGGCCAGCCGCGGGTACGTGGTCGCGCTCGTCGACCACACCTACGAGTCCCCCGGCGTGACCTTCCCCGACGGACGGACGCTCACCTGCACCATCTGCGACCAGCCCCCGGCGGCCGGAATCGAGGCCGTCGCCCGCAGCCGGGCCGAGGACCTCACATTCGTGATCGACGAGTTGACCGGGCCTCACCCCGCCTGGCGGTACGCGCGGGTGATCGACAGGGAGCGGATCGGCATGGCCGGGCACTCGATCAGCGGCGACGCCACCGCCATGGCCATGGCCGCCGACCACCGGGTACGGGCCGGGGTGGACATGGACGGCAGCTTCCAGGAGGCGGACCCGGCAACCGGCCTCCACGGCCGCCCCTTCCTGCTGTTCGGCGCCGAGCACGAGAGTCCAGGTATGGACCCGTCCTGGACGAAAGCCTGGGCAAACCTGGACGGCTGGAAGCGCTGGCTGACGATCGCCGGTTCCGACCACACCAGCTTCAGTGACCTGAACCTCCTCGCCGCACAGGCCGGCAGGCCCGCCCCCAGCGGGGCGATCCCCCCGCTGCGCGCACTGGAGCTCACCCGCAGCTACCTCGGAGCCTTCTTCGACCAGCAGCTGAAGGGCCGCCCACAGGCGCTGCTCGACGGCCCGTCAGCGGCCGACCCGGAGGTCACCTTCCAGCACCCCTGACCCCACCTGAGCACTTTTCAGGTCGGCGACACCAACCCTGCTTCGTAAGCGGCGATGACCAGTTGGACGCGGTCGCGGGCGTCCAACTTGGTCAGCAGGCGCGCCACATGGGTTTTGGCGGTGGCGGGGCCGATGAAAAGGTGAGCGGCGATCTCGCTGTTCGACAGGCCGCGCCCGACCAGCGTCAGCACCTCTCGCTCCCGTCCGGTGATGCCGTCGAGCCGCCGTTTCGGCAGGGAGCGTCGGGGCCGCTCGGCGAATTCCTCGATGAGGCGGCGGGTGACGCTCGGCGCGATCAGGGCGTCACCGGCGGCCACCACACGGATCGCCGCGATGATGTCCACCAGCGCCATGTCCTTGACCAGGAACCCGCTCGCACCGGCCCGCAGCGAGGCATACACGCTGTCGTCGTCGTCGAACGTGGTGAGCATCAGTACCCGCGGCGGCGCGGAGCCCGCCGTGATCACCCGGGTGGCCTCGATGCCGTCCGTGCCGGGCATCCGGATGTCCATCAGCACGACATCGGGTCGGGCCTCGCCGGCCAGCCGGACGGCCTCGGCACCCGTGCCCGCCTCGCCCACGATCTCGAGATCGGGGAGGTCGGCGACCACCATCTTCAGCCCGGCGCGCACCAGCTCCTGGTCGTCGGCGAGCACGATACGGATCGTTGTCATCCCGGCAGCCTCACCGCGACCCGGAACCCGCCTTCGGGCCTGGACCCAGCACTGAACCGGCCGTTCAGCAGGGCGACCCGTTCGCGCATCCCGGGGAGCCCGTAACCGGCCCCCGCCGCCGTCCCGGTGTGTACCGGGCCGCGCCCGTCGTCGACGACCTCGATGGCCAGTTCCTCGTCCCGGTACTCCACGGACACCCGGCAGTGGTCGGTGCCGGAGTGGCGCACCGCGTTGGCGACCGACTCCTGGATGATCCGGAAGGCTGCCACGTCGACCTCGGGGGGCAGCGGACGCCGCTGCCCCCGCCAGCGCACCTCGACCCGGACTCCGGCGTCCGCCGTCGTCTCGGCCAGCCGGTCGAGAGCCTCCATGCCTGCGCGGCCAGGGGCGGGGTCAGGCGAAGCCTTGTCGGCCTGACGCAGCGAGCCGAGCATGCTCCGCAAGCCGGCCAGCGTCTCACGGCTGGTGCTCTCGATGGCGCCCAGCGCCTTGCGCGCGTTCTCGGGTTGGGTGTCGATGACCAGGCTCGCCGAGCCGGCCTGGATCGCGATGACGCCGATGCTGTGGGCGACCATGTCGTGCACTTCACGGGCGATCCGCAACCGTTCGGACGTCACCGCGTGGGCGCGCAAAGCCTCGCCGTACTGGCGCTGTTGGCGGACCGAGTTGCCGATCAGCCAGAAGACGAGGACCGACATGGCGAGTCCCGACAGCATGCTCGCGAAGTCACTGAGCTTCTCCCGGCCGTGGTCCACCGCCACCCACTGGAGGGCCCATGCGGCCAGCTCGACGACGGCTGCTGCGGCGGTGGTACGGCGGGGACGGTTCGTCGCGAGGTAGCAGACGAGTCCGTCCAACGCCAGGAAGAACGGCCAGGTCTTCCCCCAGAGCAAGTCGGCTGCTGTCGTTTCGGCCAGGAGCACCCCGAACACCGCCAGCGGCCACCGGCGGGCCCAGCCGATCGCCAGCGCCAGGACGGCCGCCACGGCCGCCCGGAGCACGAGCAGCAGGAATGCGGAGTGGTGATCATCCGTCAGTCGATAGGTCGTCGTACTGAACAGCACCATCGCGAACAGCCCTGCAACACACCACGTCAGCCCCGTCCACACGCCCGACGGCAGCCTTCTCAACCACGGAGGACGCGGCATCCCTTGATCCACTCGCCGATCCTAGCCACCCCTCCACCGCCGGACGTCCCCCTGTGGGCGTACGCCCACAGGGGGACCAGCTCGTCCCGGGGTCCGCCAGGGGCCGGCACGTTCGTGCCCCAGACGCAGGCAGAAGCCTCGCTCGCCGAGCACTGACCGCTCCGCCAGGACCTGCGACGCCGGGCGCCAACGTGGTCCACCAGTGCGGCCCCGACAACGTGGCCGGGCTGCGGGACGCCACCGCGGCGCTGCCGGCCGACCTGGCCGCGCGCTACCTGCTGACCGGGTACGTCGGCCCGGAGCTGCCCGACGTGCTGGCACTGGCCGACGTGGTGCTCTCACGCAGCGGCGCCGGCACGATCGCCGAACTCACCGCCCTGGGCAAGGCTGCGGTGCTGGTGCCGTTGGCGAGTTCGGCCGGTGGCGAGCAGGCCCACAATGCCCGGCACCTGCACGACGTCGGCGCGGCCGCCGCCCTGCTGGGGGAGGCGACCGCGCCGGTGCTGCGCCAGGCCCTGGAGCCGCTGCTCGCCGACCCGCAGCAGCGCTGGGCGATGGCGGAGCGGGCCCGCTCCCTGGGACGGCCGGACGCCGCCGAGCGGCTGGTCGACCTGCTGCTGGAGGTTGCCGCCGGGCACTGACCCGCAGTCAGGTACCCGTGGTCAGGTGCCGGTCGTCAGGTGCCGGTCGTCAGGGCCCGGGTCCAGTCGCCGCGCTCGCCGAGGAGACGGGCGTCGCGGCGGTAGTGGGTGACGGCCTGGGCCTCGTCCTGGGCACGGGGTGTGATCTGGTCCAGGCGCGGCAGGGTCTCGGTGATCAGGATCCGGCCGTGGGCCATGGTGCGGTGCCACACGTCGCGGACCTCGTCGATGTCGGGCCAGAGCGAGAACCGGGCCTGGGCGACCCTTATGGGCAGCTCAGTGGGGCTTTGCAGAGTCTGATCTGCCCTTTTGCGTGGTGGACATGTCTGCCACGGAGGGCGCTGGCGGAGGTGTCGTCGTAGCTTCCCACGTAGAACAGCGATTCCGTTGATCTTGGCCGGTGACGGGTCGAGGTTCTGACGATGCCGCGCGTGCGGTAGGTCAGGCCGGCGGGCCGGCCTGACCTACCGCACGGCTTGCAAGAGCTGTGCGCCGTCGGCGTTACTCGTTGAGGAACTGAATCGCGTGCTTCAGGAACCGCTCGGGGTACTGGAAGTGCGCCGCGTGCCCGGCGTCGGGGTAGATGATCAGAAGCCGTTGTCATTCCGGGCATGGTGGACGCCAGTGCGAGTGGTGTGACCTGGTCGGATGGTTCCGAAGGTCGGTGTGCATGAAGGGAGGGCCTCTGGAGCAGTGCGGTGATTGTCGAGATCAGCGCGTGCTCCGGGAGGCCCTCGTGTCCTACTCTTCCGTCTCGTTGTCGTCCGGGTCCAGCCGGGTCACTCCTGGGTGTGACTGCCTGGCGCACGTGTACGGGAACGCGGCGGACGCGCCTGAGCGCGAGCGCTTCTACACGACCGACATGAGCGACGCGGAGTGGCAGGTCGTGCGCGCCGCGATGCCGGTGCCGGCCTGGATGCAGGGCCGTGGCGGACGCCCGGAGGGCTACTGCCACCGGCAGATGATCGACGCGGTGCGCTACCTGGTGGACAACGGCGGCAAGTGGCGGGCGATGCCGGCCGACTTCCCGCCCTGGGACCGGGTCTACGCCTTCGCCCGGCGCTGGCGCGTCAAGGGCCTGCTGGCCGAGTTCCACGACCGGCTGCGCGGAGCACTGCGCGAGGCCGAGGGCCGCGACCCGCAGCCCACCGCGGGCATCATCGACTCCCAGTCGGTCAAAGCCGCCGCGAACGTGCCCGCCGCCTCCCGCGGCTACGACGGAAACAAGAAGATCAACGGCCGGCGCCGGCACGTCGTGGTGGACTGCCTGGGCCTGCTCCTGGCCGTCCTGGTCACCGCCGCCGACGTCGGCGACCGCACCGCCGCGATGCCCCTGCTGCGCGATGTCCGGGCCCGCTTCCACCGCCTGACCCTGCTCTGGGCCGACGGCGGCTACACCGGCGTCCTGGTCGCCTGGGCGAGGGACAGGCTGAAGCTGACCCTGGAGATCGTCAAGCGCACCGACGACGTGAAGGGCTTCAAGGTGCTGCCGCGCCGCTGGGTGGTGGAGCGCACACTGGGGTGGCTGATGCGCACGCGCCGCCTGTGCCGGGACTACGAGACGCTTCCCGCCGCCCACGAGGCCGTGGTCCAGTGGTCGATGACGATGCTCATGACCCGGCGGCTGGCCCGGCCGCGAGCGTGAACCGCCCCGGAACCGGCTCGGCCAGCCACCCCCGGTCCGCCAGCCGCTTGGCCCGACTGCGCACCCGGCCCTCGACGCCGGCCGCCGTCACCTCCCACCCCAACCCGACCGCGATCTCCTGGCAGGCCATCCCCGCACCCCCGCCCCGCTGCCCGGCCAGGAGCACCAGGATGCACTGATAGTCCTGCGCGAGCACATCCGGCGACAGCCCGGCCCGCCACACCGGCACAATCGACCCCCTGCGCGCCGCCTGCCCCGGCGCCGGAGCCACCGGAACCGGCACCGGCACCGGCACCGGCACCGGCACCGGCACCGGCACCGGCACCGGGGACGATGCCGCAAGCAGCTCAGCCAAAGCAATGTCCCCGGCCTCCGGGCCGGCCACCGCCAGCAGCTGCGTCCCGGACAGCACCTGATCGACGCGCTGCCGCGCGATCACCCAGCCCTCCCAGTCGCGCTCAGCCTCACCCAGCGCGGCCAGCACCCGATCGGCCTCCCCACGCAACCCTTCCACCAGCACCCGAGCGGCCAGCTCCCGCTCCTCCAACAACCCGACAACCGACGGCACCCCGGCACCCCCAACAGCGCGACAACCCGACGATCCAACACTGCCTCGCTGACCGCTACTTCACGCCCCACCTGCGAAAAGTCACCCTCCAAGCAGCCTCACACCCGGAAAGACAACGGCTTCTCAGCTGGGCATCGGGGATGTTCTGGGAGAGGTGCCAGGAGTGGATCGTGGGGATCATCACGTCGTTCTCGCCGTTGAGGACCAGCGTCGGCTGGGTGATCGCGTTCAGGAAGACGAAGGGCGTCTCGCCCGGCCGCAGCGGTGAGTAGGCCGCGACCGCCTCGATCTGCGCCATCATGAGTTCGGGCGAGGTCGGCGGGTCCTGGTCGACCCGCTGGTGGCGCCGCTCCCAGAAGGCCTTGCCCGCTTCCCGCGCGGCTTCCGAACGGCCGAAGAACAGGTAGAGGAAGTCGTCCTCGGTCGGGATCGGATTCGTCGCGACCTCAGCGAACGCCTTGGGGTCGGCGGACGCCTCCCCGCCCCGCACGCCGGTGCCGATCAGCAGAAGCTTGCGCACCAGCTCGGGGTGGCGCAGCGCGACCTCCTGGGCTTGGAGGCCTCCGATGGAGAAGCCGAGCAGGTCGACCTGCTCCAGCCCCAGCGCCCGGATGACCGCGGCGATGTCGTCGGCCATGTCCTCCATCCGGTTGCGTGGCGTGCCGGACGACGAGGCGAGGCCGCGGCCGTTGTACAGGATGACCTCACGGCTTTCCGCCAGGCCGTCGGTAATCAGCGGGTCCCAGTTGTCCAGGGCGCCGCGGAAGTGCTGGACGAAGAAGAGCGGAGCACCGGAGGGCTTCCCCCAGCGCCGGTAGGCGAACTGGTCTCCGTCGACCTCGATGTACTGCGTCGGTGCTGTCACATGCGTGTCACTCACGGCCGTGCCTTTCCGTAGTCGGTGAACCTTACGATGATGGTCGTCATCTAAAAAGTCAACTGCTTTGATGTCGATCGACATCAATGTATGGTGGGCGGTCGAGCGTCGACAGGAGAGGCGGCCGGCCATGCGGGTCACCAAGGCACAGGCAGAGCAGAACCGTGCGCACATCGTGGCTACGGCCGCCCGGCTGTTTCGTGAGCGCGGTTACGACGGTGTCGGTGTGGCCGAACTGATGGCGGAGGCCGGGTTCACCCATGGCGGGTTCTACAAGCACTTCCGCTCCAAGGCCGACCTGATGGCCGAGGCCTCCGCGAACGGGCTCTCACAGACCGCGGCACGAATGGAAGCTGTGGACGTCGCCGAATTCGTCGAGTCCTACGTCGCCCGGGAACATCGCGACGGGCGCGGCGAGGGCTGCACCATCGCGGCCCTCAGCGGCGACGCCGCACGTCAGCCCGAGGACATCAAGACGGAGTTCGCGACCGGCATAGAGAGCCTGATGGCGGCCCTGCGTACCGGAGGCGACGCGTCGCCGGACACGGACCAGCACACGTCCCGCGCGAGGGTGATCGACGTGCTGGCTCACTCGGTCGGCGCGGTCATGTTGTCGCGGGCGTGCCCAGACGGCTCCCCGCTGGCGGACGAGATCCTCGACGTCTGCCGTGAGTCGATCCTCGCGTCACTTACCCACGGGGACGACGGCCGGCCCAAGGCGGAGAACCCACTGAGCTGATTTCAAGGCCTCCTGCGCCGAGCGAGCTGATTCTGCTTCGGATCGCGGCCGTCTCGCTCTCCGCCCGGCTCCGCCCGGGGGCTCTGAGGCAGGCACGGGGTCGGCCGTGGCACGGCCTGCCCCGTCACCAGTCACCGTCTGTTGGCCGAGTTCGTACCGCTGACCAAGGAGAACCGTATGTCCGCCCGCCCGAGCCTGCTGTACGTGACCGACCTGGCCTACGCGGCACGCGGGCGCCGCTACTGTGACGAGGACATATTCCTGACCTCCCGGCTTCGCGGGGACTTCGACATCGCTCTGTGTCATCCACTCGACGCCACGGCAGTCATGGATCGATTCGATGCCGTCGTGGTCCGCAACAGCGGTCCGGTTCTCCACTACCAGCAGGAGTACGACGCCTTCCGCGACCAGGCCGCGGCCCGCGGCACCGGGGTCTACAACCCGCTGACCGGCCGGGCCGACATGGCCGGCAAGCAGTACCTGCTGGACCTGACCGCAGCCGGATACCCAGTCATCCCCACCATCGACCAGCCTCATCACCTGGACCGCCTGCCGGAGAGCGATCAGTACGCGGTCAAACCCAAGGCTGGAGCGGACTCCATCGGCCTGACCTTCGTGAGCCGGGAGCAGCTGGCCGGCCTCACCTACGACGGCCTCCTGGTCCAGCCACGCGTCGACTTCCGCTACGAGGTGTCCTTCTACTACATCGACGACGCCTTCCAGTACGCCCTGCACGCCCCCGACCCCGGCCAACGCTGGATCCTCGAACCGTATGAGCCCACCGAAGCCGATCTCGCCTTCGCCCGGCGCTTCATCGAATGGAACACGCTCGACCACGGCATCCAGCGCGTGGACGCCTGCCGCACCGAAGAGGGCGGCCTCCTCCTGGTCGAGCTGGAAGACCTCAACCCCTACCTGTCCCTCGACCTCGTCACAGACCAGACCCGCGACACCTTCGTCGCCGCGATGACAGCCTCCCTGCACCACTTCCTGCGCGCTCGATCCCGCGCCTGAGCCACACCGGGCGGCACGCGCGCAAGGCGACCAAGGCACAAAGCACCACATTGAGTGTCGACTGCCTATTGCGTACGGCGGGCCCGCAGGTGTGCAGTGACCCGGAGGACTGGACTCCTGACCAGATCGCCCATTCCCTGCCCGCTTCGACACTGCGGGCGGAGTTCGTGCGGCAGTTGAGCCTGACGCCGATCTCGGAGCTGCCGGCTCTCGCGCGGCGCTGGGTGGCGCTGGGTGGCGATGGTCGAGCAGCTGCGCGCGGCGGCCGAGCGAGGGCGCGAGATGCACCGGTTCCAGCAGCTGCACGACGGTGAGCTCCCCGAGGGTTCGTGGACATCACGGCCGAAATCAGCGGGACGCGGGCCGCCTGAGCATGTTCCAGCTGCACATCGACGCGGCGATGTACCGGGTCTATCAGGATCTGCCCGATCGGCCGCGGGCGCGTGTGGCTCAGGTCCTGGTCGACGCGCTGGCGGATCCCCGGCAGATCGGTGAGCCGTACGGCGACGTCGACGACGGTCTGATGCGGTTGTGGGCGGGCGCGGATCTGGCGGTGGTGCTGCTGATCGGCGAGCAGGCCAAGAAGGTCCTGGTCCTGTCGACCACCTATGCCGGGCTGGAATAGAGGAACGGTTCCGGGGCCCGTTTCCCGGCGCCGGGCGCCTCGTTGAGCTGATCGGGTGAGTGCCTGAAGGCGTCGACGGCAAGGGGTGGGCATGGCACAGGAGTGGTCGACCGAAGTCGTGGTGGTGGCGGCGGGTCGGACGCCGGGTGGACGGCCTGGGCCGGGCTGCCTTGCCCGGCCCCGCACGCCTGCAGTCAGCACCGGGCGCCCAGCCGGGACAAGCGGTGAATGCCTCCGTCTGGGCGGGCCTGTGTCTGTACGCCGTCGGGCATGCCCGCTCCGGCACGCCGATGGACGCGTGGGACTGGCCGGACGGGCTGGACCTGTGGGATCTGGTCGGCATCGACGGGCAGGGCCGGGTCGTGGCCGACCTGGGCCCGCTCGAGGGGCTGTGGCGGGGCGGGCCCGCCCGGGTGACCACTCTCCAGGACGGGGGCAGCCGCCGGCCTCCGGTGTCATGGTGCAGGAGGAGCTCCATGTCGCATGCGAGGAGGCGTGTACGGCTCGTGGCGCTGAGGCCCGCCGGGCGCTTGCGGGGCTACGCGACGCGTTCCACCGCGCTGCCGCGCTGGAGATCGAACCGGCCGTGGTACGCGCACAGCTCGACCAGCGCAGCGCCGAGGTACAGCACCTCCTGGTCGAAGATCTTCGAGCGGATCGCGACGGCTGATGCCGGAGGATGAATCCCCTTCAGGTGAGGTCCAGGGTGATGCGCAAGGCGACAGCGATCCGGTCCATAATCTCCGTGTCGACGGTGCCGAGGAGTTCGCCGGACGTCAGGCGCTTGTCGGTGAGCGCGGTGAGGTCGACGGCGACGGCGGCGCCTCGCACGGGGTGGGTCATGGGGATGGTGACGACGGTGTCCGGGGCGCCCTGGGTCTCGTCGATCATCATGCACACGGCGGTGCCGGGCAGGGCGCCCAGCGCGGCGTCGGACTGGACGATGACGACCGCGCGGGTCTTGGTCGCCAGTTGGACGCGCCAGACCTGGCCGCGGGCGAGGAAGGTCACGCGACGTCCTCGCCGAAGACGTCGGCGAGTTCTTCAGTATCGGATCCGGCCTGCTCGCGCCAGGCGCGCACGGCGGGGCCGGCGTCGCGCAGCTGCTGGGCCCGGAGCGCGTGCTCTATGTAGGCGGACAGGTTGCCGCCGGAGGCGGCGCGGGCGTGGGCGATGAGGTCGGCCGGCAGGCTGACCGTGGTACGCGTACGAGTAGTCACACCCCGAGAGCATACTGACGTATGACCTGCCATGCATGGCAGCAGTGCACATGGTGATGCTCCTCGCCGCTAGGGAGGCTCACCGACAGTCGCTCGTCCGCAGCTCTACAGTGCGCGGGCCGACTTGATGAGCACTGCGCGGATGGCCGGGTTCTCCACGCTGATCCGGCTGATTTGGTCCGGGTCGGCGCGGGCGATCAGACCGGCCACTCGCCGACGCCGCCCGCTGTGAGCGGTGGAGGTGCGGCGCCGGGTCGGCGGGTCAGTGGTGAGAGTGCACGCTGTTGCGTCCAGGCCCACTCTCGCCATCAAAGAGATCATGGTCCGTGAGCGGTGGCGGAAGACCGGCACATCCGTGCGGATCCATCAGCTCCTTCTCACTGACCGGCCCGAAGAACAGGTGACCTTGATGGCCAACCCAGCCGCCGGTGACGGAAAGGTCATGGCCATCTACCAACGCTGGGGATACCAGATCGGTAGCCAGCAGCCCTCCCCGGACTCCCCACCGGTGGCCACATTGATCCGAGACATTCGACCTGCTCATTGACTCTGCGGCGAAGCCGCCCCCAACCAGGTCGGAAGGGCTGGGCCAGCGGCGGCGGTCAGGACCACGTTGACGCCCTCACCGCGGACCTCACCAAGCTCACCACCGACGGCAGACGAGGCTGACCTTCTGGCGGGTGCTGCCGTTGAGATCTGCGACAGGCGGTCAGCGAAATCGAGCCGGTCGATCACCTCGTGGGCGTGGTCCGGACGGTCGAGGCGGAGGGCATGTGGCAGATGATCTGGTCCGTGAGTCTGTGTTGTCTTGAGAGACTGGTTGATATGACCCATGCAGAACCGACCGGCCCCCACGGCGCGACCGGCGTCTGGCGGCTCGTCCACACCGAGCGTGGCGCCCTGGCGGCCGATCTCGCGGACCTGGCCGAGGAACGCTGGGCGACGCCGTCACTGTGCGCCGGATTGACCGTGCGCGAGGTGCTTGCACACCTCACGGCCGGCGCGAGCCTGAACCCCGTACGGTGGCTGGCGGGCGTGATCCGCTGCCGCTTCGACTTCGACAGGCAAGTCGCCATGCGACTGGCCGAGCAGTTGGGCACAACCCCCGCCGAGACACTCGACAGATTCCGCCGAGTCGTCACCAGCACGACCAAAGCACCCGTCCCGACCCTGGCGATGCTCGGCGAAACGATCACCCACGGACAGGACATCCGTCGGCCCCTGGGCATCCACCACGACTACCCGATCGAAACACTCACGCAGGTGGCCCAGTACTACCAGGGCACCGACCTCCCGGCCCTCACCAAGCGGCGGGCCCGCGGCCTGAGACTCGAAGCGACCGACGGACCCTTCGTCGCCGGCAGCGGACCGCGCGTGTCCGGCACCACCCTGGCCCTGACCATGGCGATGGCCGGACGCGGAACATACTGCGACGAACTCCACGGCGAGGGTTCCGCAACCCTGCGTGACCGCTGCCCGACCCCCTGAGCTGGCGCCATAGTGTCCCCATCCCCATAGCTCGCGATTGGAGCAGAAGCGCGTGTTTGTGGCCGGGCATCGGGCGACTGGTGACCGAGGTCGTGACCGTGGAGCGGTTGCCTGAGCGGCACGTGCCCGCTCTCCTCGGAGGTCTCCTGTGCCCCTCCGGGTCCTGCCCCACCTTCCGGGTCTACCCGCCCCGTTCCTGGCCGCGCCGCTGTACGCCGTCGCCGGCCTCGCCTACCTCGCAGTGTTCGGCGCTAACCTGCCGGATCGGCTGCGCCCCACCACCGACAGCACCAGCCCGCTCAGACGCGCAGCAGGCCTGACCCTGCTCGTGCTGATGCTGTGGCCAGCGGCTCCCCTGTTCCACGCAGCGCGCAGCAAGCTTGCGCACCGGATCGCCGCGGCACTGCGCTCCTTGATCCGGACCGTGCTGCCTCGAACCACGACCGCCCTGCCCCAGGAACGACTCGTGCGCATGGCGGCGCGGCCGGTGACCGGTCGCACCGGAGAACCCGCGCATCTCGGTGCCGGAGCGACCTTCGCCAGCGCCGCCGTTCGGCTTCGCAGTGCCTGCGAGCAGCAGCGGCTGGTCGATGCCGTGTTCATCGCCAGCGCCCTGGTCAACGACACCACTCTGCGCCGGGGACCCGATCATCCGCAGGCGCTCGACGCCATGGAATTGCTCGCCCATGTCGCGCACCTGGTGGGCGACCACGCCCGAGCGGCGCGGCTGTACATCCATGTCGCCGACCACCGCGCCTGGCACTTCGGCATCGACCACCCCGGAGCCAGGTCCGCGCTGCGCAACGCCTACGCGTCGTGGCTGTCAGCCCCCGACCAGGCCCGCGCTGCTCACCTGATTCGTGCTGCTGCCGTGCCTGCGCACGGTCGCTGACGCCACCGCCCCGATCACCAGATCGGAACGCCGCCTGCGGTTCCTGCAAGCGTCAGCGGGCCAGAGGTAGCGGGAACCCGGTCACACGGTCCGCCGCCATCTGACCACTTAGGGCCTGCCGCCGAACAACACGCGGATTCCGCTTCTGGCAGCCTTCCTTGTGATAAGCAACCCCCGGACCTGCGGCGCTCTAACCCGGACCCGGGCCGCGCTCTGGATGTTCGGACGGAAGCGATTGGGTATCACCGCAGGTGGTGGGCGCTCTACCACAGATGCGACAGGGAGAAGCGGAATCCGCGTGTTGTTCGGCGGCAGGCCCTTATGCCACCCGGCTGCTGAAGCGCCTGGGGCCCGACATGTTGGTGCTGTGGGACCGGGGCTTCGACGGAAATGACTTCCTCGCCGCCGTACACGCTACTGGTGCACAGATCGTGGGCCGCATCAGCCAACGCCGTCGCCCGCCGGTCCTGAAGACCCTGACGGCCTCCTCCTACCTCTCCATCATCGGCGGTGTCGCGGTTCGCATCCCTGTATTACATATCTCTGAACCGCTATTCGGGCGACACCCGGAGCCATGCTGCCGCGCAGCATGCGGGGGAATCGGGGGATGTCGTGGCGCGCATGGTCGAGCTGGCCGGTACGGGTCCCGGTAGGCGCGAACTCGTACGCACGCTCGGCTACGGTCTCGCAGCCACCGCGCTGCCCACCTTCCCCACTCCGCCCGAACCGCGCTCGGACCCCCCGGTCGACCCGCGTGACAGCGCGGCCCAGGCCCAGGCTGCCAAGCTGATGCTGGGTCTGTTCGCCGATGCGGACGCACTGTACGGCGGCGGCAGGACGCGCCCCGCTCTGAAGCTCACCCTGGTGGCCCGTCAGTGCCCGGAGTACAGCGATGTGATGGCCAACCTGCTGCGCGACAACAACATGCAGTCGCTGCAGAAGCTGGGCAAGGACTCCGTGTACACCTCGGGCGAGCCGGTGGCCCCGGCCATCGAGGCGGCCAACGACCCGAACTGCACACCGCTGGTCGGCTGGAAATTCACCCTCGGGCAAGGCATCGGCGCCGACTTCCAGGGCCTGCCACGGTCACCCCCAGCCCGACAGCTGGCCCAGCCCACCACAGAGGCCTCCACGCCCCTGCTGGACACCCTGGGCAACGCGACCGGGCAGACCCTGGCCGGCGCCACCACCCTGACGCTGGACAGCGCCCTGACCACGGTGGCCAACCGCCCAGCTGACCTGCACCGTCACCAACACCTTCCACGCCAGGCCGCATCCCACACCGACCACCAGCACAGCGACCACCCCAGCCCCCAGCACCGCACCAGCCCCCGGTCACAGCAGCAGCACCCCCGAACTGGCTGAAACCGGCGCTCCGCCGATGACCGAATTGCTCACCGTCCTCTTCGGCGTTCTCCTGGCCTCCGCGGGCCTCATCGCGTTCACCCGGATGCGGCGGTCCGGCCGTCGCCGCTGACGACAACGGACAAATCGCGTCAGCGGGCAGCTGCGGCCGGTACCACCAGCAGCGGGCAGTGCGAGCGATGCAGCAGGCCACGGCTGGTCGAACCGAGCACCATGCCGCGGAAGCCGCCCACTCCGCGAGAGCCGACGACCAGGCACCGCGCCCTGCGAGAGGCGGTGGCCAGCATCAGAGCAGGGTTGCCGGTCAGTACCTCCCACGCCACCGTTGTGTCCGGGTACTTCTCCGTCCACCCGGCCAGGGCCTGCGACACGTCGAGCCGGGCCTCCTCCAGGAACTCGGGCAGACCTGCCTCACGCGGTCGGCGGACCTCGACCGCGAGCAGCCCCCCGTCGCCACGCGCCGCCTCCTCGAAGGCCGTTTCGACGGCACGCTCCGAGGCGGCTGATCCGTCCACGCCCACGACGACCGGTCCATCGCCCGAAACCGCATGCGGTTCTGGTACCAGGGCAAGCGGGCACGGCGTATGGCCGACGAGGGACGAGCCCTTGCCGCCCGGCATGAAGAAGATGTCGTTCTCCGTCAGGTGTCGGACGCCGAGCACCAGCTGGGACGCACCCTCGGCCGCCTCGCGCAGGACGTGGACGGCCCGCCCCTCCGCGAGCCGCGTGGTGACGGCCAGCCCGGGGTGACGCTCCAGGGCGACCGTTCGAGCCTCCTCCAGCAGCCGCTCGCCCGTGGCCCGGAAGCGTGTCGACCACAGGTGGGCCGGATGCTCTTCGGTGGTCCGCGGCGAGCTGCCGGCAGGCCAGTCCTGGCTGTGCAGGAGGAGAAGCGGCAGTCCGCGCCAGGCAGCCTCGTCAGCGGCCCACATCACCGCTGCCCTGCTCACCTCGGAACGCGACACCCCCGCGACCACGGGCCCACCTGCCAAGGTGCTGTTCATGTGGTGCTCCCTTCCGAACAGCGTCGCGGGACCCCGGTCCCTGTCCGGAGACCCACTCGAGCGCTTGTCTCATCCCACCCCGTACGGCTGCGACGCGCCACGTGCCGACAGTCCCGGGCGGAGGACCGAGCGGCCCTACTGTGGCCTTGGGACGACCGGCGGATGTGGGACCTTCGGCCTGTCCAGGAGCGCCGATCGGCGCTGTTGCTCATCCTCCTGGCGAGGGAGGCTTGAAGGGTGATCCCTGAAGGGTGATCCCTGAAGGGTGATCCCTGAAGGGAGCCCGCGATGGAACACACTCCGCCCACCGTCGGCGACGATGAGGGCCATCCCGGGGTGAAGGAGAGATCATCATGGCCGAGCCGGTCCTGAGCCCGGAACAACTGCGCATGTTGGCCGCCGCCGGGGGCGCGGCACCGTCCTTGCACAACAGCCAGCCGTGGCGCTTCTCCCCGAAGCCCGACGGGAACGGGATCCTGGTCCACTGCGACCCGCAGCGGGCCGTTCCGCTGACCGATCCATTCGGCAGGGCGCTGCACGTCTCGGTGGGCGCCGCCGTGTTCAACCTGCGGGTCGCGGCCCACCACCTCGGCCGGTGTGCGGAGGTGCGGTTGCTTCCCGACCCTGACGATCCGCGGCTGCTCGCCGAGCTCGATCTCTCCGCAGCGACCGGTACCGGTTCGCCGGTCCCGTTCGGCCGCGACCTCTTCCCCGCGATCGCCGAGCGCCACTCCAGCCGCCAGCCGTTCACCAACCGCGACGTCCCGGAGAGCGACCTCGGCGAGCTCATCGCGGCAGCGGACGACGAGGAGGTGCTGCTGACCCCGCTGGAGGAGGCCGGAGTGCGCCGCGTCCTCGCCGTCACGGCCGAGGCCGAGAACCGGACCATCGCCGACCTGGCACGCCAGGCCGAAATCGAACGCTGGCTGCGCCTGGAGGAACCCGCCACCGACGGGATCCCGGCGGCCGCCCTCGGCCCGCAGGACCACGACGCCCGGGTACCCATGCGCCATTTCACCGGACGGACGTCCGCCGCACCCGCCATGCCGACCCAACGCTTCGAGGCCCTCCCCCAGGTATGCACCCTCAGCACCCGAACCGACCTTCCGGCGGACTGGCTGCGCACCGGGCAGGCCCTGGAGCGCGTCTGGCTGCTGGCCACCGTCCACGGCCTGCGTGTCTCCGTCCTGCACCAGGCTGTGGAGTGGGCCGACACGCGCTGGCGGCTGCGCGACCCCGACGAGCCTGCCGGGCACATCCAACTGCTTGCGCGGGTGGGCTTCGGACCGCCCGGTCCGGCCACCCCGCGCCGTCCGTTGGAGGAGGTCCTCGATCTGGACGGCTACCAGGGCGCGCCTGGACGGCTGACATCCTGAACGTCGTCACCCGCGCCGGCTGCGGAGGCACACCACGGCCAAGGGCGGGGTACACCGGCGTGCCGGTGTACCCCGCCCTGACGGCGGCGGGTTCCTCAACTGTGCGGGACCACCGCGACCGGGCAGTGCGCGTGGTGCAGCACCCGCTGGGCCACATGGCCCAGCGGCAGGGCGAAGGGGTGCTTCCGGCGCTGGGCGCCGATCACGACCAGCGCGGTGCCGGCGGAGGCCTCCACCAGCGCGCCCTCCGGTTCGTCCATGGTCACCTGCTGGACCACCTCGACATCGGGGAACTCCTTGTGGGCGCGGGCGAGCACCTCGGTCAGCTCCATGCTCTCCGCGCGGTCGCGCCGGATCCGATCGAGCGGCGGGACGACGACGATGCCCGGGTAGCTCTGCGGGTACATCCAGGTGCGGATCACCCGCAGCGGCACACCACGGCGCTGGGCCTCGCCGAAGGCGAAGTCGATCGGGGCGTCCGTCTCATCGGGTGCGGCTCCCAGGACCACGTCAGCGCCGTGGGGGACTTCGGCGGCCCGGACCACGACCACCGGCACAGGAGCGTGCGCGACCAGCCGCTGGCTGACCGACCCCAGCATGGTGGCGGCGAAGCGGTTGTGCCCGCGCGTGCCCACGACCAGCATGGAGTCGGCCCCCGCTGTGCGGATCAACCCCTGGACCGGCTCCTCCGGCAGGACCTCGACGTCCACCTGGAGGTCGCCGTACTGGGCGAGGACCCGCTCACGCGACTGCCGGACCAGTTCCCCGGCGCCCTCCCGGGCACCGATGGCGATGTCGCCCTGCTCCTTGGCCGGAACCTGGTACGGCGCCAGACTCCAGGAGTGGGCGATCCGCAGCGGCACCGCACGGCGGGCGGCCTCGGCGGCGGCCCAGTCCAGCGCCTCACGGGCCGGCACCGAGGCGTCGATGCCGACCACGACCCGCGCCGGCTGCCCGTGCTGTTCCGGGTTCCGACGCGCCGACGGCTCGTTCATGACTTACCCCTCCCCACGGTCCGTGATCACTGCAGCCGGTCGGCGACGTACTGGGTGAGATCGATCAGCCGGTTGCTGTAGCCCCACTCGTTGTCGTACCAGCCGAAGACCTTGACCAGGTCGCCGTGGGCCTGGGTCAGTGCGGCGTCGAAGATGCAGGAGGCGGGGTCGCCGATCACGTCGCGGGACACGATCGGGGCGGTGGTGACCCGCAGGATCCCGTTCAGCGGACCTGCGGCGGCTTCGGCGAAGGCGGCGTTGACCTCGTCGGCGGAGACGTCGCGGCCCAGGACCACGGTCAGGTCGGTCAGCGAGCCGTCCTCGACCGGGACCCGGATCGCGATGCCGTCCAGCAGCCCGTCCAGGGCGGGCAGCACCAGGCCGACCGCGCGGGCCGCGCCGGTGCTGGTGGGGATGATGCTCACGGCCGCGGACCGGCCGCGCCGCAGGTCCTTGTGCGGACCGTCCAGCAGGGCCTGGTCGTTGGTGTAGCCGTGGACGGTGGTCAGCAGGCCCTTGACGATGCCGAAGCGCTCGTGCAGCACCTGCACCATCGGGGCGACGCAGTTGGTGGTGCAGGAGGCGCAGGAGACGATCTGGTGCAGCTCGGGATCGTAGTCGCCCTCGTTGACGCCCATGACCACCGTGGCGTCCACGCCCTTGCCCGGCGCAGAGAGCAGCACCTTGCGGGCGCCGGCCTTGAGGTGCAGGGCGGCGTCCTCGCGGGTGCGGAAGCGCCCGGTGGACTCGATCACGACGTCCACACCGTACCGGTCCCAGGCGAGCGCGGCCGGGTCCCGCTGGGCGGTGACCGCGATGCGGTGGTCGTCGACGCTGATCGAGTCGGCGTCGTACCCGACGGTCCGGGCCAGGCGGCCGTAGGTGGAGTCGTACTCCAGCAGGTGGGCCAGGGTCGCGGTGGGAGCGATGTCGTTGACGGCCACCACCTCCAGGCCGGTGCCGTCGCCGTCGCTGCGCTCCAGGACGCCGCGCAGGTAGTTGCGTCCGATCCGGCCGAAGCCGTTGATGCCGATACGGACCGTCATGGTCGTTTCCCCTCAAGCTGGTTGGTGCGGATCCGGGTCGCTCTCATGCTTGTTGCGCAGGCCGGCCGACGGCAGGTGCCACAAGGCCCTTCCGTGGTCCGTTGGTCCCTGGGGTCCGCGACCACCGGGCGTACTCAGCCGCGCGGTTCCTTCTCCAGCTGGGCCGCGATGCCATGGGCCCAGGTGCTGATCTGCTCCGCGTCCTGGTAGTCGCCGGCCGCTCCGCGCCGCGCCAGGGCGCGGGCCAGGTACCCGGAGGCGTCGGGGGCCAGCCGCCCCCCGAAGGTGGTGTGGCCGCGGGCCTGCAGCCGTCGTGCGGCACGGACCGCGCCGGGCACCGGCGGGATCTCGCGTTGGTTGGCGCTGTCGTCCAGCGGTCCGCTGCTGAACAGCCACACCGGGCGGCCGTGCAGGGACCGGCCATGGCGCCTGGCGAACCGCCGGGCGTCACGGTGCCATTGGGACGCGTACAGCGCACCGCCCAGGACCACGGCGTCGAAGCCGTTCACATCGCGGACCTGCCCGGCCGGGAGCACCTCCGCCTTGCAGCCGTCCTCCACCAGTGTCGCACCGATCAGGTCGGCAATGGCCCGGGTCGATCCGTGCCGGGTGCCGTAGGCGACCAGGACGCGTCGCGGACCGAAGTCGTGTTCACTGCTCGCAGTGGTCATCTCAGAGCCTCCCTGGCTCCCGGCCTCGTGCCAGGGGCAGCCGTCCCTGGTCACTTCGAGCGTGGTCCCGCCCCGACGGGTCCGCCATGGGCCGGACGGGCGCGAAGGGGGCCGACCGGCCCACTCGCGACGAGAACCCTCCGCGCCACAGTGAAGGGGAAGGGAACTCGCTGCAGGAGCGGAGGAGGAGGCAGTCATGTGGTTGATCGGCGTCGTGATGGTCGTAGTGGGATTCGTGAGCATCGTCGGCTTCAACGCCGCCTACATCCCCTGGCTGTTGATCGGCCTGGGCGCCGTGATCATCGTCAAGGGCTCCAGCCACTACCGGCCGACCACTACCGGGGCGAGACCGGTAGCTTTGTCGAGGAGCGCCACAACTTCGGCAAGGACTAGCTCGAACAGTTCCGGGAAGCTTCGATGCGCGCACTGGTGCTGGGCGGCGGCGGCCTGACCGGGATCGCCTGGGAACGGGGCACGGTCGCCGGGCTGGCGGCGGCCGGCACCGACCTGGCCGCCGCCGATCTGGTGATCGGCACCTCCGCCGGAGCGATCGTGGGCGTCCACCTGGCCGCCGCATCCGGGTCTCCGCCGGGCGCTTCGGAGAACGCGGCGCCCGGCCGGCCGGATCGTCGGCGGACTCGGGCCAGTCACCCTGTCGCGCTGGACCTGGGCGCTGCTGCAGTCGCACGACACGGCGGAGGCCGGGCGCCGGCTGGGCAGACTCGGGCACCGCTGCTCCACCCCGGCCTGGTCCGGGACTGGGCCGACCAGAGCGTCACCGCCGTCAGCCTGGACCTGCTGCCCCGCGCGCTCAGCCGCGCCCAGTCGATGGACGCGCTGACCTCGCAGGCCAACATCGCCGGCTACAAGGCGGCCCTGGTCGCGGCAGACTCCTACGACCGCTACTTCCCGATGCTGACCACGGCGGCCGGCACCTCCAAGCCCGCCGCGGTCCTGGTCCTCGGGACCGGTGTGGCCGGACTGCAGGCGATCGCGACCGCGCGTCGACTGGGCGCTGCGATCGATCCTGGGCGGTGTCCTCGGATCCGCGCTCGGACTGTTCGCGGCCCGGCGGATCGAGATGACCGCGATGCCGCAACTGGTCAGCCTGTTCAACGCGGTCGGCGGCGGAGCGGCCGTGCTGATCGCCCTCGACGACCTGCTACAGAGCGCGCACCCCGGCGCCCTCGGGGCGCGGATCACCGTCCCGGGCGCTCTGGACATCGTCATCGGCGTGGTCACCTTCTCCGGCTCGCTGGTCGCGGCGGGCAAGCTGCAGGGCACACTGCCCGGGCGCCCCATCGTGTTCCCCGGAGCCCGGCTGCTGAACGCCGCGCTGCCGTTCGCCTTCGCCGCAGACGCCGTCTGGCTCGCACTGGACCCGGGCAACCTGGCCGCGGTCCTGGTGCTGCCGGCCCTGGCGCTGGTCTTCGGCGTGACCATGGTCCTGCCGATCGGCGGCGCGGACATGCCGGTGGTCATCTCACTGCTCAACGCCTTCACCGGCACGGCGGTCGCGATGGCCGGCTTCGTCCTCGACGAGCCCGCCCTGATCATCGCCGGCGCCCTGGTCGGCGCCTCGGGCGGAATCCTCACCAAGCTGATGGCCGACGCCATGAACCGCTCCATCCCGGCCATCATCATCGGTGGCTTCGGCACCGGCGACAACTCCCCGCAGACCGGTTCGGGCGACCCCGGCGCGCAGGTGCGCCCGGTCTCCGCCGACGACGTGGCCATCCAGCTGGCGTACGCGAGCAAGGTCATCATGGTGCCCGGCTACGGCCTGGCCGCCGCCTAGGCGCAGCACGAACTGGCCGATCTGGCCGCACTGCTGGAGGAGCACGGCATCGACGTCAGCTACGCCGTCCGCCCAGTCGCCGGACGTATGCCCGGGCACATGAACGTGCTGCTCGCGGAGGCCAATGTGCCCTATCCGCAGCTGAAGGAGATGGAGGACGTCAATCCGGAGATCCCGCAGACGGACGTCACCTTGGTGATCGGCGCCAACGACGTGACCAACCCGGCCGCCCGCCGTCCCGGCAACGAGATCTCGGGCATGCCGATCCTCGACGTCGACCGGGGCATCGTCGTGATCAAGCGCTCGATGGGCCACGGCTACGTCGGCCTCGACAACGAGCTCTACACCAATCCCAGGACCGGTATGTTCTTCTCCGACGCGAAGAAGGTCCTGGCCGAGCTGAAGGCCGCGGTACGGACGTTCGTGGCCTGACGTACGGACCCCGGCCGTCGGACGGATTCGCTCCGTCCGGCGGCCGGGGCCCGTACGCCGGCAGGCGGCGTCACCGCAGGGACGGCTCGGCCGGCCCGGTCAGGTAGGCGATGTCGTGGGAGGCGGCCTCGTGCAGCCGCAGGGCGAGGTCCTCCAGCGCACGACTGGCGGCCAGTTCGTCGCCGATCTCCGGGACGGTACGGTCGATGGGGTTGCGCCGGGACACTCCCCTGCCGCTGAGGTGCGAGGTGTCCCGCGTGGTCAGCACGGCACGGGCGTGGGTCTCGTCGCCCTCCTCGGTGATGTAGATCTGGACGGTCCACTGCTTGGCTTCCATGGTGATCACTCTCCTACCGGTTCACTTCCAGTCTCCGCCCGCGCCGCGCGGGCGGCTCGCTACTCCTCGGGGACCATCTCGATGGCGCCGCTGGGGCACTCGGCGGCGCAGAGCCCGCAGCCCTTGCAGTAGTCCAGGTCGATCGCGAAGCCCCTGCCGGGGCCGAGCTTGGTGATCGCGTTGTCCGGGCAGACGCCGTAGCAGTTGTCGCACTCGAAGCAGTTGCCGCAGGACATGCAGCGCCGGGCCTCGAACAGCGCGGTGGACTCGTCGAGCCCTCCGACCACCTCGTCGAAGGTGGAGGTGCGCCGGGCGAGCTGCAGCCGGGGCCGTACCGAGGCCGGGGCGTCCGCGTAGTACCAGGTGTTGAGCCTGTCGAAGGTGGCCGGCCGGTGCGGCTCCGGGGGCCGGTACTCGCCGCCGCGCAGGTAGGCGTTGATGTGCCGGGCGGCCTTCTTGCCGTGGCCGACCGCGACCGTGACGGTCCGCTCGGCGGGGACCATGTCGCCGCCGGCGAAGATGCCCGGGCAGCCGGTCATCAGGCCCTGCCCGACCTCGACCGAGCCGTGTGCGACGGCCGGGTCCGGCACTCCCTCCAGCAGCGAGAGGTCGGAGTCCTGGCCCAGGGCCAGCACCACGGTGTCGGCGTCCAGTTCCTCGAACTCGCCGGTGGGCTGCGGGAATCCGCTGTCGTCGAGGCGCATCCGCTCGATGGTGATCCGGCTCTCGTCGGCATGGGCGATGGTGGAGAGCCACTTCATCCGCACGCCCTCCTCCAGTTCCCCTCGACCCGCGTGCCACTCCGCCAGGTCCTGACGGTGGATCAGCTCATCGGGGCTCCTGGCGCCGGCGAGCACGGTGAGCCAGCCGTAGCGGCCCGCTCCGGCGAGGGCGGTCCGGAGGACGGGGCGCAGCGGCGCCAGCCCCACTCCGCCGGCGATCACCAGCAGGTCCTCGCCGGGCGCGGTGCCCAGTGGCGTGGTGTCCGGGCCTGGTTCCCCCGCGCCGGCACCGAGCGCCCAGTCCTGGCCGTACGGACCGCGCAGGCCGAGCACGTCGCCGGTCCGGGCCGCGCACAGCGCCTCAGTGACCTTGCCGACGGCCCTGATCGTGTGGCTGAGGCGGCCCGGCTGCGGACCGATGCCGCTCACCGAGATCGGCACCTCGCCCACCCCGAAGGCATAGACCATGGAGAACTGGCCGGCTCGGTACGGCGGCAGCAGGCCGAGCACCGGTTCCAGATCGAGGGTGACGGTGTCGGCGTTCTCACGGCGCCGATCGACCACTCGGTAGGGAAAAGGAGTCAAGGCGTTCACCGGGATCCCTCCCCCGCCGCCTCCGCCTGGAACGCGGCGACCTCCTGGGTGAGGTCGATGCCGACCGGGCACCAGGCGACGCAGCGGCCGCAGCCGACGCAGCCCGAGGTGCCGAACTGGTCCTGCCAGGTGCCGAGTTTGTGGGTGAGCCACTGCCGGTAGCGGCTCTTGGCCGAGGTGCGCACCGCACCTCCGTGGACATGGCTGAAGCCCAGGTCGAAGCACGAGTCCCAGCGCTGCCAGCGCTCGGCGTGGTCGCCGGTCAGGTCGGTGGTGTCCTCGGTGGTGGTGCAGAAGCAGGTGGGGCAGACCAGGGTGCAGTTGCCGCAGGTGAGGCAGCGGGACGCGAGATCGTCCCAGCGCGGGGACTCCAGCGAGGCCGCCAGCAGGGCCGGCAGACCGTCGGTCTCCATGGTCCGGCCCATCCGCCGTGCGGCGAGTTCCACGGCCCGCCTCGCCTCGGCCTCCAGGCCGGGGCCCGGTGCACGGGTGGGCAGGTCCGCGAGGACCTCCGCCCCGATCCGGCTTCCGGCACGGATCAGATAGCGCACACCGTCCCGGTCGGCGAGCTCGTTCAGGGCCAGGTCCCAGGCGGAGTCCGGGCTCAGCCCGGGGCCGGTCCCGACCGATGCGCAGAAGCAGAGCGCGCCGGGCTCGGTGCACTCCACCGCGATCACGAACGCTCCGTCGCGGCGCGTCCCGTACACCGGGTCCCGGTGGGCTCCGCCGATCAGCACCCGGTCCTGGACCGCGATAGCCCGCAGGTCGCACGGGGGAACGCCCAGAAAGGCGTAGCGGGGCTGCTCCTGATCCTCCGTCAAGGTGAGTTCGCCGTCCGCGTTCCGGTCCGCCTGCCACAGCCGGGTGCGCTCGGGGTGCAGGAACGCCTTCCAGGACTGCGGCCCGGACGAGTGCGCGAACGCCGCCCGGTCCGAGCGCCGCCGCAGCCGGTACTCACCCGGCGCGGTGACGGCCCCGCAGCCGTAGGGGAGTTGCTCCGCGGAGTCGAGTTCGGCCAGCACCACCGCCCCGTCGCGCTCGGTGGGACCGACCACGGTCCAGCCGCGCGAGGTCAGCGCGTCGAAGAGGGATTGAAGGTCCTCCTGGGCGAGCTCCGACATCGGCGCGTCCACGGCCGCGGTGGCCGCGGCGCCAGGGGTGACGGGTGCTTCCGCAGACGGCTGCGGCCTGGTCATGGCCATGATGGACGCTCCCTCGTGCCGGGGCTGTTCCTGCCTGTCCGTCGTGGGTTACGCCCTCACTGTGCGCTCCGCCGACAGCGGTGCACAGGGCCGTTCGGGCCCCGACTGCAGGGCCGGTCGCCCCGGCCGGAGCCGTCCAGCCGGAGCCCTGGGGCCGATCGGCCCTCGCCGGACCACCCGAACGGCGGGAGGCTGGAACAGGACACCCGACCCGTTCAGTCAGGAAGACCCGTTCAGTCAGAAGAGGAAGAGGGCGATCGGGCATGAAGGCACTCACCTACCACGGTCCCGGCAAGCGCGACTGGGGCGAGGTCCCCGACCCGGTAGTGCAGGACCCGCAGGACGCGATCGTGCGCGTGGACGCGGTGACGATCTGCGGCACCGACCTGCACATCCTCAAGGGCGACGTCCCCGAGGTCACCGAGGGACGGGTCCTGGGCCACGAGGCCGTGGGCACCGTCTCGGCCGTCGGCGACGGCGTGCGCACGGTGGCGGTCGGCGACCGGGTGCTGGTCTCCTGCATCTCCGCCTGCGGCCGCTGCGGCTACTGCCGCACGGGGACCTACGGCCAGTGCACCGGCGGAGGCGGCTGGATCCTGGGCCACCTGATCGACGGCACCCAGGCCGAGTACGTCCGCACCCCCTTCGCCGACAACTCCCTGCACAAGCTGCCGGACGGCGTCAGCGACGAGTCCGCGCTGCTGCTCGCCGACATCCTGCCCACCTCCTTCGAGGTCGGCGTCCGCAACGGCCGCGTCGGCCCCGGCGACACCCTGGTGATCGTCGGCGCCGGACCCATCGGCCTGGCCGCGGTCACCACCGCCCACCTCTACAGCCCCGGAAAGATCATCGTCGTCGACCCGGCGCCCAGCCGCCTGGACGCCGCCAAGCGCGCCGGCGCCGACGTGACCCTCAGCGCCGCCGAGGCCACCCCCGAGGCCCTGCGCGCCCTCAGCCCGGACGGACTGGGAGTGGACGTGGCCATCGAGGCCGTCGGCATCCCCGAGACCTTCGAACTGTGCGCCAGCGCGGTGCGCCCCGGCGGACACGTCGCCAACGTCGGCGTCCACGGCAGGCCCGCCACCCTGCACCTGGAGGACCTGTGGATCCGCAACCTCACGATCACCACCGGCCTCGTCGACACCAGCAGCACCCCGCTGCTGCTCACCATGCTCGCCGCGCAGCGCCTTGACGTCTCCGGCCTGATCACCCACCGCTTCGGCCTGCAGGAGATGCAGGAGGCCTACGACGTCTTCGGCCAGGCCGAGGAGAACGCCGCGCTGAAGGTCGCGCTCTTCCGCACCTGAGCCGGTGGTGACCGGAGCCGTTCGGCCCTGTTGCAGACGGCCGAGCCCCTCTAGCGTCCTGGTATGACCTCACACCTCCAGAACAGGAATCTCAACCGCGTACTCGTCCTGGCCGGTTGCGCGATCGTCGGCGCCGCCGTGGCGAAGGAACTGCGCCGACCTGCGGCGCAGCGCACCTGGCACGGCCGCATCATCGGCCTGCCCTACGACTTCCGTCCGCCGACGCCCGAGCGGCTGCGCGCCGAGTTCTGGGACCCGCAGAACGACGCGCTGTTCACCCCGCACGCCTTCGGGATCGGCTACGGGGTGAACCTCGCCCGGATCGCGGGACGGCTCTGCCCCCCGGACTGAGCTCGGCAGTCGGCGCGGCCGGCCCGGGTCCGTATGCGCAATGCCGGCTTCGGGCAGAAGCTGGTGATATGAGCATCCACGAAGCCCTCGAAGGAGGACACCCCGTCGAAGTCTCAGCCCTGGCACCCCAGGACCGGGACAGACATGTGCGTATCGAGCGTCCTGGAACGACCCCCGTCGTGGTCGCCTGCTCCAGCCAGCAGCAGTTCGAGGATGTCCTGCACCGGGAACGCCCCGAGATCGACCCCTCCGACCCGAAACGAGTCCACTGGGCCGACCACCCCGGTGAATGGCCCGGCAGATGACGGCAGATCCGTTGATCGGGAGTCCGGAAAGCGAATGAGGAGGACAAGCCCGTGAGCAACGGTGTCAAAGCAGCTCTTCAGGGTGGGCCGGACGAACTGGCGGATCGGATCGTTGCCGTCGCTTCGCCGGGGATCGACGTGAAAGTTCCGTTCCGCAACGGATACGAGCACTTCAGGGCCACCTCACGACACGAGGACACCCCGGAGGGCAGACTGCCGGTGTACGAGTGGTGGGAGCGGACCGAGATGCCCGGATAGCCCACAATCCTGGGCCTTCCGCTCAGGCCACGCTTCCCCGGACCACGACCACCGGGCAGGACGCGTGTTGAACGCAGTGCTGACTGACCGAGCCGAGCAGGGCACCGGCGAAGCCGCCGTGGCCCCGACTTCCGACGACCAGCAGTTCGGCCCCGCGGGAGCGCTCCAAGAGGACCTCGGCGGCATTGCCGAGCACCGCGCTCTCCCGGATCTCCACCGGCGGGCGGTCCCCGACCGCCTCCGCCACCACCTGGGCCAGCACCTTCCCGGCCGCCAGCCCCAGTTCACGGTCCACCGACATCGGGGCCCGCCCGTACACCGTGGGGTGCAGCCAGCAGATCACCGCGTCGACAACAGCCCCGGTCCGGTCGGCCTGCCGGACCGCCCACAGCAGTGCCTGCACCGACGACGGCGACCCGTCGACTCCCACCACGATCCGGCGTTCCGCCGGGATCTCCCTGCTCATCTCGCACCTCTCCCACGCTTCGATCCTGCCTCCGGGCAGGTCCCGGGCAGCCGCTACCGCTTCTGCTCGTGCCGGCCCGCAGGCTCGATGTGGGCCTCCGGACCGGGGAAGAAGAGGCTCTCGTGGCCGTCGTCCAGCCAGTGCACCGTGTAGGGAGGCGCACCGTCCGACCGCTCAACGCTCATGATCCGGCCTCGACGGCGGTGATCCCCGATGTGCAGGCTCTCCACGACGATCCAGTCCCCGGTTTCTGCTCGCATGAGTGCACCCCTTCTCGGTTCGGCAGCGCGCCGAAGCAGGACGTTCGACTCCTTCATTGATACCTCCGAACGAGGCTCCCGTTGCGCCGAGTCGCGGGCGAGTTGCTCCGGCGCGCGGAAGGGTCCGGCTCAGGGCCCGGCCGTGCAATGGCCGCAGCAGCCTGCAGGTACTCGAGCAGACGACTCTCCGACGACCCGGTCCTGCGCCGTTCGGCGCGGCGGCGCTGGGCCAAGCGGTACTTGACGTTCATCGCGGAACTCCTTCCTCCGGCTCGCCGGCTCCCTGTGAGGAGTCGTCCACACGCCTCAGGAGACCGGGTGCGTGACGCTCCGCTCCGCGGACACGTCCACCACACCGGGCACGCCGCGAGCGACCCGTTCCAGCACAGCGGCCGTCTCCGGGTCCTCGGCCGCGCCGGACAGCGTGATCCGGCCCTCGTCCGCGGTCACCTCGACCGCCGCGGCCGCGTCGGCCCGGAGCACGGAGAGGATCTCGAGGCGGACCCGAGCGGCGAGGTCCTCGTCCGGCCGCAGGTAACTCTTGAGCAAGTCGCTACGGCTGATGACACCGGCCAGCATCCCCTCGTCGTCCACCACCGGCAGGCACTTGAGATGGGCGCGCGCCATGGTGCGAGCGGCCTCTGCGGCGGGAGCGTCCGGGTGCACCGTGATCGCGGGTGCGCTCATCAGCTGACCGGCCGCGGGTTCCGGCTCACCGGACTCGCCGGCGCCCTCGCGGGTCCGTGCGGTCAGCAGGTCGGCCTCCGAGACGACGCCGATCACCCGGCCGTCGCCGGCCAGGACCGGCAGGGCGTTCACCCGCCAGGTCCGCAGTGCCTCGGCGGTCTCCCGGAAGGTCGCCTCCCGGCCCACCGCGACGGCGGCGTGCGTCATCAGATCGGCCACCGTTTCCCAGCTGCGTTCCATGGTGTCCTCCTCGGTCCTCGAAGTAGGAGGCCAAAGCCGTCGCACGTTCCGCTCGGCCGCAGCCCTCTCCCACGCACTCTTCATCCTGGGTTCGTATCCGGTGGCCAGGTCAGGGGCCGAAGGTCCCTCCCCACCGGTCGATCGGCACCGGAGCTGCTCCGGCTGGTGCCGGGCCTGCACAGGCGGAACGCGGGGCCCGGGCCCTCACTCCTCGTTGACCAGCACAGCCACGCCGTCGACCCGGTCCGCGGCAAGGTCCGCCAGCGCCTGGTCCGCCCGGCTCAGCGGGTAGCGGGTCACCTGCACCCGCAGCGGGATCCCGGCCACCTCGGCGAGGTAGGCGTGACTGTCCGCGCGGGTGTTCGCGGTGACGCTGCGCAGCGTGCGTTCCTGGAACAGGTGCGCGGCGTAGTTCAGGGCGGGTATGTCGCTGAGGTGGATTCCGGCGGCAGCCAGTGTCCCGCCGCGGTCCAGGGCCGACAGGGCGACGGGTACCAGGTCGCCGACGGGGGCGAACAGGATTGCCGCGTCCAGTGGCTCCGGTGGCATGTCGTAGGCGCCGCCTGCGGAGGCGGCCCCCAGGTCGAGGGCCAGCCGCTGGGCCTGCGCGGAGCGGGTGAGCACGTGCACCGTGGCGCCGCGGGCCTGCGCCAGCTGCGCGGTCAGGTGCGCGGAGGCGCCGAAGCCGTAGATGCCCAGCCGCCCCCCGGCCGGCAACTCGGCGCGCTGCAGCGCGCGGTAGCCGATGATCCCCGCGCAGAGCAGCGGCGCCACCTCGGCGTCAGGACGGTCACCCGGCAGCGGATAGACGTACCGGGCGTCCACCAGAGCGTGTCCGGCATAGCCTCCGTTCAGGTCCCAGCCCAGGTAGCGCGACTCGGGGCAGAGGTTCTCCTGCCCGCTGCGGCAGTACCGGCACTGTCCGCAGGTACCCGACAGCCATGCCGCGCCCACCCGCTCGCCGATGGTGAACCCCTCGGCGTGTGTCCCCTGGCCGACGACCCGGCCGACCACCTCATGGCCCGGTGTACACCGCGGCACGCGCGGTGCCAGATCCCCCTCGGCCAGGTGCAGGTCGGTCCGGCACACCCCGCAGGCGAAGACCTCCAGCAGCAGCTGATGGGGCCCCGGCTCCGGAACGACCCGCCGGACCAGGCTCAGCGGAGCGGTGCCGATCGGCCCCGGCCGCTCCACCACCCACGCCCGGGTCTCGACGGCAGACCCCAGGACATCACCCATGCGCTTCCTCCTCAGTCGGGCGGAACGACGGCGACCGGGCACTTGGCATGGTGGACGACGGCCTGGCTCACCGAACCGAGCCTGCGGACCGGCCCCTCCGGGGTACGGCGACGGCCGACCACCACCAGGTGCTCGGTGACGGAGAGACCCACCAGGTGCTTGGCCGGGCCGGAGCGCACGACGTCCACCTCCACCGGCACGTCCGGGTACTTCTGCCGCCATCCGGCCAGCACTTCCGCGACCAACCTCACCTCCTCCGCGGCCACATGGCCCTTCTCGTAGACGGGTGGGACCGCGTGTCCGGGCCCCAGGAGCAGCGGATAGCGCCACGCGTGCACGACCCGCAACGGCAGGCCCCGCCGCTGCGCGGTCCCGAAGGCGAAGGAGAGCAGCCCCTCGGAGGGCTCCCGGCCGTGCACCCCCACCGCAACGCCGTGCCGCGTTCCGGCATCGTGGTCCCCAGCGGCCGCGCCGGGGACCACGACCACCGGGCAGACCGCACTGGCGGTCAGTTGCAGGCTCGTGGAGCCGGCCAGCAGGCCGGGGAATCCACCGGAACCGCGGGCACCCAGGACCAGCAGCCCGGCCGTCGCGCCGACGGACGTCAGTGCGTCGAGCGGGCCGGCGTCCACGAGCTCGCTGCTGACCTCCAGCGACGGGTGCCGGTGCGAGGCACGCTCCGACAGCGCCCTGAGCAGCTCTTCTCCCGCGTGCCGGAAGAACGCGTTGTCCCGCGCCTCGGGAGTGTCGTACGGCTGCTCCAACCACGCGTGGACGAGGTGCAGCCGCGCGTCCCTGAAACGGGCCTCGTCGGCCGCCCAGTCGACTGCAGCGACGCTCCCCGGTCCTTCATCGACTCCGACGATCACGGAATGTGCCACGACGAACTCCTTCTGCCCGGACTCTGCGGAACCGAACGTTCGACTCGCCGAGCCGGGCCGTCCTCACATCCACCGTGACCCGGCCGCGCGGTTACCGCACGCGGGCGCTGCCATCGGCGGTCGAGAGATCCTGGCGCCGGTCGGCGAGGCAGTGAAAAACCGTATCTCGTGACTGCTGGCCAAACCAGATGCAGGGCGACGACGAAGACTTCGGGGCGGTGGCCGGGGCCGCGGAGCCTCGGTGGGTTCACTTGCGTCGGGTCCAGGTGGGTTCGGTCTGTTCCCAGTCGCGGTCCCAGTTGTGCAGGTCGGTCCGGTTCAGGCGGGCGCGGGTGTAGGCGTTGCCGGCCAGGATCAGGGTGCCGCTGCCGGTCAGGGTGAGGCTGCCGAGCAGGACGGCGGTGGCGGCGGAGTCGGCCGCGCCGGTGGGTGGTGCGGTGACCTGGCCGGTGTTGTCGAGCCAGACGGTGACCTGGTCGCCGGTCACGGTGGTGGAGTCGGCGGCGGCGGCGGCCTGGTGGGTGGCGCCGGAGGCGGTGGTCCAGCGGACCGGGACGGTGAAGCCGCCGCCGACAGCGCTGGACTTCTGGGTGGCGTTGGCGAGGGCCACAGCCTGTACCTGGTGATGGGTGGTCCGATAGCGGGCAACGGCGGCCCGGTCGCCGTGGTACAGCCCGAGGGCCAGCAGCGCGGACAGGGCTGCCGCCGCGGTCAGCGCGAGGACGAGCAGTACGCGCAGGCGGCTGCGCAGGGTGTCGGTGCGGCGCCACAACGGGCTGCGCCGCCTGGCCGCGACCGCGCCCAGGGGCGAACGGCGGGGAGTGGGGTGGGACGGAGTGGGAGCGGCTGCGGGCGTTGCCATCGGTCTCGCCTCCTGGGCTGCGGCGGCGAGCGCCGCCGTCATCACTGTGTTGCCACCAGTCTGAGCCGCGCACCGCGCACCGGCGCAGGGCCGAGCGGGGCCCACGAACAGGGCCGGTGGTCCCGGCCCGGGCTGGCAGTCCGGCCCGACCCGGTCGGAGCGGTGCTGTCCGTGACGGGGCTGGGACTCCTGCTCTGGGCGGTCATCGACGCACCGGTGCACGGCTGGGCCTCCCCGGTCGTCGTCGGAGCCGGAACGGGTGGCGTGGCCGTACTGGCGGTGTTCGGCGTCTGGGAGCGGGCGAGCCGTCATCCCATGCTCGACCTGGGCTTCTTCCGCAGCCGCAGGTTCTCTGTCGCCACCTCGTCGGTCGCCCTGGCCATGTTCTCGCTGTTCGGCGCGCTGTTCGTGCTGACCCAGTTCCTGCAGTTCGGGCTCGGCTACAGCGCCATCGCGACCGGTGTCCGGATTCTGCCGGTGGCAGGCGTACTTACCGCCGCGGCGCCGCTGTCCACCGTCCTGGTCCGGGCCGTCGGCAGCAAGGCCGTGGCCACGGCCGGCCTGCTGGTGATCGGGGGCGGCCTCTGGTCGTTGTCCGGGACCACGGCCTCCTCGACCTACCCGGACCTGTTGGGCGGGATGGTCCTGCTCGGTCTCGGTGCAGGACTGGTCGTCCCGACCGCCCTGGACTCGCTGATGGGCTCCCTGCCACCCGGGCGCACCGGGGTGGGATCGGCCACCAACGGGGTGGCGGTCCAGGTCGGCGGGGCCCTCGGTGTCGCGGTCGTGGGCAGCCTGCTGGCCACGCGCTACCAGCACCGGGTCGCGCCGCCACTGGTCGGCTACCACCTGCCCCGCCCGGTGGCGGACGTGATCCTCGGCTCCCTGGGCGGCGCCCTGGAGGTTGCCCGGCGCGCGGGAGGCCAGGCCGGAGCGCTGCTCTCGGACCTCGCCCGCTCGGCATTCCTCAGCGGGATGAACCTGGGCCTGCTGGTCGCGGCAGGCGTCACCGTCGTGGGCGCCGTCCTGGCACTGGCGGCGTTGCCGTCGCGCCCTCCGGCCGTGCCTGGCTCACCAGCCGTACCCGCCGCTCCGGCCGCACCGGCTGTTCCCAAGTCCGGCGACGAGCGACAGGGGCTGTCGGCCCTCCCCCCGGGACCGGTCGGCCCCTGCCCCCCCGACCGTGCCGGAGCCGATGCTGAGAAGCGTGGAGCCGAGAAGGCGGCCGGGTCACCGGGCCCGATCGCGCCGCCGCCCTGGGGCCGTGCGCTTCGGGCACCGGCATCCAAAGGAGTGAGTGGCGATGAAGCACCGCACCGTCCGCGACGTGATGACCCGCTCGGTGGTGACCGCGCACCGTCACACCTCGTTCAAGTCACTGGTGATGCTGCTCGCGGACGCGGAGGTCACCGCCGTCCCCGTAGTGGACCCGAACAACCGGCCGATCGGCATCGTCTCCGAGGCCGACCTGCTGCGCAAGGAGGTGGCCCAGCCCGAGCCGGACGGCCGTCCGGCGGGAATCTGGGTGCGCCCGGCCGACCGGGAACGCGCGCGGGCCGAGACGGCCGAGGGGTTGATGACCTCCGCGCTGTTCACCGCGCGCCCCGGCTGGAGCCTGGTGGAGGCCGCCCGACTGATGGACCACCACCACGTCAAGCGCCTGCCGGTGATCGACGAGGCGGGAGTGCTGGTCGGCATCGTCAGCCGTGGTGACCTGCTCCAGGTGTTCCTGCGGCCGGACAGTGCGATTCATGACGAGATCGTTCATGATGTGATCGAGGACAGCCTGCGCCTGGCCCCCGGCACCGTCCACGTCGAGGTGCGCGAGGGTGTGGTCACCCTGCGCGGCCAGGTGGAGCGTCGCAGCGTCGCCTCCGTCGTCGTGCGGCTCTGTCGGTCCCTGGACGGCGTCGTCGCGGTCCACGACCAGTTGCTCTTCGCCTTCGACGACCGCGACGGCGGTGACGGCGGTGACGGCGGTGACGAGAGCGCAGACGGGCACGAGGGCCGGGTCGAGTCTCCGAGGAGCCAATGATGATCAGCTGTGTTGTCGCCGCGGTGGACGGCTCGCCCTCCGCCCTGCACGCGCTGGACTGGGCGGCGGACGAGGCAGCCCGCAGAGGTGTGCGGCTGTTGGTGGTCCATGCCTCCCTGCAGGAGCGGTACGAGCAGAACGTCGAGGATGACGAGGATGATCCCGCCTCGGAGCGCTTCCTCGTCCGGAGACTGATGGCGGTCGCGGTGCAGCGGGCCCGGACCCGGCAGCCCCACGTCGCGCTGGAAGCCGAGGTGATTCCTGAGGAGACCGTGCCCGCTCTGCTCGGTCTCCGCCGTCTGGCGCCGCTGCTGGTACTCGGCACTCGTGGCCACGGCGGATTTCCCGGGCTGCTGCTCGGGTCGCTGAGTCTGCGTGTGGCCGGTCGTGCGACCTACCCGGTCGTGGTGGTGCGGGGCGCCGTCCAGGGCCGGGAGCACCGGCACGGCCGGATCGTGCTCGGCTGCGGGCCCGGCGACTACGGGACACAGGCTGTGGCCTTCGCCGCCGAGGAGGCCGAGTTGTGGCAGGCGGAGCTGGAACTCGTCCGGGCGTGGCAGGCGGTGCCGGACAAACCCGGCTTCCCCGCCGTGGCGCGGGGCAGGGCCGACGCGGAGCGGGCACGGGAGCAGGTGGACGCGGTGGCGCTGCCGCCGGCGCAGGCCGCGACGGTGAAGGTGCTGCGTCACGCGATCCAGGGCGGTCCCGGCGCGGTCCTGCTGCACGCTGCGGGCCATGCCGACCTCGTCGTGCTCGCGGCCCGTCGCCGGTTCCGTCCGTTCGGCCTGGAGCTGGGTGCTACGACCCTCGCGATGCTGCACCACGCACCCTGTCCGGTGGCGATCCTCCCGAATCAGTGACGCCCCGTCATATCTCGATAGCCGGAGGCGGTGTCATTCGGCCGGAGTGATCAGGCCGTAGCAGCCGTCGAAGCGGCGGTAGAGCACGTTGCCGCGCCGGCTCTCCCGGTCGGCGAAGAACACGAAGGGGAGGCCCAGGAGCTCCAACCGCTGTTCGGCCTCGGTCAGCGAGAGTCGCACCGCCGGAATCCTGGACGTGGTCAACGGGACGGCCCGGGACCCTGCCGGCTCCGTGGAGGGGCGCGCCTGTGCCAGCCGGTATCCCGTCGGGCCGGCCCGGTAGACCACGCTGTCCGTGCCGGACCCGGCCTCGGTGAAGAGGTGGAAGCCGTAGTCCATCAGCTCCATCTCGAAGACCGCCTGCTCGGGCGTCTCCCGAGCCAGCGAGAAGGACTTGTGGCGCACCACCCGCGGTTCGTGACCGGACCGTCGGTGGGCTTCGGGGTGGTGCCTCCGCTCGCTCGCCTGCCGCCAGTCGGGCGGTTCCGCACCCTGCGCGCCGGTATGCCGGGCCGGCCCGGTTTCGCGGAGCCGGTTCAGGCGAAGGACGAGACGGTCCTCCAACAGGTCGATCGCCTCGTGCATCGTCTCCGCCGCTACATGCGCCCGCACCGGGCGTCCGTTGACGCTCAGGTTGGCCTGGGCGATCGCCGAGCGCCGCACCGCGGGATCACGTCCCTGGGAGAGCCTGATCCGCGCGTGGAGCACCGGCTCCACCGTTCGCAGGGTCGCCTTGCCGATCACCTTCCGCGCGTGCTCGACGCAGTCCGGTGGCACCTCACCGTGGACCACGACCTGGACCTCGGGGCTCGTCTGGATCCTCGAACGCTCCATGGCACTCTCCCGTCGTCCTGCGGGGTTCTCCTCGCGTTTCCATGGTCATCGGCGGGCCCCGGCGCGCGAAGGGCCACAAGTCCCGTGGACAGGGCCCGTCGGCACCTGTCGGCGCCCGGCCCGGGGCCGGACAGTGGACGCAGCCAGGCGTGCGTCCGCAGCGAGGCGGAGCGCGCAGCCGAAGGAGGAACAGCCGTGACCCACCGCACCGTTCGCGACGTGATGACCCGGAACGTGTTCACCGTGAACCGCTACGCCTCCTACAAGGCCGTGGCCATGCTGCTGGCCGACGCCGACGTGACCGCCGTCCCGGTCGTGGACGCCTGGAACCGTCCGGTGGGGATCGTCTCGGAGGGCGATCTCCTGTGCAAGCAGCTGGCACAGCCGGAGCCCGAGGACCGCAGTGACGGTGTGTGGCTGCGCGCCAAGGAGAGCCAACGAGCCGAGGCCGAGACCGCCGACGCCCTGATGACGCCTCGGTTGTTCACCGCGGAACCGGACTGGAGCGTGGTGCGGGCCGCCCAGGTGATGGACCGTCATCACCTCAGGCGACTGCCGGTGGTGGACGAGGACGGCATCCTGGTGGGCATCGTCAGCCGTAGCGATCTGCTCAGGGTGTTCCTGCGTCCGGACCGCGAGATCCAGGAGGAGATCGTCCGCGACGTCCTCGCGGGCGCCCTGCAGTTGGCCCCCGGCGCGGTCCGGACCGCCGTGGTGGACGGTGTCGTCACCTTGCGCGGCGCGGTGGAACGCCGCGACCAGGTGCCGCTCCTGCTGCGGCTGTGCGGGGCGGTGGACGGCGTCGTCGCCGTGCGCGACGAGCTCTCGTCCGCCCGGCAGGAGCCGGGCCCCTTGTCACCGTGACCGGGACCTGTGGCCCCTGGGCCGGCGACCCCGGGGACGGGAACGTTGAAATGAAGGGACCGGCGCCAGGAACGCGGGATGCCGGACACAGCGAGGTGAAGGAGCGACGATGATGTACTGGAACGGCCACGGGGCCGGGGTCTGGGACTGGTTCGCGATGTCCCTGGGGAGTGTCTTCTTCCTGGCGCTGTTCGCCATCGCCCTGTTCTCGCTCCTCCGTTGGCTCGGCCGGGACCGCCGGTTCCCCACGGCCCCGCCGGCCCTGCCCGAGCAACTGCTCGCCGAGCGCTTCGCCCGCGGTGAGATCGACGTCGAGGAGTACCGGCAGCGGATGGACGTCCTGCGCGAGACCCGGTCCCGCGCCGACCGCGGTTGAACGCGCGTGAACGCGCATACACGGCAAGGGAGGAGAGTCACCATGCCATCGATCCTGGGACCGCACTTCTGGACGGTGTTCGTGCTGGTGAGCATCACCGGCCTGCTGGTCGCCGCTCTGCTGGCAGACCTCGCGGAGGGATTCCTGGACCGCCTGCGGAACAGACGCGAACATCCCACGCTCCGGGCCCATGACCACGTGGTCCCGGGTTCGGGCCGTTGAACGACCGTGTGCGCCGTCCGGGCGATCCGGACGGCGCACACGGTTCATGACGGGGCTTCAGTACAGGGCCTGGAAGTCCGGCGGCGGCCCGACCCGGTGCGGGTGCGGGTGCTCCAGGACCACCTCGACGTCCACGACGCCTTCGACGGCGCGGGCGATCCGGGCCAGTGCGGGGATCACACTGCCGTCGTCCAGCCGACCGCCGATGGTGACCGTCCCGTTCTTGACCGTGACCACGAGCCCGCTGGTATCGGCCTCCGGGAGCGCCTCGGTCAGCTCGGTCAGCACGGCAGCGGTCAGCTGTTCGTCGGTGACCAGGAAGACCTTGAGCAGGTCGCTGCGGCTGACGATGCCGACCAGGCGTCCGCCGCCGTCCACGACGGGAAGACGGCGGACGTGGCGGCGAGCCATCAGCCGGGCCGCCTCGCTGAGCGTGGCGTGCGGGCCGATCACCGCGACCGCGACGGTCATGATGTCGCCGGCGGTGGTGCCGCCCGCCTTCTCGATCTCCTCCAGGTGCAGCAGGACCTCGCGCCGGGTGGGCACGCGGTCGCGGTAGGCCTCCTTGGGCAGCAGATCGGCCTGGGACACGATGCCGATGACAAGCCCCTGCCCGTCCACGACCGGGACGGCGCTGATACGGCGGCGGCCGAGCACCTCGGCCAGCTCCTTGAACGGGGTCCGGCGGGTCACCGTGACGGGGTCCGTCGACATCACGTCGCTGACCTTGCGGGGGGTGGGCATGGCGTTCTTGCTCCTTCTGGGTCGGTGGTTCACAGCTGGTGCGGGCGGCTCGGCACGGCCAGGTCGTCGATGTCCCAGCGCAGCGTGTCAGCGACGTCGACGACGCCCTCGACCGCGCGGACGCGGTCGAGGAGGGTGCCGGCCTGACTGCGCCTGGTGGTGCGGGCGTCGAGCAGGACCCGGCCGTGGTCGCAATCCACCCGCAAGGTGGCGCGGTCGGTTCCGGCGTCCGCGGCGACGGCGAGGTAGAGGATTTCCGAGCGGATCTCCGCGTCGTCCCGGCGCACGGCGCCCAGCAGGTCGCACAGGCACACCATGCCGACCAGCCGGCGCCGGCCGTCGGTGACCGGCAGGTGGTGGACCCGGTGGCGGACGGCCAGCAGGGCGGCCTCGGCGGCGCTGGTGTCCGCGGTGACGGTCCAGGCGGGGGTGGTCATCAGCTCGCCGGCGGTGACCCCGGCGCCCCTGCGGCGCAGCGCGCGGAGCCAGCGGGGCTCGAAGCGCATGCCCCGCGGCGGCAGGGCGGTCAGGGCGAGCTTGGCGAGCAGATCGGAGGCGGCGACGACTCCCATCACCCGGCCCTCGGTATCGACCACGGGCAGCAGGTCGTGGTGGTGGTCGCCCACTGCGGCGACCAGCCCGGCGTAGTCGGTCCTGGGGTCGACCGTGACGACCCGATCGGTCATCAGGTCCCGGACCGGGGTGTGCCGGGGCAGTCCGTCCCAGGGGACGCGTCCGGTGACGGGACGCGGCGCCCGTGCCGCCGTCCCGGTGCTGTCGTAGTGCCGTGTCTCTGCCATGGCCCTCTCCCGTTCTCCCTCGTCGTCGACTTCCCGATGGACTTCACGATGCGCTCGTCGACATGGCAGGGCATGGGGCCGGACGGCCCCGATCGTGCGCCGGACGGCACCTCACCTCACCTCACCGGCGACGCGAGCGGGCGACGGGTCGCGATCGGGGGCTACCGGCCGGGGTGCTAGGGCCGATCGGTCCCTGTGCCGCGGCGGCGGCGCGGCGGAGAGTGAGAGTTGCCGGCACCCGCAACCCACGTCACCGAGGAGTCCCACCATGGCCAGGACGCTGTCCCCTCCCGCAGCCGCGGACGCGTTGCTCAGCAACGGGAGCACGGTCACCATCCGTGCCCTGCAGGCCGACGACCACGCGGCCGTGCTGGACCTGCACGCGATCCGGATGTCGCCGGACAACCAGCGGATGCGCTTCTTCGCGATGAGCAGGCGCGCCCCGGAACTGTGCGCCGACCGCCTGTGCGGGGCCGCCCGCACCGGCTTCCTCGCACTGGGCTGCTTCACCGCGGCCGGGCTGGGCGAGGAGGAACTGCTGGGCGTGGTCGAGTACGACGTGGACGACCAACGGCCGATGGTCGCGGAGATCGCTGTGGCGGTCGCCGACAACCGGCACCACCTCGGGGTGGGCACGCTGCTGATCGAGCACCTGGTGCACGCGGCGCTCGACCGGGGCGTGCGGATCTTCGAGGCCGAGGCGCTGAGCGAGAACCGGGCGATGCTCCAGGTCTTCCACGACCTCGGTCTGCGCGTGGAACGCCACTCCGAAGGCCCCGAAGTACGCGTTGTCGTGCGCCTGGACGAGCGTGACGAGTCCTATCTGGCGACCCTGGACGAACGCGGTCGCGGAGCCGACGTCCTCAGCCTGGTCCCGCTGCTGCACCCGCGCTCGGTCGCGGTGGTCGGCGTCTCCGAACGCCCCGGCTCGGTGGGTCACACCGTGCTGGCGAAGATCCGCGCAGGGCACTTCGAGGGACCTGTGTGGGCGGTCAACCCGCACGGCGGAACCGTCGACGGCCTGCCCTGCCACCCCTCGGTGGCCGCGCTTCCGGGCGTCCCGGACCTCGCCGTCGTAGCCGTGCCCGCCGACCGAGTGCCCCAGGTGGCCGTGGAGTGCGGACGCCTGGGCGTACGCGCCCTGGTCGTGCTGACCTCCGGCCTGGACCGGCAGCAGTCCGCCAGGCTGCTCGAAACCTGCCGCCGGCACAGCATGCGCCTGGTCGGCCCCAACTGCCTGGGCATCACCCAGACCGACCCCGCCGTGCGGCTGGACGCCCAGTTCGGCGCGGTCATGGCCGCGCCCGGCAGCGCCGGGGTCGCGGTGCAGTCCGGCGGGGTGGGCATCGCCCTGATGGAGCGGCTCAACGCCCTTGGCATCGGCGTCTCCAGCTTCGTCTCGCTCGGCGACAAGTACGACGTCAGCGGGAACGACCTGCTGCAGTGGTGGGAGCACGACCGGCGCACCGAGCTGGCGATCCTGCACCTGGAGTCCTTCGGCAGTCCGCGGGCCTTCGCCCGCACCGCCCGCCGGGTCACCCGCACCATCCCGGTGCTCACCGTCGACGCCGGTCGCTCGGCCGCCGGACGCCGGGGCGCCGCCTCGCACACCGCGGCCGCGGCCACCCCGACCGTGACCCGGCAGGCCCTGTTCGCCCAGGCCGGCATCACCGCCACCGCCGGGATCGGCGAACTCGTCGAGACCGCGGCCCTGCTGCACGCCCAGCCGCTCCCCGGCACCGCCGGGAAGGTCGCGGTGGTCTCCAACGCCGGCGGCATCGGCGTCCTGACCGCGGACGCCTGCGCCGAGTCCGGACTCGTCCTGCCGGAGCTGCCCGCCGAGCTGGCACAGAAGCTGCTGGCCGTGCTGCCCCAGGGGTCCAGCGCCGCGAACCCGGTGGACACCACCGCGGCCGTCGGCCCCGAGGCCCTGGCCACCGCCGTCGGCCTGCTGGCCGACAGCGGCGCCGTGGACGCGGTACTGCTGTGCCTGGCCCCGACCGCCCTGGGCACCGACCCGATGCGGGAGCTGCTCACCGCCCCGGCCCGGCGGACCCGTCCGATCGCACTGGTCCGGCTGGACCAGCAGACCCCGGTCGACTACCTGGCCACCCAGGACGGCGGCAGGCTCCCCTGCTACGCCGACCCGCAGTCGGCGGCCCGCGCCCTGGCGCACGCGACCGACCGGGCCCGCTGGCTCGCCCAGCCCGACGCCGCCGTCCCCCGACCCGAGGGAGTCGACCGCGCGGGAGCCGAGGCGATCGTGGACGGCTTCCTGGCGGACCACCCCGACGGGGGCTGGCTCGAACCCGTGGCCACGGCCCAACTGCTGGACTGCTACGGCCTCCCCCTGGTCCGCACCGTCTGGGCGACCGGCGAGCACGACACGGTCGAGGCCGCCGGCACCCTGGCACCGCTCGGGCACGAGCACCGCGTGGTCCTCAAGGCGTACTGGCCCGGCCAGGTCCACAAGAGCGACGTCGGCGCGGTCCGCACCAACCTGCACGGGCGCGAAGCCGTCCGGGACGCCTACCGCGGCTTCGTCCGCGACTTCGGCGACCGGCTCGCCGGCGTGGTGGTCCAACCCCAGGCCGCCCCCGGCACGGAGCTGTTCGCCGGCATGGTCCAGGACCAGGTCTTCGGCCCGCTGGTGCTGTTCGGCATGGGCGGCACCGCGGTGGACCTGCTCAACGACCGCGCCGCCCGGCTGGCCCCGCTGACCACCACCGACATCCGCACCCTGCTCACCAGTCCGCACGGGGCCCCGCTGCTGTTCGGCTACCGCGGCGCGCCGCCGGCCGATCTGGACGCCCTGGAGGACCTGCTGGCCCGGCTCAGCGCACTGGCATCGGACCTTCCGCAGCTCACCGACGTCGACCTCAACCCGGTGATCGCCACCCCGGACGGCATCACCTGCGTCGACGCCCGGCTGCGGCTGGAACCCCGCCCCGCCCCCGACCCCTACCTGCGCAGGCTCCGCCGCCTGCCCGACACCCGCAAGGAGTGAACCGCCATGCGACACCGCACCGTTCAGGACGTGATGACCCATCAGGTGGTCACCGCCCACCGTGACACCCCGTTCAAGGCCGTGGCGGCACTGCTGGCCCGCAACGACGTCAGCGCCGTCCCCGTGGTCGACCCGCGGCAGCACCCGATCGGGATCGTCTCCGAGGGCGACCTGCTGCGCAAGGAGTCGGCACTACCGGACCCGAGGGGCCACGCGGCGAGCGTGTGGATGCGGCCCCGGGACCGGAAGCGGGCCGAGGCCGAGACCGCCGAGACCCTGATGACCAGTACGGTCTTCGCCGCACGGCCCGAGTGGAGCCTGGTCGAGGCGGCCCGGATGATGGACCGTCACCACGTCAAGCGTCTGCCCGTGATCGACGAGGCCGGGGTACTGGTCGGCATCGTCAGCCGCAGCGACCTCATCCGGGTCTTCCTGCGCCCCGACGGCGCCATCCGCCAGGAGATCGTCCACGACGTGCTGAACCAGACCCTGCTCATCCCGCTCACCGACGTCCAGGTCGAGGTCAGGGACGGCGTGGTCACCCTGCGCGGAACCGTCGAGCGGCAGACCCTGGTGCCCGTCGTGGTCCGGCTGTGCCGGAGTGTCGACGGCGTCGTCGCCGTCCACGACCAGCTCCGCTACACCTTCGACGACCGCAGGGTCGACCTCGGCCCGGACCAGGTCCACGGCGTCATCCGCACACCGCACCACTGAGTGGCAGCGGCCGCGCAGTCCCAGCAGCAGTCCGAGAAGCAACTCCCAGCAGCAGGAGGAGTCATGACCCGCTATGTGTCCGACTTCGCCGAGGGCGACCGCCACCAGGCGGACCGGCTCGGCGGCAAGGGCGCCAATCTCGCCGAGATGACCCGGATGGGACTGCCCGTCCCGCCCGGCTTCACGGTCAGTACCCGCGCCTGTCGGTACTACCTGGTCACCGGCGCGGAGCCGGAGGGCCTGGCCGAGGAGATCTCCGGCCACCTCGCCGCCCTTGAGCAGCGGATCGGCCGCCGCCTGGGCGACCCGGACGACCCGCTGCTGCTGTCGGTGCGCTCGGGCGGACGCTTCTCCATGCCCGGGATGATGGACACCATCCTCGACCTGGGGCTGAACGACGACACCGTGCAGGGACTGGCGAAGGCCACCGGCCAGGAACGCACGGCCTGGGACTCGTACCGGCGGCTGGTGCAGATGTACGGCGACACCGTGCTCGGCGTGGACGGCGCGCTCTTCGACGCCGCCATGGACCGGGCCCGCGCCGAGGCCGGCGCCGCCACCGACCTGGACCTCGGCACCGACGACCTGCGCCGGCTGACCGCCGCCTTCCGGGCGATCGTGCGCGAGCAGACCGGCCGCGACTTCCCGCAGGACCCGGCCGAGCAGCTCGCCGGCGCGGTGCGCGCGGTGTTCGAGTCCTGGCGCGGGGAACGGGCCCGGATCTACCGCCGCCGCGAGGGCATCCCCGACGACCTGGGCACCGCCGTGAACGTGCAGGCCATGGTGTTCGGCAACCTCGGCCCCGACTCCGGCACCGGGGTCGCCTTCACCCGCGACCCCGCCACCGGACGGCGCGGCGCCTACGGGGACTACCTGACCGACGCGCAGGGCGAGGACGTGGTCGCAGGCATCCGCAACACCGTCGCGCTGCAGTACCTGGAGGCCCTGTCGCCGCGCTGCTACCGCGAGCTCCTGGGCCATCTGCGTACCCTGGAGACGCACTACCGGGACCTGTGCGACGTGGAGTTCACCATCGAGCGCGGCCGGCTGTGGATCCTGCAGACCCGCGTCGGCAAGCGCACCGCCGAAGCCGCGTTCCGGATCGCGACACAGCTCGTCGCCGAGAAGATGATCACCCTGGACACCGCGCTGCACCGGGTGACCGGGGTCCAGCTCAGCCAGCTGATGTTCCCGCGCTTCGCCGCCGAAGCGACCGAGGCGCCGCTGGCCCGCGGCATTCCCGCCTCGCCCGGTGCCGCGGTGGGCGCGGCGGTGTTCACCTCGGCCGAGGCCGTCCGCCGGGCTGCCGCCGGCGAGGCCGTGGTCCTGGTCCGCCCGGAGACCACCCCGGACGACCTGCCCGGCATGATCGCCGCCCAGGCCGTACTGACCAGCAGGGGTGGCAAGACCAGCCACGCCGCCGTGGTCGCCCGGGGCATGGGCAAGGTCTGCGTCTGCGGCGCCGAATCCCTGCGGGTGGACGTCGAGGGCGGGCAGTTCCGTACGGCGGACGGAACCGTCGTCAAGCAGGGCGACACCATCTCGGTGGACGGCACCACCGGACAGATCCGCCTGGGCGCCGCCCGGCTGATCCCCTCCCCGGTCACCGCCTACTTCACCGGCGAGGAGGTGCCGCTGGAGTTCGAGGAGCTGGTGCGCGCCGTCGACCTGCTGCTCGGACGCGCCGACCGGGCCCGCCGGCTGCAGGTGCGCGCCAACGCCGACACACCGGAGGACGCCCGCACCGCGCGCGCCTTCGGTGCCCAGGGCATCGGCCTGTGCCGCACCGAGCACATGTTCCTCGGGGAGCGCCGGCGCCTGGTGGAGGCCATGATCCTGGCCCGTGACGACGCCGAGCGCGACCAGGCTCTGGCCTCTCTGCTGCCGCTGCAGCGGCAGGACTTCACCGGGATCCTGGAGGCGATGGACGGTCTGCCGGTGACGATCCGTCTGATCGACCCGCCGCTGCACGAGTTCCTGCCCGACCGCACCGAGCTGTCGGTACGGCTGGCCACCGAACGCGTCGAGGGCCGCACCGTGGATCCGCACGACGAGCGGCTGCTCGAAGCGGTGAACCGGATGCACGAGGAGAACCCGATGCTCGGGCTGCGGGGGGTACGTCTGGCCCTGGTCGTGCCGGGCCTGGTCGCCATGCAGGTCCGCGCGGTGGCGGAGGCGGTGCTCGCCAGGAGGCTGGCGGGTGGCGACCCGCGCGCGGAGATCATGGTGCCGCTGGTGGACACCGTCCAGGAACTGCGCCTGGTGCGCGCCGAGATCGAGCAGGTGCTGGCCGAGGTCGGGGACGGGATGGAACTGCCGATCGGCACGATGATCGAACTGCCCAGGGCCGCACTGACCGCGGGGCGCATCGCCGAGGCCGCCGAGTTCTTCTCCTTCGGGACCAATGACCTCACCCAGACCACCTGGGGCTTCTCCCGCGACGACGTCGAGGCCGCCTTCTTCACCCGGTACATGGAGCAGGGCGTCTTCCGGATCTCCCCGTTCGAGACCCTGGACCAGGAGGGCGTCGGCCGCCTGGTCGAGATCGCCGTACGCGAGGGCCGGGCCACCCGTCCTGGCCTGCAGACCGGGGTGTGCGGCGAGCACGGCGGCGACCCGGACTCGGTGCACTTCTTCCACCGGACCGGCCTGGACTACGTCTCCTGCTCCCCCTACCGCATCCCGGTCGCCCGCCTGGAGGCCGGACGAGCCGCCATCGGAGCCGAACCGCCGGCCTGAGCATCGCCCGGATGGCCGGGCGCGGGAGCGCCCGCTCACTTCCGGGAAGCGGACCGCAGTGGCAGGGCGAACCAGACCGCCTTGCCCTCCTCGGTGGGCAGCGTGCCCCAGGACGCGGCCAGGCAGTCGACCAGGGTCAGCCCGCGGCCGGACTCCTCCTCCGGGCTCGCCGACCTGGCGCGGGGCAGCACCGGGCTGCCGTCGCACACTTCGACGCTGAGTTCGTCCCCCGCCTGGCGCAGCCGCAGCCGCAGCGGGCCGCAGGCGTGCCGGACCGCGTTGGACAGCAGCTCCGAGGCCAGCAGGCAGGCGGTGTCGCCGAGTTCCTCACAGCCCCATGCCTCCAGGGTGTCCCGCAGGAAACGTCGTCCCACACCGACGCTGACCGGCTCGGCCGTCAGGATGGCCGACACCGCGGTGACCGGCACCCGCGGGATCCGGGCGAGCAGCAGGGTCACGTCGTCGGCGTAGTCCTCCGGGTCGGGCAGCAGCGCCGCCAGCACCGAGTCCGCCGCGGCCTCCAGTCCGTCGGTGTCCGCGACCGCCTTCTCCAGGGCGATGCTCAATGCGTCGATCTGCAGTTCGATGTCGCTGACGGGGGTCTCCACCAGCCCGTCGGTGTAGAGGGCCAGGACCGCCCCCGGGAGCACCGGCAGCCGGGTCTCCTGGTGCGGCACCTCGCCCACCCCCAGGGGGACGCTGACCGGCACGGGCAGTCTGCGTACCCGGCCGTCCGGGTCGACCAGCAGGACCGGGAGGTGCCCGGCCGAGCACACCGTCAGTTCGCCCTCGTCGGGGTCCAGGACCAGGTAGCAGCAGGTGACCAGCTGGTCGGGGAGTTCGCTGACCACGGCGTCCAGAGCCAGCATCAGCTGCCAGGGCGGCATGCCGGTCTTGGCCAGCGCGTGCGCGGCCGAGCGCAACTGTCCCATCACGGCGGCAGCCTCCAGGCCGCGGCCCATCACGTCGCCGATCAGGATCCCGACCCGGCCGCCGCCCAGAGCGATCAGGTCGAACCAGTCCCCGCCCACCCCGGCCCCCTGACGGGCCGGGAAGTAGCGGCTGGAGGTGTCCATCCCGGGGAGCACGGCCGGGGAGCCCATCAGGCTCCGCTGCAGGGTCAGTGCGACGTGCCGCTGCTGCTCGTAGAGCTCGGCGAGCTGGGCCTCGGTCCGCTTGCGCGCGCTGACGTCCCGGATCGCGGCCGAGACCAGGGTGCCGTCGGGGGTCTCCAGCGGGCTGAGGCTGATCTCGACCGGGAACTCCGCCCCGTCCTTGCGCAGCCCGTACAGCTCCAGTCCCGCGCCCATCGGACGGACCCGGCGGTTGTCGACATAGCCGTGCCGGTGAGCGGGGTGCTGGCCGTGGAACCTGGCCGGCACCAGCACCTCCACCCGCCGCCCGAGCAGTTCCTCGCGGTCGTAGCCGAACAGCGTCTCGGTCTGGGCGTTGACGAGTTGGATGGTGCCGGCGTCGTCCACGATCACCATGGCGTCCGGCGCGGCCTCCAGGAGTCCCCGGAAGCGCTCCTCGGCGGCCTTGCGCTCGCTGACGTCGCGGACCGCGGCCGAGATCAGCAGCCCGTCGGGGGTCTCCAGCGGGCTCAGACTGATCTCGACCGGGAACTCCGCCCCGTCCTTGCGCAGCCCGTACAGTTCCAGCCCCGCGCCCATCGGACGGACCTGCTGGTTGACCGAGTAGCCGAACCGGTGGGCGGGGTGCTGGGCGCGGAAGCGCTGCGGCACCAGGATCTCGATCGGCCGGCCGAGGAGCTCCTGCCGGAGGTAGCCGAACAGGGCCTCGGTCTGGGCGTTGACCAGGCGGATCACACCGTTGTCGTCCACGATCACCATGGCGTCGGGGGCCGCTTCCAGTAGGGCTCGGAAGGGTTCCTCGGTCGTGGTCGTCATGTGCTGCCGCCTTGTGGTCGCCCAGCTCTGCGTGCAGGACATCGCAGCACGAACCGGACCACCCATCCGCGGTTTGTCGCCAACCTGTCCAGGACCGACCGCTTTCGATCAGCGGGGCAGCCGGTCCCTTCCGGACTCGGCCAGGACTTCCGCCACCGGGCGGCGCGGTGTGACGGGGCCCTCGGGCCCGTACCCGACGCGGAGCACCATCTGCGGGCTCCCCGCGCCGGAGCTCCCGGGGTCGCGCAGCAGCCAGCGCAGGTCCTGCCACTCCAGTGCCTGGTAGAGCAGCGACGCCCGCAGGCCGTGGGCCGTCAACAGCAGCAGGACGTGTTCGAGGGCCATCCCGGCCCGCAGCCAGTCGGCCGGACGGTCGGCGGCGGTGGAGAGCAGCAGCAGGCGGGGACGGGGCTCGAAGCGCTGCGGCGGCGGCACGTTCCGGCCGCGCTCCAGCCCGGTGAAGTCGCGCATCGGCACGCGTGCCTGCGCGTCACGGGGGCCCAGCACCTCGTAGGGGATGCCGTAGGGGCCCTCGTTCGAGTCCTTGAGCCAGGACCGGGTCTCCTCCAGCCGGTCCCGGGCCGCGGTGCGACGCAGTTCGGCGTCGGTCGTCAGCGCCAGCAGGCGTGCGGACTCCGTCGGCCCGGGGGCGGTCAGCACGGCCCCCTCGGCGCCGGCGGCCTCGAACAGCTCCGCCATGACGGCGCCGGGCACCTGCTCACCGGTGAAGGGCAGCCTGCTGCTGTGCCTGCGCGCGATCGACGGGTAGAGATCGGGTCCGCCGGCCGCGCCCGTGCGCGGTGGTCCGGCCAGGCGCACCGAGGCCAGGTGGCCCGGGTCGCTGCTGGTGGGCAGCAGCCGCAGGACCGGCTCCCACCCCAGGTGGGCTGTGGCGACCCGGAGGTTGAACACCGTCGCGCCGACGGAGACGTGCAGGGCCCGGCCGTCGGGATCGGCGAGCGGCAGCGCCCGCTCCCAGGCCGCGTGCACCTCGACGGTGCGGCTGTCACGGTCCAGTCGGAATCGCCACGGCTGGGTGTTGTGGATCGAGGGCGCGGCGGTGGCGGCGGCGACCAGGGTCTCCGCGGTCGCGGTGTCCAGCGTCAGGTCGGTCTGCATGTGAACCCCCTCCTCACGGGGACACGGCTGGTGCTCACTCAAGTATCGGACTCGTGAGCCGGCCGCAGCAGCGGCCGAAGGTCCCGGTCCGGCGGCCGAACGGGCCGGTGGGCGCGGGCGGAGGCACGAACGGCCCCGCCGGGGTCGGCGGGGCCGCTGTCCGCGTTGGGCGTCAGGACTGTTTGCGGTAGTAGTCGCGCCAGATCAGCCGGTGGACGCGGGTCCAGCGGGGGATCGAGCGCAGGCCGGGGATGAACGGGGTGAGCACCAGGGCGAGGCTGAGCAGCGCCATGAGGCCCCAGACGAGGGCGTCGGCGTTGGCGGAGCTCTTGAACGGGTCGATCTGGTACCAGAAGGTGTAGAGCCACAGCCAGGCCTGGCCGGGGTAGTTGCCGGTCTCGTTCATCATGCCCCACTGGTCGCCGCTCAGGTGCTGGGCGTCGGCCAGGCCGGCCAGGTAGGAGCCGTCGGCCAGGAAGAGCAGCGGGCGGGTGTAGTCGGACTGGTAGAAGCCGCCCTCGGCCAGCAGCTGCCCGTCCAGGGCCCCGCTCTGGGCCAGGACGGTGAGCTGGGCGTCGATGGCCGGGACGGGACCGTAGTCGCCGGCGGCGACCTTGGCGGGGTCCCCGTCGGGGGCCTTGCCCAGGGCGTCGGCGTAGTTGCCGGCCCAGGTCTGCTGCTGCGTGCTGCCGGCGCTGGTCCAGGCGGTGATCGCGGCGGTCACCGCGGCGGGTTCGGGGCTGCTGCGCAGCGGCCCCAGGACGAAGTCCTGAGCGGTGTCCACGGGGATCCGGACCCCGGCCGCGCGCTGGAGGCTGACCGGGCCCAGTTTCTGGCCGGTGTCGGGGGTGTTGTTGTAGGGGGCGCCGTAGGCGGCGCTGGTGCTGGTGCCGGCCAGTTCGGCCACGGCGGTGGCGGCGAAGTCGGCCGGGTCGGCGCGCGACCAGGAGGCGACCGTGACCGGGTGCTCGTCGGGTGAGGAGAACAGGGCGGCCAGGCCGGCGGTGAGCAGGGCCACCACCACCAGCGCGATGGTGAACTCCTTGACCAGGTCGTAGGGCCGGGTCGGGAAGGATGCGGAGTCCGGTTCCGGACGGCGTTCGCTGCGGACCCTCATGACGGCTCCTGCTCGGTGGCGCTCGCGGCCGCGGCAGCGGTGCCCGGGGCGGTGGCGTCGATGGGCGGGACGATTCCCCTGCGGCGGACCATCAGCAGGTGCCAGACCGTCAGGGCGACCAGCGCCAGGGGCAGCACGACGATGTGCCACATCAGCATCTGGCCGAAGTTCAGCACGTTGAAGTAGGCGCCGATGCCCACCGAGTTCAGGCCGTCCTTGGCCTGGGTGGAGATCCACTGCGAGTCGAAGTTCGACTGCACCAGGTAGCCGGTGAAGGCGGTGCCGATCGAGGCCAGGAACGCGACCGAGCCGATGACCCAGGTCAGCGCACGGCGGCCGCGCCAGGCGGCCATGAAGAACTTGCCCCACAGGTGGACCACCATGAAGAACATGAACAGTTCCACGCTCCACAGGTGCAGGCCGTTGACGTACTTGCCCGTCGCCGAGACGTGCCACCAGCCGGGTCCCTCGAGGGCCAGCAGCCCGCCGGTGCCCAGCACCACGATCAGCGCGGCGGTGGTGAGCACCCCGAAGACGTAGATCCACGAGGCCATGTAGGCAGGCTGGGAGTCGGGAAGCAGCTTGTCCGGAGGCAGTGCGCGCACCGCTGCGCGTCTGACCGCTCCGGTCCAGCCACCGGTCTGTTCGACCACGGGTTCAGCGGTGTCACTCATCGCGGTCGCGTCCCTTCGGGAAGGGCAGCAGCAGCGCCGCCAGGAACACCAGCACCATCAGACCGATGACGACGAGGTTCGCCACCGAGAGCTGGATGACGCCCCAGTGAAGATAGGTGCCCGGATGGTTGAGGTCGATCGGGGCGGCCAGCAGCCGTCCCACTGGTTCGGTTACAGCGGACATGTCGTCAGTACCTCCGAGTGCAGGGTCCGACACGGTGCCAGCGGGTACCCGGTCGTGGGCTCCGGCATACGTGCCGAGCGGCCGGGTGACACGTACGGAGTCGTTGTGCATACTCTGACGGCCCGTCAATGGGAGAGCCCAGGGCCGAAGGTCCCCAGTCCCGGTACGGCGGTCCCGGGCCTCCTCACCGGAACCCGGCCACGGTGGAGCAAGGGGGCGTCCAGCCCCAGGATCGGGACCTTGGGCCCTGGGAAGGGGTACTGCGCTCTGCCTAGCCTGGAGTGGAACGGTGGGGCGCGGAGTCCCGTCGGTGTGGCCGTCCCGGCGCCGGGACGGCCGCGAAAGTGAAGGGCCCAAGGGGAAGGGTCCACTCCGCACGGAGGCGCTCGGGCCCGAGATCCCTCCGAACGGCCCGGTGTCGGCTGGCTTGCTCCATCAGCCGGGCACCGGGTCGTACTCCGTCGAGTTCAGCCGGGAACGCCCCGAGCACGCTGAGGCCCCGCCGTGTCGGCGGGGCCTCTGCGTGCTCGGGGCGGCGGGTCAGCCGTTCCAGGTCCAGTCGGCGACCTCGGGGAGGTCGGTGCCGTGGGCGCGGATCCAGTCGTGGTGGCGGGCCCGGACGTCGGCCATCTGCTGGCGGACGCCGGCGGCGCGCACGGCCAGGCCGGGGACCCGGTCGATGACGTCCATGACCAGGCGGTAGCGGTCCAGGTCGTTGCGGACCACCATGTCGAAGGGGGTGGTGGTGGTCCCGGACTCCTTGTAGCCGCGCACGTGCAGGTGGGCGTGGTTGGTGTGGCGGTAGGCCAGCCGGTGGATCAGCCAGGGGTAGCCGTGGTAGGCGAAGATCACCGGCTTGTCGGGGGTGAACAGGGAGTCGTACTCCTTGTCGCTCATCCCGTGCGGGTGTTCCTTGGCGGGCATCAGCCGGGCCAGGTCGACCACGTTGACCACCCGCACGGCCAGCTGCGGCAGGTGCTCGCGCAGCAGCTGGGCGGCGGCCATCACCTCCAGGGTGGGCACGTCCCCGGCGCAGGCAAGCACCACGTCCGGGTCGCGGCTGCCGTCCTCGGTGCCGGCCCACTCCCAGATCCCGGCGCCGCGGGCGCAGTGCACCCGGGCCTGGTCCAGCGAGAGCCAGTCGAAGCAGGGCTGCTTGCCGGCCACCACCACGTTGACGTAGTCGCGGCTGCGCAGGATGTGCTCGCCGACGCTGAGCAGGGTGTTGGCGTCCGGCGGGAGGTAGACCCGGACCACCTCGGGGCTCTTGTTCAGCACGTGGTCCACGAAGCCGGGGTCCTGGTGCGAGAAGCCGTTGTGGTCCTGGCGCCAGACATGCGAGGTGAGCAGGTAGTTGAGCGAGGCGATCGGGGCCCGCCAGGGGATCTGACGGGTCGTCCGCAGCCACTTGATGTGCTGGTTCACCATCGAGTCAATGATGTGCACGAATGCCTCGTAGCAGGAGAACAGGCCGTGACGGCCGGTCAGCAGGTAGCCCTCCAGCCAGCCCTGGCACAGGTGCTCGGACAGCACCTCCACCACCCGGCCGTCGCGGGCCAGGTTCTCGTCCACCGGCAGCACCTCGCCCTGCCAGGCCTTGCCGGTGGCCCGGTAGACCGCCTGGAGCCGGTTGGAGGCGGTCTCGTCCGGACCCACCAGCCGGAAGTCGCGCCGGGCGGCGGTGTCGGCCATCACCTGCTCCAGCAGGTCGCCGAGGATCCGGGTGGGCTCGTGCATGGTCGCGCCGGGCTTGTCGACCGGGACGGCGAAGCGCTCCAGCTCGCGCAACGGCAGCTCACGCAGCAGCAGCCCGCCGTTGGCGTGCGGGTTGGCGCCGAGCCGGCGCTCGCCCTCGGGGACGTGCGACAGCACCTCGGCGCGGGGCCGGCCCTGCTCGTCGAACAACTCCTCCGGGCGGTACGAGCGCAGCCACTCCTCCAGCTGCCGCAGGTGCTCGGGGTTGGTGTGGATCCCGTCCAGCGGGACCTGGTGGGCCCGCCAGGTGCCCTCGACCTGGAGGCCGTCGACGACGGCGGGGCCGGTCCAGCCCTTGGGGGTGCGCAGCACGATCATCGGCCAGCGGGGGCGCTCGGTCGCGCCCTGCTCGCGAGCCGCGCGCTGGGCGGCGGTGATCCGGTCCACGGCCTCGTCCATGGCGGCGGCCATGGCCCGGTGCACGGTGGCCGGGTCGTCGCCGGTGACGTGGATCGGCTCGTGGCCGTAGCCGCGCAGCAGCTGGTCCAGCTCGGACTCGGGGATGCGGGACAGCACGGTCGGGTTGGCGATCTTGTAGCCGTTCAGGTGCAGGATCGGCAGCACCGCGCCGTCGTGCACCGGGTCCAGGAACTTGTTGGCGTGCCAGGAACCGGCCAGCGGGCCGGTCTCGGCCTCGCCGTCGCCGATCACGCAGGCCACCAGCAGGCCCGGGTTGTCGAAGGCCGCGCCGTAGGCGTGGGCCAGCGAATAGCCCAGCTCGCCGCCCTCGTGGATCGACCCCGGGGTCTCCGGTGCCACATGGCTGGGCACGCCGCCGGGGAAGGAGAACTGGCGGAACAGCTTGCGCATGCCCTCCTCGTCCCGGGTGATGTCCGGGTAGGCGCCGGTGTAGCTGCCCTCCAGCCAGGAGTTCGCCAGCACCGCAGGGCCGCCGTGGCCGGGCCCCCAGATGCAGATCGCGTCCAGGTCGCGGGCCCGGATCAGCCGGTTCAGGTGGGTGTGCACCAGGTTCAGGCCCGGCGAGGTGCCCCAGTGGCCCAGCAGCCGCGGCTTGACGTGCTCGGACCGCAGCGGCTCGCGCAGCAGCGGGTTGTCCAGCAGGTAGATCTGACCCACGGCCAGGTAGTTGGCCGCACGCCAGTGGGCGTCCAGGGTCCGGACCTCGGCATCGGTGATGGACTGGTTCATGGCAGGTCGCTCCTGTGGGAAGAGGGACGTGGCGGGATGCGCCGCAGCTCGGTGGCCGAAGCCGTCGCCACCCAGACTGCCCCGGGGTCGCGGGCCCCGCACAGGGCCGAACGGGTCCAAGAGCACGGCCTTCGCCCGGGGCCGGTCGGCCCTCTGCGGCCGACCGGCCGGGCCGCCGCCCGCGTCGTGACGCGCTGTTCGGCGCCGAACCGGGGACCGTTCGGCCCATCCCCCGGTCCCGGTCGGGAGCGCAGCCTTGCTACAGGCAACCCGATAACACGTCTCCCGGAGGAGGCCGCGATGAACGTCAGCACTGCACGCCGCCCGCTGGACGCCGGGGCACTGGAACAGCTGATCTCCGCAGCCGCGGCCGCGCCCTCCATCCTCAACACCCAGCCCTGGCGCTACCGGCTGCGCCCGGAGACCGTCACGCTGGAGGTGCGCGCGGCTCCCGAACGCGCGCTGCGGGCGATCGACCCCTCCGGGCGCGCACTGCACATCTCGATCGGTGCCAGCCTGCTCAATCTGCGGGTGGCCGCGCGCCACCTCGGCTGGGAACCCGCCGTGCGGCTGCTCGCCGATCCCGCCGAGCCGCAACTGCTGGCCACCGTCAGACTCTCCGAGGGCCGCAGCAGGGCCACCGGGGGCGGCCCGGACCTCTTCGAGGCGATCTGGCGCCGCCACAGCAGTCGGCTGCCCTTCACCGCCCGCGCCGTACCGGCAGGCATCGTCGCCGAACTCACCGAAGCGGCCCACGTCGAGGGCGCGGTGTTCGAGGTCGCCGACGAAGCCGAGGTGCGACGGGTCCTGAACCTGACCGCCGAGGCCGAGCGCCGCACGCTGGCCGACCCGCGCCGCAGCCAGGAGAGCCGGCAATGGCTCCTGCGCGCCGAGAACAGCCCCTACGGGATCCCGGCCGAGGCGCTGGGGCCCCAGGACGCCTTCGAGCGCATCCCGGTGCGCGACTTCACCGCCGAGCGGCACGCCCAACGACTGCCCGCGGCCCCCTTCGAGCTGCACCCGCTGATCGCGAGCCTGTCCACGGCCCACGACAGCCGCGTCGACTGGCTGCGCACCGGCCAGGCCCTGCAGCACGTGCTGCTGCTGGCCACCGTCCACCAACTGCGCAGCTCGCTGCTGCACCAGGCGATGGAGTGGCCCGACCTGCGCACCGCGCTGCGCGACCCGCGGCGGGGGAACGGTCATGTGCAACTGCTCATCCGCCTGGGCTACGGACCCGAAGGGGCACCGAGTCCGCGCGGGGCGTGCGAGCTGAGCGTCGACTGATCGCAGCAGCCGAGCTCTCCCCGACCTCCACCACGCTTTCCACACCTGTATCCCGGAGATGATGATGTCGATCACCTGTGTCGTCGCGGCAGTCGACGGCTCCCCCGAAAGCCTGCACGCCGTCGACTGGGCCGCGGACGAGGCGGCACGCCGCGACGTACCGCTCCTCCTGGTCCATGCCTGCCTGTGGGAGCGCTACGAGCTCCCGGAGATGGACGAGGGCGATGCCACGTCGATCCGGGCTGTCGCCGACGACCTGGTGGCGGCCGCACTGCAGCGGGCCACCGCCCGGCACCCGGACCTCGACGTACGGGCCGAGATCGTCCCCGAGGAAACCGTCCCCGGCCTGCTGGGGCTGCGCCACCTCACGCCGCTGCTGGTGGTCGGCACCCGCGGCCACGGCGGCTTCGCGGGGCTGCTGCTGGGGTCGGTGAGTCTGCGGGTGGCCGGACGGGCCACCTATCCAGTGGTCGTCGTACGCGGCACGGTGCGGGAGCCGGCCCACCGCAACGGCCGGATCGTGCTGGGCGTCGGGCCCGAGGGCCGGCCCGACCACGCGGCGGCCTTCGCCATGGAGGAGGCGCGACTGTGGGATGCCCGCCTGGACCTCGTCCAGGCCTGGCCGCACCAGGCCGGCAGCCCCGACTCACTGGCCGGCGCGCAGGAACGGCTGGACGCCATGAGCCTGCCGGGCGCGCAGACCACGGACGTCAAGATCCAGCGGCACGCCGTCGAGGGCAGCCCCGCCGGGGCCCTGCTGGTAGCCGGGGCGGACGCCGACCTCATCGTGGTCGGGGCCCGGCGGCGGCAGGGGCACCTGGGCCTGGAACTCGGCGCGGTCAACCATGCCGTCCTGCACCACGCCCCCTGTCCGGTGGCCGTGCTGCCAGCACCGTAGCCGACGGCCCGCGATGACCGTCGACGCCCCCACTCCGGACCACTCGCCCGCTGCCCAGGCCCCGGCCGCCCGCACCGCGCACGCCCTCAAGCGGCTGGTGATCGGCCAGGCCCTGCGCAGCGACAACCTGGGCCAGACCCTGCTGCCCAAACGGCTCGCCCTGCCGATCTTCGCCTCCGACCCGCTGTCCTCGGTGGCCTACGCGACCCAGGAGATCCTGCTGGTCCTGGCCGTGGGCGGCACCGCGTTCCTGTACCTGGCCCCCTGGGTCGCCGCGGCCGTGGTCCTGCTCATGGCGGTGGTGGTGCTGTCCTACCGGCAGGTCGTGCACGCCTACCCGAGCGGCGGCGGCTCCTACGAGGTGGTGCGCAGCAACCTGGGCCCCAACGCCGCGCTGGTCGTCGCCGCCTCACTGCTGGTGGACTACGTGATGACCGTCGCGGTCTCGGTCGCCTCCGGGGTGGACAACATCGTCTCCGCCCTGCCCTCCCTGGCTGGCCACCGGGTGTCGATGGCGGTGGGCTTCGTGGTCCTGCTGGCGGCGGTGAACCTGCGCGGGGTCCGCGAGTCGGGGCGGGCCTTCGCCGCACCCACCTACCTGTTCATCGGCGGCATCCTGCTCATGGTCGGCACCGGTCTGTTCCGGGTCGCCCTGGGGCACGGCCCGGTCGCCTCCAGCGCCGCGTTCGGCATCGTCCCGGTGACCGGGAGGGACTCCCTGACCGGGCTGGGACTGCTGCTGCTGACCCTGCGCGCCTTCGCCTCCGGCTGCACCGCCCTGACCGGGGTCGAGGCCATCTCCAACGGCGTTCCCGCGTTCCGCAGGCCCAAGGCCAGGAACGCCGCCACCACCCTCGCGGTGATGGGCGCGACCGCCGTGGCGATGTTCGCCGGCATCACCGTGCTGGCCCTGACCGCGAAGGTCCACATCACCGACAACGCCTGCCGGCTCAGCGGCTTCCCGGGCGACTGCCACACCGCCGCCCAGCCCACCGTGATCGCCCAGCTCGCCGCCGCCGTCTTCGGCGGGAACCACAGCGTGCTGTTCTACGGCATCCAGACGGTCACCGCCCTGGTGCTGATCCTGGCCGCGAACACCGCCTTCAACGGCTTCCCGCTGCTGGCCTCGATCCTGGCCGAGCACCGCTACCTGCCGCACCAGCTGCACACCCGGGGCGACCGCCTGGCGTTCTCCAATGGCATCCTCGCCCTGGCGATCGTCGCCGCAGGACTGCTCTGGATCTACGATGCCAGCGTCACCAGCCTCATCCACCTCTACATCCTCGGCGTCTTCACCTCCTTCACGCTCTCGCAGGTCGGCATGGTCAAACACTGGAACCAGGTCCTGGCCACCCGGACCGACCCCCGTCCACGCCGCTCGACCATCACCTCACGGGCCATCAACACGGTGGGTGCCTGCGTCACCGCACTGGTCCTGCTGATCGTCCTGATCACCAAGTTCACCGAGGGCGCCTGGCTGGCCGTGGCCGCGGCGCTGCTGCTGTGGACCACGATGCGCGGCATCCACCGCCACTACGACCGGGTGGCCGATGAACTGGCCGTGGAGGACCCGCACGCCGACTCGGTCCGCCCGGCCCGGATCCACGGCATCATCCTGGTCGCCAAGGTCCACAAGCCCACCCTGCGGGCGCTGGCCTACGCCGAGGCCTTCCACACCAGCACGCTCACCGCTCTGACCGTCTCCGTGGAACCCAACGCCACGGCACGGCTGGAGCAGCAGTGGGCCGACTTCGACATCGACATCCCGCTGCACGTCCTAGACTCGCCCTTCCGCGAGGTCACCCGACCGGTCGTCGGCTACGTCCGCGAGTTCCGCCGCACCAGTCCCCGGGACGCGGTCGCCGTGTTCATCCCCGAGTACGTCGTGGGCCACTGGTGGGAGCAGCTGCTGCACAACCAGTCCGCACTCTGGCTCAAGAGCCGGCTGCTCTTCACCCCCGGGGTCATGGTCATCAGCGTCCCCTGGCAGCTCAGCTCCTCCCACCACGCCGACCATCCGGCCCGCCGGGCCCCGGGCACCGTCCGCCGCGGCGAACCGTACACCCATGACTCCCTGGCCACCGTGCGCGAGCGGCCCCCGTCCGCGCCCTGAGAACTCCTGCGTCCGACGGGACCCGGCGGCTGGGGCAGGCAAATGGGGCCGACCGGCCCTGGTCCAAAGTCCCGCGGCAGGGAAGGATTCAAGGCAGCCCGCCCACAGCGGACCGAGCCAGGAACACGGAGTCGCACCATGCCGGAGAGCACCGAAGAAGCCACATCCAAGAGGCCCGTCCGGGTCTTCCTCCTGGACGACCACGAAGTGGTGCGACGCGGTGTGCACGACCTCCTGGACGCCGAGCCCGACCTGGAGGTGGTCGGCGAGGCCGGTACCGCCGCCCAGGCCCTGGCCCGGGTTCCCGCCCTGCGCCCGGACGTGGCGGTCCTGGACGTGCGGCTGCCGGACGGCGACGGGGTGAGCGTGTGCCGGGAACTGCGCTCGCAGCTGCCGGGGCTCGCCTGCCTGATGCTGACCTCCTTCGACGACGAGGAGGCCCTGCTGGACGCGATCATGGCAGGCGCCTCCGGCTACGTCCTCAAGCAGATCACCGGCACCGACCTGGTCGCCGCCGTGCGCACGGTCGCCTCCGGCCAGTCCATGCTCGACGCCGGCGCCACCACCCGGCTGATGGCCAGGATGCGCGGTGACGCTGTCAAGGGCCAGCAGCCGACCGACGCACTGTCGGCCCTGACCGAGCGTGAGCGCGAGATCCTGGCCCTGATCGGCGAGGGACTCACCAACCGCCAGATCGGCCAGCAGCTGTTCCTGGCCGAGAAGACGGTCAAGAACCACATCTCCCGTCTGCTGGCCAAGCTCGGCGTGGAGCGCAGGGTCCAGGCCGCGGTCATCGCCACCCAGACCAGCGAGCAGGCCGCACACGACGCCTCGGTGGCCGGCCGCCCCCGCGCGTGACCGTCACCGGCCCGCCACGGGGCGGCCCTCCTAGGGCCGCTCCAGCGGTGCCCGCCACACCAGGCGGGTGCCGCCCTCGGCCGCCGCGGACGCCTCGAAGGACCCTCCCAGCCGCCGGGCGCGCTCGGCCAGGTTGGCCAGCCCGCTGCGCCGCCCCTGGGCAGGCAGGCCCACACCGTCGTCGCTCACCGTCAGGACGACCTCCTTGCTGGTCGCCTGCAGGGCCACCTCCACCCGGGTGGCCTGTGCGTGGCGGGCGGCATTGCTGAGCGCTTCCGCGAGCACCGCCAACATGTCCTCGGCCACCTGCTGCGGCACGTCGGTGTCGAGCAGACCCTCCATGCTCAACCGCGGGGCGAAGCCCAGCATGTGGTGGGCCTCCCCCACCGCGTGGGCAGCGCGCGACCGCAGCGCCTGCCCCTGGCCACTCTCGGTCTCGTGTGCGCGGAGCCCGAAGATGGTGGATCGGATGATCTTGATCGTCTCGTCCAGGTCCCCGATCGCACGGACAACGCGTTCCGATGCGCCGGGGTGCTCGATGAAACGTGCGGCGCTCTGCAGGGTCATGCCGGTGGCGAACAGCCGCTGGATGGCGAGGTCGTGCAGGTCGCGGGCGATCCGGTCACGGTCCTCCAGCAGGGCGAGCTGGTCGGCGTCGTTGCGGCGCGCGGCCAGCTCCATGGCCAGCGCGGCCTGGTCCGCGAAACCCAGCAGCGGCCCGGTCTCCTCATCGGTGAATACGGGATCCCCCGCGGCCCGTGCCAGCAGCAGCACCCCCTGGATCTCGCCGGTGGCCGTGCCCAGCGGCACCGCCACGGCCGACCCCATCCCCTCGAACCTGCGCGGTCCAGCCGGAAAGCGCAGATCCGTGCGCAGATCCAGACTGGTCTCCGGGACCGCGCCGGCGAAGGCGGCACCGGACAGGGTGCCGTCGACCGGGATGGTCAAACCTACCCGCGCGGGGGCGTCCGCTCCCAGGGCCAGTTCCACCACAAGCTGGTCGGTGCCGGTAACCGGTACCGTGACGTCAGCGAGCACGGCGCCCGTTATGTCCATGCCGCGCTGCGCGATCAGGTGCAACACCTCCAGACGCTCCTTGCCCGACAGCAGGCTGCGGGTGATCTCCGCACCGGCCTGCAACCAGCTCTGCCGGCGCCGGCCCTCCTCGTAGAGCCGGGCGTTGTCGATCGCCACGCCGGCGGCCACCGCCAGGGTGGCGATCACCGCCTCGTCGTCGGCGTCGAAGTCCTGGCCGCCGTGCTTGTCGGTCAGGTAGAGGTTGCCGAACACCTGGTCGCGCACCCGCACCGGGACGCCGAGGAAGGTGTGCATCGGCGGGTGGTGCGCCGGGAAACCGTACGAGGCGGGGTGCTCGGAGAGCTCGCTCAGTCGCAGCGGCTCCGGATGGCGGATCAGCTCGCCCAGGATCCCCTGCCCCGAGGGCAGCGGACCGATCTCGTCGACCTGGTCCTGGTCCATCCCCACCGTCAGGAACTGCGAGAGAGTCTCCCCGTCCGGGCCGATCACGCCGAGAGCCGCGTAGCGGGCGTCGACCAGCACGGCCGCGGCCTCCACGATCCGGCGCAGCGCGTGGGCCAGGTCCAGCTCACGGCCGACCGACATGACGGCCTCGAGCAGGCTCTGCACCCGGTCCCGGGTCCCGCGGGCCGCGTCGATCCGCGACTGCAGCTCCCCCAACAGCTCGTCCAGGCGAAGCTGGGGCAACCGCGATGTCGCCTCTTCCCCACTCACAGGACACCTCCACAGTCCGGCAGGTCCGGGTACCTGTCCGAGTTCACCGTAGCGGCTGACGACCATGGCTGTTAGTCCCAGGTCAGCGGGTCGGCGCCGTGGCAAGGGGCCGATCGGCGGGCGCGGCGGGTCCCGGTCGGCCCATGTCGGGACCGACTTCGACCGGCGAGAGTGGAAGTAGTGCGGGAGCCAGTCGACCAGGCTCGGCCCCCCGCTGACAACCGCTACCGGGAAGGAATTCTGACGATGCGACACCGAATCGTGGGAGAACTGATGACGCCGGGCGTCGTGAGCGTCGGCCCCGACACCCCGTTCAAGGAAATCGCCCAGCTGCTGGCGGGCAACGACATCACCTCGGTCCCGGTCATCGACGACCAGGACCGGCCGCTGGGCATCGTCTCCGAGGCGGACCTGCTGCGCCACGAGGCCGCCGCCGAGGACCCCAGCGGACTGCTGCCCAAGCCGCGGATGTCCGCACGCGACCGCGACCGCAGCGAGGCCACCACCGCACGCGGACTGATGACCAGCCCCGCGGTCTGCGCCCGCCCGGAGTGGACGGTCGTGGAGGCCGCCCGGGTGATGGAGCAGCGGCACTTCAAGCGGCTGCTGGTGGTCGACGAGGCCGGCCGGCTCATCGGCGTCGTCAGCCGTAGCGACCTGCTGCGTGTCTTCCTGCGCCAAGACCAGGCCATCCTGGAGGAGATCCGCCACGAGGTCGTCGTCCGGGTCCTCGGCCTGTCCCCGGACCAGGTGGCCGTCAAGGTCACCGACGGCGTGGTGACGCTGACGGGCACCCTGGAGCACCGCAGCGTCGCGCACGCCCTGATCCAGCTGGCCAAGGGGGTGGACGGAGTGATCGCCGTGGTCGACCAGCTCGGCTACCGCATCGACGACACACCGGCTGCCGCCCGAAGCGGCCTGGCTGCGGGACGACTGTCCCAGGCCTGAGCACAGGCAGCGCAGTTCGGAGGTGGGGTACGGCGGGGCCCGGGGCCTCGTCGTACCCCACCTCGTCCGCCACAGTGAAGGGGGTATGCGGCCGGACCGCGCAGCAGCAGGCACGAGGAGAACCGCCCATGGACGAAGCGACGGCTGCGATCGAGCTGCGGTCACTGACCAAGAGATACGGTGCGGTGACCGGTATCGAGGACCTCGACGTCACCGTGGAGCGCGGGGAGGTCTTCGGCTTTCTCGGCCCGAACGGCGCGGGCAAGACCACCACGATCCGCTGCCTGGTCGGCCTGCTCCGTCCCAGCTCGGGCCGGATCCGGGTACTCGGCCTCGACCCGATCGCGGACCACCGCCGGCTCGCCCCGGCCCTCGGCTACCTGCCCGGCGAGCTCCGCCTCTACCCGGAACTGACCGGACATCAGACCCTGCGCCTGCTGGGCGACCTGCAGGGCGTCCCGACACCGCGCCGGGACGAGCTGTGCGAACGTCTCGGGCTGGACGCGCAGGACCTCGCCAGGCCGGTCCGGGACTACTCCCGCGGCATGAAGCAGAAGCTCGGCCTGGTCCAGGCCCTCCAGCACCAACCCCGACTGGTGGTACTGGACGAGCCCAGCGAGGGCCTGGACCCGCTGGTGCAGGAGACCTTCTTCGAACTGCTGACCGAGACCGCCGCCGCTGGCGGCACCGTGCTGCTCTCCAGCCACGTCCTGCCAGAGGTCCAGCGCGCCTGCGCCCGGGTCGCGATCGTTCGGGCCGGCCGCATGGTCACCGTCCAGCGCGTCGCCGCCCTGCGCGAAGCACGCGCCCGCAGGGTGCGGCTGACCTTCGCCGACGCCCTGGGACGGCGGCCGCTCGGTGCCGCCGAGCAATGGGCGCCGCTCTGGGAGGGAGACCGGGTCCGCCTGCTCGTCCCACCGGACCAGCTCGTCGCCACCCTGCGCGAACTGCTCGCCCTGCCCGTCGCGGACCTCACCGTCGAGGAGGCCGGACTGGACGAGGCCTTCCTCGATCTCTACCGCACCCCCGGCTCCGACTCCGACTCCGAGGACGAGACTGAGGTACCGTCATGAGAGGCCGCTTCCCGCTGCTCTGGCTGGCCCTGCACCGCCGCCGCCGGATGCTGGCCGCCCTCGCCGCCGCCCTGGTCGTCTTCGAGGCACTCATCGTCGTCGTCGCCCGCACCATCGCACCCACCCAGCTGTTCTCCGCAGGCGCGGGCAGACAGCCCCCAGGCGCGTTCAAGGCGTTCAGCGGCTCCAACGGCGACGTCTCCATCGCCTCCTACCCCGGCCTGCTGGGCGCCGGCCTGGTCCACCCCTTCTGGATCGCCATCCAACTCACCGCCATCGGCTCCCTCGCCGCCGCGGCCGTCGCCGCGGACGTCGAGTCCGGCACCATCGAACTCCTGATGGTGCGTCCGCTCTCCCGGATCCGGCTGCTCGCCGAGCGCACCGCCGCCCTGGCCGCCACCGTCGTGCTGCTCAACGCCGCGGCCACGCTCACCATCGCCGCCGGGGTCGCCCTCTCCCCGCAGTTGCACCGGGCGGTCCCGCTCAGCGGAGTGTTCATCGCCGGGCTGCTCGGCTGCGGCTTCTGCCTGTCCCTGACCGGCCCCGCCCTCGCGGTCTCGGCCGCCGGCAGCCGGCGCGCGCAGGTCGTCGGCACCACAGTCGCCCTCGGCGCGGTCGGATTCGCCGTCAACTTCATCGCGCAGGCCTGGTCGCCCGCTGCTCCGCTGCGCTTCGTCACACCCTTCCACTACTACACGCCCGGCGACGCCCTGGCCCACGGCACCGTGCCCTGGCTCTCCCTCACCGTCCTCGCCGCCGTCGGCGTCACCGGCCTGGCCGCGGCCACGGCCCTGCTGACCCGCCGCGACCTCGCCCGCTGAAACCGGCGGTCACACCTGAGGCGGGCACAAGTCGAGCCCCGTGCGGGCGTCGCATCGGCGACGCCCGCACGGGGCTCGGGGGCCGGCTTCAGCGCAGCCAGCCGTTGCGGCTGACGAAGGGCAGCCGGGCCCACAGCTTGCCGAGGCTGAAGGCGGTGCCGGAGGCGCTGACCGCGAGGGCGATCATGATGGCGGCGAACATGACGTGGTAGTCGACGACCGGGTTGCTGGACATGGTCGCCGCACCGGTCGAGGTGTGCCGGGCGAGCGGCCATTCGGCCATCCACATGAAGGCCATCATCGCGGTCCCGGCGGCGGCGGTGAGCTTCAGCGCGACACCACTGACCAGGCCGATGCCGATGCCGAGCAGGCCGAGCATGAACAGCCAGTCGACCAGGCCGTTACCGGCCCAGGAGTGGAAGGTCGACTCCATCGGGCCGGCCGAGACGCCCTTGAGGAATCCCTTGGTCGGCGAGCCGCCGTTGACCCAGCTCTTGGCGGCAGGGGTGGCGTACCCCCAGCCGAAGGCCTTGTCGAAGAAGGCCCACAGGAAGACGAAGCCGAGCAGGGTCCGGGTGGCGGCCAAGACGTACGCGGCCGTGGTGCTCGTCACGACGGACTCGGAGGTCTCCGCGACCGCCGGACTGACGCTCCGGTGCCAGGTCGGGAAGTGGAAGCGGAGGTGCTGCTGCGGGTTCTGGTGGAGTGCCATGGTGCCCGTTCCTTCCGGTCATGGGGCAGGTTATCAATGCACCTTCAATGTCCCGCTGTGGCAAGGCAGTTCGCAGAGGGCGAGCGGCCCTGACGGAGGGCCCGAAGGTCCCGTTCCCGACGGTCAGCACGCCTCCGGTCGGGCCCCGGGGGTCTCGGCGAGCGCCTGCTCCGCGACCGCCGCCAGACGCTGCGACTGACGGCACAGGAAAGCTCCCTCGGCATGCCATCGGGTCAGTGCCCTGCGGTGCCGGCGGGACGGCAGCCTCCCGTGCCAGTCCTGCACGGCGAGGCGCAGACAGGTGTCCTCGACGACGGCGGCCATGAGGGCGGGACTCTCCAGGACCGCGACGAGTCGCACCGTGGACCTGACGCAGTACAGGTAGATGCGGGCGTCCTGGATCGACCGGCCCCCGATTGAGAGGGGATCAGGTGTCCACCCGTCAAACTCCTTCATTGCGTGCCCCCTTGAGGTCTCACGTCGCCTTACTGCTCATCTCCACGATGTGCCGTGACCGGTCTCGGCCACGAGGGCCCGCAGGTCCCGCGGCAGGCCCGAACGGCCCCTGCCGGGGAGGGACCTCCGACAGGACGTGTCAGTACGCCTTCAGTCCGTGGTCGCGGAACTGCCCGCGCACGCGCTCGACCAGGTCGGTGTCCGGCAGCGGGGTGTCGGCCAGCGGGAAGGGGATGCCGAGGGCCTCGTACTTGGGGGCGCCCAGCTTGTGGAAGGGCAGCACGTCGACCTGTTCGACGTTGCCCAGACCGGCCACGAACCCGGCCAGGCCCTCGATCGCCTCCACGTCGTCGGTCCAGCCCGGGACCAGGACGTAGCGGATCCGGGTCGGGACGCCCAGACGGTTCAGGCGGGTGGCGAAGTTGAGCGTGGGTCCCAGTTGACGGCTGGTCAGTTTCCGGTAGGTGGCGAGGTCGAAGGACTTGATGTCGAGCAGGACCAGGTCGGTGTCGGCGAGCAGCCGGTCGTCGGCCGCGGCGCCGAGGAAGCCCGAGGTGTCCAGAGCGGTGTGCAGTCCCTGTTCCTTGCAGCGACGGAGGACCTCGGCGGTGAAGGCGTGCTGGAGCAGCGGCTCGCCCCCGGTCAGGGTCACCCCGCCGCCCGCGGCCCGGACGAACGCGGCGTGCCTGCCGATCAGCTCCATGACCTCGTCGACGCTCATCGGCGTGCCGTCCCGCATGTGCCAGCTGTCCGGATTGGCGCAGTACAGGCAGCGCAGCGGGCAACCGGACAGGAAGAGCACGAACCGGGTCCCGGGCCCGTCCACACCGGTGGACAGGTCCCAGGAGTGGATCCGGCCCGTCGGCACCACGCCCGTCGGCGCCTCGCCAGCCGTCACGACGCCTTCCATCACAAAGCGCCGTGGAAGGTGCGACTGATCACGTCGAGCTGCTGCTCGCGGGTCAGCCGGACGAAGTTGACGGCGTATCCGGAGACCCGAATGGTCAGGTCCGGGTAGTTCTCCGGGTGCTCCATGGCGTCCTGGAGGGTGAACCGGTCCAGCACGTTGACATTGAGGTGGTAGCCGCCGGACGCGGTGTACGCGTCGAGGATGCCCACCAGGTTGCCGGCCCGCTCGGCCGGGTCGTGGCCGAGGCCCTCGGGAGTGACCGTGGAGGTCAGCGAGATGCCGTCACGTGCCTGGTCGTACGGGATCTTCGCCACCGAGAGGGCTGAGGCGGCCATGCCGTGGCGGTCCCGGCCGTTCATCGGGTTGGCGCCGGGCGCGAAGGGGGCTCCGGCGCGGCGGCCGTCGGGGGTGTTGCCGGTGTGATTGCCGTAGACCACGTTGGAGGTGATGGTGAGCACCGACTGGGTGTGCACCGCGCCCCGGTAGGTCGGGTGGCGGCGTACCTTGGCCATGAAGGAGCGCACCAGTTCCACCGCGATCCCGTCGGCCCGGTCGTCGTTGTTGCCGTACGCGGGGTAGTCGCCCTCCACGGCGTAGTCGACGGCCATGCCGCTCTGGTCGCGGATCACCTTGACCCGGGCGTACTTCACGGCGGACAGGCTGTCGGCGGCCACCGACAGGCCGGCGATGCCGCAGGCCATCCAGCGGTGCACCGGGTAGTCGTGGAGTGCCATCTCCAGGCGCTCGTAGGCGTACTTGTCGTGCATGTAGTGGATCACGTTGAGGGCGTTGACGTAGAGCTCGGCGAGCCAGTCAAGGGTGCGGTCGTAGGCGGCGTACAGCGTCTCGTAGTCCAGGTACTCCCCCATCAGCGGGACCGAGGGCGGGGCGACCTGGACGCCGCTGACCTCGTCGCGCCCGCCGTTGACCGCATACAGCAGGGCCTTGGCCAGGTTCACCCGGGCGCCGAAGAACTGCATCTGCCGGCCCACCCTCATCGCCGACACGCAGCAGGCGATGGCGGTGTCGTCACCGGTGACCGGGCGCATCAACTCGTCGGACTCGTACTGGATCGAGGAGGTGTCGATGGACACCTGGGCGCAGAACCGCTTGAAGGGCTCGGGCAGGCGCGGCGACCACAGCACGGTCAGGTTCGGCTCCGGGGCCGGACCCAGGTTGTAGAGGGTCTGCAGGAACCGGAACGAGGTACGGGTGACCAGCGGGCGGCCGTCCTCGCCGATGCCGCCGATGGACTCGGTGACCCAGGTCGGGTCACCGGAGAACAGGGCGTCGTACTCCGGGGTCCGCAGGAACCGCACGATCCGCAGCTTGACAACGAAGTCGTCGACGAGCTCCTGCGCCTGACGCTCCGTCAGCAGACCGGCGTCCAGATCGCGCTGGAGGTAGACGTCGAGGAAGGTGGAGGTACGGCCCAGCGACATGGCCGCGCCGTTCTGCTCCTTCACCGCGGCGAGGTAGCCCAGGTAGAGCCACTGGATCGCCTCGCGGGCGGTGGCGGCGGGCCGGGAGACGTCGCAGCCGTAGCCGGCCGCCATCTGCTCCAGTTCGCCCAATGCCTTGATCTGCTCGGCGAGCTCCTCGCGGTCGCGGATGACCTCGGCGGTCGAGTCGTGGTGGTCCAGCCGGGCGCGTTCGGCTCGCTTGGCCAGGATCAGGGCGGTGGTGCCGTACAGGGCGACGCGCCGGTAGTCGCCGATGATCCGGCCGCGGCCGTAGGCGTCGGGCAGTCCGGTGACGATCCCGGCCTTGCGGGCACGGAGCATCTCCGGGGTGTAGGCGTCGAAGACACCGTCGTTGTGGGTCTTGCGGTACTGGGTGAAGACCCGCTCCAGCTCCGGCGGCACCGGGTAGCCGTAGGTGGCCAGAGCTCCCGCCACCATGCGCCAACCGCCGAAGGGCATGATCGCGCGCTTCAGCGGGGCGTCGGTCTGCAGGCCGACGATGAGTTCGCGGTCACGGTCGATGTATCCGGGCCGGTGCGCGGTGATCGTGGAAGGAGTGGTGGCGTCGATGTCCAGGACACCCTTGCGCCGCTCCTCCGGGAACAGCGCGGTGATCCTGCCCCACACCGCGGCGGTGCGCACGGTGGGCCCGGCCAGGAAGGTGCCGTCGCCCTCGTAGGGGGTGTAGTTGGCCTGGATGAAGCCGCGAACGTCGATCCGCTCGCGCCAGGCGGTGCCGGTGAAGCCGCGCCAGGCGTCCTGCGTGGATCCGGTGGTCGGACGGGTGGCCGTGGTCGTCATGACTGCTCCTGTGATGGGGATCTTCGATCGCTCGGCGCGGCTGGTTCTGGCCTCTGCGGTCCATCGTCGCCTCGCGCGGGACATCAGCAGCAGTGCCCACCGGGCCCTTCCCGGGTCCGTTGGTCCCTACCGGCGGACGGCCGAACGGATCATCCGCCGCCCAGGTCAGGCGCGGTTGCCGTAGTACGCCTGACGCATCAGCTGCCGCATGTCCGCGAGCATCGGCATCCGCGGGTTGGCGGGAGCGCACTGGTCCTCGTAGGCGTTCATCACCTGCTGCGGCAGGGCCGCGATGAACGCGGTCTCCTCCACGCCCGCCTCCTTGAAGGAGGCCGGGATGCCGACCCGCTCGCGCAGTTCCTCCACGGCCACGGCCAGGGACTCGACGCCCTGCTCGGGCGTGGCGGCGGCCAGGCCGAGCATCCGGGCGATGTCCTGGTAGCGCTGCGGTGCGATGTAGTGCCGGTACTTGGGCCAGCCGGTGACCTTGGCCGGCTCGGTGCCGTTGTAGCGGATGACATGCGGCAGCAGCAGGGCGTTGGTGCGGCCGTGGGCAACGCCGAAGGTTCCGCCGAGGGTGTGCGCCATGGCGTGGACCACGCCGAGGAAGGCCGAGCCGAAGGCCATCCCGGCGATGGTGCCGGCGTTGTGCATCCTCTCCCTGGCCTCCAGGTCGTGCGTACCGTCGGTGACGGCCCGCTCCAGGTTCTCGAAGATCAGGCGGATGCCGTGCAGGGCCAGCCCGTCGGTGAAGTCGTTGGCGTACACCGACACATAGGTCTCGATGCAGTGCGTCAGCGCGTCGAAACCGGTGTCGGCGGTGACGGCCCGCGGCAGGCCCGTGGTCAGCGCCGGGTCGCAGATCGCGACGCTCGGGGTGAGCGCGTAGTCGGCCAGCGGGAACTTCTGGCCCGTCCGGGTGTCGGTGATGACCGCGAAGGGGGTGACCTCGGACCCGGTGCCCGAGGTGGTCGGTATGCACACCAGCTTGGCCTTCACACCCAGGTCGGGGAAGGTGAAGGCACGCTTGCGGATGTCGAAGAACTTCTCCTTCAGGTCCGCGAAGTCGACCTCCGGGTGCTCGTACATCAGCCACATGACCTTGGCCGCGTCCATCGGCGAGCCGCCTCCCAGCGCGATGATGGTGTCGGGCTGGAAGCCGTGCATCAGCTCGGCGCCCCTGGCGACGGTGTCGGTGCTGGGATTGGGCTCGACGTAGTCGATGACCCTCACCTCGCACGGTTCGCTGCGCCGGTCCAGGATGGTGCGGATCCGCTCCAGATGGCCGATCTCGACCATGGTGCGGTCGGTGACGACAACCACCTTGTGGACCTCGCGCATGTCGGCCAGGTAGGTGGTGGAGTTGCGCTCGAAGAAGATCCTCGGCGGGACCTTGAACCACTGCAGGTTGGTGTTGCGGCGCCCGATCCGCTTGATGGTCAGCAGATGGGAGGCCGTGACATTGCCCGCCACCGCGTTGTGCCCGTAACTGCCGCAGCCCAGCGTGAGCGAGGGCGGGAAGGCGTTGTAGACGTCGCCGATGCCGCCCTGCGAGCTGGGCGCGTTCCAGACGATCCGGCACGCCTTGACGGCATGGCCGAACTCCTCGACCAGCGCGGCGTCCTCGGTGTGGATGGCGGCGCTGTGGCCGAGGCCGTGGAACTCGACCATCTGCGCCGCGAGCCGCAGGCCCTCGCCGCGGTCAGCGGCGCGCAGCACGGCCAGGACCGGGCAGAGCTTCTCCCGGGTCAGGGGCTCGTCCCGGCCCACCTCGGAGACCTCGGCCAGGATGATCGAGGTCTCCGGCGGGACGGTGAAACCGGCGGCCTGCGCGATCTCCGCCGCCGAGCGGCCGACCACGGCGGCGTTCAGCGCGGCTCCGGCGCAGTTCCGGTCCGGTCCCGTGCCGAAGAGGTGGCGCTCCAGGGCGGCCTTCTCGTCCGCGGTCGCCAGATGGGCCTTGAGGGTGCGGAACTCGGCCAGTGCCGCGTCGTAGATCTCCGCGTCCAGGATCACCGCCTGCTCGGAGGCGCAGATCATGCCGTTGTCGAAGGACTTGGACAGCACGATGTCGTTGGCCGCGCGCTTGAGGTCGGCGCTCTGCTCCACATAGGCGGGGACGTTGCCCGCGCCCACGCCCAGGGCGGGCTTGCCGCAGGAGTAGGCGGCCCGCACCATGGCGTTGCCGCCGGTGGCCAGGATGGTGGCGACCCCCGGGTGGTTCATCAGCGCCGAAGTGGCCTGCATCGACGGCCGCTCGATCCACTGCACGCAGTGCTCCGGGGCGCCTGCGTTGACCGCCGCGTCACGTACGATCCTGGCCGCCTCGGCAGAACAGCGCTGCGCGGCGGGGTGGAAGCCGAACACGATGGGATTGCGGGTCTTCAGCGCCATCAGCGCCTTGAAGATGGTGGTGGAGGTCGGGTTGGTCACCGGTGTCACCCCCGCGACGACACCGACCGGCTCGGCGATGTCCACGATCCCGTCGATCTCGTCACGGCGGACCACCCCGACCGTCTTCAGGCCGGCCATGGAGTGGGCGATGTTCTCGCAGGCGAAGACGTTCTTCACGGCCTTGTCCTCGAACACCCCCCGTCCGGTCTCCTCCACGGCCATCGCCGCCAGCCGGGTGTGCGCGGCGAGCGCCGCCAGCGACGCCTTCTTCACGATGCAGTCCACCAGCTCCTGGCTGAAGTCGGCGTACTCGTCCAGCGCCGCCAGGGCGTTGCGAACCAGGGAGTCCACCTCGTCCACGACATAGTCCGGGGTGTCGGCGGGCGCGTCGGCGAGAACCTGCGGGGACCGGGGCATGGGACGTCTCCAGGGGGCGTCGGGCAGGGAGGACCAGAGCGATCCGTCTGATCCTTTCGAACGGCTCCAGCCTCCCGCGGCGTGATCGTCCCCAGCGACGGCCGAAGGTCCCTGCCCGTGGGGCTGAAGGGCACCTCCCGGTCCCCGCACGGCTTTCGCCGCAGCTCAGGTACGTACTGGGGCCGAGGCCCCGACGGCCGCCGTCGCCTGTGGCGAGCGACTGCCCCGGTCCGGACGGATCAGGGTGCCGGTGGTCCCGAGCAGGATGCCGAGGGCGTCGTCGAGGGGGCCGATGCCCGCGATGCCGCCGGTGCGTTCGACGAAGGCCGCGGCGGCCTCGGCCTTGGGCCGCATGGAGCCCTCGGGCAGCTCCAGGGCGCGCAGCTCGGCGGGGGTCGCGGTGAGGACCGGGCGGGCGTGGTGGGTGCCGTAGTGGCTGAACACATGGGTGACGTCGGTGAGCACGAGCAGGACGTCCGCGTCGAGCTGCTCGGCGAGCAGGGCCGCGGTCCGGTCCTTGTCGATCACGGCCTCGACGCCGCGCAGCAGACCGGTGTCGACGTCCCTGACCACGGGCACTCCCCCGCCCCCGGCGCAGATGACCACGGTCCCCTCCGCCAACAGCGCGCGGACAGTCGGCGCCTCCAGGACGGAGCCGGGCCGGGGCGAGGGGACGACGCGGCGCCAGGAGTCGCCGTCGGCGGCCAGCGTCCAGCCGCGTTCGCGGGCGAGCCGGTCGGCCACGGGCTTGGTGCAGGTCTGGCCGATGAACTTGGTGGGGTGCTGGAACGCGGGGTCGGCGGGGTCGACTTCGGTGTGGGTGACCAGGGCGACCACGGTCCGGTCCGGGAGCCTGTTGCGCAGTTCCCGGGCCAGCAGGGTGCCGATCATGCCCTGGGTCTGGGCGCCGAGGAGGTCCAGGGGGTAGGGGGCCGCCAGGGCGCGGTCGTCCTCGCTCTCCAGGGCGAGCAGGCCGATCTGCGGGCCGTTCCCATGGGTGACGATCAGCTCGTGGCCGGCCAGGGCGAGTTCGGCCAGCGTGGTGGCGGCCTGGTGCACGTGGACTGCCTGGACGGTGGCGTCGGGGTGCTCGCCCCGTTGCAGGAGGGCGTTGCCGCCCAGTGCGGCGACGATGCGCATCTCAGGCTCCCAGGGTGGCGACGAGCACGGCCTTGATGGTGTGCATGCGGTTCTCGGCCTGGTCGAAGACCAGGGAGGCGGGCGATGCGAAGACCTCGTCGGTGACCTCCAGGCCGTCCAGCCCGTATTGGGCGAACAGGTCCGCGCCCAGGGCGGTGCTGCGGTCGTGCAGGGCCGGCAGGCAGTGCAGGAACGCGGTGTCCGGGTTGCCGGTGGCGGCCAGGGTCTTGGCGTTGACCTGGTAGGGCAGGAGCTGGGCGATCCGCTCGGCCCAGGTGTCGGCGCTCTCGCCCATGGACACCCATACGTCGGTGTAGAGGTAGTCCGCGCCGTGCACGGCCTGCTCCACCTCCTCGGTGAGGGTGATCCGCGCGCCGCTGGTCGAGGCGAGGTCGCGGCAGCGGGCGACCAGGGTGTCGGCGGGCCACAGTGTCCTGGGGGCGGCGATGCGCACGTCCATGCCCAGCAGGCTGCCCATGGCCAGCAGCGAGTTGGCCGTGTTGTTCCTCGCGTCGCCCAGGTAGCAGTAGGAGATCTCGGTCAGCGGCTTCTCGCTGTGCTCGCGCATGGTGAAAACGTCGCACAGGCTCTGGGTGGGGTGGCACCGGTCGGTCAGCCCGTTGTAGACCGGGACCCCGGCGTGGGCGGCGAGGGTGGTGACGGTCTCCTGGGCGAAGCCGCGGTACTCGATGCCGTCGTACATCCGCCCCAGCACGCGGGCGGTGTCGGCGACGGACTCCTTGTGCCCCAGGTGGGAACCGTCCGGGCCGAGGTAGGTGGTGCTGGCGCCCTGGTCGGCGGCGGCGACCTCGAAGGCACAGCGGGTGCGGGTGGACGCCTTCTCGAAGATCAGGGCGAGGTGGCGGCCGGTCAGGCGCGGGGTCTCGGTGCCGTCGCGCTTGGCGGCCTTGAGTTCGGCGGCCAGGTCCAGGAGGTGGTGGATCTGCTCGGCGGTGAAGTCCAGCTCGTCCATGTAGTGACGGCCGGTCAGGTCTGTGGTCATCGCAGGCTCCGGGAGATCGTGGTGGGCGGGTGCGGTCGGGCGGGCTTCAGTTGGCCGGGTCGCGCTGGATCGGGCAGCTCATGCAGCGCGGTCCGCCGCGCCCGCGCCCGAGTTCGGCGCCGGCGATGGTGACGATCTCGATGCCCTGCTTGCGCAGGTAGGTGTTGGTGGTGACATTGCGTTCGTAGCCGACGACCACGCCCGGCGACAGCGCCAGGAAGTTGCTGCCGTCGTCCCACTGCTCGCGTTCGGCGGCGCGCACGTCCTGGACCGCGGACAGGAACCTGACCTTGTCCAGGTCCAGCGCGGTGGCCAGCGACGACGCGAGGTCGGTGTCGGGGGTGACCTCGAAGCCGGTGGGCTGTCCCGTGCTGGGGGTGAGGGTCCAGGAGCGCAGCGAGTCGGCCAGCCCGGGGTAGACGGCGAACGCATCCCTGTCGATCATGGTCATCACCGTGTCGAGGTGCATGAACGCGCGGCTGCGCGGCAGCCGAACGGCGATCAGGCGGTGCGCGGCGCCGGTGGCGAACAGCCGCTGGGCGAGTTCCTCGACGGCCTGCGGGGTGGTTCGCTCGCCCATGCCGACCATCGCGACGCCGGGAGCCAGCGAGTGGACGTCGCCGCCCTCCAGGGTGGTGCCCGGTACCGCGCCGGTGCCGTCGATCAACGGCGCCGGGGTACCGGCGAACAGCGGGTGGAAGCGGTAGATCGCGGCGCTGTGCAGGGTCTCGCGGCGCCGGGCGGGCTTGGCCATCGGGTTGACGGTGTACCGGTCGCCGATCCAGCAGGAGTTGTCGCGCGGGAACAGGTGGTTGGGCAGCGGCGGCAGCGCGAAGTCCTGCTCGCCGAGCTGGTTCCAGACCAGGCTGTGCGGGTTGGCGATCTGCAGGTCGTCCTTCAGGACACCGCCGATGAGGTACTCGGCCAGGGTCGACGCGTCCAGCTCCTGGCACAGGGCGCGAACCGGGTCGACCAGGGCGGGGCCGACCGTGCCGGGGGCGACGACCCGGTCGACGAGCCAGGTACGGGCCTCGGGCAGGTCCATGGTCCGGGCGAGGAGTTCGGCGTAGTAGTGGACGCGCACGCCGTGGTCGCGCAGCACCTGGGCGAAGGCGTCGTGCTCCTCGCGGGCGCGCTTGGCCCACAGGATGTCGTCGAAGAGCAGCTCGTCGACGTTGCGCGGGGTCAGCCGGGCCAGTTCCAGGCCGGGGCGGTGCAGGACGACCTGGCGCAGGCGGCCGGTCTCGGAGTCGACACGAAGGACGGACATGGTGGCTCCCTGTCAGAAGTGGTGCAGGACGGTGGGGTGGTCAGGCCGAGTGGCGGGGACGCAGCGCGCGCCACAGCAGCTCCGGCAGACCGACCGGCCGGGTGGTACGAGCCGCGAGCTGGGCCGAAACCGGGGCCGGCGCGGTGTCCTTCGGCTCCGCGGCAGCGGCGTTGTCGGTACGGGCGGGGGCGGGCAGGGCGGTCTCGCCGTACTCGCCGCGGCCGCGCTTGAGCCAGATGTAGACCGGCACGCCGAGCAGGATCACGAACAGCCCATAGTAGACGGTCTGGTAGCCGCTGCCCTGGATGGACCAGTAGGAGAAGGCCAGGGCCAGGACGGTGACCGTCACGTCCCGGGCGAAGCGGCGCGGCGACAGGTCCCCGCGTCCGCGGACCACCAGCCAGTAGAGCTGCGCCGCGGCGGAGACCAGGTAGGGGATGACCGCGGTCAGGACGCTGAGCAGGACGATCTCGGTGAAGACCTTGGTGAAGTGGGTGTAGCTGATGACGGTGATCAGCGAGGCCAGGGCGGTCGCGGAGACGATGCCGAAGGCGGGGACCTGCTTGGGTCCCACCGTCCTGGAGAACGCGGTCGGGAACAGTCCGTCGCGGGCCGCGGCCAGGGGCATCTCGGCGCAGATCATGGTCCAGCCGTTCAGGGCGCCCAGTCCGGAGATGATGGCGGCGACGGCCACCGCGTTGCCGGCCCAGGTGCCGCCGACGATGTTGTTGGCGGCGTCGGTGAACGGGGCGGTGGAGCTGCCCAGCGAGGCGTGCGAGACGGTTCCGAACACCGCCAGGGTGCCGAGGATGTAGATGACGGCGCAGGCCAGGGTCCCGTAGACGGTCGCCCGGGGAACGTTGCGCTCGGGGTTGCGCACCCGGCCCGCGGCCACCGAGGCGGTCTCCAGTCCGATGTAGCTGAACAGGGCGATCGCGGAGGCGGCCGAGACGGCGCCGATCGCCGAGGTGCCGCTGGCGTTGAAGGTGCCGAAATTCCCGGACTTCATGAACAGCAAGCCGATGCTGGCCATGAACACCAGCGGGATGAACTTCAGCACCGTGGTGACCACCTGGACCGCGCCGATGTTGCGGATCCCGGTGAGGTTGACCAGAGCCGGGATCCACAGGCCGGTCAGGGCGATCGCGATCGATCCGGCGGTGTGGTGGCCCTTGTCGACGAAGACCTCGACGTAGCCGACCCAGGCGACCGCGATGGCCGCGTTCCCGGCCCATGCGGTGATCCAGTAGGACCAGGCCGTCAGAAAGCCGGCGAACTCGCCGAACGCCTCCTTGGCGTAGACGTAGGGGCCGCCGCTGCCGGGCACCCGCTTGGACAGCGAGCCGAAGGTCACGGCCAGGGCCAGCGCGCCGAGGGTCACCACGCCGAAGGCCACCAGCGCGATCGGTCCGAAGGGAGCAAGGGCCGAGGGCAGGGCGAACACTCCGGTGCCGATGACGCTGCCGATGACGAGGGCGGTGGCGGCGGGCAGTCCGAAGGTCGACCGCCGGTCGGCCCCGGTGTCCGTCGCTGCCCCGCGTCCAGGCCCGGGGTGCGGGGTGGGGCTGCTGGCTCCAGACATGGCTGGGCTCCTGTTCATCCAGAGGTGGGTGGGTCGGCTGTGACGCCGCCCTTCGTGAGAGATCCTCTGGTCCCGGACACGGCGCCGGGCAGGGACCAGTGGTCCCTGCCCGGCGCCGTGTGGTCCCGGTATCGGTGTCCGAGGGTCCCTGTCAGGGACCTACCGAACCCTTTCGGCGCGGGCCGGGACCACCGGCGCATGGCCGGGGCCGACCGGCCCTGGCCGCTCGGCCCCGGCCGGAGAAGCCTGGAAGGGTGGGGCTCCCGGGTGTCACCCACCTCGGCAGACTCGCCCCGTCAAGGAGGAGAACGCCATGAAACGACCCGTGATCGTCGGCGTCGACGGCTCCGCGCAGAGCATCGCGGCCGCGCACTGGGCAGCGGACGAAGCGGTGCTCCGAGGCTCGCCGCTGCGCCTGGTCTACGCCGACCCCTGGCTTCGGGCGCTGCAGAACATCGACCGGCAGAACGGCGACGAGCGGGGTTCGGCCCTGCGCATGCTCGCCCAGGTGCAGGCCGAGCTCCAGGAGCGCTGTCCGACGCTCTCCATCGACCTGGCCCTGGTCCAGGGACAGGTCGTCGAAGCGCTGGTGAAGACGGCCCACGACGGCGAGATCACCGTTCTTGGATCGCGCGGACTGGGCGGCTTCGCCGAGCTGCTGCTCGGCTCCGTCAGCCTGGCCACCGCCGCCCGGGTCGACGTGCCGCTCATCGTGCTCCGTCCCGGGACGGGACCGGGAACCGAGCAGCAGCGCACTGCCACGTCCCAGATCCTGGTGGGCCTGGACGCCTACGACCCCTCCGAGGCGGTCCTGGACTTCGCCTTCGCCGAAGCCGCCCTGCGGGGCGCCCGGATCCGGGTCGTGCACGGCTGGGCCCTCCCGCCGAGCTGGTCCTCCCTCGGTTGGACGCCGCCGCTGGTACAGACCCCGGACCTGGAGGCTGCCGAGGCCGCCCAGCTCGCGAAGGCGATGCTCAGCTGGCGCGACAAGTTCCCCGACACCGAGGTCGCCGAGGCCGTACGCCTCGGCGGTGGGGCGGCGGCGCTGGTGGAGGCCTCCGACCGGGCCGACCTGGTCGTGGTCGGTCGCCGGGCCCGCCCGCACGGCGCCGGCCTGCGCCTCGGGGCGGTCGCCCACGCGGTGCTGCACCACGCCAAGGCTCCGGTCGCCGTCGTCCCGCACCCCTGACCATCCCGCGCGCCTGAGACATGGTTCCGGGCACCGACCTGAGGTCGGTGCCCGGAACCATGTCTCTCCTCGCCGTCACCGCAGCTGTTACCGCAGGTCGAAGACCAGGCGCGCGGTCACCTTGCCGGCGAGCACCTCCTCGAAGCACGCGTTCACGTCCTCCAGGCGGCGGCTCTCGCGGATCACCCGGGTCCGGCCGAGAGCGTGCAGTCGGAACACCTCGGCCAGATCCTGCCGGGTGCCGACGATGGAGCCGACCACCGAGGTGCCGTTGAGGACGGTGTCGAAGACCGGCAGCTCCAGCTTCCCGCCGGCCGGCAGCGCGACCAGGACCAGGACTCCGCCGCGGCGCAGCGAGGCGTACGCGGCCTGGAACGAGTCGTTGCTGACGGCCAGGGAGACGGCGGCATGGGCTCCCCCGAGCCTGGCCGTCTCGGCGGCCACGTCCTGGACCCGGGCGTCGATCACATGGTCGGCGCCCAGCTCACGGGCCAGAGCCAGCTTCTCGTCGGTGACGTCCACCGCGACGGTCTCCGCTCCGGCGATCCGCGCGTACTGCAGCGCGAGGTGGCCCAGGCCGCCGATGCCGGAGATCAGCACCCGGGTGCCCGGACGCGCTCCGGAGAGCTTCACCGCCTTGTAGGCGGTGACGCCCGCGCAGCTCAGCGGGGCGGCGTCGAGCGGGTCCAGTCCCTGCGGCACCTTGACCACGTAGTCGCCGTGGGCCAGCGCGTACTGCGCATAGCCGCCGTCGACGGAGTAGCCGCTGTTGCGCTGTGCCAGGCACAGGGTCTCGCAGCCCGACACGCACTGGTCGCAGTGGCCGCAGGCCTCCGCCAGCCACGGGATGGCGACGCGGTCGCCGACCTCGACGAACCTGACCCGGTCACCGACCGCCTCGACGATGCCGACGCCCTCGTGGCCGGGTACGAACGGCAGCGCGGGCCGGACCGGCCAGTCGCCGCGGGCGGCGTGGATGTCGGTGTGGCACAGGCCGCACGTCTCGATCCGGACCCGCACCTGCTGCGCGGCGGGTTCGGGCAGCGGGCGGTCCTCGATGACGAGCGGGGCAGTGAAGTCCCTGACGACTGCGGCTTTCATGGCGTCTCCCATCGACACGGGTCAAGGCCCGCACCGGGTGGAGCGGGACCCCCGATCCCCTCCCCTCATCCCACCAGCCGCCGGCGCGGTCGATGGAGGGCCGAACGGCCCTCAACCGGAAGCCACCCGACCCTCCCACCGGCTGAGCCGCGCGTTTGGGGCCGAATGGCCCTGGCGTCGCCGACAGTGCGCTGTGACGATCAGGCGAAGCGGTCGCAGGGCCGCCTGACAGGAGCACCCCCATGACAGCTCACCGTGAAGCCGCACAGAACTCCGCAGCGGCGCACCACGCACCGGTTCCGGCAACGGTCCGCGGAGGCCGGACGACGCGCGCGCTCGACTCGGCGGAGGCGCTGCGTCTGCTGGGCAGTGTGGGGTTGGGGCGGATCGTCTTCACCCAGTCCGCACTGCCGGCGATCCGCCCGGTGAACCACATCATCGACAACGGCGACATCGTCATCCGCACCCATGAGGGCGCTGCCCTCACGCTCGTGACCGAGCAGGCAGGGGAGACGGGGGTGGTGGTCGCGTACGAGGCCGACAAGATCGATCCTGACACCCACCTCGGGTGGAGCGTCGTGGTCACCGGCTATGCCCGCCGGGTGACCGACCCGCCGTCGCTCGCCCATTACCAGCGGCTTCTGGAACCCTGGGTGGACCAGGCCATGGACTACGCCGTCTGCATCCACCCGGAGATCATCACCGGTTTTCGCCTTGCCGAGAGCACCAGTCCACTGGATTGAAGAATTCTTCAATTTGATACATCATGGAGATGTGGACGAGTTGACCGAGGCGTTGATCGCACGCGTGCGGGCGGCGCGAACGGGCCTGGAGGAAGCGGTGGCCGCGCACGATTCGTGCGCGGTCTCGCTGGCCGTGGACGAGTTGGAGGAGGCACTGCGTTCGGCCCGTGAGAATGGGGTCGAGGTGCCTTCCGCCGAGGCGGATCGGGCCGATACGGAGCGGGAGAGGGGCTGATCGCGGTGCCGGTGCCGTTGTACCAGGCGAAGGCGGAGTTCTTCAGGATGCTGGGGCATCCGGTGCGGATCCGGGTGCTGGAGCTTCTCCAGGACGGGCCGATGCCGGTGCGGGACCTGCTGGCGCAGATCGAGGTGGAGCGCTCCAACCTCTCCCAGCAGCTCGCAGTGCTCCGCAGGTCCGGGATCGTGACCGCCACCCGGGACGGCGACACCGTGGTCTACGCCCTGGCCGGCGGTGACGTGGCGGACCTGATGCGGGCCGCGCGCAGGATCCTGACGGAGCTGCTGGCCGACCAGCAGGACCTTCTGACGGAGCTGCGCGAGGCGGACCGGGAAGCGGTGGCGAGGAGCACGTGAGTACCGCGAACGCGACCGGCAGGGCGCTGCCCGACTTCGCCGACGGAGCCGAGCGGTGACCCACCCCAGGCGCTGGCATCAGCCCCGCCAACCCACCGCCGCGCGTACCGAACCGGAGCACCGGCAGGCCGTACAGCAGCACACGCTCACGCTGCCCAATACGGCGGCGTCGGTGTCGCTGGCCCGGCGCACCGCCCAGATGGCCTTCACCACCTGGGGCCTGCCCGCCACCAGCACCGTGGACGCCGCCCTACTCATCACCACCGAACTGGTCGCCAACACCGTCCGCCACGCCGCCCGGTCCCCGCAACTGGACCTGACCATCGCCCTGGACGCACAGCAGCTCACGATCGCCGTCCATGACGAGGACCCGGTCCTGCCGCCCTGGCCGCCGACCGCCACCACCCCGGGAGGCCTGCGAGTGCTGGCGAACCTGATCCACCAGTGCGGCGGCCAGTTGAACCTGCACCCCGACTTCGCCGGCCGCGGCAAGACCGTCCGCGCCGCCCTGCCCCGAACCCCCGGCTGACCCGCCCGAACGAACGACGAAGGAGAGGACGCCGGTGCGTTTCGAGGTCACCCACCACTTGCCGGGCCACAACGCCCCCACCACCACCCTGACCGACACCGACGGGGTCAACGCCCTACTGGCCCAGGCCGAGACCACCGGCGGCGCCCTGCACATCCGCCGCCACACCCCCGACCCGCAGCCCGAACCGGCCACCGCCGGGCAGGCGCCCGAAGGAGACCCGCGGCCATGACCGAACCCACCGGCGGTGCCCGACGCGACCTCGCGTCAGCGGACGCCGCCGCAGTCCTGGCGATGATCGCCGCCGCCGACACCGCAGCCGCGGCCCAGCAGGACGACGACGGCAGCGAGGGCGGCGGACGCCGCGCCAACAAGGGCGTCTGGATCCGGGCGGCGATCTACGTCATCGGCTTCCACGTCTTCGCCGGCTTCGTGATGCTCCTGTTCTACTTCGGCGGACACCACCACTGACCCTCCCTCAGCCACCCCATCGCCAGGAAAGCCGGCCGCGTATGACGATCCAATGGCACTACGAGAACCGGCCCGGTGCAGGCGTCCTGTCCCTGACTGGCTATCTCGGCGACGAGGCCACCGCTCGCTTCGCCGGAGCCGTCGGCTGGGCCATCGCCCGCGGCGAGGGAGCGGTGATCCTGGATCTGACCGGGCTGCAGGGCTGGTCGCCCTGGGGCCGCGACTCAGTGGTGGCCGCCGCCTGGCGCCTGGCCGAACGCGGACGCCCGCTGGAACTGGCCGGACTGCCCGCCGACAGGGAGCCGTTCACCCCGCGCGCAGGGGACCCCGTGATTCGCCAGCACCCGGACCTGGAAGCAGCACTGGCCGCCCACCCCTCCCCCGCAGTCGAACCCGACAGGCCATCGGGCGTCCCCCAGCGGTGGCGCTCGGCGGACTGGCACGACGCCGCTCCACCCGCTTCGCCGTGACCGCACATCCCTGACTCCCCTTCACCCCTCGAACAGGACTGACGTCCATCACTGTGGCAGCTGACGACTGTCCACCAGTTGATAATGTCTTCAATTCATCGAAGCCTGAACAACAACGCCTTCCAGCATGAAATGCGAGTCGAGGTCGCCATGAGCCTGTTGCGCAAGATCCGCGGGACCGGACGCGTCGCCGAGCCCGCGCCACCACGCCCGACGGCCGTACCGCCGCCCGCGGCACGAGAGTTGGGCGGCTCGGCGCAGGTGCGGTGCGTGGACGCGGGGTCGTGCAACGGCTGCGAGATCGAGATCGGCGGCGCGTTCGGCCCGGTCTACGACGCGGAGCGGTACGGGGCGCGGCTGGTGGCCTCTCCCCGGCATGCGGATGTGCTGCTGGTGACCGGCCCGGTGACGCGGAACATGGCGGTACCGCTCACGTCCACGCTGGCGGCGATGGCGCAGCCGCGGCTGGTGGTCGCGGTGGGTGACTGCGCGCTGGGCTGCGGGGAGTTCGCCGGCGGCTACGGGGTCCAGGGCACGGTTGCCGATGTGGTGGCGGTGGACCTTCAGGTGCCGGGCTGTCCGCCGTCCCCGGACGCGATCGTGGCGGCGCTGCGTACCGTGACCGGCCGGTGAGCGTGATCGGGCCCGCCCTGGGCGCTGTCGCCGGGCTCGCCGGTGCCGGTTCTGGTCTGGGTCTCGTCCTGCCGGCGCAGGTGCGGGCGGCGGCGGTCGGGGTGTGCACGGCCGGTGTCGGTGCGGCGGGTCTGGTAGCCGGGATCACCGCCCTGGGCGGCGCCGGCTGGTCCGCCCGACTGCCGGACCTGCTGCCGTTGGCCGGGGTGTTCCTGCGGGTCGACCCGTTGTCCGGGTTGTTCATGGCTGTGGCGGGAGCAGTGGTCGTGGCGGTGGCGGTCTACGGGATCGGCTACGCGGCACCGTCCGGGCACGGCGTCTTGAGGCACGGCGTCTTGAGGCACGGCGTCTTGAGGCACGGCGTCTTGAGGCACGGCGTCTTGAGGCACGGCGTCTTGAGGCACGGCGTGTCCTCGCGCGGGGCGCAGGCGGTGCTGCCGGTGTTCGCGGCCACCCTGCTGCTGGTGCCGGCGGCGGCCTCGGTGTCCACCTTCCTGCTGCTGTGGGAGTTGATGGCGGTGGCCTCGCTGCTGCTGGTGCTGGCCGAGCACCGCGAGCGCCCGGCGGTGCGCACGGCCGGGGTCTGGTACGCGGTGATGACGCACCTGGGCCTGGTGCTGCTGCTGGCCGGCCTGTTGCTGTTCGCGGCGCGCGCCGGGGGCGAGACCTTCACCGCGCTGCGGACGGGTGCGGCCGCGATGTCGCCGCTCGCGCGCGGGACGGTGTTCGTACTGGTATTCGCCGCGTTCGCGTCCAAGGCGGGGATGGCGCCGCTGCACGCCTGGCTGCCGCGGGCCCACCCGGAGGCGCCCAGCCAGGTATCGGCGCTGATGAGCGCGGCGATGGTGAACCTGGGGGTGTACGGGATCGTGCGCTTCGGCCTGGACCTGCTCGGTAGCGGTTCGCGCTGGTGGTGGCTGCTGGTGCTGGTCACCGGCGCGCTGTCGGCCGTGTACGGGATCCTGCAGGCGTCGATGGCCACCGACCTGAAGCGGCTGCTGGCCTACTCCACGTCGGAGAACCTGGGCCTGGTCCTGGTCGGTGTCGGGGCAGCGGGGTTGTTCCGGGCCGGCGGCAATCTGCCGCTGGCGGCGCTCGCGCTGGCCGCAGCTCTGCTGCACCTGGTCAACCACGCGGCATTCAAGGCGCTGCTGTTCTGCGCGGCGGGCTCGGTGCTGCGGGCCACCGGCCTGCGGGACCTGGACGCGATGGGCGGGCTGCGGGCCCGGATGCCGGTCACCGCAGGGCTGTTCGCGCTGGCCGCGCTGGGCGCGGTGGCGCTGCCGCCGGGCAACGGCTTCGTCAGCGAGTGGCTGCTGCTGCAGGCACTGATCCACGGCCTGGTGGTCCCCGGCCTGACCACCGCAGTGGTACTGCCACTGGCCATCGCCGCCATCGCCCTGTCTGCGGGTCTGGCGGCAGCCGCCTTCGTCAAGGCGCTCGGGGTAGGCTTCTTCGCCCGCCCGCGCAGCCCCCAGGCCGCCGCAGCGAAGGAGGCCCCGCCCCTGATGCTGGTCGGCGCGGGCCTGCTCGCCACCGCCTGCGCAGCACTGGCGCTGGTCCCCGGACTGCTGGCGAACGGGCTGTCACGTGCCGTAGCCGCCTCGGGCCTGACGACGGCCCAGCCGCTGACCGGCGGCGAGTTGCAACTGCGGCTCGCCGACATCTCCACCTCCCTCGCCCCGTTGTGGTCGGTGGCCGCCCTGCTGCTGGCAGTCGTGGCCGTCGCGGCAGCGGTGCGTGCCGTGCGGCCCCGGGCCCGGCGCCGCCAGGCCCGGCTGTGGGACTGCGGCGGCGGCGCGCCCTCGGCACGGATGGCCTACACAGCGACCTCGTTCGCCGAACCCCTGCAGCGCGTCTTCGACGACGTCCTGGCCCCCGAGCAGGACCTGGACATCACCCCGGTGCGCGAGTCCGCCTACCTGGTGGAACGGGTGCGCTACCAGCACAAGGTCCCCGACCGGATCGAGCACCGCCTGTACCGGCCGGTGCTGGCCGCCCTTGATTTCGTGGGCCGGCGCTCGCGGCCGCTGGCGAGCGGCAGTATCCATCTCTACCTCGGCTACGGGCTGTTCGGCCTGGTCGCCCTCCTGGGAGTGCTGGCGGTGGCCCGATGACCAGCCCGTCCAGCGGCCTCGTCCCCTACCTCGCGGTCACCGCGCAGGTCCTGGTCGTGGTCGGCGGCGCGCCGCTGCTGACCGGGCTGATGCGCCAGGTCCGCGCGCGGATGGAGGGCCGCGCCGGGGCCGGGGTCGCCCAACCCTGGCGGGACGCACGCAAGCTGCTGCGCAAGGAGGCGATCAGCCCGGTCGGCACCGGGCCCGCGTTCCGGCTCACTCCGCTGCTGCTGGTCGCCAGCACCGCGGTCATCGCCGCCCTGGTGCCGCTGGCCTCGACCGACACCCCGTTCAGCGCCCGCGCCGACCTGATCCTGGTGGTCGCCCTGCTGGCGCTGGGCACCGTGTCGCTGGCCCTGGCCGGCCTGGACACCGGCACCGCGTTCGGCGGCATGGGCGCCTCGCGGGAGATGACCATCGCCGCCCTGGTCGAGCCGACGATCCTGCTCTCGGTCCTGGCGTTGTCGATACCGGCCGGGTCCACCAGCCTGCCCGCCATCGTGGCAGGACGGATCCACGACCCGAACCGGCTGGCCTCGCCCTCCGGGCTGCTGGCGATCGTCGCACTGGCGGTGGTCACCCTGGCCGAGGCCGGACGCCTCCCGGTGGACAACCCCTCCACCCACCTGGAACTGACCATGGTCCACGAGGCCATGATCCTGGAGTACGCAGGCCCGGACCTGGCCCTGGTCGAACTCGGCTCGCAGATGCGGCTGGCCGTCCTGCTCGGACTCCTGGCAACCCTGGCCGCCCCGTGGGGCATCGCCACCACCAGCTCCTGGGCGGCGCTCGCACTCGCGCTGCCGCTGCTGGCGGCCAAGGTCGCCCTGCTGGGGACGGGACTGGCGGCGGTCGAGGTGTTCTGGGCCAAGCTGCGGCTGTTCCGGGTTCCCGAACTGCTGGCCGGATCCTTCCTGCTGGCGGTCCTCGCAGTGACCGCCTCCTACTTCCTGACCGGAGCGTGAACCAGCCGTGGGCACCGGCCTCTACACACAACTGCTGGACCTGGCCTGCGGTGTGTTCCTGATCGCCGCCGTCCTGGTGCTCTGGTACCGCGAACTGTCCGCCATCGTGCGGGTGTTCGCGATGCAAGGGGTGGCCCTGGGGGTGATCGGGCTGCTGCTGGGCCTGCACGAGCAGCGCTGGGGCCTGGTCGGCATCGCCGTGGGCGTCAGTGTGCTGCGGGCCGGGGTGCTGCCGTATCTGATGCGGCGTTCGCTGACCGCGGCCGGGCAGACCCGGGAGACCCAGCCCCTGGTCAACGTCGCCGCCTCACTGCTGACCGCAGCCGCGCTGACGCTGCTCGCCTACGCCGCCGCGCAGCCGCTGGTCCAGCTCGCGCCGTCCCCGGCCACCAGGGCCCTGCCGGTGGGGCTGGCCGTGGTGCTGATCGGTTTCTTCGCGCTGGTCACCCGGCGCCGCGCGATCTCCCAGATCGTGGGCTTCCTGCTGCTGGACAACGGCATCACCGCCAGCGCGTTCCTGGCCACCTCCGGCGTGCCGTTGATCGTGGAACTCGGGGTGGCCTTCGACCTGCTGCTCGCCGTCCTGGTCCTGCAACTGCTCACCCTGCGGATGCGGACCGCCTTCGGCGACACCGACCTCGACGACCTGCGGGAGCTCCACGACTAATGCTGAACCTATTCGGAGTCGACCTGCTGCTGAGTCTCCCGCTCGCCGTACCCGCCCTGACCGCCGCCTGCTACGCCCTGCCGGGCCGACGCCCCGTCACCGGCTGGGCCGGAATGCTCTCCCCGGCCGCGATCCTCACCAGCGCGACCACCCTAGCCGCCACCGTCCCCGGCCACGGGCCCGTCCGCGCTTGGGGCCACCTGCTGCGCGCCGACGCGCTGGCCGTGTGGATGCTGCTGGTTGTCGGCGCGATCGCCACCCTGGCCGTCGCCGCCGGACCCGCCTACCTGGCCGGGGAACGCGACGCGGGAACAGTCGGCGACATCGCCGCCCGCCGCTACTGCCTGCTGGTGCACGCCTTCCTCACCGCCATGGCCCTTGCGGTCCTGGCCGAGAACCTGGGCGTGCTGTGGGTCGCGGTCGAGGCCACCACCGTCGTCACCGCCTTCCTGGTCGGCCACCGCCGCACCCGCGCCAGCGTCGAGGCAGCCTGGAAGTACGTGGTCATCTGCTCGGTCGGCATCGCCCTGGCGTTCCTCGGCACCGTCCTGCTCTATTACGCCGCCCGCCAGGCCGGACTGTCCGAGGCCGCCGCCCTGGACTGGCCCACCCTGGCCGCCCGCGCACACCAACTCGACCCCGACACCACCCGGCTGGGCTTCGGCCTGATCGTGCTCGGCTTCGGCGCCAAGGCAGGGCTCGTCCCCCTGCACGCCTGGCTGCCCGACGCCCACAGCCAGGCCCCCGCCCCCGTCTCCGCCCTGATGTCCGGAGTCCTCCTCTCGGTCTCCTTCACCGCCGTACTCCGCTACAAGGTCATCGCCGACGCCGCCCTGGGCACCGGCTTCGCCCGCCTGCTGCTCACCGGCACCTCCCTGCTCACCCTCGCCCTGGCCGCCGGCCTCCTGCTCGCACAGCGCGATTACAAGCGGATGCTGGCGTACTCCAGCATGGAGCACATGAGCCTGATCGCCCTGGGGGCGGCGGTCGGCAGCCCGCTGGCGATCGCCGCCGTGCTGCTGCACATCGCGGGCCACGGACTGGCCAAGACCGTCGCGTTCTGCTCCGCCGGACAGATCCTGCAGCTGCGCCGCACCACCCGCATCGGCCGGCTGCGCGGCCTGCTCGGCCAGGCGCCGACCCTCGGCGCGGCCTTCGGACTGGCCGTGGTCGCCCTGCTCGGGCTGCCGCCCTTCAGCCTCTTCGCCTCCGAGGTCGGCATCGCCCGCGCCGGCTTCGCCGCCGGACTCGGAGTCCCGATCTCCGCCGCCCTGTTCCTGGTCCTGGCCGCGTTCGCCGCCCTCGTCCTGCGCAGCACCCGCATGCTGCTGGGCCCGCCGCCGACCGTCCCGACCGGCACCGGCGCCGTTTCGCCACCCGTACGGATCGGGGCGACAGCCGCGGCGCCGCTGCTCCTCGGGCTGCTGGCCTGCGCCGCCCTGGGCATCACCACCGGGCCGCTGACCGACCTGCTGCACACCGCCGCCACGGTCATCGGAGGGCACTGAAGCCATGCGCCACCGCACGATCGAGAACCTCGACCCGGCCGGACTCGCCGACCGCGCCCAGGCGTTGCTGGCCCAGGGCAACCGGCTGGGCCTGGTCGCCGCCCACCACGACGACGACGCCCTGCGCGTCGTCTATCTCTTCCTCTCCGGTCCCCCGGACACCCGCACCGAACTCCATGTCCGTCTGGACCCGGTCAAACCCGAACTCCCCACCCTGGCCCATCTGTCGTTCCCCGCCGGGCGGTTCGAGCGCGAGATGCGCGACCTGCACGGCATCGTCCCTCTCGGCCACCCGCTGCCACGCCGCCTGGTGCGCCACTACCACTGGCCACGCGGCTGGTACCCCGGCCGCCCCGACGCCGGACCACCCCCGCCCTTCGCCGAACCCGAAGGCCCCTACCCCTTCCTGGAGGTCGAGGGCGACGGCGTCTACGAGATCCCCGTCGGCCCCGTCCACGCCGGGCTCATCGAACCCGGACACTTCCGCTTCTCCGTCGTCGGCGAGACCATCCTCAAACTCAAGATCCGCCTGTGGTTCGTCCACAAGGGCATCGAGAGACTCTTCGAAGGCCGCACCGTCGAGCGCGGCCTGCCCCTGGCCGAGCGCATCAGCGGCGACACCGCGGTGGGCCACGCCCTCGCCTACTGCCTGGCCGTCGAGGAAGCCACCGCCACCACCGTCCCCGAACCCGCCCACCAAGCGCGCGCCATGCTGCTGGAGCTGGAGCGGCTGCACAACCACGTCGCCGACCTCGGCGCCCTGTGCAACGACGTCGGCCACGGCATCCTGCACGCCCACACCCAGCGCATCCGCGAACAACTCCTCCGCCTGATTCGAAAATCCCCCGCTCCGTGACCGTTTCCGCTGTTCAGAGCACTCCGATGGGTTGGAGGTTGACTTGGTAGCCGAGTTGGTTGAGTTGGCTGATGAGCCGTCGGGTCGCTCTGGTCTTGCCGGTGCGTTCGAGGAAGTAGTCGCCGCCGAGGTCGGCGTACTCGGCATCGTTGGTGAACATGTGCCAGATGGCGACGAGGATGGAGTGCTCCAGAGCGACAAGGGCTCTCTTCTTGCCGCGGCGTCCGACCAGGCGCCGGTATCGGGAGGCGAGGTAGGTGTCCTTGGTGCGGGAGGCGGCGACGGCAGCCTGTCCGAGGGCGGCCTTGAGCCAGGGGTCGCCGTGCCGGGTCTTCCCGCTGCTGCTCTTGCCGGCCGATTCGTGGTTGCCGGGGCAGACGCCGGCCCAGGACGCCAGATCGCCGGCGGTGGGGAACCGCTCCATCTGGGCCCCGATCTCGGCCAGGATCACCTCGGCGGCGCGGGTGCCCACTCCGGGGATCGTGATCAGCAGGTCGATGCGGCGGCGAAAGGGCCGCACCTGCGCGTCGATCCGCTCGCTCAGCCGGTTCTCCATCGCCGTGCAGGCGTCGATCCGGTCGAGCATGGCCCGCAGCAAGAACGCGTGGTGGTCGGTGAAGTTGCCGGTCAGTGCCTCGACGAGGTCGGCGGTCTTGCGGCGCATGCTGCCCAGCGCCAGGTCCGCGAGCCGTCCGGGGTCACGTTCCCCGCCGATCAGGGCCTCCAGCATGGCCCGGGCCGACTTGCCCGTCAGGTCGGAGACCACGCTGGACAGCTTGATCCCGGAGTCCTCCAGCAGCTTCTCCGTCCGCTGGATCTCGCGGGTGCGCTCCCGGATGACCTCGGTGCGGTAGCGGGTCAGGTCCCGCAGCTGCCGGATCGGCTCCGGGGGCACGAAGCTGGCGCGGACCAGCCCGTACTCGACCAGCCGGGCAATCCACTCGGAGTCCTTCACGTCGGTCTTGCGGCCGGGCACCGACTTCATGTGCCGGGCGTTCAGCAGCCAGCACTCGATGTCGTGCTCCAGCAGGTAGAACACCGGCTTCCAGTACACGCCGGTGGCTTCCATGCCGACCACGGTCACGCCCTCGGCCAGCAGCCAGTCCCGCATCGCCAGCAGTCCGCTGGTGACCGCGGGGAAGGTGCGGACCTCGCTGCGGCGCCGCTTCCCGGTGCTGGGCGCCCTCACGCACACCTTCACGTCGACCTTGCTGATGTCGATCCCCGCACACCGTTCGTGGATCACGTCCATCGCCCCGGCACCTCCCTCCCTCGACAGCCGCGAGCGCGTGGCCGTCCAGCGGGGGTCCGCAGGCGTAAGAGTCTGATTCGCGTGCTCGGAGCAACATTTCCGGGTGCCTGTCGGTGGACCCCCAGCGTCCTACTGAACCGCGGGCTCGGAACGCGCCAAGGCGAAACGACGTCGGCCAGACGGCCACCAACCAGATTTTCACCCACTCAGGGTCTGCCCGTAAGGGCTTCGGACTACTGAACCAACAAGTGACCGGACACCGGCTGCTGCGCGGCGGGGTCCTGCCCGGCGGCTCCCGCCTGCTCGCCCTGCCCGACCCCGGGCAGCTACGGGCTGTCGGGGCCGACATCCGCGAGACCGTGCAGCTCGCACTCGGCCACAGCACCGTGCGCGACCGTTTCACCGGCACCGCCCGCCTCAGCACCGAGGCAGCCCGGGACCTGGGCTGCCTGGGCTACGTCGCCCGCGCCAGCGGCCTGCCCGGCGACGCCCGCACCGCCCACCCCCACCACGACCACGCCGACGCGCTGACCGTCCCGACCCTCTCCGGCGGCGACGTCCTGGCCCGCTTCCGGATCCGCGCCCAGGAGATCGAGGTCTCCCTCGCGCTGATCGACCAGCTCCTCGCCGGTGGCCTGGCTCCGGGCGAGGCTCTCGTCCCGCTGAACAGCAGTGCGGGCCCGGGCTCGGGGGTCGGCATCACCGAGGGCTGGCGCGGCACCGTCACCACCCGCGTCGAGCTCGCCCCCGACGGCACCCTGGCCCGGGTCAAGCCCGTCGACCCGTCCTTCTTCAACTGGCCCGCGCTTCCGGTCGCCCTGGCCGACACCATCGTCCCGGACTTCCCGCTGACCAATAAGAGCTTCAACCTCTCCTACGCAGGCAACGACCTATGACCCGAAACCGGGTCCGCCAGGCCGGGGGCGCCGGTTCACACCCCGGGTCCTTCCAGGCGGCAGACATCCAAGCGATCCCGAAGGGTGTGTCCAGTGAACATTAGATTGACACTCCCCCGTGGGTGGCTCTGCCGCGCCGGGCGGAAGGGCTGCAGGAAACGGATCCCGTCCTCGATGCTGCTGTCCATCAGTTCCGGCAGCTGGGGCACCAGTTCCTGCATGCGGGGTGCGTGGAGGTGGCCGTTGAGGGCGGCGCGGTTCTGCCAGCGCTCGAAGTTGACGAACACGCACCCCGGGTCAGCCGGTCGCTGCCTGGTAGCGGGCTGCCGCCTGTGCGGGCGCGTCCTGGTTGCCTTCACTCCAGCTCAGATGCTGGACGAGCTTCTCGATCCGCCATCCGTCGGCAGTCCGGCGCATGTGATTGGTGTAGGAACCGCGCATCAGGAAGAAGTCGCCTCCCTCCGCGCCTTCGAGGTGGTGCTGGGCGTACATGTAGGAGCGGCAGACGGCACGGTCGGGATCGTGCTCGTCGAACTCGATCTCGTGGTTGGGGCTCAGGTGCTGGCGAGCGGTGAACCCGCCCAGGCCGGCTCGCGCGAACCCGAGGAAGACCTCGCGTGCGAAGTCGCCCGGCGGCATGCCGGCCTCGCCATGCTCGATTCCGGGCAGCCGGTCAACGCCGAGACCATGAAACCGCTCTGGAAGAACTACGCCACCGAGATCTCGAACGAATACGCCTCGTGAAGCGCCTTCCATACGACCGCTACGGTGGCCCGGAGGTGATGCGGCCCGCTGAGTTCGAGCCTCCACGCCCGGGTCCGGATGAGGTTCTCGTCCGCGTCCGAACGGCGGCTTCCAACGCGCTGGACTGGAAGATGCGCAACGGCGAGATGAAGCTGATGACCGGCCGCTCCTTTCCCCGGGCGATGGGGCACGACTTCGCCGGAGTCGTCGAGGCGGTCGGCGCTGGCGTCACCCGCCTGAAGGCCGGCGACGCGGTACTCGGCCGGGCTCGGTTCCGGCAGGCCGGGGCGTTCGCCGAGATGGTGACGGCCGTTCGACGAAAACCTGGCCAACCGAATCGCTGCCCCTGCCTGAGCCGATCAGTCCAGCCAGACCAGCACGGCGTCGCCGTCACCAGCAGCGGCGCGGAAGAACAGAACGAGAGCCTGGTAGTGATGTGCGGCAAACGTCAGCCATGACTTCACTTCATCTTCCGCCAGACGCGGATAGTGGTCGTCGCGGACTAGCTCATCAGCTGTGACACCGGCGACGAGAGAGGCGCCTGAGAGGACGGACATCGCGTCGGCAGCAGCAAGGACCCGCTCCGGAGTGACATACCGAGGCGGCCCATAGCCCCAGTCTTCCGCGGCCGGGATCTCCGCTTCGCCATGCGCGATATCGACAGGAAACCCGATCCGGCGCAGAAGGTGCGCGAGGGTATCCCACGCCTTGTCGACATCAAGGCAGCGCGACTCAGCGCCATCGACCCCATCTGTCCTCGCGTCCATCATCTGCTCGACGAACTCCAACGCCCAAGCCGGATCACTGATCGCGCGGTCAAGCTCGGCTGGCGTCAGGCGGGCATATTCTCCGATCATGCTCATGGGCGGAATCGTAGACGTGAGGTCCGACAGCGAGCTCATCGGCGGACCAAGCGCACGCCTACACCCGCTGTTCGAAGCCGACCGCAACCTGACCCGTCCCCGACTTGACGGCTTGGCAACGTGAGGTGTCTGCGTCGGATTGGTGCGGTCGGGGTCCACGGAGAGCACCTTCCCGCTGGGCCGACATGGACCTTCGACGAGTCGGGCTATCGCGATGTGCCGCCGGAGCGGCGCTTGGTCCAGACGTCGAAGGCGACGGCGGCGAGGAGGACGAGGCCCTTGACGAGCATGACGCGCTCGCTGGGGGCGCCGATCAGGGACATGCCGTTGTTGATCACGCCCATGATCAGGCCGCCGGTGATCGCGCCGACGACCTTGCCGACACCGCCCTGGACCGCGGCGCCGCCGATGAACGCGGCGGCGATGGCGTCCAGTTCGAATTGGTTACCGGCGGTCGGTCCGGCCTGGTTGAGGCGTCCCGCGAAGATGACTCCGGCGAGTGCTGCGAGGACGCCCATGTTGACGAAGATCCAGAAGGTCACCGCCTTGACCTTGACCCCGGAGAGCGTCGCGGCCTGTAGGTTGCCTCCGATCGCGTAGATCTGGCGGCCGAAGACGGCCCGGTTGGTCACCAGCGAGTAGCCCAGCACCAGGAAGGCCAGCAGGATGAGCACCCAGGGCAGGTTGTTGAACCGGGCGAGCTGCACGACGAAGGCCATGACCACGATCGACGCCACGGCGAGCTTCGCTATGAAGAGCGGGAGTAGCTCGACCTCCTGCTGGTAGCCGATCCGCGCCCGGCGGGTGCGCCACTGGGACGCGGCCATGCCCCCGATGGCGACCAGGCCGACGAGGAGGCTGAACAGGTCCGCGCCGCCGAGTGCACCGAGACCGATGTTGCCCAGGTACGCGCCGGTGAAGCCGTTCGACAGGGTGCGGACACTGTCGGGGAAGGGGCCGATGCCCTGGTTGCCGAGCACGGTCATGGTGAGCGCCCGGAAGATGAGCATGCCGGCCAGGGTGACGATGAAGGCCGGGATGCCGAAGTAGGCGACCCAGTAGCCCTGCCAGGCGCCGATCAGGCCGCCGACGATCAGCGTGATCACCAGCGCCAGCGGCCACGGCACGTGGTGGTTGACCATCAGCACGGCGGAGAGCGCGCCGGTCACCGCGACAACGGAGCCGGCGGATAGGTCGATATGACCGGCGATGATGATCAGAATCATCCCGATGGCAAGGATCAGGATGTAGGAGTTCTGAACGATGATGTTGGAGATGTTCTCCGGCTGCAGCAGCTGACCATGCGTCAGCACCGCGAAGAGCGCAACGATCAGCGCGAAGGCCACGTAGATGCCGCTCTGGCGGAGGTTGACCGGCAGGCGCAGCGGCGATGACTTCGCCGCCCGCGGCTGTTCCCCGTCTCCAGGGGCCTTCTGGTCGGCGACGACGCCGGTGGCCTCGGATGCGACTTCACTCATCGCGGTTGCTCCTGTCCCATGGTCATGTACTGCATGAGGCGCTCCTGCGTCGCTTCTGCGCGGCTCACCTCGCCGGTGATCCGGCCCTCCGAGAGCGCGTAGATCCGGTCGCAGAGGCCGAGTAGCTCGGGTAGTTCGGACGAGATCACCAACACTGCCTTCCCCTTGTCGGCGAGGTTGTTGATGATCGTGTAGATCTCGTACTTCGCGCCGACGTCTATGCCGCGGGTCGGTTCGTCGAGTATGAGTACATCGGGATCAGTGAAGATCCACTTGGACAGCACGACCTTCTGCTGGTTGCCGCCGCTCAGTTTCCCGGTCACGCTGTCGACCGTCGGGGCCTTGATGTTCATGTCGACCCGGAAGCGGTTGGCGACGGCCCGTTCCTCGTTGCCGTTCACCCAGCCGCCTCGCGCCAGCTTGCGCAGTCCTGCGGCGGACACGTTGCGCTTGATGTCCTCGATCAGGTTCAGCCCGTACCGTTTGCGGTCCTCGGTGGCATAGGCGATGCCGTGCCGGATCGCGTCCCGCACGGTCCGCACGTGGATCTGCTTGCCGTCCTTGACCAGCCGACCGCTGATGTCGACGCCGTAGGAGCGGCCGAAGACGCTCATCGCCAGCTCGGTCCGCCCGGCACCCATCAGCCCGGCCAGGCCGACGATCTCGCCCCTGCGCAAGGTCAGACTGGCGCCCGAGACGACGACCCGCCCCGGCTGGCTCGGACTGTGCACCGTCCAGTCCTCGATGCGCAGCGCCTCCTCGCCGATCTGCGGCTCGTGCGGCGGGAAGCGGTTCTCCAGTGCGCGACCGACCATTCCGGAGATGATCCGGTTCTCGGTCACCGCGTCCTGGTGCATGTCGAGGGTCTCGACGGTGCGCCCGTCGCGGATGATCGTGGTGGAGTCCGCGACGGTCGTGATCTCGTTGAGCTTGTGCGAGATGATCACCGAGGTGATGCCGTCCTCGCGCAGCCCGTCGAGCAGCGCGAGGAGGTGGGCCGAGTCCTCGTCGTTCAGTGCGGCCGTCGGCTCGTCCAGGATGAGCAGCTTGACCTTCTTGGAGAGCGCCTTGGCGATCTCCACCAACTGCTGCTTGCCGACACCGATGTCCAGGACACGGGTGACCGGGTTCTCCCGGAGCCCGACCCGGGCCAGCAGCTTGGCGGCCTCGTGGTTGGTGCGGTTCCAGTCGATCAGGCCCCGGGCGGCCTGCTCGTTGCCGAGGAAGATGTTCTCCGCGATGGAGAGCTGCTGGCAGAGCGCGAGCTCCTGATGGATGATCACAATGCCGTGGTGCTCGCTGTCCCTGATCCCGGCGAAGCGGCACGGCTCACCGTCGAAGACGATCTCTCCGTCGTAGCTTCCGTGCGGATAGACCCCGGACAGGACCTTCATCAGGGTGGACTTGCCCGCGCCGTTCTCACCGCAGATCGCGTGGATCTCGCCGCGACGGACCGACAGACTGACATCCTCCAGAGCTTTGACACCGGGGAACGTTTTGGTGATGTTGCGCATTTCGAGGATGACGTCGGCCATCTGACTGCACCTTCTCTTCCGTGCCCCCGCCGCCGGAGGCGCGCTGCGCACTCCGGCGGCGGGGGGCCACCGAGGGACTACTTCGACAGCTGGGCTGAGGTGTAGTAGCCGGTGTCGACGAGCTCCTGCTGGACGTTGTCCTTGTAGACGGCCACCGGCTGGAGCAGGTAGGACGGGACGACGAGGACGCCGTTGTTGTAGTCGGTCGTGTTGTTGACCTCGGGCTTGCCGCCCTTGAGGATCGTGTCGGCCATCGTCGCGGTGACGGCGGCGAGCTTGCGGGTGTCCTTGTAGACGGTGGAGTACTGCTCGCCGGCCATGATGGACTTGACCGAGGCGAGTTCCGCGTCCTGACCGGTGACGACCGGGTAGGGCTGGGCGGCGGTGCCGTAGCCCGCGCTCTTCAGCGCCGAGAGGATGCCGATCGACAGGCCGTCGTACGGCGAGAGCACACCCTGGACCTTGGTACCGGACGAGTACGTCTTGGTGATCAGGTCCTCCATGCGCTTCTGCGCGGTGGCCGGGTCCCAGCGCAGGATCGCCACCGTCTTGAAGTCGGTCTCGCCGCTCTTGACGACCAGGGTCTTGTTGTCGATGTACGGCTTGAGCGTCGCCATCGCGCCGTTGAAGAAGAAGGTGGCGTTGTTGTCGTCCGGGGACCCGGCGAACAGCTCGATGTTGAAGGGGCCCTTGGCGGTGCCCTGGGAGCCGTCCTCCTTCTTCAGACCCAGGCCGACCAGCAGCTCGGTGGCCTGCTCGACGCCCACCTTGTAGTTGTCGAAGGTGGCGTAGTAGTTCACTTTGGCGCTGTTGCGGATGAGCCGGTCGTAGGCGATGACCGGGATGTGCTTGTCCCCGGCCTCCTGCAGCTGGGTGCTGAGCGCGGTGCCGTCGATGGACGCGATGATCAGCAGCTTCGCGCCCTTGGTGATCTGGTTGTCGATCTGGTTGGCCTGAGTCGGGATGTCGTTCTCCGCATACTGCAGGTCGACCTTGTACCCGAGCTTGATCAGCGCGGCCTTCAGGTTGTCGCCGTCGTGGATCCAGCGCTCGGAGGACTTGGTCGGCATCGTGATGCCCACCAGCGCACCCGCCGTGGAGCCGGACGAGCTTGACGAGGCGTCGACTGTCTTGGTGCTCGACCCGCAGGCGGCGAGCACCAGTGCCAGGGTGGTAGAGGCAGCCGCTGCCGCCAGTCTGCGGAATCGCATGTTTCTCCTCATGGGTGCACATCGTCGTGCTCGACCTGTCCACAGCAGACGCCCGAACAGACACTCGACCGGAGTGGAAGGTCCGGTTATATGAAGGGATTGTTAACGCTCACAACCCCGACCACAAGTGGCCAGTGTTTCGATCGCATCACAACAGGAAGTCACAGGCCGCCGGATGCCACTGGTGCGGGAGAGGGTCCATGCACATCGCTGAGGAATCTGCCATAGTGGCAGGGGCACGGAAAGTCACAGTCCACGACTCTGATCTTGCACACAACAACCCTCTGGGCATGTCCCCCGCGCCAGCGCATGGATCCACCCGTACGCCCCACGGAAACGGGGCGTAGCTCCACCGATGACGCGCCGTACCCTCGCCCGACCTCGTCAGCTGCGAGCCGTTTGCGCGAACATTGCCTCGACCGCACCTCACGGCTCAGGTGCCACACCAGCGCTCGTGCGCCCGCGATCCGGTGACGGTGTGTCACGACGTGACGGATGCGCGTCCCCCGCCGACCACGGCGCCCCGCACCCGAGGTCAGGCAGACGGGCCTGGTGGCGACGGTCGCCCGCTTCCTCCCAGCAGCAGGACTGGACGGAGCCTCGGATCCGGCCGGGTGACCGCTGCCGTGGCCCTGCAGCCGCACCTCGGTCGCGAGCAGCGGACGACGCTGCCGTTCGTCGGAGCGCGGGAGCAACGCCCCGCACTTCAGCGCGAGTTGATCACGGACTGCATCAGGTGTCCGGGAACCGTGCCAACGAGCCTCCACAGTGCTGCCGCGTCGGCCAGTCGTGTCGGCTCCCCAGCAGACGACGAAGCGGCTGGGGCGGCAGCCCCGCGACGGTGCCGCGTGCGGCTGTCGCCGAACACCTCGCTGCACAGCCATTGACTGCTGCACGACAACTACACAACAATCACGAAGTCGATGTGATCGCTAACAAATCTCCAGTTGGCACCCCGAGCCGAGCCGCCGCGCGCTTCCCTGCGCCAGGAAGCAGGGGCGCCAACACCAGCACCCCCTTGATCCACGACAAGGGACGAGAGGTCACCCATGAGCGTTCGCCCGGTTTTTCGGCGTTGGAGAAGGGGGCTGCTGTCGGTACTGGCGACAGTCGCCTTCACGGCCTGCTGTCTGGCCGGAGTCGGTGGGCTGTCCCCAGCGGTCGCGGCCGTCACCACCAACCAGGTCGGTGTGACGCCGGCGCCCATGGGGTGGGCGTCCTGGAACAGCTTCGCCAGTCAGATCGGCTACAGCACCATCAAGGCGCAGGCCGACGCCCTGGTCTCCTCCGGCATGGCCGCGGCCGGCTACGACTACGTCAACATCGACGAGGGGTGGTGGCACGGGACCCGCGACTCCAGCGGGAACATCACCGTCGACACCACGAAGTGGCCCGGCGGCATGGCCGCCATGGCCTCGTACATCCACAGTCTGGGCCTCAAGGCCGGCATCTACACCGACGCCGGCAAGAACGGCTGCGGCTACTACTACCCGACCCCCAGCACCGTGCCCGCCTACGCGGGCACCGGAAGTGAGGGGCACTACCAGCAGGACATGCAGACGTTCCAGAACTGGGGCTTCGACTACGTCAAGGTCGACTGGTGCGGCGGCAACGCCGAGGGCCTCGACCAGAAGACCACCTACCAGGCGATCAGCGCGGCCAACGTCGCCGCGACCGCGGTCACCGGCCGCAAGCTGGTCCTCTCGCTCTGCGAGTGGGGCACCGGCCGCCCATGGAACTGGGGCGCAGGCACCGCCAGCCTGTGGCGGACCAGTACGGACATCATCTACTACGGCAGCAGCCCGTCGATGTCCAACATGCTGAGCAACTTCGACCAGACGCTGCACCCCTCCTCCCAGCACACCGGCTACTACAACGACCCGGACATGCTGATGGTCGGTATGACCGGGCTGAGCTATGCCCAGGACCGTACCCACCTGGGCCTGTGGGCGATTTCCGGAGCGCCACTGATCGCCGGTAACAACCTCGCCACCATGGACTCCACCACCGCCTCGATCCTCACCAACCGCGAGCTCATCGCCATCGACCAAGACCCGCGCGGCCTGCAGGGCGTCAAGGTCGCCGAGGACACCACGGGCCTGCAGGTGTACAGCAAGGTCCTGTCCGGCACCGGCAAGCGCGCGGTGCTCCTGCTCAACCGCACCTCCGCGGCGGCGCCGATCACCGCCCGCTGGGCGGACACGGGCCTGACCACGGCCGCCGCGTCGGTGCGCGACGTCTGGGCCGCCACCGACAAGGGCAGCTTCGCCACCGGCTACACCGCCACTGTGCCCGCGGGCGGTTCCGTCCTCCTCACCGTCTCCGGCACCGAGGCGTCGGGCACGACCTACGAGGCCGAGTCCGCGTCCAACACGCTGGCCGGCACGGCGACCACCGCCGCCTGCTCGGCGTGCTCGGGCGGATCCGAGGTCAACCTCATCGGCAACGGATCGGCCAACACCCTGACCTTCAACGGCGTCGCCGCCTCCGCGTCCGGCGTCCAGATGGCCACCATCGCCTACATCAACGGTGACAGCACCGCACGCACGGCGACGCTGCAGGTCAACGGACAGACACCGACAGTCCTCGCCTTCCCGCCGACCGGGTCCTGGTCCACCCCGGGCACCGTCTCCGTCCTGATCGGCCTGGCCAAGGGCAGCGCCAACACGCTGAAGTTCTCCAACTCCACCGCCTGGGCACCCGACCTCGACGCCGTCTACGTGCAGGGCATCGCGGGCACCGTCGGCAACGAGATCGTGGGGACCGGCTCGGGCCGCTGCGCGGACATCAACGACAACACGATCACCAACGGCACGCAGGCCCAACTGTGGGTCTGCAGCGGCGGCCACAACCAGACCTTCACCAGAACCTCGCGCGGTGAACTGGTGGTCTACGGGAACAAATGCCTCGACGCCTACAACAACGGCACGACGAACGGGACCGCCGTCGACATCTGGGACTGCAACTCCGGCAACAACCAGAAGTGGACGGTCGACTCCAACGGCACCATCACCAGCAACCTGTCGGGCCTGTGCCTGGACGCCTACGGCAACGGCAACGCCAACGGCACCAAGCTCGACCTGTGGACCTGCAACGGAGGCAGCAACCAGAGCTGGGCTCTGAACTGACCTGACAGCTCCGGCGGCCGGCGGGCTCCTTCCGCCGGCCGCCTCACTGACACCCGAAGGCCAAGGCGACAGGGGCTCTCGCTGACTTTGCCCCGGCTCCGGGTGCGGATGGCCGTCCCCGCGACGCTGGACCAGGTGAGCTGGTTCGGCCTGGGCCCGGGCGAGTCCTGCCCACGCAGTTGGTGTAGGCGTTGTTCGATGAGGCGACGGGCAGTGTCCCAGGGCCAGGAGCCGGCTCGACGCGGAGAACGACCGAAGTGGCACACGCCCCCGACCCTGGGCTGGAGTTGCTCGGTGTTGGGGCTGGATTGAGCGGCTTGCCGGCGGCATCACGGCAGTCTGGGCGTGGTTCAGTGCCCTCCCGCTGGGAAACCGCCCGGCGAAGTCATCCTCCTGATCTTGGACTACCCGCGGTAGCACCACAGCCGGCCACCGCCAGCACTGTCGCCGACGGGGACAAGCCGATCCGGTCGTCGGCGGGACGGCTGCTGAGTGAGCGACTCTGTCGGGCGTCACTCGGAATCCCGGCTGACTGCGCGGGGCCGGCGGCTTCCTCGCCGGAGTGGATTGTCAGTCGAAAGCTGCGGCGTGCAGCGCATACAGCTCGGCGTAGAGTCCGTCGGATGTCACGAGGGCGGCGTGGGTGCCGGACTCGGCGATGCGCCCGTCGGCGACCACCAGGATCTGGTCGGCCATGCTGACGGTGGAGAACCGGTGCGAGATCAGGACGGTGACTGCCCCGGTCTGCTGCCCGACGCGCCGGGCGTTGCGGGCGTACTGCTCGAACAGGTGGTGCTCGGCTTCCGCGTCCAGCGCCGAGGTGGGTTCGTCCAGGACCAGCAGCAGCGGGAGCCGGCGCATCATGGCGCGGCCCAGTGCCAGCCGCTGCCATTGGCCGCCCGACAACTCGGTGCCTTCGGTGTAGCTGCGCCCCAGTTGGGTGGCCAGGCCTTCGTCGAGCCGGTCCAGTACCGGCGTGGCGTCGGCGCGTTCGAGGGCGGTAAGGACAGCGGCTTCGTCGTCCAGGCGGGGTAGGTCGCCTACGCCTACGGCGCGCTGGGCGGGCAGTTCGAAGCGGACGAAGTCCTGGAAGCCGGCGGCGATCCGGTCGCGCCACTCCTGCAGTGGGAAGCGGGTGAGGTCGGTGCCGTCGATGGTGATGGTGCCTTCGGTCACGTCGTAGAACCGGCAGAGCAGCTTGACCAAGGTGGTCTTGCCCGCGCCGTTCTCCCCGACGATGGCGACGGTCGAGCCTGCGGGAAAGCGCAGGTTGACGCCGCTGAGGACGGGCCGCTCGGTGCCGGGGTAGGTGAAGCCGACGTTGCGCAGCTCGATGCCGCTGCCGATGGTCTGCGGCAGCGGAGTGTCGGCCGGCGGCGGCTGCTGTGAGGCGATCAGCCGGCGCAACCAGGTGAGGCGGTTCAGCGCGTCAGCCACCCGCTGTAGTTTCTGCAGCAGATCCAGGCCTGTCGTGACCTGCGTGTTGACTTGGGCGGCCAGGGTGATCACCAGTACCACGTCGCCCACCTGGCGATGTCCGTGGACCGCCTGTACCAGTGCCAGCAGGACCGCGGCGATGTAGGCGACCGCGAAGAACAGTTGCCCTGCGGCGCTGATCATGGTCGCCCGCAGCTGCCCGGCGCGCAGGACGCGGCTCGCATCGTCCCAGTGCCGGGTCTGACGGCCTGTGATCTCGCGCTGCAGCCGCAGCACCCGTAGTTCCTTGGCGGTGGCGGCGGTGGTCGCCAGCTCGTACAGGTGCTCGGCCTGGCGCAGCTGCGGCGCGGCCGAACTACGCGAGCGGTCGATCAGCCGCTGTGCTCGCCGCCCGGCCCACACTGGCGGTAGCGCTGCGACCGGGAGCAGCAGAAGCCACGGGTCCACCTGCGCCAGCAGTATCGCAGTCAGTACTGTGCCCACGGCCAGGGTCATCGCGGTGAGCAGTCCGGTCATGCCCAGCTCGAAGGTGGACAGCTCGCGGCGGAGCACGGTGATTTTGTCGGCGTACTCTGCGCGCTCGTGGTGTTCGAGTCGGGCTGAGCCGTTGGCCAGGTTCATCAGCTCGGCGTCGTGGTCGATTTCGACCAGCTCGCAGGTCTCGGCGTAGGGCACGTAGGCGAAGTGGTGCAGCAGCAGTGCGCCGACCGCGCACAGGGCCACCGCCGCGCCGTAGGCCAGGGCCGGGCTGCTGCGGTGGGCGACGGCGGCGTCCACGCCGCCGCGCAGGCCGAGCGCCAGCACCGGCCAGGCCAAGCCCTCCAGTACGACCAGTAGGGTCGCCAGGGTCATCTTGGCGCGTCTGGTGCGCCAGGCGGTGCTGTACAGCTGCCAGCACCCGGTCAAGGCGTCCTTCACGACTGCTCCTGCCCTTCCTTGTCGTGGCTGTCGTAGGCGTCGCGCTCATTGCCCTCGGCATCCAGACCGGCTGCGAAGCGCTCGGCCTGGAGGTGGAACAGCTCCGCGTAGCGCCCCTTGTGTTCGAGGAGGCTCTCGTGAGTGCCGTCCTCGACCACCCGCCCGTGTTCCAGCACCACGATCCGATCGGCGCGGCGCACGCTGGAGAAGCGGTGCGAGATCAGCAGCGTGGTGAGTCCATGCGTCAACTCCACGAAAGAGTCGAAGAATTCAGCCTCGGCCCGCACGTCCAGCGCGGCCGTGGGCTCATCCAGCACCAGCACCCGGGCACCGGAGTCCACCGCGTACAGCGCGCGGGCGATGGCGATGCGCTGCCACTGCCCGCCGGAGAGGTCGGCGCCGTCCTCGTACTGCCGACTGAGCACCGTATCGAAGCCGCGGGGTAGCGCCTCCAGCGTCTCCACCAGCCCGACCTTGGCCGCTGCTTCGCGTACTGCCGCCATCTCCACCGGCCGCTCCACCGCGCCCATCGCGATGTTGTCGGTGACCGACAGCTCGAAGCGTGTGAAGTCCTGGAAGATGACGCCGATCTGACGGCGCCACGCATCGACCTCGAAGGCCCGCGCGTCCTCGCCGTCCAGCCGCACCGCCCCCGACGTCGGCTCGTACAGTCGCGTCAGCAGCTTGACCAGCGTGGTCTTACCTGCTCCGTTGAGGCCCACGATGGCGGTGCACTCACCGGCATTCAGCGTCAGTTCGAGCCCGTCCAGCACCGCACGCTCGGAGCCGGCGTAGTGGAACGAGACCCGGTCGAAGGAGAGTTGACGCTGCGGCAGGCCCGCGGCGCTCGTCAGCTGTCCGTCCACTGGACCGCTGGTGTCCGCGGCGGCGACCAGCCGCTCGAAGTCACCGAGCGCGGTGGCCGCGCTCATGCCGAACTGTGAGGGGAAGTCCGCCTCGTGGAAGAACGCTCCCAGCAGAATCGCCGCGACCGCTGCCTGCAGGGCCACCGCAAGCCCGGTCAGGGAGGTGTGGCCCTGCGCCGCATCGCGGATGACGTAGGCCACCGCCAGAGCGTCCACCACCAGACCGAAGCACGCATACACCAAGAAGTAGTACGTCTGGTGCAGCCGCCGGGACTTCCACAACGGCTCCAGGGAGGCCAGCGCGCTGGCTCTGAACTCCCCCGTCACCCAATCCGAGAGGCCGAAGACCCGCAGCTCCTTAGCGGTGTCGGCAGACAACCCCAGCGCGCGGAAGTAGTCGCGGCGACGCCTGTGCGGACCGATCAGCGGCCACTTGGTGCTCCACAGCCGCAGGCTGGAGCGGTGGCCGTAGCGAAACAGCATGGTCGACGTCAGAAGCGCCGCCGCCACCCACCAGCCGGCAGCCCAGCCCGCCAGCAGCGCATAGCCCAGCAAGCTGGAGTACCGAGTCACGTACCGCAGCATGCCCGCCGCGGCGTCGCCCGGCGAGACCCAACCGCTACGCAGCTGTTCCGTCGCCTCGTCCAGGCGATCCAGCGCGGCCGGGTCCTCCAACGGGCCGATACCGGTCGAGCGCAGCGACGCGGTGATCAACCGCCGGTGGAAGCGACCGTCGACCCGGTGCTTGACGATGTCGCCCAGCGCGGACTGCACTGGCACGCACAGCTGCAGCAGCACGAACGCGCCCGCCGCCAGCAGGAACGAGCCGACCAGTCCGTCCCACTGCGCCGAGCCGGTCCCGTGCGCCACCGCCCCCGGCACCCTGCCGATCACCCGGCTGGTGAACAGCACGAACACCACGGGCAGCAGCCCGGCCAGCAAGTCCACCACGGTGAGCAGGCACAGCAGCGGCCACCCGGTGGCCGGAAGCATCGTGACGACCCGCCAACGTGCCGTAACCACTTGGTCGTACCAACTGCTCCAACGCCCGCGCACGGCGTCCTCCCCACTCCGGAAGATCCAAACCATTGCCGCCCGAAGGGAGTTGCGTCAAACGATTTCCCCACCCGGCGGATCATGGGGTGCTGCACGACCAGGCCGAGCCGAAATCGAAACCCCTCAGGCGGGACCTCGGACATGTGCCTTCGCGGAGTCAGAAGATCGGTGGCCGTGGTCACGAAGCCGCCGCGGTTGACGGCGTAGCGCCGCAGTGCGGATTTTCCTCCAGAAGCGATTTCCAAACCGAGGGATACGGCTGCTGCTCGAACGTCACTCATCCGGCGATGGCGACGCACCCTCATGCGTTGGGCAATCGACTTCCGACCTCGATATCGATGCCCCGAACAGCAGCCGATCGACACCGGCCGTGATCGCCCGGACAGCTCCTAGGAGCGTGTCCCAGTATCCGGCAGGCGGCCGGTTGGCCGTGATCGGTAGGATCGGTCGTGGCCTCCCCCGTTTGCCAGCGGGAGGTACTTGCTCAGCGAGGGGCACGGGGTGTGGAGCAGCGGGCCAGTGAGGACCCCACCGGGCCTGATATTCGCTGGCGTCGGCTGGCCCCCCATGCGAGGGTGGTTCGGTCACAAGCCAGGCCGTTCAAGGGGGAACGCATGCCCGCACCGTCCGGGTTCAGTTACGAGCAGCGCCCCGACGGCTCTGTTGTGGTCACCCATGGCACCCGGGTCGCGGCTCGGCTCCGGGGCTCCCGCGCGGCGGAGTTCCTGGCCGAGGCCGAGAGCGGGGACCTGCAGCTGGTGATGGCTCGCTGGACCGGCAATTACAAGCGCGGCAACGAGCGCACCGCCAAGCGGCACCCCCGCAACAGTCAGTGATGCATCAGAGCAGGGCCACCGGAACACCGACCCGCCTGCGTTTCGAAGCTTCAGGCCAACGCCTCCAAGCACAAGGCGATGAGCTACGACCGGCTCATCGCCAAGGAGGAACGCGTCAAGGCCGACATCGCCGAACTGGAAGCGATGGCCGCCGCGTTGCTGGCCGACGCCGAAGCGAGCGACACGACCGAGGATCAGATCTTCGGCGTCGACGGCAAGGACACCGACCTGCCCACCGGGCTGGACCGCCGCGAGAAGCGCCTGGCCAAGATGCAGGCCGCCCGTGCCCAGATCCAGGCCGAAGCCCGCCAAAACACGCACGCCCAGGAGAAGGACCGCGCCGCCAGGAACGCGCCCACGCCCATGACGAGCAGGCCGTCACCGACGCGGGCGACAAGGCCCGCCGCGAAGGCCCGCCCCAAGCCGAAGGCCCAGGCCAACTTCACCGACCCCGACTCGCGGATCATGAAGAACGGCGCCGGCGCCTACATCCAGGCCTACAACGCCCAAGTCGTCGACACCGAACAGCAGGTCATCACCGCCGCCGACGTGACCACGAACGCCTCGGACGCGCTGAACTACACCACGATGCTCGACCAGTGCCCGGCGAACACCGGCATCCACCCCAGGCAGGCACTGGTCGACGCCGGATACTGCTCCGAGAGGAACCTCGAAGCCGCCAAGGACCGCCAACTCACCTGCGGCACCGATACGTTCATGGCAACCGGACGCCTGGCCCACGACGAGCAGGTCCCGCCCGCACCAGGCGGACGCATACCGGCGAACGCCACGCTGAAGGAACGCATGGCCCGCAAACTGCGGACCAAACCCGGCAAGGCCGCCTACCGCCGCCGCAAGGCCATCGTCGAACCCGTCTTCGGCCAGATCACGACCTGCCAGAACGGCCGCCAGCTCCTCCTGCGAGGCGAGGACGGCGCCCGAGGAGAGCGGCGCCTGCTGGCCGCCTGCCACAACCCTCAAGATCTTCCGACACACCAGAACCGCCGGCCTCACCGCGGCGATCGGCTGACAGCCCCGGCCACCGGGCCTCCTTCAGACCGCCTCCCGGGCCGACAGGACCCGGCTCCCACCCCAGCAGACACACACCGGGCAACCACGACCGACCCCGCCGACCGCGACCGCCCGAACGCTTGCCCGTTACTGACCCACGCTCCTAGTAGGGCTTTGTTAGGTACCCCAAGTGCTCTTTGTCGGGTAGGTTGTGATCTTCTGTCAGGGTGACACCTGAGGAGATGGAAGAGGTCCGTCCGCGCCTGGAGGCGTTCGCGGCGGAGATGCTGGGTTCGCTGGCGCGCCGCGATCAGCGGGCGAAGGGCGAGCAGTACCTGCGTGGGCTGATGCTGGACGGCAAGCGCAAGTCGATGCAGCCGATGGCCGAGCGCCTGGGCGTGGACCACCAGCAGCTCCAGCAGTTCGTCTCCTCGTCAACGTGGGACTATGTCAAAGTCCGTGAGCGGATGGCCCGTTGGGCTGCGGCGCACATCTCCCCGCAGGCGTACGCCATCGACGACGTGGGCTTCCGCAAGGACGGCTACGACTCCCCGGGGGTCGCCCGGATGTACTGCGGTGCGCTGGGCAAGCGCGGCAACTGCCAGGTCGGGGTCAGCGTCAACCTGGTCTCCGATCGTGCCTCCTCGGCGTTGAACTGGCGGCTGTTCCTGCCCGAGAGCTGGGACGACACCCTGCAGGGCGGGGACGTGCTGCTGGCCGACGCGATCGCCCGGCGGCGCGACAGGGCGGGGGTGCCCGACACCGAGCGGCACCGGGAGAAGTGGCGACTGGCCCTGGACATGCTCGACCAGGCCCGCGGGGACTGGGAGCTGCCTGACCTGCCGGTGGTCGCCGACGCCGGCTACGGCGACACCACCGAGTTCCGCCAGGGCCTGACCGAGCGCGGCCTGGCCTACGCGGTCGCGGTCAAGGGCACCACCACCGCGTATCCCGGCGACGCGGTTCCCGAGCGAGCGGCCTACAGCGGCCGCAGGCGTCCGCCCGTCCCCGCCTACCGGCAGCCGCACAGCACGCTGCGCGCACTGGCCCTGGCCGCCGGGCGCGGAGGCGTGCGCACCGTCACCTGGTGCCAGGGCAGCAGGGCCACCAAACACAACCCCAACGCCGAGATGCGCTCACAGTTCCTGGCCCTGCGGGTCCGGCCCGCCAACCGCACCATCCAGCGCGCTGCCGACGGCTCCCTGCCCGAGTGCTGGCTGCTGGTGCAGTGGCCGCCCGACTGCGCGGAGCCCACCGACTACTGGCTCTCGACGATGCCCGCCGACACCCCGCTACGCGAGCTGGTCCGAATCGCCAAGATCCGCTGGCGGGTCGAGCACGACTACCGAGAACTGAAGGACGGCCTGGGGCTGGACCACTTCGAGGGCCGCAACTTCCACGGCTGGCACCGCCACGTCACCCTCGCCTCCCTCGCACAGGCCTTCTGCACGATGCTCAGGACCGACCCAAAAGCCCCTGCGCCGGCCTGACCCTGTACGCGGTCCTCCGCGAACTCCAGGCCCTTCTGGCCACCTGGACCGGCGCCTGCACGATATGCGGCCAACCCGCACCGACACCGGAACCACACCACAGAACCTAACAAAGCCCTACTAGCAGCCGACGCGGGAATCTTGGTGTTCTGCTGCCGGTGATCACGGTGTGACGGATCAGTGTCCGGGGGCGAGCGAGGACAGGAGGGTCCGAATCCTCACGGCCTCCTCCGGGTCCCAGGACCGCCAGAGCATCTCGGCGTCCGTGAGGTAGCCGCGCGCCTGGTCCGTACGGTCGATCTTGAGCATGATCTGGCCGAGGTCCGTGAGGACGGTTGCCTCGGTGGGCCGATCGCCCGAGGCATGCGCAAGGGGAAGCGCCGATTGGAGGTACGACAGGGCCTCGTCGAACCGGCCGTCGCGCTCATGGATCTCACCCAGGTTGAGGAGAGCTGCGGCTTCGTCAGCGGCGTCGCCCAGTTCCCGGCTGATCGCGAGGCACTGCTCCTGATAGTCGATCGCCTCTTCGACCGCCCCGATGTCGGCAGCGAGGATACCGAGGTTGTTCAATGCGTGAGCCTCAGCACTTCGACGTCCCAGGGCGCGGGCGAGTGCGAGCGCCCGAAGGGTGTGCTCCTTGGATTCTCCGAGCCTGCGCTGATCCTTGAGCACATTGCCAAGGTTGATGAGCCCCGACAGTTCACCGACGTGGTCGCCCAGTTCTCGCCTGATCGTCACGGAGGAGGTGAGGTGGGCAGCGGCGGCCTCAAGTTGACGGCTCCGCCCCGTGGCGATGCCGAGACCGTTGAGCAAATGGGCTTCGAGGACTCGGTCGCCCCGTGCTCTGGCGCTCGCCAGCCCGGTCTCTCCGCAGAAGATCGCAGTCTGCCAGTGGGCCCCGAGGTTGAGGTAGCCCTGAATGATCGTGGGGAAGACGGCGGCGATGTCGTGGAACTCCCGGGACGCGGCCATGGCGGTGACGACCGGCAGCGCGCTGCGCTCGGCCTCGAACCATTCCAGTGCTTGCGCGTAGCCCTCAAATGCCTGCGCGGGCTGCAGTTCGAGGTTCGCCGTCTCCGGTCGGCGCGTATGCGGGCGAAGCACCTTGTCCGCGGCAACGGCGTTCGCCAGGTACCAGGAGGCCAGTCTCCTCGTCGCCTGCCGTTGGGCGGCCGAGTCCTCCTGGATGCTCGCGCGTTCGGTCGCGAAGACCCGCAGCAGATCGTGGAACCGGTAGCGGCCGGGAACAGGGCTGGTCAGCAGGCAGGCGTCCACGAGGAGTTCGAGTGACTCCTCCACACGGTCCGTAGGCGCCCCGACGAGGGAGACTGCTGCCGACAGGCTGATCTCCGACATCGGGGACAAGCCCAGCAGACGAAACACCCGGGCTGGTGCGATCCCGGACTCGGACGGCCTGGGCAGGTTGTCGTAGCTCGCGCGGAAGCTGGTTCGGATGGCGATGTCGTCGACGCTCAACTCATCGAGCCTGCGTCGTTCGTCCAGCAAACGGTCTGCCAGCGTGCTCACGTCCCAAGCCCTGCGGCCCACCAGGCGTGCGGCGGCGATCCGCAGAGCAAGTGGCAGGCCCGCGCAGCACGCGAGCACGTGCGCGGTGGCCTCGGGCTCGGCGGCGACCCGCGTCGCACCGATCACCGTCTCAAACAGTTCTCTTGCCGTGCTCGCGTCGAGCACGTCGAGATCCACCGCACACGCCCCAGCAAGACTGGGTAGCCTGCGGCGACTGGTGATCAGCACTCCACAACTGCCCGAGCCGGGGAGCAGCCCCTCTCTGACAGTCTCGACAGAGACGCCCGGAATGTCGGGTTAGTCTAGATGGACGAGACAGGAGCACTTCGGCATGGCCAGTACCACCACCCCCGCGTCCGGCTCCGGGCAGGACCCGGCGCCCCGCCCGAAGCGGCGCACGTTCACGGCGCAGTACAAGCTGCGGATCGTCGCTGAGTACGACGCGGCCCCGAACGGCGAGAAGGGCGCGATCCTGCGCCGCGAGCGGCTCTACCACTCGCACATCATCGAGTGGCGGGCCGCGCGCGACGCCGCTGCGGCGGCCACCCTGGTCGACCAGCGCACCTCCGCGGCCCGGCCGAAGAAGGCCGCCGAACAGGCGGAACTTGAGCGGCTGCGCAAGAAGGTCGCCCGCCTCGAGAAGGACGTGGCGCATCGCGACGCCGCTTTGGAGCTGCTGGGAAAAACACACGCGCTCTTGGAGAGGCTCTCCGAGAGCGCGGGCTGAAGCACGCCGCCGAGCCCCTGCTCGACGAGGCGTTCACCGGCCTGGAACGGGAGTTGAACACCACGGCGGCCTGCCGGCTGACCGGACGCTCGCGAGCCACGCACTACCGGCGCCTGCACCCGCCGACGCCGCGCGAGCGCGCACCGCGCCCCTCGCCGGCTTCCGCGCTTTCCACGACCGAGCGGCAGGCCGTGCTGGACCTGCTCAACCGCCCGCAGTACGCCGACCTCGCCCCGGCCCAGGTCTGGGCCCGGGAACTGGACGAGGGCCGATACCACTGCTCGGAACGCACCATGTATCGGATCCTGGAGGCCGCCGGGCAGAGCGGGGAACGCCGCAGGCTGGCCTCCCATCCGGCCAAGACCGTCCCCCAGTTGCGGGCCACAGCCCCGTGCCAGGTACTGACCTGGGACATCACCAAGGTTCAGGGGCCGAACAAGGGCGAGTGGTACCACGCCTACGTCATCATCGACATCTACAGCCGCTACATCTGCGGCTGGACCGTGGAACGCGCCGAATCCGCCGACCGCGCCGAGGAGTTGATCCGCGAGACCATCGAGCGCAACGGCATCGTGCCCGAAACCGTCCACGCGGACCGGGGCACCGCGATGACCTCCAAGAAGGTCTCCCAACTGCTGATCGACCTCGGCGTCACCAGAAGCCACTCCCGACCCAAGGTCAGCAACGACAACCCCTTCAGCGAGTCGAACTTCAAGACCATGAAGTACATGAGCGACTTCCCAAAATCATTCAACTCACTTGAAGAAGCCCGTAGTTGGTTCGACGGGTTCATCTCGTACTACAACCACGAGCACCGCCACTCGGGCATCGGCCTGCACACCCCGGCGTCAGTCCACTTCGGCACCGCCGAACTGGTCCGCGAACAGCGGGCCACCACCCTTGCCGAAGCTTACGCCCGCCACCCCGAACGCTTCGCCCGTCGACCCCAGCCACCCAAACTCCCGGAACAGGTCTGGATCAACGAACCCCAACCAGAGACAGAACCGGCACAACAGTCTTCATAGCATCAAATCGTCTCATTTGACTTGACAAGTTCCGAGCGGCCTGATCTGGGTGATGTCCTTGGCGTTGTCGAGGACGACAAGTGTGCGGCGGCCTGCCAACAGGCTCCGGTAGCGGGTCGCGCGGGCATCCCGGTCCAGGGGCATGTCGGTCTCCGGCACGCCGAGTTCCCGCAGGAAACCCGCCAGCACTTCATTAGCTTCCGCCGGGGCCGCGTCGACTCCGTGCAGATCCACATACAGTTGACCGTCCGGGAAGTCCGGGACCAGTTGATGGGCGACATGCACGGCGAGTGTCGTCTTGCCGACGCCGCCTGTGCCGGAAACGACTGAGATGGCCACCGGGCGCGCCTGCCCGGAGACCGCGGCGGAGCTCAGAACCGCACGGATGCGTGCGACGTCCTCCTCCCGGCCGGTGAAGTCAGCGATGTCGGCGGGTAGCTGCGAGGGGTCGGGCACCGTGGAGGAGTGAAGGACCGTGCGTGGCCGTGGGGCGGTGTACAACAGGGAAGGATCCAGTCCCAGGATCCGCTGGTGGACCTGTGCGAGGGTTGGGCCCGGCTCAACGCCCAATTCGCGGCTGAGGAGTTCGCGGACGACCCGATAGACCTTCAGCGCGTCGGCCTGCCGGCCGCTCCGGTACAGGGCAATCATGAGCAGACCCGACAAGTTCTCCCGGAACGGGTTTTCGGCCTGCAACGGTGATACGAGCTCCACCGCCTCGCTGTGCCGCCCCAGTTCGAGCTCCATCTCCGCCAGGCGTATGCGGGCCTGGAGCCGCCCTTCCAGGAGGCTCGGACGCTCGCTTCGGGTCAGGGGGCCTTCGGCGAGGTCCTCCAGGGGTTCCCCTCTCCATAGCCCCAGGGCTGCACGCAGTTCCCCGGCCGCAGTGTCCCAGTCCTCACGCGCCGCGGCGGTCTCCGCCCTGTCGCGCAGTGCGGCGAAGTCAAGCGTGTCCAGCTCACCGTCCTCCCGGATCTCGATGGCATAGCCCGGTGGGCGTGTCAGGATCCGTGCGCCGGGCACGGGCCCGAGCGAGCGCCGCAGGCGCATGACATAGCTGCGCAAGGTGGCGGCGGTTTCGGTGGAAGGAGACCTGTCCCAGACCTGAGCCGCCAGTTCGTGGGCAGCGACGGTCCTGTTGGGACGTGTGAGGAGCACGGCCAGCAGTGTTCGCTGACGGCCGGGTGGTACGTGCCTCCCGGTTCCCGCGTGACTCGCCTGTAACGGACCGAGCAATCCGAACCGGACCTGCTCTGAACTCTCCGGCACGTTCCAGCTCCCTTCCAACGTCCATGAGCCGCGTCCGGCCCCGTGCCACGCGGATGCCACACGGGTGCCACGGCGCGGTGCGAGTTTAGTCATGGCGTCGGGGAGTTCCCCGAAGTCTGCTGACTGCGGCAGCCCTTGACTGCGAGAGCGCGGCGGATGCGAACGCCCGAGGCACAAGGAGAGAAGACAGACATGCTCAATGCCATACGACCAGGACGGCGGTGCGGCCGCCTGGCCGCGACCACGGCGCTCGTCGGCGCGGCCACGCTCGGAGTGGCCGGCAACGCCTTCGCCGGTTCGGTCACCTGGACCAACGTCGCCACCGGCTGGGGACTCCAGTCCGGCGGACTCATCGACCAGGGAGCCGGCAACAGCCTGTACACGGGCTCGGGCTACCGCTACCCATGCAACATCTACGTCCCCAACCCCTCCTGCACCGGAGACGCGAGCACCGTCTGGCAGGACACCAGGACCTCCGACGGGAGCACGTGGACGGAACTGAGCCTCTACGACAACTTCAACACCGGGACCGGCTGCCTCGACAGCAACGCCAAGTGGGGGAGCTACGGCGCGGCCTACACCCACACCTGCAACGGCGGGAACTACCAGCACTGGTACGAGACCCACACCAGCTCCGGCTGGGCCCTGTCGGACCTGGCGACCGGCCTGTACCTGGACGGCGGCAACGGCCCCGGCGCCAACGGCCAGTTCTCCAGCATCAACGTCTTCACCAACTCCAACTACGGCGACAGCGACCACTACCAGCGCTGGAGCTGACACCTCGTCGCCGCTGACGCCTTGGGCCGGCAGTGCGTCTGTGCCGGCCCAAGGCCCGGGCCGCCCTCCGGCGCGCCCGAGCACGGGTCCACATCCCACCGACATCCCTGCGCGAGAAGGATCGACACGATGAACGCCCAGCCCCCTGCGCCCCGAGCCTCCACCGGCACACGGCTGCCGCGACCACAGGGCCGGGTGGTTCTCGCGGTCGTCGCCACGACGGCCCTCGCCGTGCTGGGGCTGACCCGCCTGGCCCAGTCCTCCAGCGGATCCGATCCCGGCCTGGCCGCGCTGACCATCAAGCCACCGACGGGAGTGACCGTGGTCTACCGGAACTCCGGGGCCGAGGTCCTGTCCAACGGCTCGATGATCCTGCCGCTCGACGGCTACAACGCCTACAGCGACCCGGCCGAGGAGCGGTTGGTCTTCGAGGCGGCCACCAGGGTGGAGCAAGCATGCATGCGCGCCAAGGGGTTCGCCCTGCCGACCGGGTACGGCGGGAAGTACCTCCCCGTCCTGCCGCCGCCCCTGGTCTTCTACGGTGTGGCGAGCATGGCCGACGCCCGGCAGTTCGGCTACCGCGTCCCCGATCGGGCGACCGCCGCCACCGCCCAGGTCTCCGCCAGCGTCATGGCGGCCTTCGCGGGAGACGCGGCCCACCCCGGCGGCTGCGCCGGGCAGGCCTACTCGCACCTGGCCGTTGCCCAGGCCGCGGATGCCTATGCGACGCAGCAGGGACTGTTCTCCCAGGCTCTGACCGCCGTGCGCAAGGACGCGGGACTTCGAGCCGCCGACGCGGCTTGGAGCACCTGCATGAAGCGGTCCGGGTTGACCTACCCGGACCCCCTGGCACCCGCCAACGACATGACTCTCCTGGGACGCGGCCTGCCCACCCCCAAGGGGGCTGCGCTCCCTCCGCCCTCCACCGCCGAGAAGCACGTCGCGATGACCGATGTCACCTGCAAGGACAAGGTCCACTACCTCGCCACCTACGCCGACGTCCTGGCCGCCGCTCAGCGCCGGATCATCAAGGAGAACAGCGCCCTTCTCCACCACGTCCTGGCCGAGTGGAACGATGTCCTCCAACGCTCGAACAGCGTCCTCTCCACCCGCACCAACTAGTAGGGCTTTGTTAGGTTCTGTGGTGTGGTTCCGGTGTCGGTGCGGGTTGGCCGCATATCGTGCAGGCGCCGGTCCAGGTGGCCAGAAGGGCCTGGAGTTCGCGGAGGACCGCGTACAGGGTCAGGCCGGCGCAGGGGCTTTTGGGTCGGTCCTGAGCATCGTGCAGAAGGCCTGTGCGAGGGAGGCGAGGGTGACGTGGCGGTGCCAGCCGTGGAAGTTGCGGCCCTCGAAGTGGTCCAGCCCCAGGCCGTCCTTCAGTTCTCGGTAGTCGTGCTCGACCCGCCAGCGGATCTTGGCGATTCGGACCAGCTCGCGTAGCGGGGTGTCGGCGGGCATCGTCGAGAGCCAGTAGTCGGTGGGCTCCGCGCAGTCGGGCGGCCACTGCACCAGCAGCCAGCACTCGGGCAGGGAGCCGTCGGCAGCGCGCTGGATGGTGCGGTTGGCGGGCCGGACCCGCAGGGCCAGGAACTGTGAGCGCATCTCGGCGTTGGGGTTGTGTTTGGTGGCCCTGCTGCCCTGGCACCAGGTGACGGTGCGCACGCCTCCGCGCCCGGCGGCCAGGGCCAGTGCGCGCAGCGTGCTGTGCGGCTGCCGGTAGGCGGGGACGGGCGGACGCCTGCGGCCGCTGTAGGCCGCTCGCTCGGGAACCGCGTCGCCGGGATACGCGGTGGTGGTGCCCTTGACCGCGACCGCGTAGGCCAGGCCGCGCTCGGTCAGGCCCTGGCGGAACTCGGTGGTGTCGCCGTAGCCGGCGTCGGCGACCACCGGCAGGTCAGGCAGCTCCCAGTCCCCGCGGGCCTGGTCGAGCATGTCCAGGGCCAGTCGCCACTTCTCCCGGTGCCGCTCGGTGTCGGGCACCCCCGCCCTGTCGCGCCGCCGGGCGATCGCGTCGGCCAGCAGCACGTCCCCGCCCTGCAGGGTGTCGTCCCAGCTCTCGGGCAGGAACAGCCGCCAGTTCAACGCCGAGGAGGCACGATCGGAGACCAGGTTGACGCTGACCCCGACCTGGCAGTTGCCGCGCTTGCCCAGCGCACCGCAGTACATCCGGGCGACCCCCGGGGAGTCGTAGCCGTCCTTGCGGAAGCCCACGTCGTCGATGGCGTACGCCTGCGGGGAGATGTGCGCCGCAGCCCAACGGGCCATCCGCTCACGGACTTTGACATAGTCCCACGTTGACGAGGAGACGAACTGCTGGAGCTGCTGGTGGTCCACGCCCAGGCGCTCGGCCATCGGCTGCATCGACTTGCGCTTGCCGTCCAGCATCAGCCCACGCAGGTACTGCTCGCCCTTCGCCCGCTGATCGCGGCGCGCCAGCGAACCCAGCATCTCCGCCGCGAACGCCTCCAGGCGCGGACGGACCTCTTCCATCTCCTCAGGTGTCACCCTGACAGAAGATCACAACCTACCCGACAAAGAGCACTTGGGGTACCTAACAAAGCCCTACTAGTGTGCCGAGTCTTAGAAACAGCATAGAAGTATGCTGGGCCTATGGCGCGTATGGGTCGGCCGACGGTTCGAAGTGGTTCTGACAGATGACGAGCGTGAGACGCTGCTGCGCTGGTCGCGGCGGCCGTCGTCCGCGCAGGCCCTGGCGATGCGCTGCCGGATCGTCCTCGCGTGTGCTGACGGGTTGTCGAACACTGCGGTGGGCACGGACCTCGGCATCCATCCGACCACGGTGGCCACGTGGCGCAAGCGGTTCGCGGCCAACCGGCTGGAGGGCCCGGCCGACGAGAAGCGGCCAGGCCCTGCCCGCACGGTGACCGACGAGCACGTCGAGGACGTGATCGTGCGGCCCCTGGAGACGACACCGAAAGGCGCCACGCACTGGTCCACCCGCGAGATGGCGAAGCAGAGCGGGCTGAGCCAGTCGACGGTCTCGCGGATCTGGCGCACCTTCGGCCTCAAGCCGCACCAGGTCGACACCTTCAAGCTGAGCAAGGACCCGCAGTTCATCGACAAGGTCCGCGACGTGGTCGGCCTGTACCTCGACCCGCCCGAGCGCGCCATCGTGCTCTGCGTCGACGAAAAGTCCCAGATCCAGGCGCTGGACCGCTCAGCCCCGGTACTGCCGATGATGCCCGGCATGCCCGAACGGCGCACCCACGACTACCTGCGCGGCGGCGTCACCACGCTGTTCGCGGCGCTCAACACCGCCACCGGCGAGGTCATCGGCTCCCTGCACCGCCGCCACCGCGCCACCGAATTCAAGAAGTTCCTCGCCAAGCTCGATAAGGAAGTCCCCGCCGAGCTCGACGTCCACCTGGTCTGCGACAACTACGCCACCCACAAGACCCCCGCCATCCAGAAGTGGCTGCTCGCGCACCCGCGCTTCCACATGCACTTCACACCCACCAGCTCCTCAAGGCTCAACCAAGTCAAGCGCTGGTTCGGCCTGCTGACGGACAAGCAGATACGGCGCGGCGTCCACAAGAACGTCCAGGCACTGGAGAAGGACATCCGCAACTGGATCGCCCACTGGAATGAAGACCCCAAGCCGTTCACCTGGACCAAGTCCGCCGACGAGATCTTCGAACGCCTCGCCGGCTACCTCAACCGCCTGCCGAACCCCAAGCCTTAGTTATAGGCCTTTCCTAAGACTCGGCACACTAGTTGACGGTGCGGTCATGTCGCAGCTTGGATTTCCTTGCCGGGTGCGGCGTTATGGCACCGCACGAAGCTGTGCGGCCTCGTGGCGGAGCGCCTTCACGGTGGCCGTCACCTCGGGAGAGCGGTTGCGGACCGTGACGGCGACAGTGGCTCGGCCGAGCCAGGCGGGGTCGTCGACGTGGACGGTGCGGACGCCGGTGGGGACCGCTGCGGCGGCCAGTTCGGGCAGTACGGCAATGCCGAGACCGGCGGCGACAAGACCCAGGCGAGTGGGCCATTCGCGGGCGGCGTAGGCGATCTGCGGGTGGTCGAGGGTTGGCCAGGCGCCGAACTGGGGATCGTCGCGGAGGCCCTTGCCGACGATCCAGGCTTCGTCCCTCAGCTCGGTCACCCGGATGGTTCCGCGGCCGGCGAACCGGTGGTTCGCGGGCACGGCGAGCAGGAGGCTGCCGTCCAGAAGCAGGTCGCGGGGCAGTCCCTCGAAATCGTAGGCGGGCAGGTCCGGCCCCACACCGATCACTGCGACGTCGATGCGGTGAGCGCGGAGTTGGCGAAGCTGCGTGGGCGAGGATGCCTCGCCGAACTCGACGATCAGACCCGGGTGGTCTTTTCGGAGGCGGGCCAATGCTCTGGGGACGAGCACAGCGGCGGCCGAGGGGAACGCGGCGATGACGACTCGTCCGGTGAGGTGGTCCTGCAGCCCGGCGAGGTCTGTGCTGACGGCATCGATCTCGTTGAGGGCCGTCGCAGCTCGGCGGGCGAGCATCGTGCCCGCCGGGGAGGGAGCAACCCCACGGGCGCCCCGGACGAACAGCGGTGCGCCCGCGGCGGCTTCCATCGCCGCCACCTGACGGGACACCGCTGACTGCGTGTATCCGAGCGCGTCGGCGGCGGCGGTAAACGATCCGGTGTCGACTACGGCCTGAATGACGCGCAGACCGGTGAGGGTGAAGTCGGCCATGCCGTCATCCTGACACATTCCGAGGACGCATGTCTGCTATGCAAGACCCTCGCTGGTGGAATGTCTCGGTCAGCAGCACGATGGAGTGGCAACAGCAAGCGATCCACCCATAGGGAGCACCAATCATGGCGAAGACGTGGTTCATCACGGGCAGTTCGAGGGGATTCGGCCGCGAGTGGGCGGACGCCGCGCTCGAACGCGGCGATCACGTCGTGGCGACGGCTCGGGACGTCGGCCAGCTAACCCCTTTGGTCGAGCGGTACGGGGATGCGGTATTGCCGGTCCGGCTCGACGTCACCGACCGTGCCGCGGTGCATGCGGCCGTGCAGCGTGCCCACTCGCATTTCGGTTCGCTGGACATCGCAGTCAACAATGCCGGCTACGGGCATTTCGGCATGGTCGAGGAGATTGACGAGGACGAACTCCGGGCTCAGATGGAGACCAACTTCTTCGGCGCAGTATGGGTCACGCAGGCCGTCCTGCCTCTCATGCGGGCCCAACGGTCGGGAAGGATCCTGCAGGTGACCAGCGAGGGCGGCGTACGTGCCTTCCCCGGCATCGGTGCGTACCACGCCTCCAAATGGGCGCTCGAGGGGTTGTCAGAGTCCCTGGCGCAAGAAGTGGCAGCCTTCGGCATCCACATCACCAACATCGAGCCCGGCCCCTACGCCACCGACTGGCTGGCCCGCGGGGCACGGCACAGTAAGCGGCATCCGGACTACACCGAAGTACACGCGGCCACTGCACAGGATTTCGAGGTCGGCGACCCGCGCGCCACCCGCGACGCGATCCTTCGGATCGTCGACGCGGACCAGCCCCCGCTGCGGATCTTCCTCGGCAAGTCCCTCACCGACGTCGCCGTTCTCTACGAGGAGCGTCTGCACACCTGGCGCCAGTGGCAGCCGGTCTCCCTGGCCGCCTTCGGTTGAGGGGCAACACCGCCGGCACGGAGGTGACCCCGGGCCGAACTGCGCGGTGACCAGGGCCTGCAGAACCAGGTCGCCGTACTGCGAGAGCGTCAACGACGACCAGGCCGACGACGAACGCGATGCCGCCGTCGAACGGATGCGCCGCGACCCCGGCGTCCAGGTCTCCATCGTCCTCGCCGAGACACTGAATGCCTGGGCCCGTACCGACGCCTCGGGTGCCGGCGGCCGCGGGCACCGCCCGCAGCGTCCTGTCCACTTCGGATGCAGGCACCCGCCACGCGGCGCCACCGAGCCTGAAGTTCGCCTCACTCGGAACCGCCCCGCTCGCCACGTCAAGATCAACTTAAGCTTCGCGGCATTGGCCCAGGCCGTCACGCTGCTGAGGCACCGCCCCAGTCCCGTGAGCACGGGTCAGGGTTCAGCAGTACCCGGTGCTCGGGGTGCCCCAGTCGGAGCCGGTTCCCCCGCGGCCGACGCCTACTACGGCGCGGGACCGAACAGCGAGGCCGAGCTGCTGCAACTGCTGGGCGAAGTGCTGGAGCTGGCCAAGCGTGGTCCCGTGACCTGGGCGGTGGACCTGAACGCCGGCGGTGCCGCGCTGTGGATCGCCCTGCTGGTGGCCCACGGGCAGAAGCTGTTCTACATCCCGGGCCGGAAGTCCCGGCCCCGGCCTGGACGCCTGCCGTCGAGCCCGACGGCCAGGTCCGCGACGGCACCCTGAGAGTGGCCGTTCCGGGCTACGGGAACGGTGCAGTTGGCGCATAGTGGCACCGGGCTTCTCTGTCCTGGCCGCCGACCTGGGCCTCTAGCCTCCGCACGAGATCCGCCAGCGACGCGGACCGCACCCAGCAGGTGAAGGGCGCAAAACTACCTACGTCGCGAAGCCGGAGCACATCCTGCAAGGTCAGGAGTGCAGCCAAGCTCACCGCCTGGCAGCAGCCTCCAGTCCTCGTGAAAGCCTGAGGCTAAGGACGCTGGGCGTGGCGCGCAGCCAACTACCGATGATCAAGGGAAGTTCATCAAGCCGTGTGTGTCGGCAGCATCCCGGCTCCCGCCCTTGTCGCGTCGGTGCCCCAGCTGGCCAGCAGTCGCAGAGCCTCCGCGGACGGAGAGCCCGGTTCGGCGTGGTACGTCGCCAGCGTCTGTTCGTGGTCGTCGGCCTGGTGGAACGACTCGAGGCGGAGGTCGAGTTCGCCGACGAGCGGGTGGTGCAGGCGCTGGACGCCGTGGCATTTCTCCTTGACGTCGTGGGTAGCCCACAGTCGCCTGAATTCCTCGCTCTTCACGGAGAGTTCGCCCACCAGCGCGGACAGCCGGGGGTCGTCCGGATGGGAGCCGGCGTCCATGCGCAGCTGAGCGACGACGTCGCTGGCTTTGTGCTCCCAGTCCACGAACAGGTCGCGGTACTCGGGCCGCAGGAAGACCAGCCGCGCCCAGTTCTGCTCCTGCGTGGGCAGCTCGGCCCAGTCGCCGAAGACCGCCGCGGCCATCCGGTTCCAGACGAGTATGTCCGAGCGCCGCCCCACGAGGACCGCCGGGACGCTGTCCATGGTGTCCAGCAGCGTCCGCAGGGGGCCCCGCACCTGCTGGGCGCGGCCGGCCGGCTTCTTCTTGTGCTGCTTCGGCTTCGCCAGGTGCGTGAGGTGGGCGTGCTCGGCGTCGCTCAGCCTGAGCGCGCGGGCGATGGCGTCGAGGACCTCCGCCGACACGTTCTGCCCGTTACCCTGTTCCAGGCGCGTGTAGTACGCCACCGAGACGTCCGCCAGCTGGGCCAGCTCCTCGCGACGCAGCCCCGGCACCCGCCGGTACCGTCCGAAGTCCCGCAGCCCCACGTCCTCCGGCTTCAGCCGGGCCCGCCGGGTGCGCAGGAACTCACTGAGCTCGGCACGCGGGTCCAGAGCGCCGGCGGCGGGCTCGTGCACCGGTTCAGGGTATTCGTCCATGCCTCAAGTATCCACGGTCGGACGCACAGCATCCTGACCCGGCCAGTGGTAGGCACAGCGCACGTACGCAAAGCCGTGACCTGGGCGGAGACCGGATCGTCCAGCACGCTGGAGACCGTGCCCGGCTGGAAGGCGGCCGGGGCGTGGTTTGCATCAAGAACGGAGTACATCCCATGACCGCAACACAGGGGATCGAGCCGAGGACGTACCGGACGGAAACGGCGGCGGAGGTGGTCGGCCGCCTGCGTGCGACGTTCAACACCGGCGTCACCCGCCCACTGGACTGGCGTGTCAGCCAGCTGCAGCGGCTGCGGGCGCTGCTGGTCGAGAACGAGCAGGAGCTGCTCGATGCGCTCTGGGCGGATCTGCGGAAGAACGCCGCCGAGGCCAAGACGCAGGAGATCGACTTCACCGTCGGTGACATCGACGAGACGCTGGCGAATCTCGAGGACTGGCTCAAGCCCCGCCCGGTGGAGGTTCCCGCCCACTTCGGTGGTCCCCACACCACCGCCTACACCACGTACGACCCGCTCGGCGTCGTCCTGGTGATCGCCCCGTGGAACTTCCCGCTGCACCTTCTCATCGACCCGATCATCGGCGCGCTGGCCGCCGGGAACACCGTGGTGGCCAAGCCGAGTGAGATGGCGGTCCACACCTCGGCGGTGGCTTCACGCCTGCTGCGACAGTACTTCGACGCCGACGTGGTCGCCGTGGTCGAGGGAGGCGCCGAGGAGACGACGGAACTCCTGGCCCAGCGTTTCGACCACATCTTCTACACCGGCAACGGCACGGTGGGCCGGATCGTCATGGCCGCAGCAGCCCAGAACCTCACCCCGGTCACCCTGGAACTCGGGGGCAAGTCGCCGGTCTTCGTGGCGCCCGACGCCGACGTGGACGAGTCCGCCAAGCGGCTGGTCGGTGCCAAGTTCGGCAACGCGGGGCAGCAGTGCATAGCCCCGGACTACGTTCTGGCCGATCCTGCCACCGCCGCCGCGCTGGTTCCCGCCCTGCGCGCGGCGGTCCAAGCCCAGTTCGGTACCACTCCGCAGACCGCAGCCGGCTTCGGCCGGATCATCAACGAGCGGCATTTCGACCGCCTCACCGCTCTGCTGGACTCCGGCCGGGCAGCGGTGGGCGGCCAGCACGACCGCGACGACCTGTTCATCGCACCGACCGTGCTCACCGATGTCGACCCCGCCTCACCGGTCATGCAGCAGGAGATCTTCGGTCCGATCCTCGCCGTCGTCGAGGTCGAAGACCTCGATGCCGCGATCGCCTTCATCAACGAGCGCGACAAGCCCCTCGCCCTCTACGCCTTCACCACCTCCGAGGACATCAAGTCGCGCCTCGTGAACGAGACCTCCTCCGGCGGCGTCGCCTGGGGCCAGCCCGTGATGCAACTGCTCATGCCGGGCCTGCCTTTCGGTGGCGTCGGCGAAAGCGGCATGGGCCGCTACCACGGCCGGTACTCCCTCGAGACGTTCAGCCACCTCAAGGGTGTCGCAGACGTCCCGCTCAGCTAGGACCGCGCTTTGGTGAAGCAGGCTGCCCGATGGGCGACCGGCCGGCGGAAGTGCCTCAGGCCGGCGAGAATGAGGATCGCGGAGATCGCTGTTCCCGCCACCGCCGCAAGCGCGTTCCAGGTGAAGCCGTGTATCGGTCCTCTTCGCGGGGGCGCGACGAGGGAGCCGGTCGCGGCGCGGCCTGCAGACACCGATCCGTACCGACTCCGGCGGCGGCACCCATGACTTCGTCACCTGGCTGACTGCTGATGGTGCGCAGGGAGCGAACGCCCTCACGTTGGCGGGCAGTTGCGCTTGACCGGCGTCGACGCCGACGGCATGCGGCTCTCACCGCGTTCGCCGCCAGCACCACCCACAACCCCGATCGCGGTCCTGGAACCGCGTCACCGTCAGCGGGCCCGCGCCTGTCCGAGGACCGCATCCGCGCCTCTGCCGGGACAGCGTCGCCCCCCCTGCGTCGCAGACCTTCATCCCGTTTTCCTCCGTATTGCAGAAAGAAAGAAACCCATGACTGTCAACATTTCAGAGGCTTCGCCCGTCCCATCGCTTTTCTCCCCCGTCTCCCTCGGGAAGATCGAGCTCGCCAACCGCATCGTCATGGCACCGCTGACGCGGGTCCGGGCCGGTTCCTCCGGCATTCCCGGGGACCTGCTGGTCGAGTACTACCAGCAGCGGGCGAGCGTCGGAATGATCATCACCGAGGGCACCTACCCCGACCACGCGTCGCAGGGGTATGTCGGTGAGCCGGGCATCGCCACCGACGAGCAGGCGGCCGGCTGGCAGCGGGTGTTCGAGGCGGTGCACGCCGAGGGCGGCCGCATCGTCCTGCAGATCATGCACGCCGGCCGCGGCACCCACCCCGACATCAACGGCGGCCGCCGGATCCTCGCCCCCAGCGCGATCGCCATCGACAACAAGACGTTCACCGAGAAGGGCGAGCAGCCCTACCCCGTACCGGAAGCGATGACCACCGCAGAGATCCGGGCAGCCCTGGAGGACTTCGTCACCGCGGCCCGCCGGGCCATCAAGGCGGGAGCGGACGGCGTGGAAATCCACGGCGCCAACGGCTACCTGCTCCAGGAGTTCCTCTCCCCGGCGGCCAACCAGCGCACCGACGAGTACGGCGGCTCGCCGCAGAACCGCGCCCGCTTCGTCGTCGAGGTCGTCACGGCAGTCGCCCAGGCCGTCGGTGCCGAGCGGGTCGGGCTGCGGATCTCGCCCGAGGTCGCCCTCGGGGACGTCTTCGAGACCGACCGGGACGACGTCCTGGCCACCTACGGCACCCTGCTCGACCAACTGCGCCCGCTGGGCCTGGCCTACCTCTCCGTACTGCACGCCGAGCCGGGCGGCGACCTTGTACTGGAGCTGCGGCGGCGCTTCGACGGCAAGTTGATCGTCAACAGCGGCCCCTTCGGCGGACAGACCACCCGCGAGCAGGCGCTCCAGCACATCGAGGCCGACCACGCCGACGCCGTGGTCGTGGGCCGGGCCCTCATCGCCAACCCCGACCTGGTCGAGCGCTGGCAGGGCGGCCACCCTGAGAACGAGCCGCGGCCGGAACTGTTCTACGGGCCGGGCGCCGAGGGCTACACCGACTACCCCTTCCTCGAAACGGCCTGAGGCCCACGGTCACGCCTGTCCATGCGGCAGCCCCACGCACCCACATGGACAGGCGCGTCACACCGGCGATCACCGGCTCGAGGACCGTCGAGTCCGTCAGGGCGTTGACGGCCCGCAGGTTCCTGGTCGGCAGCCTGCGTTCGGTGACCTCGTCGAGCACGTCGCTCTCGTGCGTGGCCACCGCGGCAGCCTTCGGCCGCAGCTGACGCCTATGAACGTTTTCCGGCGTCGGCCCACCTACCAGGTCCGCCTTCCGTAAGGGCTTGTCCGGGCGACCATCTCACCGGCGAGGTTCATGGGCAGCCTGCCCCGGAGCGCGAGTGCGGTCCGGGGCAGGCTCAAGGCGTCGCCGGCGGGGATCAGGCCAGTCCCTCGGACTTCAGCCACTGCTTGGCGACGTCGCTCATGTCGTCGAGCTTGGCGACCTTTCCGTTGAGCACCATCAGTTCCTCGGTGGTCAGGGCGGCGGATACGGCGTCGAGCGTGCTGCTGACGGTCGGTATGAGCTTCTTGGTGTTGCCGACGGGCAGGATGTTCTCGGCCATACCGCATCGGCAGCGCCGGATCGTCCGTGGTCGGCAGCATCCAGAACGCCGCCGACTACATCCTGACGCACGCCACCACCTGGGCCTTCCCCGCCGCGTACACCGGCGGCGGGTCCATCGTGCCCGTCATCGCCGAGAAGCAGGGCCAGCCGATCGCAGACGGCGTGCAGTTCCGCATCCCCGCCCACGCCTCCGGCTACGACGTGCACGACGACCTGTACTCCGGCAGCTACAACACGCCGTACTACAACTGGGACGTCGCCGAGACCCGGCACACCAACAGCGACGGCGCGGTCGGCTACCTGATCGGCCAGGGCGGCAGCTGCCTGACCAACACCACCTACAACGTCGCCCTCACCGCCTGCAACTACAACGACTCCCGCCAGTGGTGGTTCGCCGACGGCGACGAACTGATGTCCTCCAACGGCAAGTGCCTGGACGAGGACGCCACCCACCAGCAGCGCTGGGCGGTCTCCTGCGACGGGCTCACCTACACGGCAAATCCGAACAACAAGGACGACCAGTTCCTGATCACCCCGCCGGGCGGCACCTACATCCCCGACACCGTCTTCAACTGGAAGAGCCACATCTCCGTCTACGAACACGCGTGACGGCATCCACCTGACGCGGTAACACCTGGGCCGGTGACGCGACGTCACCGGCCCAGGCCCCACCGGCACAGATCGTCGCCGCTGACCTCGTCAACGCGGCCCGATCCTGTGCAACAAAGCGCCCCTCGAAGACACCGGCGTCACGCCACTGCCGGAAGCGGTTGTGGACGGTCGACCAGGCGCCGAACTCCTGGGGCATCTCCCGCCACTGCCCGCCGGTCTTGAACCGCCGGATCACGCCTTCGAACTGCTGCCGTAGAGGTTCAGGGTAGGGGCCGTACGCGCCGATCGGCAGGTACGGCCCGATGAACTCCCACTCCTCGTCCGTCAGTTGCAAGCGTGTCACGCAAGAACATCTGCCGGTCCGGGCCCCGCCGCAAGGGCGACTCCCGCAGATTGATCACGATGCGATCTGCGCCCTGTAGCCGGTTTCAGGACCAGGCGATCTCGCCATGTCGGGAGACGAAGCGTCCGGTGCCGGCGCCGGGCTCCTCGGTGGCAAGGGCGACGATCGCGTCCGTACCCTCGGTGACGGTTTGGGGGCCGCTGTGACCGTTGAGGTCGGTCGCGGTGTAGCCGGGGTCAGCGGCGTTGACGCGGACACCCTTGAGCCCCTTGGCGTACTGCGTGGTCAACATCGTCAGCGCCGCCTTCGAGGAGGTGTACAGCGGCGCGATCACGCGCGACTCGGGCCGGCCGGGGTCGTGGGTGAGGGCGAGGGAGCCCATGCCGCTGCTGACGTTGACGATCACAGGGTCGTCCGAGCGGCGCAGCAGCGGCAGGAACGCAGTGGTGGTGCGGACGACGCCGATGACGTTGACGTCGAGGACGGCGCGGGCGTCAGCGGCGTTGAGGTCGCTGGGATCGCCGACGGGGCCGTGCACACCGGCGTTGTTGATCAGGACGTCGATCCTGCCCTCGTGTGCGGCGACGTTCGCGGCCGCGGCGGCCACGGACGCGTCGTCGGTCACGTCGATCGGGACGTAGCGTGCGCCGAGCGCGGCGGCGGTCTCCTCGCCCTGCTCGCGGTTGCGGGCTCCGACGAGCACAGTATGGCCGCACTCGATCAGGCGGCGGGCGGTCTCGCGGCCGAGCCCCTTGTTGGCTCCGGTGATGAAGGTGATCGTCATGCGTTCGATACTGGCCCCGACGACAGAGGCGGGCCAGGGACGCTTCGACGGTAGGAAGACCAGTACCACCCTCGCGCCCGCGCACACGATCGGGGATGCCGGAGGATGGAGATCATGTCGACGACACCCGGAACCGGACTGGGCGCGATGATCCGCACGTGGCGGGACCGGCTGCCCCCGTCGGCCGCCGGGCTGCCGGCGGCCCGCGGGCGCCGGGCGGCCGGGCTGCGGCGCGAAGAACTGGCTGACCTGGCCGGGGTGTCGGTCGACTACGTCGTGCGCCTGGAGCAGGGGCGGGCCACGACACCCTCTGCCTCGGTGGTGGCGTCTCTGGCGCGCGCCCTGCAGCTGTCCACCGCCGAGCGGGACCACCTGTACCGGCTGGCCCAGCTCGTACCGCCGGTGGGCGGCGCGATCTCTGACCATCTTCCGCCCGGCGTGCAGCGGGTGCTCGCCCGCCTCGGGGACGTGGCGGTTGCCGTGTTCGCGGCGGACTGGCAACTGGTGTGGTGGAACCATGGGTGGGCCGCCCTGCTGGGCGACCCCTCCGCCTCGCCGCCGCGCCTGCGCAACTTCGCCCGCGACAGGTTCCCGGTGAACGCCGGCCCCGCCCGCCTCGCGTTGTGGCCGGTGACCGAGGCGGACCGCGACGCCACCGACGCCGCCGTCGTTTCCGACCTGCGCCGCGCCACCGGCCGCTTCCCCCAGGACAATCGCTTGGCCGTGCTGATCCGCGACCTGAACGCGGGCAATAGGAGGTTCGCCGAGCTATGGGCGACCGGAGTGGTGGCCGCACACCGCGAGGACCACAAGACGATCGACCACCCGTCGGTGGGCCCGGTCACGGTGGACTGCGACGTCTTGGCCGACGGCGACTCCGAGCTCAAGATCGTCATCATGACCGCTGTGCCCGGCAGCGCGGACGAGACCAAGCTCCAGCTCACCGCCATCGCCGACCCACCGGCCACCACCCACATCTGATCCGACCTACGCATCGATCGACCGGCGGCTGCTGGAGCAGCGCGGATACGGCTCGGAGCGGATCGGCAAGATCATGGGGGCAACTTCCTCGCCTACGCGGACCGGATCCGGCGCCCCTGACGATCGGGCCCGGGTCGGGCCGTCACGGCTGGTCGGCGGTGACCCGGCCGGAGGCGACGGCGTCCAGGAGGGCCTGGTGGTCCCGTTCGTTCTGGTCCGCGTAGCTCTCCGCGAACCGTGCCAGGGCCTGGTCGAAGACGTCGCTGAGGCCGAGGTAGGCGGCAATGGCGATCCGGTCGCCGGACCGCGCGTGGGCGCGGGCCAGCGTCGCTCCGCAGAGACGGCCGAACAGTTCCATCCCCTGGGGGACCATCAGCTCGGGTGCGGCGATGCCCTTCCAGTCGCGCAACTGGCGTACGTAGAAATCGCGTTGGCGACCGTCGATGCCTTCCAGCCGTTCCCAGCCGAGGAAGATGTCGCTGGCGGCCTGCATCAGGCGCTGGCCCGCGACGACGCGCTCGCCCTGGGTGGCGTACGCGCTCGCCCCTGCGAACGGGGCCAGGACCGACTCGTCGGCCTCCTTGGCCTGCAGGAACAGCGGGTCCTCGCCGTCGCGGCCGAGCAGCAGGATGATCCAGCAGCGGGTCCCGACGCTGCCGACGCCCACCACCTTGCGGGCCATGTCGACCACGGCGAACTCCCTGAGCAGGTGCTGCCGGTCGGACGGCAGGGTGCGTCCGTAGCGCTGGATCAGGTCGCTGATGGCGTCCTGGAGACCGGCTCGGTCGTCTTCGTCCCCGAGCAGTTCGGCCAGGGGCGTGACCAGGGGCGGGTCGGAGGTGATCCGCCGTTCGCCGTCGACCAGTTCGGTGAGCTTGTCGAATGCCTGCAGGTTGTCCCGGGTGCGGGCCTGCGCCAGACTCCGGGTCAGGCGCTTGCGTCCGCGCTTCCGCAGTTCGCCGGCGGCCACGGCCTGCAGCACGTCGGCGTCGGCGCGGGCGTACCAGACCTCCAGGTTGGGCATCCCGGCGAAGGCACGCATCGCTTCGCGGTAGGAGCGGACGGTGGCCAGGACGATGTCGGCGCGCTCACGGTCCGCGTAGCCGTTGGCGCGGCAGGCGATGACCAGGCTGGTGGCCAGGCGCTTCACGTCCCATTCCCAGGGGCCGGGCAGTGTCTCGTCGAAGTCGTTGATGTCGAAGAGCAGGTTGCGTTCCGGCGAGGCAAACAGCCGGAAGTTCAGCATGTGGGCGTCGCCGCAGAGTTGGGCGTACAGGCCGGAGCTGGGAGTGGCGGCCAGGTCGCCCGCCATGATGGCGGCGGCGCCCCGGTAGAAGCGGAATGGCGACTCCGTCATCCGTGCGTACCGGATCGGCACCAGCTCCTGCACCCGCGTGGCCGACTGCCGCTCGATGACGTCGATCGGGTCCGGCCGGTCGTGGGAGGGGTCGAACTCCTCATGGCTCGACCGAGGAGCCCGCTTACGTGCCGCCCTGCCCCGCGCGGCCCGCTCATCGGGCGAGAGCCACGGCACGGACTTCCTGGTGTTCAGTGGCTCCTGCATGCTCGCGGCGCCTCCTTCTTGTCGGCAGGTGGGAGGTGCGGCTGACGGCCGCGCCCTCCACTACCGGCCAGGACCGCCGGACCTGCCCGGCCACACAGATCGAGTCTTACGGCCGGAGCGCTCCGGGGCGCTCCGGGTGCGGCATCCGAGCGCTGGAGGCGCTCGGTCCAGTGCCGGTTTCAGCCGTTGCTCAGGCCGCCCCCTTGGCGTTCAGTCCGGTCGGACGGGGCCAGGCAGGTCAGCGCGGATGTGGGGACGGCCCGCCGGCAGGCCGACCCCGATGACTTCACCCGGGCTTGCGACCACGGCAGCGAACCCGAGCGGACGGCCGATGGGATCGCGCTCCGGCCCGGTTTTCTGGGGGCCCCTGTCAGGACTGCAGGAAGGCGAGGATGTCGGGGTTGAGGACGTCCGGGTGGACCTGCAGCATCCCGTGCGGGTAGTCCTGGTAGCTCTTGAGGGTTCCGTTCTTCAGGAGCTTCACCGTGAGCGGTGCCGAGTCCTCGTAGGGAACGACCTGATCGCCCGTCCCGTGGCACACCAGAACAGGAACCTCGATCTGCTTGAGGTCCTCGGTGAAGTCCGTCTCCGAGAATGCCTTGATGCACTCATAGTGCGCGTTGGCGCCGCCCATCATGCCCTGCCGCCACCAGTTGTCGATCAGGCCCTGGGAGATCTCCGCGCCGGGCCGGTTGAAGCCGTAGAACGGCCCTGAGGGAACGTCGAGGTAGAACTGCGCGCGATTGGCGGCGAGCGCCGTGCGGAACCCGTCGAAGACCTCGACGGGCGTGCCTTCCGGGTTCCGCTCGGACTTGACCATGACCGGTGGCACGGCACTGACCAGGACGGCCTTGGCCACGCGTCCCGGCGTGGCGCGTGCGACGTACCGTGCGACCTCGCCGCCGCCGGTCGAGTGTCCGATATGGCAGGCACCCTGGAGATCGAGGGCATCGGTCAACGCGATGACGTCGGCGACGTAGGTGTCCATGTCGTGTCCGGTCGCGGTCTGGCTGGAACGGCCGTGCCCGCGCCGGTCGTGAGCGATCACCCGGTAGCCGTGCGACAGGAAGAACAGCATCTGGTTGTCCCAGTCGTCGGCGCTCAGCGGCCAGCCGTGGTGGAAGACCACCGGCCGGCCCTCGCGCGGACCCCAGTCCTTGTAGAAAATGACCGTGCCGTCGTCGGTGGTGATCGTGCTCATCTTTGAACCCTTCAGCCTCGATCCACCGACCGGTGACCGTGAGAGGCTGACCCAACGAAGAAGACGTGCCCTGTGACCTGCCAGTATGGGAGTTCTCTACGCTTCCAGCTCGCGGTAAGACAAGGCACGTCCTAAATGAAATCTTCCCACACCGCCGCAGCGACCTTCGCGGCGTTCGATGACCCGAATCTCCTGGCGTTCGGTGGCCTGGCTGCGGCGGTGCGGTTGGCCGAGCGGTGCGGCCTGCCCGCGCTGGCCCGGGAGAAGGTGCAGCTCAAGGATGCCGCGAACGGCGCCGGGGCAGCCGTCGGCGCGAAGGTGATGTCGCTCGTGGCGGGAATGCTCGCCGGGGCGGACAGCATCGACGACACCGACGTCCTGCGACACGGTGCCATGGCCCGGGCCTTCGCCGGGATCCGCGCGCCGTCCACACTTGGCACTTTCCTGCGCGCGTTCACCTGGGGCCATGTGCGCCAACTGGAGTCCGCAGCACGGGCGTTCACCTGCAACCTGGCCCGGCACTGCAACCTGCTCGCGGGCGGCGACCAAGTGGTGTACCTGGACATCGACTCGAAGGTCAAGCAGGTCTACGGGGCCGGCAAGCAGGGCGCGGAATACGGCTACACCAAGGTCCGCGGCCTGCACTTCCAGATCGTCACCGCCTCCACCCCGCTAGCCGCGCCGGTCATCGTGGCCACCCGCCTGCGCAAAGGCTCGGCCGGCTCCGCCAAGGGCGCCGCCTCCCTGATCGCCGAAGCCATCAGGACGGTGCGGGCGACGGGCGCGATCGGCATGATCGTGGTCCGTGCCGACTCCGCGTTCTTCTCCCACAAGGTCGTAGACGTCTGCCGCCGCAACAAGGTCCGGTTCTCGCTCGCCGTCGCGCAGCGCAAAAAGGTCCGCGAACTGATCGCGACGATCCCCGAGACCGCGTGGACGGCGATCAAGTACCCGAAGGCGATCTGGGACCGGGACGAGGAACGCTGGGTCTCGGACGCGGAGGTCGCCGAGATCCAGTACACCGCGTTCACCGGCAAGGCCAAGCGCTACCGGGCCACCGCCCGACTTCTGGTGCGGCGGGTCAAGCGCCTGAACGAGGCCGGAATCCCGGACGGGCAGGGCGAGTTGTTCACCGTCTGGCGGTTCCACGCGGTGTTCACCGACTCGCCGTTGCCGCTGGTCGAGGCCGAGGCGGACCATCGTCGGCACGCCATTGTGGAACAGGTTTTTGCCGATCTTGAGGACTCGGCGCTGGGGCATCTGCCCTCGGGGAAGTTCACCGCGAACGCCGCGTGGCTGACCCTGGCCGCCGTCGCCCACAACCTGACTCGAGCCCTGGGCACCCTGGCCTCCGGCTTCCACGCCAGAGCCCGCACCGGCACGATCCGCCGCCAACTCATCAACGTCCCGGCGCGGTTGGCCACCGGAGGCCGGACCCTGACCTGGCACATTCCCGAGCACTGGCGCTGGCGGGAGGCGTTCGCCGATCTGTGGACAGCCGTCGGCCACCGACTGCGAACCTGACCGACGAGCCCACCCGACCACCCACGACCAAGGACCACGGAGACCCCGCCACCGGGACGGCCACCCGGCAATCACCCATGCCCACCAGCAAGAGGACCGCCGAATCCGCTCCGAAAATCACAGAGCCGCACTCACCGAATACGGCTCTGTGGATCCAGGTTCAGTACGACTGTCAGGAGGGAACGCAGCCACGGGAACAGCGGCCGTCGAACGGCCGGACTGCCCACGCCATGACCTCCGGAAAGCCTACGCTTCCGGTCGCGCAGCGCCACCTGTGAGCGCGTGCGGCGGTGCACTCCCGGAACAGCACCGGCGACCACGAGGACACCGCTCACCAACGGCGCTGCCCACGCCGCCGTGCAGTGCGACGACCCGAGCGGGATCTCGGCGATTTGCTGTGCCCTTCGAGTAGTTGGCCCGGCAGCGCCGGAAGCCTTCCCGGCGGAGCAGAGCGACAGTCAGGAAGAGTCAAGATCCACTCCGCGCTGGCTGGACAACGGGCGGCCCCTGCCGGTGTGGGACCGGCTGCCCGCGGTCGCATACTGGCTGCTGCCCGCCGCCGTGGGCGGCCCAGATCATGCGCGGCACGGACGAGTCCGTGGCGAAGATGATGGAGACGCACCACCCTTTCTGGACGCCACGCAGGGTGACGTCGCCCAGCTGCGGCACCACCGCGACGCGATACACCATCAGGGCTGCCACTGTTGTCAGTGGCGGATCAGGCCGGTGCGTTTGACGGTGGCCAGGAGCGGGGTCGTGTCGATGGCGGTGACTCCGTCGAGGGGGCCGACGGTGTCGGTGAGGAAGGTGTAGAGGGCGTCGAGGTTCGCGGCGGCGACGGCGACGATCAGGTTGGCGGGGCCGGTGGTGGCGGCGCAGAACCGCACGTGCGGGTGGGTGCTCAGGGTCTGTGCGGTCTGCTGCAGTGCGCCTGGCTGTACAGCGATCCACAGCAGCGCCTCGGTCTGCGCGCCGAGCAGTGCGAGGTCGAGTTCGGTGGCCAGGCGCAGCACCTGACCCTCCAGGAGGGACTGGAGGCGTCGGCGGGCGGTGAGCGCGGTGGTGCCGGCGAGGCGGGCCAGGTCCGTGTAGGTGGCCCGACCGTCCTCGGTCAGGGCGGGGATCAGTGCGGTGTCGAGGTCCAGCTGCGTGTACGACGCTGTCGGCGGCGTCAGTGGTGTCAGTGGTGTCGGCTCTGGGGTGAGTTGGGCCAGTTCCGCGGGTGAGAGGAGACCGGCGGTCCAGCGGAACGCCGTGGGGAAGACCCGCAGCAGGGTGTGGGTGGTCCAGGAGTCGACGGCGTCGGTGGCGGGCAGATCGCGCAGCAGCAGGTTATTGCGGGCCTCCGGTCCCTCCAGGAAGAAGACCGCGGAGATCTCGTCGCCGCCGCCGAGGATGTCCACCCAGACGGTGTCGGTGCGGCGGGCCAGCGCCTGGGCGACCTGTCGGATCTTGTTGGGGCGGCAGCGGATCCGCAGGACGACGGGGGCCAGGTAGGGGAAACGCGCCGGGTTGCGCACCGCGGTCGCGCGCAGGGTGCCGTCGGCGTAGAGCAGGGCGACGCGGCGGACGACGGTGCGTTCGGACAGGCCCAGACAGCGCGCCACGTCGCGCCAGGAGGCTCGCGGGGAGGCGACCAGGGCGGCTGCGATCCGCCGATCGGTTTCATCGAGTACCTGTCGCATGATCTGCATGATAAGCGGAGGTACAGGCGTGTTTCCTGCGCAGAGGGCTTCGGGATGGCGCGGAATGCCCGAACGGCTCCTACAACAGTCTTGTCACCGAGCGACATGTTCGGGGATTCGGCACCTTGGAGATGAGGGAGAAGACGATGACTGATCATGGAGCCGACCTACTGATCCGCGCGGGCGCGGTGCACACCCAGGTGCCCGGCCAGGCCCCGCAGCGGGCCGTGGCCGTGCGCGGCGGCCGTATCGCGGCCGTGTCCGCCGATCCCCACGGCCTGGACTACCTGGTGAGCGCGCACACCCAGGTGCACGACCTGCCCGGTGCCACCGTGCTGCCCGCGTTCGATGACACCCACACCCACCTGGTCTTCGCGGCGCTGGGTGCCCATGACGTTCCCGTCCACCGGGCCCGGAACATCCCCGAGTTCCTGGACCTGATCCGGCAGCGGGCCACCGTCACCCCCGAGGGCGAGTGGATCCGCACCACCACCAACTGGCAGGAACTCAACCTGGCCGAGCGCCGCATGCCCACCGCGGCCGAGCTCGACACGGCCACCGACCGGCACCCGGTCCTGGTCAAGCGCGGCGGCCACAACGACGTCGTCAACAGCTGTGCGCTGCGCCTGGCGGGAATCACCGAGGACACCCCCGTACCGCCCGGCGGCACCATCGGCCGCGGCAGCGACGGCAAGCTGGACGGCCGGCTGATCGACAACGCCCTGCACCTGGTGGAACACCTGGTCCCGGCCCCGGACCGGTCCGGGCGCATCGACGGACTGCGCCTGGCCAGCCGCGACTACGCCGCCACGGGCATCGGGACCGTGCGCGACTGCGCGGTCACCCCGGAGGACTACGCGGTGCTCCTGGCCGCCCGTGAGGCGGGGGCGCTCAGCACCCGCGTGCGGGCGCTGATCTCGGCGCTCGGACTGACCAGCGCGGCCCAGGTGGAGGACCTGCTCGACGTCATGGAGCAGTGGCGTGACAACGGCGACCCGTGGCTGTCGGTGTGGGGTGTGAAGTTCGGTCTCGACGGGGGGCTGGAGGCCGGCGCCACCGAGGAGCCGTACGCCTGCGACCACTCGTTCTCCGGGATGCTGATCTGGGAGCCGGACGCGATGGTCGAGGCGGTCGAGGCGGTGGTCCGGCGCGGCTGGCGGGTCGGCACCCACGCTTACGGCGACCGCGCGGTCCGCGTCCTGCTGGACGTCTACGAGCGGGTCCTGGACCGCAACCCCGGCCTGCCCGCCGGCACGCTGGTGATGGAGCACGGGGGCCTGGCCGGACCCGAACAGCGGGCCCGCGCCGTCGCGTTGGGCATTCCCGTCACCATCCAGCAGCCCCTGCTGCACGACACCGCCGAGGTGGAGGAGGGCTTCTGGGGCCCGGAGCGCGTCGCGCGACTCTTCCCCGCCCGCGCCTGGCTCGACCAGGGCGCCCAGGTCAGCGCCGGATCCGACTTCCCCGTCGGCCAGTTCGGGGCCATGCGCTCGGTCTGGGGCATGACCACCCGACAGACCGTCATCGGCGTCAAGGGTCCCGAGCACGCCATCACCTACGACGAGGCCGTCACCCTGCACACCGCGCACGCCGCTCGGCTGACCGGCGAGGACCACCTGCGCGGCAGCCTCACCCCCGGCCGCCTGGCCGACCTCACGGTCTGGGACCGCGACCCCGCCCAGTGCTCCGGCAACGCCCTGCGCGACCTGACCCCCACGCACACCTTCGTCGGCGGCCTCCTGGTCACACCCACCAGCCCCCGGTAAGCGGGACGGAGGGGGTCCCAGGACCGAACACGCGGCTGCCGCGGACGCTCGCGCCGGCGGCAGCCGACTGCGACCGGGCGTCGCTCATCCGAGTGGTCCCACGCAGCGTCTCTCAGGCAGCGTCCCTTCGCCGGAGCGCCAGGGCGCGGACGGCTCCGCGCCGGTCCGTCAGGCTCTGCTCACGGGCGGGGCCTTCCATTTTTCGTACGGCAACGAGCGCGTCGGCCTGCCGCAGCGCGACGACCTCGCATTCGAACTGCTGGTCAACGAACTGGACTGAGCCCCAGCGGCGAACGCGCCGGGGACGGCGAGGTGCTCGACGCCCTCCCCGCGAGGGATCTCGGATGCCAGGTCCGAATTCTACTGGCATCCGGCGAGCGAGTGCGGTTGGCTCCTCCTTGTGACGTACAGCAGCAAAACAAGGAGACATTGATGTCGGGACCCCCTGCGCGGCCCTCCGTCGGTGTCGGAGGCCCGGACTCCCCCGGCCCGGGCATCCCCTCCGCCGGCTCGCTCGGCACCGACCTCCCCGGCGCCCGGGAGTCTGCCGGACGACTCGGCGGGTTGGCCTGGACCGCCCTCGGCCTGGTGTATGTCGTCTGGGGATCCACCTACCTGGCGATCCGCATCGCCGACCGGACCATGCCGCCGTTCCTGTCCGCCGCCGCACGCTTCCTCGCCGCCGGCCTGCTGCTCGCCGGGGCGATCGGCTGGCGGTCCATGCGCGCCGGGGGCACCCGGCACCCCGGGCCCCGCGAACCCTCCCCGCTGAGCATCATCCGACGGCAGCTGGCGTCGGTCGTCCTGGTCGGGCTGCTGCTCCTGGTCGGCGGCAACGGGCTGGTCGTCCTCGCCGAGACGGTGATCCCGTCCGGGCTGGCCGCACTGCTGGTCGCCGCCGTGCCGCTGTGGGTGGTGGTGCTCCGCGCCGGTTTCGGCGACCGGCCGCGCGGCGCCACCGTCGTCGGTGTGCTGCTGGGCTTCGCCGGCCTGATCGTGCTGACCGTCCCGGGCATCGCGGGAAGCGTGAAGCTCAGCGGCGTGGTCGCCGTGATCGCCGCGTCGGTCCTCTGGTCCACCGGCTCCTTCGCGTCCTCACGGCTCCCGATGCCGGTGAACCCGTTCGTCGCCAGCGCCTACGAGATGCTCGCGGGCGGCATCGGCGACCTGCTGATCGGGCTCGGCCGGGGCGAGCAGCACCGTGTGCACCTCGCCTCCATCAGCACCGGTTCCTGGCTGGCGCTGGCGTACCTGGTGGTCTTCGGCTCGATCGTCGCATTCACCGCCTACGCCTGGCTGCTGCAGAACGCACCGCTGTCACTGGTCTCCACCTACGCCTACGTCAACCCGGTGGTCGCTGTCGCCCTGGGATGGCTGATCCTCGCCGAGCCGGTGAGCTGGCCGATCGCACTCGGGGGCGCCATCGTCGTCGCCGGGGTCGGCGTCGTCGTCAGCAACGAGCGCAGGCGCGGCCCGGCGCAGCCACTCACGGAGGAGGTGCCTTGACCACGCGTTCCATCCGCGCTCCGCGCGATGCCTTCCGAGCTGTGGGTTGTGCGGCGGTGCTTGCCCCTGCCCGTGACAGCGCGGAAGCGGAATCTGCTGAGGCGTCAGACTTCGGGGATGTCACGGCCGAAGGCTTCCAGGGTGATGGCGGTGGGTTCGGGGCCGCCACGGACGCCGGTGTCGAGGCCGTCGAGGGCCTGGGCAGGAGTCGGGCGGCGCGTTGCGGGGTGGTCACCGGGCGGGGTCCCTCGGCGCGGCCCTGGCTCAGGTAGCGGTAGAGCAGGTTCAGGCCGCCGGTGTAGCCGTGCTCCTTGATTTCGCGGAAGAGCTGGGTGACGGGCACGGCCGGGTCCTGTTCGCGGCGGGTGCGCAGGTGGTCGCGGTGGGGGTCGACCAGGGTGGGGCGGTAGCGCGGGACGATGCGCTCGGCCGGCGGCTGGGGTCTGCGGGCGTAGCGTTTGACGGTGTTCAGGGCGAGGTTCAGGCGGCGTGAGCATTCCAGCAGGCCGACGCCTTGGCCCAGGAGGTTGTGGACCTTGTGCCACCGTTCGAGAGTGGTCTGCTCGCGCACGCCGCCGGGCAGAGCGGGGTTGCAGGTGGCCCAGCAGGGGGCGTGGCCCCTGGTCTCGACCAGGACCTTGTCGCAGAGGTTCTTACACAGGCGCCATCGGTCGCTGACCTGGACTGCGTCGGGCAGCGCGGTGCGGATGGCCTCGGCGTAGGTGGTGGAGCCGTCGCGGCACACGGTCTGGATCCCGACCAGCCGGGACGCCACCACCAGTGGTCGGCCATGTTCTGAGGATCAGTCATACTCAGCGCCGACCTCCGTGCTCGTGGACAAGTGTTCCCTCCATCGTTGCCTGGCTGCCGAGGTCGCGAGCGCTGCCTCGCACGGCTTGACGGACGCTGCCTCCGATCAGGCGGACTTGTGGCGGGCGCCGCCCTCGATGTGGATCGTCTCGCCGGAGACAAAGCCCGCACGCAGGAGCCACATCACCGTGTCGACGACGTCGTCGGCCTCGCCGTGGCGTCCGACGATGCGCCCGAGTCCACGACACCGGGCGAGACGGCATTGACCCGTACCGGCGCCAGATCCGCCGCCAGGTGGCGCGCGGCGTACTCGACCGCACCGTTCGTGACGCCCTTGACGAGGGATCCCGGCCCAGGGCGCCAGCCGACCACACCGGAGAAACAGCACCATCGACCCAGTCGGCCGCAGGACCGACGCGAAGTGCTTGGCCACCAGCATCGGGCCGACCACCTTCGCCGTGAACGCGGCCAGCAGCTCGTCGCGATCCAGCTCGGTCGCGCGAACGTCGTGCGGCGCCGAACCGGTCGTCACGATGTGGTCGATTCCGTCCTTCAGCCGTTCCGCCGCGGCCGCGAGCGTCGACTCGTCCCAGGGTGAGTGGTACCACGCCTACGTCATCATCGACATCTACAGCCGCTACATCTGCGGCTGGACCGTGGAACGCGCCGAATCGGCCGACCGCGCCGAGGAGCTGATCCGCGAGACCATCGAGCGCAACGGCATCGTGCCCGAAACCGTCCACGCGGACCGAGGCACCGCGATGACCTCCAAGAAGGTCTCCCAACTGCTGATCGACCTCGGCGTCACCAGGAGCCACTCCCGGCCCAAGGTCAGCAACGACAACCCCTTCAGCGAGTCGAACTTCAAGACCATGAAGTACATGAGCGACTTCCCAAAATCATTCAACTCACTTGAAGAGTCCCGCAGTTGGTTCGACGGATTCATCTCCTACTACAATCACGAGCACCGCCACTCGGGCATCGGCCTGCACACCCCGGCATCGGTCCACTTCGGCACCGCCGAACTGGTCCGCGAGCAGCGGGCCACCACCCTCGCCGAGGCCTACGCCCGCCACCCCGAACGCTTCGCCCGTCGACCCCAGCCACCCAAACTCCCGGAACAGGTCTGGATCAACGAACCCCAACCAGAGACAGAACCGGCACAACAGACTTCATAGCATCAAATCGTCTCATTTGACTTGACAAGTTCCGGTGCGGTGGTCAGTCGCGGCGCAGGGCAGCGACCATTGCCGGGTACCGGTCGCCCCAGGCGGCTTCGAACTCGGCGAACCGGGCCTCGGCGGCGTCCGCGCTGGCGGCGGTGTATACACCTGCGAGCCCTTGTCGACGCCGGACTCCTTCGCCAGCGACCTGCCCAAGGCCCCCAGTTCATGGCCGACTCCCAGGTGCCCTGGGGCCAGGACGCGCTGAACAGAGCTCAGACCGAACCGGTCTGGCGCGGCAAGCCCGCCAACTACCTGGTCGCGGGCGAGGACCGGCTCGTCGCACCTCTTCCCGCTCGGCTTCGCGTCAGAGCCCAAAGCCTGTGGGTGCTATGGGATTTGGCAGCACGTTGTGGCTAGGCTGGCTCTGTGATCGTCAAGGGAAGCTTCCGTCTCAGCACCACCCTCCCATTCGTCCGGTTCGATCTCGCACTCGCTGCAGTCAGCAGCACGGCCGCGTACCTGCTGGTCGATCGGGCCGAAATTCGCTGGCTCGCCCTGCCCCCGCTGCTCGCCACCGTGCTGGGAACCGCACTGGCCATCCTGCTCGCCTTCCGCGCCAACACCGCCTACCAGCGCTGGTGGGAGGCCAGTGGCATCTGGGCCCAACTGACCGGACAGTCACGGACGCTGGTCCGGGTCGCCCGCACGGTCACCGACGCCAAACTCGCCGACCCCGCGATCGCCCCCGAAACCGTCCGAGCCTGGCAGCACGACCTCGCCAACCGCCAGGCCGCCTGGGCGTACAGCCTGGCTCGACAACTGCGCCGACAGGACTCCACTGCCGAACTCACCCGGTTGCTCTCCCCCGAGGAGGCCGAACTGGTACTCGCGGCGGACAACCGCCCCGCGGTGCTGGCCCGACTGCAGAGCCAGGCCATCTTCCACGGTTACGCCCTTGGCATCCTGACCGGCCTGGACAACTTCCAGATGGAGACCGCCCTGGCCGGACTGTCCACCCAGCAGGCGCTCGCCGAGCGGATGAGCAACACACCGATCCCGCGCCCGCACGACTTCCTCAGCCGGATGTTCGTGCACTGCTACGTGGTGGTGTTCCCGTTCACCGCGATCGGCGCACTGACCTCCTACCGCTGGCTGGTCATTCCCTCCGCACTGCTGATCACCCTGTTCTTCCGGATGGTCGAACGGGTCGGCGCGTCCACCGAGGAGCCTTTCGCCAACCGTACCCAGGACGTCCCCATCGCCGCCCTGGCCGTCAACCTCGAACGGGACCTGCTCGAACTGGTCAACGTCCACGAGCGTCCTGCCAGGCCCGCGCCCGTGGACGGATACCTCTGGTAGCGGCTCGGGATCACCGCGGATGCGCGCAGTGCCGGCCTGGACGGTCCACACGCCACACGATCACGCGCTGCCCCGCGCTCTCGGCCTGGTCTGCGCGGTCACCGCCCCGCCCGGAACCAAGCGGATCGTCGAGGCGCGCGCCGGGCAGGGCTGACGATGAGGCAGCACGTGCTTCATTACAGTGGATCCAGCACACACGCGGTAGGCCGGTACGCACCTCACCCGACTCGAATCGAGCCGGCGACTGATCGGAACCCCCATGCCTGACCTGGATGCCTGGATCTCGGCAGTACGCAGCTCGCAGAACCACTTCACCGCCCTGCTGGCGCCACTCGACGCCGAGCAGGTGCAGCACCCCTCCTACGCCGACGACTGGTCCATTGCGCAGGTCGCCTCGCACCTGGGCAGCCAGTCAGAGATCTTCGACCTGGCCCTGGACGCGGGCCTGAACGGATCTCCGGCCCCGGGCATGGAGCAGTTCCAGCCCCTGTGGGACGCCTGGAACAGCAGGTCCCCGCAGGACCAGGCAGCCGACAGTGTGAAGGCCAACGAGGCCCTCGTCTCCCGGATCGAGGGCCTGTCCGGCGCCGACCGGGCCCGGTTCCGGGTGTCCCTGTTCGGACGGGACATCGACCTGGCCGGCCTGTTGGCCATGCGCCTGGGCGAGCACGCGCTGCACACCTGGGACATCGCCGTGGCCCTGGACTCCTCGGCCGTGGTCTCCCCCGACGCGGTCCGCCTGCTGATCGACGTACTGCCCGGCACCGCGGCGCGGGCCGGCCGGGCCGCCGCTGAACCCCGTGTCCTCGCGGTCGAGACGGCCGACCCGCAGCGCCGGTTCACCCTCACCACCGGACCCGACGTCGAACTCGCCGCCGCCTCGGGCGCCGGGCCGGTGGACCTGGTCCTGGCCGCCGAGGAACTGCTTCGGCTCGTCTACGGGCGCCTGGACCCGGACCGGACCTCGGCGGAACTGCCCGGCCACGAGGTGGTCCCGGAACTCCTGCAGGTGTTCCCGGGCTTCTGACCCCGCCGCCCGGTCGGCTCGTCGCTTCGCCAACAGCCTGACCCGCGACCTCGACGCGGTCCGGACCGGCCTGACCCTCCCCTGGAACTCCGGGGTTGTCGAAGGACACGTGAACCGGATCAAACGGATCATGCGTCAGATGCACGGCCGCGCCGGCTTCCCCCTCCTCCGCCACCGCATCCTCCTCCCATACCCGTCACCCAACGTCACCACCCGATTACGAGCCAGAGCCATTAGGTTGACACTCCCGCTGGCCGGCGCGGGAGCAGACCCCCGTGCCGGTCAGCGGAGGGCGGTCGGGTGGTCGGCGGCGCGTTGGCCGATGCCTGCGCGGGTGGGCAGGCCTTCCCAGTCGCCGTGGGTGGCGATGGTGCACGCTGCTGTGGTGGCCGCCCAGCGGAGCCGCTCATGGAGCGGGAGCCCCTTGCAGCGGGCGGCCAGGTATCCGGCGGTGAAGCTGTCGCCGGCGCCGATGACGTCGACCAGCGGAACCGCGGGCGCCGGGTGTGCGGTCGCGTCTCCCTGGCTTGTTGCTGCCACCGCTCCGTCCGCGCCGCGCTTGACCACGACTTCGTCCGGGCCCTGCCCGGCAAGGGCACGGGCTGCCCGCTCCGGGTCCGATTCCTCGGTCACCAGGGCGAGTTCGTCGTCCCCCGCGAAGAGGATGGTGAGGTCGGCGAGCAGGGCCCGGGTGAATGCGGCAGTGTTCTTGCTGTCCGTCAGGGTGCTGCGGTGGTTGATGTCGAAGGAGACCGGGATGTCCGCGCGTTTGGCCAGGGCCACCGCGCAGAGCACTGCCTCGGCGCAGTCGCCACCCAGTGCGGGTGTGATGCCGGTCAGGTGCAGCAGGTCCGCGCCGGCGGCCAGGGCAGCTTCGACGTCGGCCGGGCGCAGTTGTGATCCGGCGCTGTTTCGGCGGTAGTAGGTGACCCGGGTGGGGCCGGCGATGGGCAGTTCCCGGAGCATGAAACCGGTGGGGTGGTCAGGATCCGTGCGGACGAAGCGGGTGTCCACGCCTTCGGCGGCCAGGTCGCGGCGCACCCGGGCACCGAGTTCGTCGTCGCCCACCACACCGGCCCAGGCGGACTCCTGGCCCAGTCGGCGCATGCCGATGGCGACGGTGGCCTCCGCGCCGGCGGTCGACAGCCGGAGTTCAGCGGCGGTGCGCAGCGGGTCGCCGGTGCGGGTGGTGGCTACGCCCATCGTCTCGCCGATGGTCAGCAGTCTGCTCATGGCCTCGTCGTCCCTACCATTCGGCCAGGGCGCCGTCCTCGTGGCGCCAGATCGGAGTGCGCCACTCGATGTCGTGTTCGGCGGCCCACCGTGCGGCCGACTCGACGGCGGCGGCATCGATGTCGATGCCGAGCCCGGGGTCCAGCGGCCGGTCGACCCAGCCGTCGCGGTACTGGAACACGGTGCGGTCCAGGAGGTAGTCCAGCAGGTCGGACCCGGGGCCGTTGTAGTGGATGCCCAGGCTCTGCTCCTGGATGAGGAGGTTGGGGATGGCGAAGTCGAGCTGGAGGCTGGAGGCCAGGGCGATCGGACCGACCGGGCAGTGCGGCGCCATGAAGACGTCGAACGTCTCGGCCTGCGCGGCGATCCGGCGGATCTCGGAGATCCCCCCGGCGTGGCAGATGTCGGGCTGGGCGACGGCGATGCCCGCGGCCAGGGCGGGGAGGAAGTCCCAGCGGGAGTAGAGCCGTTCGCCGGTGGCGATCGGGATGGAGGTGCACTCCACGATCGAGGCCAGCTTGGAGGCGTACTCGGGCAGGATCGGCTCCTCGACGAACATCGGCTGCAGCGGTTCCAGCAGGGGCAGCAGCCGCCGTGCCATGGCGGTGGAGACCCGGCCGTGGAAGTCGACCGCCACGTCGCGGGTCGGGCCGAGCACCTCGCGGACCGCGGTGACGCGCTGGATGACGTCCTCGACGGCCTGGGGGGTGTCGATGGGGCGCATCTGCGCGGAGGCGTTCATCTTGACGGCGGTGAATCCCTCCTCGACCTTGCGTGCCGCTTCCTGGGCCACGTCCTGCGCGCGGTCGCCGCCGATCCAGGAGTAGACCCGGACGCGTTCGCGCAGCGGTCCGCCGAGCAACTCGTGCACGGGGACGCCGCGGACCTTGCCGGCGATGTCCCACAGTGCCTGGTCGATGCCGCCGACGGCGGAGGAGAGGACCGGGCCGCCGCGGTAGAAGCCCGCTTTGGTCAGCAGTTGCCAGTGCGCCTCGATGCGTAGCGGGTCGGCGCCGATCAGCAGTTCACCGAGTTCCTCGACGGCGGCGGCCACGGTGCGTACCCGGCCTTCCAGGGCGGGTTCGCCCCATCCGGTGACACCCTCGTCGGTGTCGATCCGCAGGAAGAGCCAGCGGGGGGCCACTGCGTAGGTCGTCAGTCGGGTGATCTTCATTCTGCGGTGGCCTGTTCGCTGGATACGGTTGCCTGTCGCAGCGCCCTGCGGGCTCGCTGGGCCAGCGCGTGGATCTCCTGGGGCCCGCCGGGTGCGGCGCGGCCGGCCAGGTCGCTGCCCAGGGCGACGGCGTAGGCGCCTGCGCGCAGCCAGTCGCCGACCTGGTCGGTCCCGATGCCGCCGGTGGGGATGAAGGACTCGTCGCCGAAGGGGCCGCGGAGTTGGCTCAGGTAGGGAGTGCCCAGAGCGGCGGCGGGGAAGAGCTTGAAGAACTCGGCACCTGCGCGGCGCGCGGCCAGTACTTCGGTGCCGGTGGCGATTCCGGGCAGGGCCTCCAGGTCGAGCGCCAGGGCGGCGGCGACCACGGCAGGGCTCAGGCCGGGGCTGACGACGAACCGTCCGCCGAGGGCCGCGAGCCGTTCGACCTGGGACACCTCGGTGACCGTGCCGGCACCGACCAGCAGCCCGGGGCGGGTGGCGGCGCGCTCGATGGCGGCCCAGGCACCGGGGGTGTCGACGGTCACTTCCAGGACCCGGATGCCGCCTTCGGCCAGGCCCTCGATCGCCCCGGTGACGTCACCGCCCTGCCGGTAGCGGAGGATCGCCATGATGCGGTCGTGTCCGAGAGCCTCGCGCAGCGCACTGTCGCGGGTTTGGACCGGGCGCGGGGCCGCAGCGTGCCCGGGGGCTTCAGGCAGCGGGGCTTCGAGCGGGGGGCGGATTTCCATGGTGTACCTCCTTGTCGGATCGCGGTTTTCAGCGCGGTAGTCCGTAGGCGCGCAGTCCCTTGCGGCGTTGCTGGATGACGACGGCCACCACCAGCAGTGCGCCCTGGGCGATGTCCTGCCAGAAGGAGTTGACGTTGAGGATGGTCAGGCCGTTCTGCAGGACGCCGAGCAGGAGGACGGCGATGGCGGTGCCGGCGATGCCGCCCTTGCCGCCCTGCAGGGCCACCCCGCCGAGGGCGGCTGCCGTGATGGACTGCAGTTCCAGGCCCTGGCTTCCGGAGGTGGGCTGGCCGGAGCCGGTGCGGGCGGTCAGCAGGACGCCGGCGATGGCGGCGACGAAGCCGGCCAGGACGTAGCAGCCGACGACGTAGCGGTTGAGGTTGATGCCTGCCAGGCGGGCGGCGGTGGGGTTGCCGCCGGCCGCGTAGATGTTGCGGCCGATGTCGGTGTAGCGCAGCATCAGGTGGATCAGTACGGCGACGATGATCAGCACCCAGACCAGGATCGGGATGCCGAGGCCGCTGCCGCGGGCCAGGAAGATGAAGGTGGAGTCGGTCCCGGTGTAGCCCTGGGCCCGGCCGTCGGAGACCAGGTTGGCCAGGCCGCGCAGGGCCGCGTAGGTGGCCAGGGTGGCGATGACCGCGTTCACCCGGCCGTAGACGATCACCATGCCGTTGAGCAGGCCGACGCCGAGGCCCACCAGCAGTGCCGCCAGGATCCCCAGGGCGGCGCTGTTGGCGCTGGTGAAGACCATCGCGGAGACCACGGAGGTCAGTCCGGCCGCCGAGCCGACCGAGATGTCCAGGCCGCCGAGCAGCATCACCACGGTCTGCACGACCGCCAGGATGCCCACGATGGCGACGGTCGTGCCGATGGTCCTGATGTTGGAGACCAGGAAGAAGTTGGAGTTCTGCGAGCCGATCGCGCCGCACAGGGCGATCAGCGCGACGATCAGGCTCAGGTTCTGCACGCCGACGACGTCCAGGGTCCTGCGCAGGGGGCGCAGTCGCAGGTCCGGGCCGGTGTCTCTGGGCAGGGCGGGGCTGTCGGTCTTGGTCATGGCTGCGGTGCTCCAGTCACGCTCAGGTCTTCGGCCATGGCCAGCGCCAGGACCCGTTCTTCGGTGGCCTGGGCCCGGGAGACCTCTCCGGTCACCCGTCCGCCCTGCATCACCACGATCCGGTCGGACAGGCCGAGCAGTTCGGGCAGCTCCGAGGAGATGACCAGCAGGGCCATGCCCTGCGCGGCGAGGTCGTTGATGATCGAGTAGATCTCCGCCTTGGCGCCGACGTCGACGCCGCGGGTCGGCTCGTCCAGGATGAGCAGCTTGGGACGGCGGGCCAGCCACCGGGCCAGGACCACCTTCTGCTGGTTGCCGCCGGACAGGGTGGCGACTTCCTGTTCGATCGAGGGGGTGCGGATCGAGAGCTGCTCCACATGTCGGCGGGCGATGTCGCGCTCTTCCCCGCGCCGCACCATGTGCCAACGGCTGAGCCGTGGCAGGACGGCCAGCGAGATGTTGTCGCGGATCGAGCGCCGCAGCAGCAGCGCCTGTGCCTTGCGCTCCTCTGGGGCCAGGCCGATCCCGGCGCGCAGCGCGTCGCCGGGGCCGCGCAGCCGCAGCGGCTGCCCGGCCATCTCGATGCCGCCCCGGTGGATCGGTACGGCTCCGGCCAGGGCCAGGGCCAGTTCGGAGCGCCCGGCTCCGATCAGGCCGCCGAGCCCGACCACCTCGCCGGCCCTGACCTGCAGGCTGACGCCGTGCACGTCGTCGGTGGCCAGGTCGTGTACCGAGAGCACGACCTCGCCGGGCTCGCGCGGCCGACGGACGAACATGTCGGCCAGGTCGCGGCCCACCATCATCCGCACCAGTTCGGCGTTGTCGGTCTGCGCCACCAGCCGGTCGCCGACGTAGCGCCCGTCGCGCAGCACCGCCACCCGGTCCGCGATGGCGAAGATCTCGGGCATCCGGTGTGAGACGTAGACGATGGCCACGCCGTCGTCGCGGAGCTGTCGGATCAGCCCGAACAGTGCCTCCACCTCGTGGTCGGCGAGGGAGGAGGTGGGCTCGTCGAAGGCGATCACCCGGACATCCCCGGCCAGTGCTCGCAGGATTTCGACCAACTGGCGCTGTGCGGGCGACAGTTCGGACCCGAGCATGCCCGGGTCCAGGACGTCCTGGAAGCCGTAGCGCGCCAGGTCCCGGTTGACCTGTGCGAACAGGGCACGCCGGTCCACCCACCGGGCCCGGCGCGGAAGCGCGCCCAGGTAGACGTTCTCGGCGACCGAGACGTGGGGCACGATCTCGGGCTCCTGCTGGATCACCCGCAGGCCGGCCCGGTGCGCCTCGCGTGGGGTGTGGAAGGCGACGGGGGCGCCGTCCAGCAGCAGCCGTCCCTGGTCCGGCTGGTGGTCCCCGGACAGGACGCGCAGCAGCGTGGACTTGCCCGCGCCGTTCTCGCCCATCAGCGCGAGCACTTCGCCGGCCCGTACGTCCAGCGAGACCTCGCTGAGTGCGCGCACCGGCCCGAAGGACTTGCTGACCTGCTCGGCCCGGAGCCGGGACGTCGGGGTGGACGCCCCGGCCTGAGCCGGTCCTGGGTTCGTCATGACGATCGAGACTCCTAGATCACGTGTGGCTGAGCCCGTTCAGCTGCACTGCACTCCGGCCTGGGCGAAGCTGGTGGCATCGACCAGGGATGTCTTCGCGATGGTCTTGGGGGGCAGCGGCGTGCCGTTGCGGATCTTGGCGACCAGCGCGTCCACGGCTGCGGCGCCCACCGAGCGGCCGTCGATGAACAGCGCGGCCTTGTTGCCGCTGTCCTTCTTGGCGGTCCAGTCCTTGCAGGTCAGGTAGGCGCCCAGGCCCACGCCGACGATGTCGGCGGGGGCGAAGCCGCCGTTCTGCAGCGCGGTGACCGCGCCGGTCTCGTTCTCGTCGTTGCAGCCCCAGACCACCCAGTGCTTGACGCCCTGGTTGGCGGTGATCACGGCACCGGTCTTGTTCTGCGCGTCGACCACCGAGTTGTCGGTGCCGACCTTGATGATCGGCAGGCTTGTTCCGGCGGCTGTACTGAAGCCCTGCTCCTCGCCCTGTTCACGCTGCTGGCAGTCCGACAGGCCCTGCTGGTAGGCGGCGATGACGCGGGTGTTCGCGGCGGTCCAGCCCGAGGCCTTGAACAGCTCGCCCGCCTTGGTGCCGACCTTGGTGCCCATCTGGACCGAGTCGAAGCCCACGAACGGGGCCGCGGTGCCGGAGCCGTCGCTGATCGGGTCGTCGGAGGAGACCAGCGGGATGGCGCCGGCGGCCTGGATGATCTGCGGGCCGATCTTCTGGTCCGGTACGACGATGGCGATCCCGTCGACCTTCTGGCCGACCTCGGTGCTCATGTCGCTGATCGCCTTGTTGGAGTCGGTGCCCAGGTTGACGGTGACGATCTTGACGTTGCCGAGCTTGGCGGCCTCGGCCTTGGCGCCGTTGGCCTCGTCGATGAAGTACTGCTGGTCGCCCTGCTTCTGCAGGTAGGCGATGGTGATCGGTCCGCTCTTGGGGCCCGCCGCGGTGCCGCTCGCCGAGCTGCCGGGGGTCGTCTGTCCGGTGGAACAGCCGGCCAGGGCCAGCACGGCTGCCATGCCGAATGCGCCGATGCTCACCAGGGTCCTTGTGCTGCGCAAAGGTCTCACGTCAACTCCGCCTGTCGTGCGCGTTCATGGGGTGGGGGGTGTTGCGCACCGAGTGTCTCGGGGGTTCTGCGGCCAGTCAAGATTAATGCATAAATAAATATTCGTTACGGACCGGTGGCGCTGCTCAACAGCAGGTCCAGCGCTCGCGCGCCGACGCCCGCTTCGACGACGGTGCGCCAGCCGCGGCACTCGCCGGGGCCCAGCGGGACGAGCTCCGGGTAGGCGTCGGCGGGCGCGTCCCTGGCCCCGAACGCGGGTTCCACGGCCAGCTGCCGCAGTCCTGGGTCGCCCCAGCCGCCCAGGTTCACCCACAGTCCCAGGTCGGGAAAGGAGCGCTCGGTGAGGTGCCAGGCCAGCCACTCCTGTCCATGCAGTACCGCGACCACGGCCGGCAGCGGCGGCTCGAACCAGAGTTTCGCGGCCCGGCCGGCGGCCCCGCGCAGGCTGATCCCGGTGGTCGGTTCACCGCCGGGGCACAGCCAGTCCGGGCACCGCCGACCCGTGCCGCCGGACTCGGCCGCTCCGTTCCGGTAGGCGCTGTCGAGCCGCAGGCGCATCGGTGAGGAGGAGAGGATTCTGCTGTGCTCGTCCCCGGCCAGCAGCATGTGCTGGGCCCAGGCCCAGGGGAGCGGCCGGTCGCCGAGGTTGTCCAGCCAGTACTCCGCACGCAGGACGGGACCCCTGGCCACCAGCTCGCGCGCGAAGCGGTAGCCGCGGTGCGGCGGTGCCACCGAACCGCTGAGCGTGTCCGGTCCCGTCCGTGCCTGCCAGGGCAGCCGCCAGACGTCACCGTGGTCGGCCAGCGTGCCGTCGGGTGACGCGCCGATGTTGGGCAGGCACTCGTCCCAGCCGGAGCAGTCCAGCTCGCCCCAGTCCTGGCCGGGCCGCGGGGCCCGCAGCGGGCGCACCGGCCGGGCGAGCCACTCCCGCCCGTCGGGGCCCAGTCGGAGCCCGGTGACCTTTCCGCCCAGTCCCGGGACGAACCGCAGGTCCAGCGGCCCGGCCCGGGTGCCGAGCGTCCCGGGGGACGCCGGCACCCGGGCCGGCCGCTCACGCATGACGGTCGCCCATGGTTCAGCCGGCCGGGCTGACCGCGACGGCGATCTCGGCCGCGGACGCGTAGCCGTTGGCGCCCGCGGTCGCGGTCAGCCGTACGAAGCGCACCTGGACCGGTGCGATCTGCACGGACTTGAGCAGCGCGTCCTGGGTCCACGTTCCGGCTGCTGCGGCCGGGGTGAAGGTGGTCCCGTCGGTGCTCACCTGCACGGTGTAGCCGGTGATGGTTCCGGTGATGTCGCCGTCCAGCCGGGGCTGGTAGGTGAGTCCGGTGACAGTCTGGACCGACTTCAGGTCGACCGTGAACGAGATCGGCAGCGGGTCGTGCACCGGGCTGAACTGCGAGTGCCACAGCGTGGTCACCTGCCCGTCGACCGCGTTGCTCGCCGGGTAGCCGTCGTTGGCGCTGGTGGCCGTGGCGGACTCGTCCCCGGGTGCGACGTAGTGCGGCCAGGGCCCGGCGGGCACCGTCGGGACGGGGGCGCCGCAGCTGATCTGCAGTCCGGCCCAGTCGGCCCGGTCGTTGTAGCCGCCATCGCCGCCGTCACCGACGACCAGGCTGATCACCTGGGCCGAGCCCAGCGGCACCGACAGCGCGTGGGTGGCGCTGCGGTCGACGGCCCCGCTGTCGTAGAGCTTCACCCCGTCGCCGAGCACCTGGAAGTCGACCGTCCCACCGGTCGGGTCGAAGTCGGCCGAGTCGTCGATGCCGACCGTGCCGGTCAGCGTCGAGCAGTTGCCGCCGACGTAGTACTCCACGGTGGACGGCGAGGCCACACCGACCCCCTGGGGATACGTGGTCCCGTGCATGACCAGCGGCCCGCCGCCGGCGCCATCACGGTCCACCCGGGGCTCCAGGTACCCGCTGCTCGCATCCAGCCAGGGCTGGTGGCTCAGCGCACCGGTGCCCGAGGGCGGCGCGGCGGGAACCTGTACCGGGCTGGTCTGGTTCGCGGTGCCCGCGTTGAGAGCGGTGGGGGAACCGCCGTACCAGCCGTAGTCCGCGGTGACCTTGAGTCCGTCCGGTCCGGGTTCGGTGCCGGGCGGGGGCGTGACCCGCCACTTCCCGCTGACCAGCTCGCCGGTGCGCAACCGCTTCACCGTGGTCGCGCTCTCCGGGGTGACCGTCCAGCCCGCAGGGGCAGCCAGGGTGAGCACGGCGTTCTTGAGGGCGATTTTGCCGTTGTCGGTGAAGTCGGCCGAGGCCTCGAACGAGGCACCCGGCAGCACCAGCGGCTGCGCGCCCTGGGCGGGGGCGGTGACGCTCAGCGGCGTCAGCGTCGTGGCGGGCGGGGTGCCCACGACGTCGCCCTGACGGGAGACCCGCAGCAGCACCGTGCTGTGCGGGGCCACCGTCGCGGATATCACCCCGGCCGTCTCGCTGGTGGCGTGCTGCCACAGGTCGCGCAGCGCGTAGCTGCCGGAGTGGCGCAGCCCGACCGCGTCGGCCGTGGTCGAGACGACCTGCGAGGAGGCGCCGCGGTTGAACAGCGCCACCGCCCAGTCGCCGTTCGACAGCGGCTTGGTCCACACCTGGGTGCTGCCCGACGTCGTGATCGCCGTGCCCTGCACGCCCAGCGGGTCCTGGTCGACGGCCAGTACCTCGCGGTTGGTGAGCATCGTGATAGTGCTGTCCGGCAGTGACTTGGCGTCGCTTCCGATGATCAGCGGGGCCGCGACCATGGACCACATCGAGAACTGCGACTGCGCCTCGTCAGCAGTCATGCCCAGTCCGGGGTTGAGGTAGTCCGGGTCGTTCCAGTGGCCCGGTCCGGCGGCCTCCGGGTGCTTGGCGTCGTCGTCCAGGTTCCGCAGCACGTCGGCGAACTGCACGTTCTGCACGAAGCCGACGTCGGTGTCGGTGCGCCACGAGTTGCCGGTGCTGGGGCCGAACGCGTAGGAGTCGTAGGCGGAGCGGCCCGGCGCCGCGCCGGTGGCCGGGACGAAGGGGTTGCATATGTTGAACAGCATGGGACGGTGGCTGCTGTTGTTCAGTAGCGCGTCGCGGAACTGGCCGTAGGCGGCAGCCGGGTCCAGGTGCTGCTGCTCGCCGCCGCAGAAGTCGACCTTCACCGCGTCGTAGCCCCAGCCAGCGAACTGGTCTACGTCCTGCTGGTAGCGGCCGAAGCTGCCCTGGTTGGTGCCGCCGCAGCCGTTGATACCGCTGTCGGTGTAGATGCCGGCCTTCAGCCCCAGGGAGTGGACGTAGTCGGCCACGGCCTTCATGCCGTCGGGCCACTGGGAGGAACTGACGGTGATGTTGCCGGAGGCGTCGCGGGTCCCGCTCCACCAGCCCCCGTCGATCCAGACGTAGTTGTACCCGGCGGCCTTCAGGCCCCGGTCCACCAGGGCCTTCGCCTCGTCCTTGATGGTCTGCTCGTTGAAGTTCGAGCCGAGGCCGAAGTAGGTGTTCCAGCCCTGGTAGGGAGTCTGGGCAAGATTGTTGATCGGTACGGCCGGGGTCGGGTGCGGCCGGGCTGCCGACGCCGGGGCCACCACCCCCAGTACTGCTGTCGATGCGGCGAGGGCGACAGAAGCCACCCTCGATCTCAAACGTCCCGGCATCCCGAGCTCCTGACTGTGGTGAAGGCGTCACTGGCTTCAACGATTTCCGAATTATTAACGACTTATAATCACCACGTCAACGGTTCCGGCGCCCTGGCTCCGGCGGGCACTCGGCGGCTTGCAGGGGCCGGTGCCGACTGCAACACTTGTCATAATTAATGCAAAGGGGCTGGCTGTGAACTCACACCGTTTCCAGGGCCGCACCGTCCTGGTGACCGGTGCAGCGTCCGGCATCGGGGCCGCCTCGGCCGAGCGGTTCGCCGCCGAAGGCGCGACCGTCTGGCTCACCGACGTGGCCGACGACGCCGGCCAGGAGGTCGCCGAGAAGATCAACGCAGCCGGCGGTACCGCCGAGTACATGCACTGCGACACCGCAGACGAGGATGACTGGCACGCGCTGCGCGCACGGTTCGAGCAGCGCCACGACAGGCTGGACGCACTGCACCACAACGCCTACTGGATTCGCACCGGCCCGCTCCATGAACTGGAACTGGCGCACTGGAACCGACAGTTGGAGGTCTCCCTGACCGGGACCTACCACGCCGTCCGCACCTTCCTGCCCATGCTCCGGCAGGCGGAGGGCTCCGTCGTCCTCACCTCTTCGGTGCACGCCCTCATCGGCCTGCCCGGACACCCCGCCTACGCCGCGACCAAGGGCGCCCTGTGCGCGCTAGGACGGCAGCTGGCCGTGGAGTACGCGCCCACGATCAGGGTCAACGTGATACTGCCGGGCCCCGTCATGACCCCCGCGTGGGACCGGGTGGACGAGGCCGCCCGCACCGAGAGCGTCGCCGCCACCCCGGCCGGGCGCTTCGGCCGCCCCGAGGAGGTCGCCGCCGCAGCGGCGTTCCTGGCCTCCACCGACGCCTCCTTCGTCACCGGGGCGAACCTCGTGGTCGACGGAGGGTGGAGCATCGTGAAAGCCTCAGCCTGACCCGCCATCGGACGGACCGAATCCAGGATTAAGGAAGCAATGTCGAGTTACCCGGGCCGCGGCCTGCACGGCCAGATCGTCGAGCAGATCGGCGTGCGCATCGTCGGCGGCACCTACCAGCCGCACGCGACGCTCTTCTCGGAACACCTCGAACAGGAATTCGGCGTCAGCAAGACCGTGGTACGCGAAGCCCTCAAGGTCATCGCCGCCAAGGGCCTGGTCGAGTCCCGCCAGAAGCGCGGCACGGTCGTACTGCCGCGCGAGTCCTGGAACCTGCTCGACGCCGACGTGCTGCGCTGGCAGGGCGGCGAACCGCCGAACTTCGTCTTCCTGGAGAAGCTCGCCGAGGTCCGCGAGATGGTCGAGCCCCCCGCGGCCCGGTTCGCCGCACTGCGCCGCACCCCGGAGGACCTGGAGACGATGCGTGCGGCCCTGGACGACATGGAAGCGGCGCGCCGCGACCCGGACGCCATGGTCGCCGCCGACCTCCGCTTCCACCGGGCACTGCTGGACTCGGCCCACAACGAGGTGCTCAGCCGCATGGAGGTCATCCTCGCCGCCGGGCTCCAGATCCGCGACCGCTTTGTGCACCACAGCGCGCACGGGGCCGACCCCATGCCCGCCCACCGGGCCCTATACGAGGCGATCCAGGACAGCGACGCGGACCGGGCGGGGGTGACGGTGCAGGCCCTGCTCGCGCAGGCGGCCTCCGACCTGGCCGAGGTGCGCGAACACGCCGACCGCGTCCAGAAGCCGAGACGCCGCAGCCCCCGCACGGCGACCACGCACAAGGTCCCCTGACGCTGTGGACGGTCACACCATTCGGCGCAGGCCGGCGCAACGGGGTCCCCGGGGGGCGAGCACGCCTCCGAGGACGAGGTGTTGCAACAACCGGTCGAGTCCATCCACCACGGCACCAGCAGCCGCTGCCATGGCATCTGACCTGCAATAATGTCACGAACTGCGATACTGCCCCCTACCGAACTCCGCAGGGTCGCGGTCGGAAGGATCCACCATCTTGAAGGGGCTGGTCAGGGTGCTGGTGTGGCAGGGTCCGTTGATGCTTGGCGCCGCCGGGCGCCCGCGGCCGACGTGGTGATCCGCGGCGGCCTGAACGGCGCCGAGGTGGACCCGGCCCGGCCGTCCGACCCGAACGTGGAGCTGACCGACCCGTAGCTGTTCGCCGGGCCGCCGGGCCGAGCCGAGGAGCTGACGGGAGACGATGGTGCGGATCCTGGCGGCCTGCGCGTCGACGGACTGCGGTCCCTTCCCGGTCAGCAGGTCGACCGAGGGCTCGTGGATCACCTTCACAGCGGTCGGGTTGAGCGAGGCGCTGACGGTGAACCCGGCGTCCTTGACGGCCTCGTCGACGAAGTAGCTCAGCCGGGTGCGTTCTCCGGGCACGTGCGGGTAGCCCGCACTGAGCGCGATCTTCTCGCCGTGTTCGGGCACGGTGGTGACGGTCGCCGCAAGGAACGGGTTGTCGGTCACGCGGTACGGCCTGCCGGCCCGGTCGATGCGCTCCCATGTGGACGTCATCGCGATCGGTGCGTGGCAGATCAGTGAGATGAGGACGTCGTTCCGGCGGGCCAGGTGCAGGGTTTCGCCGAGCCACGGGTTGTCTCGTCAACCGTTCCCGAGCTGACTCAAGAACAGCCGGGGCCGGGGCCCAGGCTGGATCAACGGTGGACCGGCACTATGGTGTGGCTGCACGGACTCCCGGCCCTGTCCGCACAGGGCCGGCATCCGCATCGACAGTCATGCAAACCGTTGGCCCGCTACCGCGCCAACGTCCTTGGCACGTTGTAGCCCTCGACCCGCAGCGCGGGTCGACCTGAGGAAAGTGCCTCGACGGGCCAGGACAGAGCGACGGTCCGCGACTCCCCGGGCAGCAGCCACAGGTAGTTGTCCCCGTACAGGGTCGGCAGCACCCGCTCACCGCTGTGGTCGTCCAGCAACGACAGCCGTACCATCGCCGCCACGGCCGAGCCGCGGTTGTGGATCGTCGCGGTCAGCGTCCGGCGCGCGCCCGAGTGGCTCAGGCCGCTGATGGCGGCCGAGACGCGGACTGCCGGAGCGCTGTTGAGCACCGCCATGTCGGTCGGCTGCCGGTAGCGCCAGTAGGTGTTCGTGGACCGGACGTGCCCGTCGCCGTCCGTCAGGGTCAGCCGCAGCAGGTGGAATCCGGGCAGGTCGCCGGTCCAGCCAACGGTGAAGGCCCGCGTCGTGCCGGACGCTGCGACATCCAGTGTGGTACGCCGGGTCGCGCCCAGCTGCTGTCCCTTGATGTCGATGAGCTGGGCGGTGACGCTCGCTCCTTCGAGCGCTCCTGGTGTGTGGTTCACGGCGATGACCTGCCAGTCGTCCGGGCCGGCCTGGACATGGACGGCTTCGCACGCCTTGCGAGCCGATCCCCACCACGCATGCCAGCATGATTCCCTACGAATGATCACGAACCGAGGACGGGTTGCCGAATACTGACCCACGCCCGGGCCCCGGTCGGTGATCATCCGACCTACGCTCCGAGCGCGTCGCGCAGCGCGTTGATTAGCCGGGCGTCATCCGCGCCGAGCAGTCGTGCGGCCTGGATGTAGTCGCGGGCGAGCCGTTCCAGTTGGTCGTCCGTGTCCGGACCGGGCGTCGGCGCACGGACCCGCGTTCCGGCGCCGCGCCGGGTCCGTACGAGGTCGGTCGCTTCAAGTTCGCGGTAGGCGCGGGCCACGGTGCCGACCGCCAGGTCCAGATCCGCGGCGAGTTGACGGACCGGCGCGAGACGTTGGCCGTCGGCGAGCCGTCCGGCACGGATGAGCCCGGCGAGTTGGGCGCGGATCTGCTCGTACGGCGGCACCGGGCTTGCGGTGTCGACCCGCAGGGCGGGCTGGCTCACAGGCGCCGCCCAGGGATCCCGCACAGGATGGCCAGGCAGTGCAGCGCCGTGACCGCGGCGACGATCACCGTCGGCAACAGTGCCCAGGACGCCGCCTGCGTGGCTGTGCCCGCGCACGGCAGGCCGTGGAGGGCGACCTCGACGACAAGGCCGATACCGGTGAGGGAGCCGGTGACGAGGAGTCCCCAGGCTGCCACCACATCGGTCATGCCAACGCGGCGGCGTCCGTCGTCCATCTGCGGGGTGCCGGGTTCGCCGGCGGCGGGACGGCGCGCCATCCGGCACAGGGCCAGGCTGCAGACTGCCGTTGCGGCGGCGATGGCGGCGAGTAGCGGAACGCTGTAGTAGGAGCCTGGCCAGGGGCTACGGCTTTCGATCATTGCGCCGCAGGCATACGTGAACGAGCGACCTGCCCTGCCGAGATCGTCTGCGCTGCCCGTTGCGGTCGTGGCGACCAGCAGTGCCACCAGCGTGGCCGCGAATCCGGCGAGCACCGCTGTGAGGCGGACCGGCAGGTAATTGCGGATTCTGCGGGGCATGAGCGAGGCCGTGCGGACGGCACCGCGCTGCCTCGGTGTCAGGGCGTCCGCGCTCAGCACACCCAGCACCGCGCAGGTACCGAACGCGACCGGTGCGAGCATCGGGCCCATGCCGAGCGGTCCGCTGCGCGAGGCCCACCAGGCGAGTACGACGCCCAGCACGAGACCGGCCCAGCGGGCCAGCTCCCCCGGCCGGAAGCGGGAGTGGGCGCCAAGCTCGGCGGCCGGACTACGTCCCGGGATCAGGGCCAGAAGCACTCCCCCTATGAGCAGCAGTAACACCGGTAGTACGAGGGGCTGGACGAACATGCGGATCCCTCTCCCGGGCAGATTTGTATCAAGCAGAAAGTACAAGGTATCCCAGTCCGGGCTCCTTGTGCCGCTCACTTGATACAAATTGCCCAGGGCAAGACTCGACAGGAGGGCCGCCCCGGCCTGCCGACAGCCGCACAAGCACACCGCGACCCTCACCTGATCACGGCCGGACTGAAGGCGCTTTGCCCGTTACTGACCCACGCTGAAAGGCCCTTTTCGCGATCCTGGGCGGGGACGAGAGGCTCGGGCCATGCGGAGGACTCCGTTACCTCGTCCCGATGGGCGCTGGACAGCGCCATATTCCGTCCGCGACTGACCCCATATCTGACGAGGCGACACGTACCATCAGGTCCAACGTCTACAAAGCTGTAGACGCTAACGTCGAGGCATGACAACTTCGACGTCTACCGCGACCCAACCGGGCGCCACGGGCAACCGCGTGTTGAACAAGGTGCCCGAGGTCACGGTCTGGTTCTGGGTCATCAAGATCCTCTGCACGACCGTCGGCGAGAGTTTCGCCGACTACATCAACACCACCCTGGGCTTCGGCCTGACCAACACCATGTTGCTGTTCACCGTGGTGTTCGCGATCGTGCTGACGGTCCAGTTCCGTACCAAGCGCTACAGCCCGTTCCCGTACTGGCTCACCGTGGTGGTCGTCAGTGTGACCGGCACGCTGTACACCGACCTGCTCACCGATGAGCGACACGTCCCGCTCTGGCTGAGCTCGACGGTGTTCTCGGTCCTGCTGGCCCTCGTCTTCGGGGTCTGGTGGCTGCGCGAGCGGACCCTGTCGATCCACAGCATCACGACCTTCCCGCGGGAGGCGTTCTACTGGCTGACCGTCCTGGTGACGTTCGCGCTGGGCACCGCCACCGGTGACTGGACGCTGGAGCTGACCAACTGGACGCCCGCGCAGTCCGTGCTGCTACCGCTGGGCCTGATCGCGTTGATCACCGCGCTGTGGAAGTTCGGCGCCAACCCGGTCCTGTCGTTCTGGCTGGCCTACATCCTCACCCGCCCACTCGGCGCCAACATCGGCGACTGGCTCGCCGCCCCGAAGACCGCCATCAACCCCGGCGACCCGGTCGGACTCGGCCTGGGCACCTTCACCACAAGCCTGATCTTCCTCGGCGCCATCCTGGCGACCGTCGTCTACCTGACGATCAGCCGCAGCGACGTCGCCGAGACCTACGAGATGACGCACGATCCGTCGGTCACCACCAACGCCCGCAAGGAGCACGTCGCCCTGGGAGGCTTCGGCGTGATCGCGGCCGGCACCGTCGCACTGATGATGTGGGCCCACAACCAGCCCCACCCCACCTGCGACCCGACCGGGCAGAGCGAGACGATGCCGGCCTGCCCGACAGCGGCCCTGAGCGGCCACCAGACCAGCACGGCCGTGACGAAGTACCAGCAACTCGCCCAGACGGCGATCGCCCAGGACCGGGCCGGGACGGCCGCGGCCTCCCACGCCACCGTGCAGACGATGCGCGACCACTGGGACGCCGACGCCACCTCACTGCAAGCGGTCAACACCACGACCTGGACCCTGCTCGACCACCAGATGGACGCGGTCCTCAAGGCATACGCCATCGACCACGGCACCATCGCGCCGGCCCCCGCCACCGAGCAGGAGAAGCAACTCAACACCCTGCTGGGCGACCTCGAAAGCCACGCCTTCTGAGCGGCGTTCGAAGGGGACTCGGCGCACCGATCGTGCTCACCGTCGCCCACCTCGCCTTCACCAAGGCAGACGTCCAGCACAGCCCAGCCCCAACCCGACCACCGAGCCCGCATCGCCGCGCGCCTGACCGGATACGCCCGGGGAAGCCCTGGCCGGCAGGCGCAATCAAGACGGTGGCCTCCGCCCGCAAGGAGCCGACAGAACCCTCTCGCGGTGCAGCACTAGTTCGGCTGCGCCCGCTGGGCCGGGGCCGGGATCGCTCGTTCCAGCAGTCGCATGGACAGGGCCGCCAGCAGGTTCACCGCTCCGAGTACGATCCAGGGCAGTGCCGGGTCGAGGGCGAACAGGGTGGTGAAGAAGGCCGGGGCGAGCATGCCCGCGAAGGTGAAGGAGTACTGGAAGACGGCCAGGTAGCGGCCGCGGGCCGCGGCGGGTGCGAGTGCGGCGGCCAGGGCCATCGACACCGGGGCGTGGATGAGTTCGGCCGCGGTGAACAGGACAGCGGCGCCGACCAGCGCCGATATCAGCCACGCCGGGTGGCCGGGGCTCAGTATCCCGTAGACGAAGCACCAGCCCGCCCACAGCCCGGAAAAAGCAGGGCCGGCTCTCGCAGCGGCCGAGGCACTCGCCGCCCCGATCTCCAACGGACCCCACCCTGCCTCCCTCGTCCGGGCGCTGACGCTGGCTCTGCTGGCCGGAGCGGCGATCAGCACGGGCTGCGACCTACGACGCACAGCGACATAGCCACGCGCCGTGAAACGCCGCCGATGCCACCACCGCAAACCCCCTCATGCCCGACGCGGTACTTGTGGCCCGGGCTCATTGCCCATGCCCATCTGGTCGGACAGGCCAGCCCCGGCGAACACGGATCTATCTGGTCTTCACCCGACTGCTGGGCGGTCTGCTTCTCCTGGGCCGGTCCAGTCGGGCGAAGGAGATCGAGATACTCGTCCCGCGCCACGAGGTCGCCGTCCTGCGCCGCCACTCCACCAAACCCCGCCTGTCCTGGGTCAGACCTTGGTGAAGATCAGGCCGAGCTTGTCGACTTCACTGCCGGAGCGGCCGTGGAAGCCCGCGAGCTGCCAGCCGGCGGGGGCGCTCAGGGTCGTGCAGTCGGAGGTGGTGCTGCCGCCGGCGAGGGTGTGGCCGAGGTTGGTGGTGAACTTGGCGTAGAAGATGCGGGTGTGGCCGCTGTAGGTCCCCTCGCACAGGTAGGCGGAGGTCACGTACTCGCCTGTGGCGAGGGTCAGCGAGGATGCCGTGCCGCCGGTGCCGCCGTGGGCGAGTACGGTGCCGTTGGCGAGGGTCAGGGCGACGTTGTCCACGCGACTGCCCGAGCGCAGGGTCAGGGTGGTGGCGCTCTGCCCGGCCGGGACGTCGGGGAGGTCGTTGTAGTAGTCGCCGTGCGGTCCGCCGAACTGGTCGGTGAGGTGGTAGGCGGGGTTCTGCGCCCAGGTGAAGCCGACCTGGATCGGGTCCATGTCGGAGAGCATGGCGCCGTTGCTGTCAAGGAACCCGGCGTGGTCGTTGTTGTAGGAGGTCGGGGTCAGCGTGATCAGCGAACTGCTGCGGTAGAGGGTCTTGTTGGTGACCTCGCAGGTGTTGGTGATGGCTGCCTCGTTGCACAGCAGGGTGGCCCCGCCGGCGGCCGGCGCGGTGCCGCCCAGCTCCAGCTGGACCCAGGAGTCGCTGAGGCCGTTGGCCGCGACGAAGCCCTGCAGCTGATCGGCGGTGCGGGTGTAGCGGCTGTTGGTGTCGCCCATGACGATGACGGCGTTGCCCGTCGAGTGGGTCTGGATGAAGCCGCTGAGCTGGGTCCACTCGGCCTGCCGCGCTGTCTCGTCGCCGCTGCTGGTGCCCGCGTTGGTGTGGATGTTGTAGACGTCTACGTAGTCGCCCTCGGCGATACGCCACCGCATGAAGCTGAAGCCCTTGGGGGTGATGCAGTCCCCGTTGTCCGGGTAGCAACTGCTCCACTTGTCACGCTCGAAGTCGTCGCCGTCCCAGGCGTAGTTGGACACCGTGTTCAGGCCGTCGCCGAACCCGGCCGCGCCGCTTGTGGCCGTGCGGTAGGTGTGGGTGTCGGCGGCGTAGATGTAGGCGTGGTAGTTGAAGTCCTCCTGCATGTTGACCAGGTCGTAGCCGCCCGCTGCGATGCGCTGCCCGATCTGGGTGGCCGCCGCCTCCATGGACAGCGTGGTGGGCGGCTCGTGCACGACGGGCAGCCCGGCGACGTTGTAGTTCAGTGTCGAGAACGAGCCCCCGATGACCGTGTCGGAATGGGCGGTCGCCTGGGTCACCGGAGCGGTGAGCGGTGCGAGGACGAGGGCGGCGAGCGCCGCGACACGCCGGAATCTGTGCACAGCAGTCCTTTCGGCGACGGGAAGATGAGCGATCGTCAGATCGCATCCGGGACGATAGTCGTCGCCACAGGCATGACAACCGTCGCCGCATGCCGCGAGCGGTAACTCTCCGTGAATTCCGCCCTGCGGTCGTGGAGGTCACGGCGGCCAGTCTGTGGTTCATCGGATTCCTCCTCGGAAGGGGATAGAAATCGGTCTCTATGCAAGCTAGGCGTGGGCCGCCACTGGGGCAAGATGTCGTACCGGGAAAACTTCCCGCACCGGTAATCAAGGCCTGGAACAGGCAAATTGGCGCAGTGTGCGTAGGGTGAGGCGACCCACCGACCCAGGGAACGTTTTCTGTCGTGTGCGGATGCGGGCGCTGACGGACGGTCAGGCGAGTGCGGTGACCGGAACGAACGAGCTGTCCGCCGGGAAGGTGGCGCCGACCAGGTCGTAGGTGTCCACCCACAGCTGGAAGTTCCGGTGGCGGATGCAGCGGCTCGGGTAATTGTGGGAGACCAGCCGGACCGAGCCGGCGGCCGAGCCGGGGAGGGCGTAGAAGGTCGCGTCCTCGTTGAACTGCGCGGTGCCGTCGCTGGTGCCGAGCTCGATCCGGAAGGCGAAATGACGCAGGTAGCGGCCGTCGGCGGCCCTGAAGGAGTAGCCCTTGCCGTCGGCGAGCCCGGCGACGACGGTGAAGACGGTCTCCTGCCGGGCGGTAGCACTGCTGCCGGCGCTGGTCGTGGTCAGGTAGCCCAGGCCGTCCGTCCCGTACGAGGCGTAGTAGCCGGGGTAGTTGACGGACTGGAAGGACCGGGTGGTCCCGACCGGCAGGGTGCTCCTGATCTGCTGAGTGGCCGTCAGGGTGCCCAGCCCCAGCTGGTCGTAGCCGCCGCTGGTCGACTCGTAGTTCCCGCCGCCGCCCTCCGGCTCGACGAGCCGGGCGAAAGCGGCGCAGTTGGGTGCGAACAGCCCTCGGCGCACCGCGTAGTGGTTGTGCACCATCGCCCAGATCGGCCGCAGCTGGCCGCGACTGTCGCTGGACACCACAGTGAACGTCTGCGATCCGGACCATACGCCGGGCTCACCGTAGAACCAGTAGTACGAGGTGAAGGGAACGTCCTCGCCGAGGTTGTACCTGGCCACGTACTCGGATGCCTGCAGAAAGCGGTTGCTGCTGTAGCCGTACAGGTCGTAGCCCTGGTGCCAGGCCATCTCGCAGAAGGTGCCCATCAGACCGATGCCGAGCAGGGTGTGGCCCTGGTCGCGACCGCTCTCCTGCCACTGGGCCAGGCCCTGGCCGGCGTAGACGTCGGGGATGGCGTTGAGGATGGAGCCCATCCCGGCGCCGGTCTTGAAGTAGGCGACGGCCTGGTCCACTTTCGCCTGGTCGTCGCAGAGGATGCCGATGGCCAGCACCGAGGCCATGTTGCAGAGGTCCCAGCTGGCCCAGTAGTTGGTGATGTAGGCGCCGTTGTGGTTGACCAGGAAGTCGTTGTTCATCGGGTAGAAGACGTCGAGCATCATGGTCCGGAAGGCTGCGAGATCGAACCCGCTGTAGCCGCGCATCAGCTCGGCGGCGTTGGCGAACTCGTAGCCGTAGATCCCCGCTGCCAGGAACCGGTCGGCGGTGCCGGTGACCGTGGTGAGCGTGCTCGACCAGGCGTTGAGGATGGCGGCAGCGGCGGCGGCGTGGGTGCTGTCGCCGGTGATCCGCCAGCGCAGGGCGTTCTGGTAGGAGGCGGCGATGTCGTTGTAGAGGATGGCGTAGTTCTCCGGGGTCCCGGAGCCGCGGTAGACCGTCGCCTGCGGGTTCGCCGTCCAGCTGGCCTGCGAGTGGGAGTTGGCGGTCAGGACGTTCCGGCCGTCGGTCCAGGGCTGGGCGCCGGCGTTGAGTTCGGCCGTCATCCGGGTGAAGTCGGCCTGGGTGTGCAGCATGCCCGGGTGGGTGAGGGTGGCGGCTGCGGCCGGCGTGGACAGCAACGGGAGCAGCGCGGGCGAGGCGAGCGCGGCGACGCCGGTGCCGAGGGCGGTCCTCAGCACCCGGCGACGGCTGACCTCGGCGCCGGCGCTGCCGATGGGCTGTTGCGGACGGTTCTGACCTGCATGGGTGGGGTGCATGGTCGTTCCTCCTTGGACGGGTTGTTACGGCTCCTGTGGTCCCCCGGTTCCAGCCCTGCTGATCAGGGCGGAGATCTCGATCGGTTGTTCCTCGTGCAGGTAGTGCCCGCTGCCCGTGACGGTCTCGACCCGGGAGCGGGGGTGGTTCAGGGTGCGCGTCGCCCAGGCGGCGCGGTCAGGGGTGCGCATCACGGTCAGCACCGGGACAGACAGTGCACGCAGCCGCTGCTCGGCAGCCGTCCGGGAGCCGAAGGCGTCGGGGTCCAGGTAGAGGGCGTCGCGGGCGGCGGCGAGGATCGCGGGGGCCGTCGCTGCCATGAGCCGCCGGTGCCGGATCCGGACCGCAGCGGGAGTGGCGGCGGTGTGCGCACCCTCGGCGAAGCGCACGGCCCAGCGGGCGCCCTCGGTGCGCAGTTGCTCCTGCTGCCCGGGGATGGCGCGCAGTTCGGCGCCGTCGGCGCCGTAGGCGGGGTCCAGCACGACCAGGCCGGCGACCAGGGACGGGGAGTCCCCGGCGAGGGCGACGACGATCTGCCCGCCCATGGAGTGGCCCACGGCGGTCACCGGCGCGGCGTCCAGCCCGCCCAGCAGCGCCGCGAGGTCCGCGGCGAAGTCCACGGGGGCGTAGCCCGCGGCAGCCGGGTCGGGGGCGGGTGAGCTGCCGTGGCCGCGCAGGTCGGGGACGATGACCCGGTGGCTCCTGGCCAGTTCGGCGGCCACCGGGTCCCACTCGCTGCCGGCCCCGCCCCAGCCGTGGACCAGCAGCACCGGCGCGCCGTCGCGCGGACCGGTGTCGGTGAAGTGCAGTCGCAGCGCAGGTTGGGAGGGCCGGGGCGGTCGGGGTTCGGTGGTTCCGGTCTCGGGCATGGCGGCGGGTCCTCAGGCGTGGTGAAGGTCGAGTCGCAGCAGGGCGGCCGAACCCGGCTGGGGCAGGTGGACGTGCAGCAATCCCCGTTCCGGGTCCCAGTCGGCACCGGTGCCCGCCTGGGCGGCGAACAGCACCTCCACTCCGGCGGGGGCCGACTCCAGCGGGACGCGGACCACCGGGTCGTCGGCGCCCCGGTGCCAGACGGCGAGCAGCGCGCAGCCCGCGTCGGGGCAGTCCAGGCGCAGGGCCAGCCGCTCGTCCCGCCAGCCGGGCAGGCCCAGCGGCCAGCGTGGCAGGGCGGTGGGCAACAGGTGGCGGTAGGTCAGGTAGCTGTCCACGGCCTCCCGAACGATGCGCTGCTGCTCGGTGTCCAGCAGGTCGGGCCGGCCGCCCAGGTGGATGCGGCCCAGCAGGGCGGAGACCATGACGGTCGACAGGTCGGCTGCGGAGTGCCCGGGCAGTGGGTAGGCCCACATCGCGCCCTGCTCGGGGGTGACCGCGCTGGGCGCGGCGGCGGCGATGGCGGGGAGCAGCCGGAAGTCCTGCTGGTCGGTGACCGAGTGGACCGGGAGCCGGGACAGCATGGCATGGTCGGCCCTGCTGCCGCCGGCCGCGCAGTTCTCCAGCACCAGGTCCGGGTGACGGTCCATCAGCGACTCCAGCCAGTCCAGCAGGGCCCGGTTGTGGCCGAGCAGCCCCTCTCCGGCCGACTGGTCCGCGAACTCAGTACCGGGACCGATGTCGATGTTGTAGTCGAGCTTCAGGTAGCCCAGGCCGTACTCCTGGACCAGCCGGTCGACGGTGCTGTCCAGGTGGGCCCGGGCGGCCGGGTGGCGCAGGTCCAGGTGGTAGCGGCCCCACTCGGCGATCCGCTCGCCGTCGCGGCGGAAGAAGGCCCCGGCCGGCAGTCGTGCGGCGGTCCCGCTGCGCACCCCGACGACCTCGGGCTCCAGCCACAGCCCGGGCACCATACCGGCAGCGCGGATCGCGTCGGCCACCTCGCGCAGACCGCCGCGGCCGGGGAAGCGCCAGTCGGACTCGCGCCAGTCACCGACCGCGTCCCACCAGCCGGGCACGCCGCCGGGGCCGACCCGGCCGGGTGGCTCGGAGTCGAACCACCCCGCGTCCAGGCAGAACACCTCCGCGCCGCACCGGGCGGCGGCCGAGACCAGTGGCAGCAGCGCCGCCGTGGTCTGCTCGCCCATCAGTCCGTTCATGAAGTCGTTGGCGATGACCGGAAGGCGGAGGTGGTCCGGGTGCGGTCGGCGGGTGGCCCGGCGGTAGCGGGTGAGTTCTGCCAGCGCCGCCTGCAGGCCCCCGTCGGGGACGGCGACCAGGGCTGCGGGCACGGTGCGGAAGACCGCGCCGGGTTCCAGGCGGGTCCGCCACTGGTGCTCGCGGTCGTTGGGTCCGCCGACGAGCAAGTACAGGTCGTCGAAGCGGTCGGCGACCTCGGCGTGCCAGGAGCCGTTGTGCTCGACCTGCCACAGCAGGGTGCGGCCGGTGGCGGGGTGCTCCACCGCGCCCATGGGCAGGTGCTCGGAGCTGGACCAGGAGCCGGTGCTGGTGAGGGCGACCCGGTTCTTGGAGCCGGTCTGCCCGAAGGCGGTCATGCCGACGTCGTAGACGCCTGCCTCGGCCAGGGTGCTGCCGGTCCAGCGGCACTCGCCGCTCCACGGGTTGGCGGCGGTCCACCAGGTGAGCCCCTGCTCCCAGCGGCCGGGGATGTCACGGGCGAGCCCCGACAGGGCGGCCGAGGAGACGTACTCCAGGGTGAGCGGGCGCAGGCCTGTGTTGAGCAGTTCGCTCTCGACCCGCAGCGCTGGGATGCCGTCGAAAAGAGTCAGCGTCACCACGACGGACAGTCCCGTATCCGGGTCGGAGGAACGAACCAGCAGTCGGCGCAAGCCTGCTTCTTTCACCTCCTCGGTGTCGAGCAGCCGCTGGGCCCGGGCCGCGGCCCCGTCGACATGACGCTTTCCCGACGTGCCGACCCGCCCACTGCCGGCCGTCTGGATCTCCACCAGCGGCACGGCCGCCCGCATCAGCCGCGCGCACTCCGCCTCGTCCTCGGCAGGTGACAGGGAGGCGGCCGGGCCCAGGCCCAGCAGGCTCGGCGGCTGTTCCTCGGACCAGCCGATCAGTACGGTCAGCAGGTCCGAGCCCCAACGCAGGGTCCGCGCGCTCATGCCCGGTCCACCCGGTAGGTGACCCGGCCGAAGTCGGCGTGGACGCCGGCCCCGTCCAGGTCCAGCACCCACAGGCCGAGCATCGCGCCGGTGAAGCCGAAGACCCGCAGAACACCGTCGTGGAACTCGTCGGCGTGCTCGTCGGAGAGCACGGTGGCGTCCAGCTCCAGCGGGAGTGTGCGCCGGCCGGCACCGTCGCCGGTGTCGTAGCCGAAGCGCAGCGCCGGTCCGGCGAGCTGGGCATGGAGGGTGACGGTGCGTCCGGGTTCCAACGGGACGGTCGGCGGGTGGGCGGTGAGGTGTCCGGCTGAGCAGCTGAGGGCCTGCAGCAGAGGTGCGCCGTTGTCGTCGGCGGTCACATACAGGTAGTGCCAGTTGCGGGTGTTGTAGTAGGCGGTGATCCCCGCGAGGTGGTCGCCGCCCCGCGGCCGGAAGTCGACGTCGGCCGAGAAGGCGCAGTCGGGGTCGGTGACCCTGCGGGCCACCAGGCTCGGGGCCCGGCGTCCCACCGGGGACTGGCCGCCGCGGATCCGCAGCCGGCCGGGGCGGTCGCCCGAGCTGAGCCAGTCGGGACCGGCCGGTCGGCGCAGGGTGCTCCACTCGGGGCCGAGTGACGGGCCGTCGAAGTCGGTGGAGACGGCCGGAACGGGGAAGGGATCCGGCGGCAGCGCGGGCGCGGGCACCTCCACGGCAGCCACGCCGCCGGCCACCCGGGGCCAGCCGCCCGTGCTCCAGTCCACCTGTTGCAGCGCGGTCTCCCGGCCCAGCACACAGCGTCCGCGCGGGGTGTAGGGGCGGGCGGCCAGGTGCGCGGCGTACCACTCCCCCGCCGGGGTCGCCACGAAGCAGCCGTGGCCGGTCTTCTGCAGCGGCAGGTCCTTGTCGTATCGGGCGGTGAACAGCGGTCCGGCCGGGTCCGGCTGGTAGGGGCCGGTGATGCCGCGCGAGCGGGCGACGGTCGCCTGGTGGTCGTAGCCGGTGCCGCCCTCGGCGACCAGCAGGTAGTACCAGCCGTCGCGGTGGTAGAGGTGCGGGCCCTCGGTGACGCCGACCTCGGTGCCCCGGAAGATCGTCACCGGTGCGCCGAGCAGCCGCCGGGAGGTCCGGTCGAACTCCTGCAGCAGGATCCCGGCGAAGCCCGGGCGGTCCGGCCGCCAGTCGAAGCCCATGCTCAGCAGCCAGCTGCGCCCGTCGCCCTCTGGACCGTCGTCGTGGAAGAGCGCGGCGTCGAAGCCCCGCGCGTGCAGCGGCACCGGGTCCGACCAGGGGCCCTCGACGGACGGCGCGGTGGTGAGCAGGTTGGGGACGTCCTTCCAGCCCTCGGCGTAGCTGTCGACCACGGTGAAGACCAGGTGGAACAGCCCGTCCGCGTAGGTCAGGTCCGGTGCCCAGACACCGCCGGAGTCCGGGACCCCGCGCAGGTCCAGCAGGCGCAGCGAGTCCAGCGCGCCGCCGAGGGTGCGCCAGTTGACCAGGTCGCGGGAGTGGTGCAGCCGCACCCCGGGGTACCACTCGAAGGTGGAGGTGGCGAGGTAGTAATCCTCCCCCACCCGCAGGATCGAGGGATCGGGCTCGAAGCCGCGCAGTACCGGGTTTCTGATGACGGGTCGGTCGGTCACTTCAGACTCCCTACCAGGATGCCGCTGCGCCAGAAGCGCTGCATCGAGATGATGAAGACCGCGAGCGGGACCACCGAGACCAGCGATCCAGTGATCACCAGGCTGGTCATGTCCTGCGACTGGAGCACGCCCAGGTTCCACTCGTACAGGCCCAGGGTGACCGGGTAGGTCTTCTCGCCGTTGAGCATGAACAGCGGCAGGAAGAAGTTGTTCCAGATGGCGATGAAGTCGAGCATGAAGATGGTGACCGCGCCGGTGGTCATCAGCTTGAGCGAGATGCTGCGGAAGATCCGCAGCTCCCCCGCGCCGTCGATGCGGGCCGCTTCCAGCAGTTCGTCCGGGATGGAGCCCTCGGCGTAGACGCGGGCCAGGTAGACGCAGAACGGGTTGATGAAGTACGGGATGAACAGCGACCAGACCGAGCCGACCAGGCCGATCTTGCTGAACAGCAGGTACAGCGGCAGCGCCAGCAGTGCGCTGGGCAGTAGCGAGGAGCCGACCGTGACCGCGAACATCGCCCCGCGCCCGGGGAAGCGGAACTTGGCCAGGCCGTAGCCGGCCGCGACCGACACCAGCGTCGCCCCGAACGAGCCGACCGCCGCGTACAGGACGGAGTTGAGCAGCCAGCGCAGGAAGATGTGGTGGTCGTAGCCGAAGGTCCGGCTGAGGTTGTCGCCCAGGTTCCAGTGCGCGAAGCTCAGCCCGAAGGTCCCGTACAGGTCGGCCAGGCTCTTGGTGCTGGAGACCATCAGCCACCACACCGGGGCGGTGGAGTACACCAGGAATACGACCATGAGCGCCAGGGTGACGCCCACCGAGCGGCGCGAGGCGCGGACGGCTGCGGTCCTGCCGGTGTTCATGCCGGTGGTCATATCGCGGTCCGCCTGTTCGTGATCCGGTAGAAGACGAAGGCCAGGACTCCGGTGACCACCGCCAGGACGATGGACAGCGCCGAGGCGTAGTCGTAGTTCGCGGTCTGGAAGGCCGTGGTGTAGATCATCTGCATCGGCGTGAAGTCCGTGCCGATGGCCCCCGGGGCCTCCTGACGCAGGATCAGCGGCTCACCGAAGAGCTGCAGCGCGCCGATGATCGAGAACATCCCGGTCAGCACCAGCACCGGGCGCACGGCCGGGACCTTGATGGACCAGGCGATCCTGGACTCCGAGGCCCCGTCGATCCGGGCCGCCTCGAACAGCTCCTTGGGGACGGCCTGCAGCGCGGCCGAGATCAGGATCATGTTGAAACCGATCTGCTCCCAGACCAGCACATTGCCGACCGAGACGTACTTTCCCACCGGGCCGAAGAAGGTGAAGCCGTGCACTCCGAGGTGTCCCAGGGTGTCGGTGATCGGACTGACCACCGGGCTGTAGAGGTACATCCACACCAGCGTGGCCACCACCGCGGGGATGGCGTACGGGACCAGGTAGCCCAGGCGGAACAGCCGCACCGCCCGGGCCGCCGCGCTGTCCAGCAGCAGCGCCATCACCAGGGCGACGCCCAGCATCACCGGGATCTCCACCACTCCGAACGCGGCGACCCTGGCCATGCCGCCCCAGAAGGAGGGGTCGCCGAAGCTGTGGCCGAAGTTGGCCCAGCCGCTGAAGACGGTGTGCGGGGCGCCGAAGCCCAGGCCGGAGTGTTTCTCCTGGTGCAGGCTCTGGAAGACCGCGTAGCCCACCGGCGCCACATAGACGAACAGGAACCCGGCGGCGAACGGCAGCGTGAACAGCAGTCCCTTCACCGCCCCGGTCCGGCCCCGCCGGCTGCGCGTCCGCGGGCCGCGGTCCGGCGCCCTGTCGGCGGTGGGGCGTGGCTCCACCTCGGTAGTCATCGCGATTTCTCCGATCGGTCCGGCACGGCTCAGGCGGCAGAGGCGTTGATGCCCTGGGACTTGAGGTCGCTCAGGACGAAGGCCTGCATGGTCTGCAGCAGTTGGACCGCGGTCATCTTCCCGGCCAGCACGGTGGGCCAGTAGCTCGCCATCTTGGTGTACATCGCGGCGTAGTCCGGCCCGTACTGCCAGGCCGGGTTGACCTCGCCGGCCGCCTTGCTGATCACCGCCGCGGTCTCGGTGGGGGTCTGCTCCTTGAACATCGTGGTGGGCGTGATGCCGTCGACGTACGGGGAGATGTCGGTGAGCGCCGGGAAGTAGCTGGCGCCGGTGGTCGGGTTGGCCACGGCGGTCAGCGGGGTGCTGTTCTGGGTGACCCAGGAGGCGAACTTCAGTGCCTGCTCGGTGCTGGTGCAGCCCTTGGACACCGCGACGGCGCTGTAGTTGCTGTCGGTGGAGGCCTCTCCGGCGGTGTACTGCGGGACGGTCGCCATCGCCCAGTTACCGTCGGACTTGGGGAACACCTTGGCGTAGATCGGCAGCTGCCAGGTGGAGGTGGTCATCGCCAGCGTGCCGCCGTCGTCCCAGGTCTTCCAGATGCCCGGGTCGGTGTAGGAGACCGAGGAGAGCAGGTGGTCGTCCACCATCTGCTGGAGTACCCCGGCGGCCTTGAGCGCCTGCGGCGAGGTGAAGTCGATCTTCCAGCCGTCGCCGGACTGCTGGTACCAACTGGCGCCCGCCTCCCAGTTCAGGCCGACGAAGCCGCTGGGGTCCTCGGGTGCGTAGTTCATCAGCTTCAGCTTGGGGTTGGCCGCCTCCAGTTTCCTGCCGTCGGCGATGAACTGGTCCCAGGTGGTCGGCACGGCCAGGCCGTACTTCTTGAACAGGTCGGTGCGGTAGGCGAAGAAGTTGGGTGAGGCCGACTGCGGGATCCCGTAGGTCGCGCCGCCGGGGCTGACCGCCTTCCAGGCCGGGGCCGAGTACACGCCCTGGTACTGGGCGGCCTGCTTGCTGATGTCCTGCACCAGGCCCTGCGCCGCGAAGGAGACCAGGTCCTGGGCGTCGGAGTGGTAGATGCAGGGCCCGTTGCCGGCCTTGATCGCGGCGGCGATCTTCTGGTAGCCGGTGTCGCCGAGGGTGACCTTGGTGTACTTGATCTGGATGCCGGGATTGGCCTTGTTCCACTGGTCCACCACCGCGGCCATGCCGACGGTGTCGTCCCAGTACTGGATCGTCACCGGCGCGCTGCCCGCGGCGGACCCGCCACTGCCGCCGCTGCCGCCGGCGGCCTTGCCTCCGCTGCTGCTGCAGCCGGCGACGGTCGAGAGCGCCACGGCCGAGGCGATGGCGAGGACGGTGCGCACGCGGCTCTGCGCAACTCTGCCCATGGGATTCCTCCTGTCACTCCGGCACGCACCGTGCGTGCCGGGATGTTAACGCTCACTCGACTTCGACGACGCTGGAAGAAGTACAGAAATCGATTGCTGCTGAAGGTAGGACCCGATCCGCCCCAGGGCAAGGGGAAGCGGTCGATTTGTTGCGTCGGATTTTCCGGGACGTTGCCGCCCGCCACCCGCCCCACAGCCGAACGGACCACCACCACCGCTGTTCATCCGGCCTTCCGCCGATGCGCGGAGGATCAGTCGGACCCGCCCCGTTGACCCGCCGTGGCTGTCTCGCTAGCTTAGAAAGCGATTTCTGAACGTTCCTCTTCCTGGTCCGGACACCGGACCCGCAGCTCAGGAGAGCGATGACCCCCCCTTGCCCAGCCCAGGTCTGCCCGCCCCGGATCGCCGCCCCTTCCACGCAGGGGAGCAGGGACTGTGGCTGAACGACCGACCGCGCTGTTCGCCATGGCGCCCGAGCACCTCTCCGGACTGTTCCCGCTGCGGCTGATGAACCGGTTGAAGGAACTGGTCGAGGTCGACGAGTCACTGGTGGTCCGCGACTTCCGACGGCCGGCCGCGGCCAGGGCGTTGGCGGGGGCCGAGATCCTGGTCTCCGGCTGGGGCTGCCCGCAGTTGGACGCGGAGGTGCTCGCCGTCGCCCCCCGGCTGCGCGCCGTGCTGCACGCGGCGGGAAGCATCCGCAGCCTGGTCACCGAAGGTTGCTGGGAGCGCGGACTGCTGGTCTCCTCCGCCGCCCAGGCCAACGCCCTGCCCGTCGCCGAGTACACCCTCGGCGCGATCCTGCTGGCCGGCAAGAACGCCGTCCCGCTCAGCGCCTGGTACCGCGACCACAACCGCTACCCCACCTCGGCGGAGACCGCGACGCTGGGCAACCACCGGCGCCGGATCGGCATCATCGGCGCCTCCCGGGTCGGCCGCCGGGTGCTGGAGCTGCTGCGCCCGCTCGACCTCGCGCTGAGCCTCGCCGACCCCTACGTCGACGACGCCGAGGCAGCCCGGCTGGGCGTCACCCTGCTGCCGCTGGACGAGCTGCTGCGCGGCAGCGACATCGTCAGCCTGCACGCCCCCGACATCCCCGCCACCTACCGCATGCTGGACCGCCGCCGACTGGCGCTGATCCCGGACGGCGCCACCCTCATCAACACCTCCCGCGGCGCCCTGGTCGACCACCGGGCGCTCGCCGACGAACTCGGCTCCGGCCGGCTCAACGCGATCCTCGACGTCACCGAACCCGAACCACTGCCCCCCGGCTCCCCCCTCTTCGACCTGCCCAACGTCCTGCTCACCCCGCACATCGCCGGGTCCCAGGGCAATGAGCTGGAGCGGTTGGGCCGTACCGTCGTCGAGGAAGTCGAACGCCTGGTCGAGGGATTGCCGCTGCAGCACCAAATTCACCGGGCAGATCTGGAAAGGGTGGCCTGAACCCTGCACTGCGGTGCTGCTCCGCAGTGCCGCACCTCCTACGATGCAGCGACGTAGCGGATGAACGGGCGGATGAACGGGAAGAGCGGCGACACCATGGCGAAGCGCGGGGCACAGCGGGACGACGGCCCGGAGCACGATGGAGGTGACCGGCTCGAAAGCGGCGCCAAGCGCGAGGGGGACGCCAGGCGCGGCAGCGAGATCAAACGCGGCACCATCAAGGAGGTCGCCGCCAGGGCCGGGGTCTCCCCCGCCACCGTCTCCCGGGTCATCGGCGGCACCTACCCGGTCGCCAGCTCCACCAGGACCCGGGTCCAACGCGCCATGCGCGACCTCGACTACGTCGTCAACGCCTACGCCCGGGCCCTGGTCGCCTCCACCTCCAACACCGTCGCCTTCGTCGTCAACGACATCACCGGCGCCTTTTTCGCCCACATCGCCAGGGGCGTGGAGCAGCAGGCCACCGCCGAGGGCCGGCTCTGCCTGGTCTGCACCACACACGGCGACCCGGCCCGCGAGCTCGCCGTCATCAACCTGATGCGCGAGCAGCGCGCCGAGGCGGTCGTCCTGGTGGGCGGCGCGCCGTCCACCCCCGGGTACGGCGAGCGCATGGTCAAGCTGGCCCGCGCGCTGGACGCGGCCGGCTCCCGACTGGTCCTCGCCGGACGCCCCTCGCTCGGCCCGGACGTCCCGGAGACGGTGGTCGAGTACGACAACGAGGGCGGCGCCTTCGCCATGACCAGCTATCTGCTCTCGCTGGGCCATGAGCGCATCGTGCTGCTGGGTACCCAGCCCGGCCTCTCCACCTCGGACGAGCGGGTCAGCGGATACGAACGGGCGCTGCGCAGCCGCGGACTGACGCCCGATCAGTCACTCATGGTGCCGGGAGAGTTCTCCCGGGAGTCGGGGTACGAGCTGACCCGGCGGCTGCTCGCGGACGGGGTCGGCTTCACCGCGGTCTACGCCATCACCGACATGGTGGCCGCCGGGGTGCTGCACGCCCTGCGCGAGGCCGGCCTGCGCGTCCCCGAGGACGTCTCGGTCGTCGGCAACGACGACATCCCGCTGGCCCAGGAGCTCTACCCGGCGCTCACCACCGTCCACATCCCGCACGAGGAGCTGGGCCGCACCGCGGTCCGGCTGGCCCTGAACCGCGCCGACCACCCGGGCGCCCAGCAGCGGATGAAGATGGGCACCCACGTGGTGGTCCGCGACTCGGCGGGCCCCGCTCCGCGGCCCGCCTGACCCTGTGCCCCACCCCGCCCCCTGCCCCGCCCCGGACCGGTCCCGGGGCGGGGTCCGGTCGTCAGCCCCGGGGGGTGCCCGCGCGCGCGGCCGGGTCGAACAGGACCACGGTGGTCAGCGGCGGAACGGGGACCGGGCGCCCCGGCACCGCCGGTCGACCGGTCCGGTGGTCGACCGTCAGGTCCGAGCAGTCGGGAGTGAATCCGAAGGTCTGGTCCGTGGTGGTGTTCATCGCGATGATGTACCCGGCGTAGTCGAGGGTGTAAAACGGGGCCTTGCCCACCAGTACGGCCTCCTCGCCGATGGACTGCGCACCGACCCACGGGTTGACGTCGGCGGGGACGGGCGCGAGATGGAGCACCTCCCCGGCGAAGGCCTGATGCAGCGTCGGTCCCGGGTAGGCCCAGCCGCCGGCCGGGACACCGGAGGGCTGGCCCGAGTTGTTGATGGCGAAGTCCCAGCAGACCCAGTCCTGCACGGTGAAGGTCCGGTCCGGCTTCCTGCGGAGCACCGAGGTCTCCCGCACCGTGCCGGACCGCTCCGACTGCGGGGTCAGCAGGTGCACCCGGGCCAGGTCGTTGACGCCCTGCCGGGCGCGGAAGTACAGCGACGAGTAGAGCACCTCCTGGCCGCGCTTGACCGCCAGGCAGCCGTTGACCTCGTCGGTGAAGGTGAAGTCGGGGCCGTCCCAGCGCCCGGGCAGGCGGGCGGCCGAAGCCGGCTGCGCCTGGAACACCGCCAGGTCGCGGGCCAGGAACTTGAACGCGTTGAGGCCCACCCGGCTGTAGAGGGAGTTGCTGACCAGCAGGGCCAGCTGGGTGGAGAACTGCCCGTCGGCGACCATCTGCTGGGCGTAGCCGATCAGGTCCGGGTCCAGGAAGGTGGCGGTGGCCGAGATCGGCGAGTCGTCCCAGGAGGTGCGCTCGCCGTAGACGACGTCGCCGGGGAAGGGCTCATTGCGCCAGCCGATCATCGTCTCGATCCGCATCGCCCGGTTGCCCTCCGCGTCCTGGGCCTGATAGCGGAAGATGCCGCGGGCCTTGGCCAACTGCACCATCCGGGCCTTCAGAACGGTGTCCTCAGCCCCGCCGACACCCTCGCGCACCGACTGGTACATCCGGGCGAGCATGCCGGTGGTCTCGCCGTAGTCGCCGACATAGCCCAGCTCCCGGCTCAGGCCCTTGGGGGTGACCACGTGGTAGTCGTGCCCGAGGACCCAGCTGGGGTTGCCGTCCGCGTCCTCGGAGCCGCTGAACGGCAGCAGCCCCACGGCGACGTAGACCCAGTCCATCGCCTTGCGCTGCGGCCACGCGTCGGCCGGCGACAGCAGCGACAGGCCGCGGTTGCACTCGTAGATGCCGAGGGCGGTGAACTGGTTCTGGTTGGTGTAGTGCCGGGTGTTCTGCCGCCAGTACCCGCGGCTGGACAGCAGCATGTCCCGGTAGGCCGCTCGACGCGGCACCGGGGCAGCGCCCGCCGGTTGCGGCACGGTGATCTCGACGTCGTCGAACCAGGCGGTCTCGGTTCCCTGGACGTTGAGCCAGAACTCGTACTGGGTGGCGCCGTCGGGCACCGTGACCGAACCCGCCAACTGCTGCCAGTCGGTGCTGCCGGTGGCGACGTGGACGTCGGCCGAACCGCTGAGGTAGGTGTTGTCCGCGTCCCAGAACTGCACCAGCACATGCGGAGTCGTCGCGGTCCCGTCGGTCTTCGCCCAGCAGGAGAAGGACAGGCTGCCGGCGGCCGTGCCGCCGCGCGCGGTCGGTATGACCAGCAGGTTGCCAGTGGAGACGATCTTGAGTGAGGCCGTTCCGCCGTGGGAGACGGTCGTGTCGCGGCCGTAGCTGCCGCTGTTCGCCCAGCCTGGGACGGACCAGCCGGTGGGAGTGGCGCTGCCGCTCTCGAAGCCGGGGTTGGCCAGCGGCCGTTCGGTGACCGAGGGGTCCGGCGTGGTGATCGTGACGTCGTCGAACCAGGCGGTCTGCCCGTCGCTGACGGCCATCCAGAACTGGTACTGGGTGGCTCCGGCCGGCACGTCCACGGTGTCGGTCAGCTGCTGCCAGCCGGTGCTGCCGGTGGTCGCATGGAGGTCGCTGGAGCCCGAGACGAAGGTGCCCTTGGCGTCGTAGAACTGGATCAGGGTGTGCGGGCTCGCCGACTTCCCGTCCGTCCTCACCCAGCAGGAGTAGGTGGCCTGGCCGTAGCCGGTCCGTCCGAAGCCGGCCGAGGCCACCAGCATGCTGCCGCCTGATGAGGCGATCTTCAACGAGGCGGTCCCGCTGCGTGAGACGGCGGTGTCCCGGCTGTAGCTGCCGTCGCTGGCCCAGCCGGGGCTGTTCCACCCGTAGGGGGCGCTGGTGCCGCCCTCGAAACCCAGGTTGAAAAGGCCGGTCGGACCACTGGAGACGTCCTCGTCCAGCTGGGACTGCAGCTCGTTCCAGCCGGTGAACAGGGCCAGGCCGACTCGGCCGAAACCCTCCCACTGCTGGGCGGAAGCGGTCAGCACGGCACCGGTGCCGTCGGCCTTCCAGGCGAGGTACTGGGCGTCGATGGCCTGGCAGACCAGTCCCAGCGCGTCGGCGTTCCGGTAGGCCGGGGACTCGGGCCAGTAGTAGCCGCGCAGCAGCGTCTCGTACTGCCAGGGGTCCATCGAACTCGGCGCGGTGCCGTAGAGCAGCGATCCCTGGTCGTCCAGCACCCGCGCGGTGATCCTCTCGATCATCGCGGCGTCGGTGTCAGCCAGGGTGGTGGGCGCCGCGACGCTGCCGAACTCGTCGTCGTGGGCGGGTCGGAAGTAGGGGTCGGTGTGGGTGTAGGCGCGGTAGATACCGCGCGATGCGGTGGTCATCGGGAAGTAGAAGTCGTTGTCGGTGTTGTTCCCGTAGGGCCAGATCCGGCCCATGGCCCGGATCTCGATCGTCAGCGAGGTCTTTCCCCTGGTCGCCGAGAGCGGCAGCGGCAGGGTATGGACGTAGAAGGCGCCGGGGAGCCGGGGAGCGACATCGATCATGTCGATGTTGTCCACCACGGCCTGGTCGAACCAGCCCATCGCCCTGCCGTCGAGGAAGAGCTGCAGCCGCCAGACGTCGCCGCCGCCGCTGGGGTCGAAGTCTCCGCCCCAGAACTTGGCCGACACATAGGTCGGACGCTTCGGGTCGACCTTCAGGGTGAAGGCGACCGTTCCGCCCCAGTAGTCTTTGGCTCCCGCCGAGTTGAGCACGCGGGCGGACTGGCCGAGCTCGCCCGCCACGGTGTCCGACGCGGCGGCCGCCACCGCATGGGCGGTCTCCGAGGCCGTGTCACCCAGGACGACGGTGTCCAGAGCGCTGCCCCGGTCCGCCGACGGCCTGCCCTCGGCAGCAGCAGCGGCACCGGCAGCTGGATCCGCGTGAGCCGTCGTCGGTATCCAGGCCGGGGCGCCGCCCACCAGCGCCGCCCCGGCGAACATTCCGGTACTGCGCAGCACACCGCGGCGATCGATGGACTCCATGCTCTCTCCTCGCTAGAAATCGATTTCTACATACAGCGACATCCACCCGCAGCCTTCCGGGAGGCCGAGGGCGCCGATCGGCGAGTGCCGTAGTGTCTCGGAATCGCTTCCTCAACATCGGGTGAAATCGTTTTCTAACCCGAGTCGGAAGACATGCTAGGAACCGGGCCGGTGCCGGGACAAGGGTCGTGCACCGGAAATCTGCCGGAACACCGTCCCGGGCCGCGGCTGACACAATCGTGCTGTGCAGACAGAGCGGGCGGTAACCCTGACCGAGGTGGCGCGTCGAGCGGGCGTGTCGCTGACGACGGCCTCGAAGGCGATCAACGGTCAGTCGCGGGTGTCCGACGATACCCGCGACCGCGTGCTCAAGGCCGCCCGGGAACTGTCGTACCGGCCCAACCGCATCGCACGCAGCCTGATCAGCGGGCGCAGCGGGACGGTCGGGCTGGTGGTGGTGGACAGCCTGGCGCAGCGGTTCGCCCTGCCGATCCTGCTGGGCGCGGAGGAGGCGCTGAGCGAGATCGACCTCAGCATGATCATCAGCGATGCCCGGGGGGACGAGGCACGATTGCGGCAGATCGTCGACCGCTTCCACGAGCGCAAGGTCGACGGGGTCCTGGTCGTCGGTGACAACAACGCGACCACACCGCGCGTCACCCGGCTCGACCAGCCGGTCGCCTACGTCTACGGCGAGACCGACGGAGGCGGTGTGGTGCACGTTCCGGACGACCTGTCCGGCGCCCGCGCTGTGACCGGGCACCTCCTGGCCACGGGCCGGCGCCGACCGGCTGTGATCACCGGCCCCCGGGCGGGACGCGCCGTCGTGGAGCGGGAACGAGGGGTCCGGGCGGCCCTGCGGGAGGGCGGGGTCGAACTCGTTCGGGGAGCGGTGTACACCGAGTGGTCGCAGCGGTCGGCGCGCGCCGCCGCGGAGCGGCTGCTCGTGCAGGCTCCGGATGTTGACGCGATCCTGTGCGGCTCCGACCAGCTCGCCGCCGGTGTGGCGGAGGCGGTACGCGCCTCCGGCCGGCGGATCCCGGACGACGTGGCCATCACCGGATACGACAACTGGCCGGTCTTCGCCCTGGAGAGCGATCCGCCGCTGACCACGGTCGACATGAATCTGCAGACCCTCGGCGCAGCAGCCGTCCGCGACCTCTTCGGCATGATCGACGGCAAACCGGTCGGCGACGGCGTTCGGCTGCACCCCTGCACGCTCGTGGTCCGCGGATCGACAACGGCAGACTGAGCCGTTCGCAGACCGAGTGCTTCCTCGCGGAAGCAACCCCGATCGCTATGAGGAAGCGTTCCCTCATTTCTTACAAGATCACCTCGGCGCGCGATGTCCGATCTATTGACACTGTCCGAACCTGTACGGAAATATCGCCGCGACCCCGACCCTGATGCGCGCTCACTCAGGCCGTGGTCGTGAGGAAGCGCTTCCTCAATCGGCTCCCCCAGCCTCGCGACAGTAAGGGCATCCCATGCTCCGGCTCCATCGCCACACCCTGCTCAGATCCCTGGTGGCAGCCCTCACGGCGGCCCTGTGTATCGTGCTCGCGCCCCCGGCGCACGCCGCAGGCAACACGCTCACGGTCAATGTCGGCACAGTGGTGCGCCCGGTCACCCACGCCGCCTCCGGCGGACTCTACGGCGTGGACAGCGGCAGCAACCCCCCGCTGAGCCAGCTGTACCCGCTGCACGTCAACACCTTCACCCAGCCTCCGCCGGGCACCCAGCAGTTGGGCAACGGGGCGACCTCGCCCTGCTGCGACGCGCTCAGCGTCGCCGGGAAGGTCACCGACGCCAGCGGCCAGCAGTACGTCCGGCTGCCCGACATCTTCAGCCAGTGCTGCTACAACTGGGTGAGCTGGGCGGACTGGGAGTCGAAGATCTCGACGATGGTGCAGGCGCGGATGAACGCGACCACCAGCACCAATATCGCGGGCTATGAGATCTGGAACGAGCCCGACCTGAACTGGACCAACAGCACCGGCGGCAACGCCGGCACCTTCGACGCCATGTGGACACGCAGCTACAACGACATCCGGGCCGTCGACACGCTCACGCCGATCGTGGGACCGGGCGCGGGGCTGTACAACCACGCCTGGATGCTGGACTTCATGACGAACGCCAAGAACACCAACACCCTGCCGGCCGTCGCGGTGTGGCACGAGCTGCAGGTCACCGGCTACGCCAGTGTCCAGGCGGACGTCAACGACTTCCGCGCCATCGAGACCTCGCTGGGCCTGGCGCACCGGCCGATCTCCATCAACGAGTACGGCGCCAAGAACTACATCGACCAGCCGAGCCAGGGCGTGCGCTACATGGCCGCCTTCGAACGGGCCGGGGTGGCGAACGCCGAACGTTCCTACTGGTACGAGTCGGGCACCATGAACGGCCTGCTCTCCAACAACCTGCCGACTGCCTCCTACTGGGCCTACGCCTGGTACGGGGACCAGTCCGGCAACGTCGTCGAGACCGTCCCCCAGTCCAACCTCGACGGGGTGGCCTCCTACGACGCCGGCCGCAAGCGGGTCAACCTGGTCTTCGGCGGCGACAGCGGCGCCAACACCGTGAAGGTGAACGGCGTCGGCATCCTCGGCTCACAGGTCACCGTGGCGCTCTCGCGCACGGAGAACACCGGTCGCACCACCAACGAGGCAGCCCCGGTCGTCGTGTCCAGTGCGACCTACACCGTGGCCGCCGACGGCAGCATCAGCGTGCCGGTGACCGGCATGGACAGCCTCGACGCCTACCAGCTGCTGATCACCCCGGCGACGGGCGCGCCGACCTGGCAGCAGACCTACGAGGCCGAGAACGCCACCGTCGTCAACGCCAACCGGCTGAGCTCCAGCACCGCTTCCAACGGCGGCTACGTCGGCCAGATCGACTACACGACCGACATGCGCAACGACAGCTTCGTGGACTTCCTGGTCGATGTGCCCACCGCGCGGACGTACGCGATGACCGTCAAGTACGCCAACGCCACCGGCGCGAACTCCACCCAGGGGCTCGCCTACGACGGCGGTGCCTGGTCGACGGTCACCTACCCGCCGACCACCTCGGGATGGGGCAACCCGACCGGCACCGTCACCGTCAATGTCACCCTGCACGCGGGCTACAACATGATCCGACTCGCCAAGGGATCGCCGGGCTTCGCTGGCGGCACCGGCTACGCCGAGCTGGACGACATCACACTCGCTTAGTGGTCGGTGCCCGAAGTCCTTCGGGGGTTGATCACGCTGCCAGTGCGACGGAGGATTCTTCCTGTCGGTCGAGTGTGTGTCGGTCGAGCCGGGCCAGCAGATCGTCCAGGTCGGAGGTGGTGAACTTCCACTGGAACGGCTGTGCCGTGGCGTTGTAGCGGTCTTCGAAGGCTCGGAGCCGGTCTCGGACCTGGTCGAGGTCCGTGAAGTCGTTGGGTGCCACGACATTGCGTTGGACGACGGAGAAGAAGATCTCCACTTGGTTCACCCAGGAGGCGTGGACGGGAGTGTGGATCATGACGGCGTTGGGAAACGCCTTGGCCAGCCGGTCGGCGGCCTTCTTGCCGCGGTGGGAGGAGCCGTTGTCGACGATCCAGAAGACACGTTTCGCGTTGGCGTAGGGCTCGGTGGTCATGACCTGGGTGACCAGGTTCATGAAGGGCACGATGCCGGTGGTTGGCTCGCAGCGGCCGAAGACGCGGGCGCGGTGGACGTCGTAGGCGGCCAGGTAGGCCAACGCGCCGCCGCGCCGGTACTCGTGGTTGACCCGCATCGCCCGGGCCTGCCCGGGTGCCAGGGTGGGGTGGCAGCGGCAGCGGGCCTGTATGGAGGTCTTCTCGTCGCTGGAGATCACGTACTCGTCCTGGCCCAGTGGGACGCCGTCGAAGGTGCGGGCGTACAGGTCCATGACGCGGGCGGCCCTGGGCCGGAAGTCCGGGTCGCGGATGAAGATCCAGGACCGGTACTGCCAGGGCTTGAGCGCGTCCTCCTTGAGCCAGCGTCGCACCGTGGAGGCGGAGATCGAGCCGGCGATGTGGCGGGCGACGACCTCGCGGGCCAGTTCCGGGCACGACCAGCGGGACAGCGGGGTGCCGGTCTCGGCGGGCAGTTGGCAGGCCAGCGCCTTGACCTCGGCGATCTGCACGGGGGTGAAGCGCCGCGGGCGGCCTGAGCGCTTGCGGTCGGCCAGGGCGGACATGCCGCCGTCGGCGAAGCGGACCCGCCAGGTGCGCACGGTGTCCACGTGCACTCCTGTCTCACGGGCGATACGCGCGTTGCCCCGCCCGCGGGCGGCGTGCAGCACGATCTGCGCCCGTAACCGGTCCTGGTGCGGGGTCTTGTGGCCGTAGGCCGCCTTCTTCAGCCGGTGCCGTTCGGCGGCGGTCAGGGATATCGGGCGGGCGGCGGCAACGGGCATGGAAGGCAGGCCGATCGGCAGAAGTGGATCAGGATGGTGGCAGCCTGCCGCATCCGCTCGCGCGTCGGTCGGGCAGGATGGCCGCCATGTCCACCACGCCGCCGCAGTCCACCAAGGACTCGCTCGCCCAGCGCCTGGCCGCCCATGCCCGCACCGTCTGGCCGCAACTGACGGACCTGCACATTCGCCATCGGGGCGCCTTCGCCTACATCGACGGGGAACTCGCCGACGGCGAGATCCTCAAGCTCATGCGCCTGCGCTATACGGGCTCAGCCAGCGACTGGGGCTTCGCCCCGTACTACGCCAGCTCCGACCGCTACGAGGACTCCATCCTGCCCACCGGCGGCTTCGCCGGCACCCCCGAGGACGCCCTCGACTGCGCCGGCCAGCTCCACCTCACCGCCCTCGACACCTGACAGCGACCACACCCACGACCGGCTCCGGAGTCAACCCCCGAAGGACTTCGGGGGTTGACCACTTAGACGATTGAGCGGTGTGCTCGCCGGAACGATCTGGACACGCTCACCGAGGAGCTGGGCAAGCGGCTCCACGAAGTCCGGTCGGAGCGGAATGAGTTGAGGATCGCCGAGCGGGTCCTGCTGCGGCTGCCCCGGCAGGACCCGGGCCGTGGACGGCTCCCTGGTACGTACCGGCGGCCCTGCCGGCGCCGACGAACCGGGGAGCCGCCCGCCGGCAGGCGATCTTGTCGGTCGGCTGCCGCCCCGGACCCGCCCGGACCTCCCGCCGCCTACCCGGTACGGGCGAGGGTGCCGGCGATGAGGGTCGCCACGATCTCCTGCAGCGAGGAGGTGAAGTCCATGCGCAGGGCGGCCAGGGACGGGTCCGTGTCATAGGCGGCGAGCATGCCCGGGGAGGGGCGGGCGTGGGTCCAGACGGCGCCGGCCACTATGTAGGCCTGCGAGCTGAGCTGCTCGGCCCCGTCGCCCAGTTCGGGCAGGTACTGGCGCGCCAGATCAGCCAGCGCGACGACGTTGCCGATGGCCGCCTTCTTGTACCGGGCAGCGACCTCCGCGGACACGTTGTGCTCCAGCACGCCGGCCTGCGCGCTGAGCAGGTCGCACAGCACCCGGTGCTCCGCAAGTGAGTGGGCGAACACGGCCGCGAACTCGTCGCCGCGCCGGCCCACCGGGTGCTCGGGGTCGATTCCGGCGGCGAGCCGGTCGGGCAGTTCGGCCGTCCACAGTTTCCAGGCGCTGTCCAGCAGTTCCAACAGGATGGCTTCGCGCGATTCGAAGTAGCGCAGCACGTTGGACTTGGCCAGGCCGACGCGTCGGCTCAGTTCGTTGAGGCTGACCTCGGCGACCGGCATCTCGTCGAGCATCGCGGCCGTGGTGTCCAGGATCGCCTGCCGTCGGATCTTCCGCTGCTCATCGCTGCGCGCACGTTGAAAGTCTGTCATCCCCCCATCCTACAGACCGACGGTCTGTTGACATCAGACCGGCGGTATCTTATGTTCATTGCAAGAGACCGCCGGTCCGTTAATGGTCCGGGGTGCGGCACACGCGTAAGCGATACCTGGAGGAGAACCACATCATGAGCAGCTACACGAGCGACAAGAAGGTTGCGGTCATCACCGGCGGCGCGACGGGGATCGGCAAGGAGACCGCGCGCCGGCTCGTCGCGGACGGCGTGCATGTCGTCCTGAGCGGGCGGCGTGCGGACGTGGGCGCGCAGGCGGTCAAGGAGTTGACCAAGGACGGCGGCAGCGCCTCGTTCACGGTGGCGGACATGGACTCGCCGGAGAGCATCAAGGCCCTGTTCGACTCGGTCCTGGCCGACTACGGCCGCCTGGACTACGCGGTCAACAACGCCGGTCTGGCCCACGAGACGGCCGCGATCGCCGACGCCGACCCGGTGAAGTTCCAGGAGATGCTGTCCACGAACGTGATGGGCCTGTTCCTGTGCCTGCAGCGCGAGATCCAGGAGATGCTCGCCGGCGGCCGAGGGGGCTCCATCGTCAACCTGGCCTCCATCGCCGGCCTCAACGGCATCCCGTGGAGCGGCCCGTACGCGGCCACCAAGCACGCGGTCGTCGGCCTGACCAAGACCGCAGGCCTGGAGTACTCCTCCCAGGGCGTACGCGTCAACGCGGTCGCCCCCGGCGCGATCAAGACCGACATCATCGCCAACGCCATCTCGCTGGGCCAGTACGACGAGGACACCATCACCGCGATGCACCCGATCGGCCGCATGGGCCTGCCCCAGGAGATCGCCGCGGGCATCCACTGGCTCCTGTCCGACGACTCCTCCTTCGTCGCCGGCGCGATCCTCAACATCGACGGCGGCTTCCAGGCCAAGTAGCCCGCGCGCGTTACGGTGGGGTCGTCCGGCCCGGACCGTCCCGGACCGGCTCGGCAGCGGTCAGCCGGTGCGGACGGAGGACCGCTGCGGGACGGTGGTCTGGTCGGTGGGGGCGGCGCGGGTGAGGTACTGCGGGACGGGGGCCGCGTCGGTGCCGGTGTCGCGGACCAGGCCGTAGCGGAGCACCCATTCGTTCGCGCCGGGCCTGGTCGTGATGTCGTCGACGATGGTGGCGCGGGTGACCGGGGTGATGCCCAGGTTGTAGTCGGCCGTGCCCTCGTTCTGGTGCAGGGTCACACTGCCGTCGAGGTAGTAGTACTCCACCTCCCACATCTGCTGGGCCCCGGCCGGCAGGGTGTCGTAGCCGGCCTTGGGGTTGCCCATCCAGGTGTACGCCCTGGTCGGGCCGTCGGGTCGCGAGTCGGTCATCCGGTAGCCGCCGCCCGAGGCGACGTGGAAGAGCCTGCCCTCCAGGCCGGTCCAGGTGGGCATGACCAGCTGGGCCGCGCTGCGGTTGAACCAGGCGACCTCCCAGCGCACCGAGAAGTAGCCGCGGCCGGAGATGGTGATCTTCTGGGTGTTGAACAGCATCAGGTAGTCCCCGCCGAGGGCGCCCTTGAACGGGGCGGTGTAGTTGCCGGTGACGCTGACGGTTCCGGCGGGTCGGACCGGGAGAGCGGCCGGAAAGCGGCCGGCGGGCGGTGCGCTGTCGGTCCGGTCCACCGTCTGGCCGTAAACGAAGGCGGCCACGGTGCGGGTCGGTGAAGGGGAGGAGGACGGGGACGGTGTGGTCCGAGTCCTACTCGGGCTCGGGCTCGGGCTCGGGCTCGGGGAGTGGCTGGCGGCGCGCACCGGGGTCTGTGGCGCTCGGGTGGGGGCGGCGACCGGGCGGGTCGGGGCGTCATGGCCCGCCACCGCGTAGACGGTGCCGGCTCCTGCGGTGACCAGCAGCGCGGTGGCGGCCGCCACGCCCTTGGCCGACAGGTGCAGCGCAGCGGTCCGCCCGGCATGGGCGCCGCTCCGACCGCCCCGGGCAGCACGGCGACCCGTGGTCGCGTTCAGCGGGTGCGGCACAGGGGTCAGGCCGCCCGGGGCCAGCGGTACCAGCACGGTGCCGGCCAGCAGCCCGTCCGCGGGCGCCAGCCCGCGCCACTGCTCACCGCAGCCGATGCACTCACGGGTGTGGCGCGCGAAGCGCTTGCGCCACACCGACGACGGTCGGCCGTCCCACGCCGCCGCCACCACCGCGAAGTCCGCGCAGGGGGGCTGGGCGTCGAGTGCCCGCACCACCACCCGGGCCACGTCCAGCTGCGCCTTCATCCGCTGCACCCGCACGGCGGCGTGCCCCGGGGACATGCCCAGTGCCTCGGAGAGCTCCGACCGCGACAGCTGTCCCGCGCACTCCAGCCACCACAAGGCGAGCAGTTCCCGGTCCTGCCCGTCCAGCCACCGGGTCGCCAGCGCGGTCTCCCGCCGCTGGTCGGACAGCTCCAGCCGAAGGATCGTCAGATCCACGAAGTCCGCGCCCGGATCGGCGAGCTCCCGGGCCTCGTCCGCGGCCTCGCTCAACGGCGACACGGCGCCGCCGTCCCTGAGCCGGCGCCGGTCGCGCACCTGCCGCACCGCGATCGCCACCAGCCACGCCCGGAACGCTCCCGGATCGCGCAGCTCGGCCAGATGGTCCACCACCCGGACCATGGTGTCCTGCACCACGTCGTCGACGTCGTCCTGGTCGTTCAGGGCCCGACCGACGATGTTGTAGACCAGGGGCAGATACTCCGTCAGCAGCGCGTCCAGCGCGGCGCGGTCCCCGGCCCGTGCCGCCGACACGATCGCGGTATCGGCTCCCGTTGCGACGTCCATCCCCGACACCCCGGTCAGGCCCGGTGGGAGTTGCGGCTCCGGCGGCCCCGCAGGGCGAGCACGCCGCCTACCGCGACGGCGATGACGCCCGCCCCCGCGGCGTAGCCGATGCTGTCAGCCGTGCCCGTGCTGGCCAGGGCCCGCCCGGTGGCCGGGACCGACGGGGCCCCGGACGCACTCGGTACCACCGCCGGGGCGGTGGCCGTCGCCTCGGACGAAGCGGCGGTGGCCGACGCCGAGGCGGCCGCAGGCGCCGACGTGGCCGGCCCGGTGCCCGTGCTGCCCCCCGACGCCACGACGGCGACCCGTTCCCTGGTGTAGCTCAGGGTCCCGAAACCGAGCGAGTCGTAGCCGCCGCCGGAGCCGTAGTCCCCGCCGCCGCCCTCGGGGCGCCCCTTGGCGGCGATGGCGCTCACGTAGGGGGCGGCGAGCCCGCGCCGGTTCACATAGTGGTTGTAGAGCATCTCCCAGACCGGACGCGCCTGCCCCCGGCTGTCGGTGGAGGCCGCGGTGAGGGTCTGCTGCCCGGACCACACCCCGGGAGCACCGTACTTCCAGGTGTACGAGGTGTAGGGAACGTCCTGCCCCAGGTTCCACTTGGCCATGTACTCGGCGCCCTTGAGGAAGAGGCTGTCGTCGTACCCGTACAGGTCGATGCCCTGGTTCCAGGCCATCTCGCAGATGTCGCCGGCCAGGCCGACGCCGAGCAGGCTGTGCCCCTGGTCCCGGCCGACCTCGATCCACTGTCCGAGACCGCCGGGGTGGACGACGGGGATGAGGTGCTTGATGGAGCCGTTGCCCGCACCGCTCTTGAAGTAGGTGACAGCCTCGTCCACCTTGGCCCGGTCGTCGCAGAGGATCCCGATGGCCAGCACCGAGGCCACGCTCAACAGGTCCCAGCTGCCCCAGTAGTTGGTGATGAAGGCATTGTTGTGCTTGGTCAGGAACGCCGTGTTCAACGGGTAGAAGACCGTCAGCATCATCGACTTGAACCGGTCAAGGTCGAAGCCCGGGTAGCCGCGCATGACCTCGGCGGCGTTCGCGAACTGGTAACCGTAGATGCCCGCGGCTATGAACGCGTCGGCGGTGCCGGTGACCTTGGTCAGCTTGCCGGACCAGGCGTTGAGGATGTCGCGGGCGGTGTCCGCGTGGGCGGTGTCACCGGTGATCTTCCAGCGCAGTGCGTTCTGGTAGGCCGCGTGGATGTCCTCGTAGAGCGTGGCGTAGTTCTCCGGGGTCCCCGTGCCCCGGTAGACCGTCGCCTGCGGATTGGCCTTCCAACTGCTCTGCGCATGCGCGTTGGCCGCCAGCTTGTCGAATCCCGGCTTCCAGGGACTCGAAGCGGCCCGCACCTTCACGGCCATCCGGTCGAAGTCGGCCTGCGTGTGCAGCATCCCGGGGTGGACGAACGCCCCGTCGGCCGCCTGCGCGGCGCCCGCCCCCAGGACGAGGGTCCCGCCGGTCAGCGCCATGGCCCCGGCTCCGGCCGTCACGCCGCCGGCCAGTTGCAGCAGGCGTCGCCGTCCGAGGGTGTGCCCGCTCGTGTTCTGACTCATCGTTACCTTCATGGGGAGGTCGGACATGCTGGTGCCGCAGTCGGCATCGGAAGGCCGGCGTCCGCTCCGGACGATGGTCGTCATCATCACCGAGGTTGACCCGCTGGCTCGTCATGACCTTAGGAGCATGACAATCAGCAGGTCAACCCGGGTATGTCGGCGAGGATTTGAGGACATCGGGATAACACTTTTCGTTGCCCGGTGCCTGGAGGCCCGAGGTCAGGGCTGGTCGTCGAAAGTCACCACGACCTTTTCGGCGGCGCCCGGCGTCAGGGTGAGTCCGAAGGCGCGCTCGGCCTCGGAGAACGGCACGCTGTGGCTGATGAGCTGGGCGAAGCGGTCCTGGTGCGCGGCGAGCTCCAGGGTGACCTCGAAGATCTCGGTGGGGTAGCCCTGTACGACGTGCCGCACCCTGCGCAGCCCGCTGCACCACGCACCCAGCGTCCGGCGAACAGCGCCGCGAACGCGCCGTCCAGCAGTGCGTCCAGGTCGTCGCGGCCGTCCGAGTCCACCCGCATACCCGCAGGGCCGCCCAGTCGTCCTGGTCGGCCGGGTAGGGGATCCGGTTCAGCCCTCGGCGTGGCGGACCGCCGCGTCCGCCAGTTCCCTCACCCTGGCCGCGGGCACGTGCCTCCCCGGGGTCTCGTAGAACCAGCGGCCGCCCTCCTCCTGACTCAACCCCTCGGGCCGCTCGGCCAGGTACGGCTGGACGTAGACCGGAGTGCCCGGCTCGCTGCGCCAGCTGTCGGCCAGAGCGCCGATGCCGACGGCGTCGTAACCGAGTAGGTCCAGGCGATGGCCTTGTCGGGCAGGAACCGGTCGGTGATGTAGCGGTGGCTGAGGGTGGCGGCGGCGACCAGCGCGCCGTCCTGGATCTTGACGCCGTGGAAGATTTCCAGGCGCTCGCGGATGCCCCGCAGGATGGAGATCGCGTCCTCGACGCTCGGCTCGTCCACCAGGACGGTCTGGAAGCGGCGTTCCAGGGCGGCGTCGGACTCGATGTGCTTGCGGTACTCGTCCAGGGTGGTGGCGCCGATCATGTGCAGTTCGCCGCGGGCCAGCATCGGTTTGAGCATGTTGCCCGCGTCCATGGCACCCTCGGCGGCCCCGGCGCCGACGACGGTGTGCAACTCGTCGACGAACAGCAGGATGCGGCCCTCAGCACCCTTGACCTCCGCCAGCACGGCCTTGAGCCGTTCCTCGAACTCGCCGCGGTATTTGGCCCCGGCCACCAGAGACCCCATGTCGAGCGAGAAGACCGTCTTGTCCCGCAGTCCCTCGGGGACGTCGCCGCGGACGATCCGCTGGGCCAGGCCCTCCACGATGGCGGTCTTGCCGACGCCCGGTTCGCCGATCAGCACCGGGTTGTTCTTGGTCTTGCGGCTGAGGATCTGGATGACCCGGCGGATCTCGGCGTCCCGTCCGATCACCGGGTCCAGGCGGCTGGCACGCGCCTCCATCACCAGGTCGCGGCCGTACTTCTCCAGGGCCACATACGCTTCCTCAGGATTGGCGGAGGTGACCCGCTGGTTCCCGCGCACCGTGGTGAGGGCGGCGAGGAAGGAGTCCTTGCTGACGCCCCGTTCGCCGAGCCGCCGGCCGGCCGCGGTGGCCGGTCCCTCGTCCACCAGGGCCAGCACCAGGTGCTCGGTGGAGACGTACTCGTCCTTGAGTCGCTTGGCCTCCTGTTCCGCGCTGTCCAGCAGCCGGGCCAGCCGCTGGGTCACCATCACCTGGCCTGGGGCGGCGCCCGGACCGGTCGTGCGCGGGCGCTTGGCGAGATCGGCCTTCACGGCGGCGCGCAGGGCGGCCGGGTCGGCGCCGGCGTCGGCCAGCAGACGGGTCGTCAGGCCGTCCTGCTGGTCGAGCAGGGCCAGCAGCAGGTGCTCGCCGTCGACCTCGGTCTGTCCCATCCGTACCGCGACGCTCTGCGCTTCCTGCAGGGCTTCCTGGGATTTCTGGGTGGGCGGTTCATGTCCATGTCGTCGGCTCCTTGGCGGTTCGTTCGCTGCGCCGCAGTGCGGTCTCCAGACGTTCGATGCGGTCGAGCAGGTCCAGGACGACGCCGATGGCCGCGTAGTTGAGGTTCAGTCCGGCCCGCAGCCGCTGCACCCGGGCGATGGCCGACGGTGCGCCGTCCCGGAACCACAACCGGCCGCGGGCGTCACGCTCGGCGTCCACCAGCCCGAGGGCGACGAAGCGGCTGACGAGTTCGGGCGGCAGTCCGCTGCGGGAGGTCACGTCGGCCATGGGGAGCTGATAGGGGCTGGGGCTGGTCCGGTACACCCGCACCAGGGGATAGGCAGGTCTGGCGCCGGCCTGTCCGAAGCCTTCGGCGGGAGAACGGCGTTCGGCTCTCATGTCTGCTTCCTCGGGTCGAAGGAGGAGACTGCCGCCAGTTCCTCGAACAGCTCGCGTTCTCGCGGGCCGGGCGAGGGCGGCACCATGACCTTGATCTCGGCATAGAGGTCACTATGCCGATATCCGCATAGATCGATGAGGTGGGCTACATCCCGTTCGACCAGGACGCAGCGAACCTGTTCTTCCAGCTCATCGCGTCGCGCTACGAGCAGGGCTCCGTCATGGTCACCTCGAACCTGCCCTTCGGGCGCTGGGGAGAGACCTTCTCCGACGACGTGGTCGCCGCCGCGATGATCGACCGCCTGGTCCACCACGCCGAGGTCCTCACCCTCACCGGCGACTCCTACCGAACCCGGGCCCGGCGCGAACTCCTCGCCAAGGACCGCGCACACCATGACTGACCGTCAGAGGGTCAAATCCGTGGGAGCACCTCGCGCTCAAAAGTGCGGAAGCATTGACACCGGCACACCTTAGGCCCGAGATCCCTTCGGCGTCATCAGACGAAGACCGTTCGAATCGCCTGGAATCCCTTCTGCGCATGGAACTGCCTGGGCCGGCTGCGCTGTGGCATCGACCACGGCGGCAGCCTCCTGGACGCGCGCATGGTCGGCAACGACGTGACGCGGACGCGGGGCCTCGCTTCGAACTCGTCTTGGGAGTCGTCGTTCAGCACGTGTGCGTTTCAGGTGACGGATGCTCAGCGATGGCTGGGCCTGCCAGTCAGTCGATGCCTTCGATGATGCGGAAGTCGCGCTCGACGCCGTCGGGGAGGGCCACCATCGCCTTCTGGTAGGCCTCGCTCTCGTATGCCGCGACGGCCTGTTCAAAGCTGTCGAACTCGATCAGAACGACGCGTTGCGTGATTCCGGCCTCGTGCGCGACGACTCGACCGCCACGGGACAGGGTGCGCCCGCCCCCAGCATGGACAGCCGGACGGGCCAGCTGGTCGTAGGCAGTCAGCCTCTCAGGGTCGGAAATGGCGGGGTAGACACTGACCCAGTAGCCCTTGGCCATGGAAACCTCCTGTGTTCGGCCGGATACGTCCGACTTCGAATTGACACTCAGATCGATCGATCCCGGCATGCGCAGGTTAGGGCTTGATGTGCGGTCGAGGGAAAGACCGGTACGGGATAGACTCAGAACGGATCGTTATCAATCGGCAGGGAGGGCACGTGGCGCCGGATACGGTGAGCCTGCGGTACTTCCTGGTGCTGGCGCAGGAGTTGAACTTCACCCGCGCGGCCGCGCGGATCGGTATCGCACAGCCCGCACTCAGTGCCCGGATGCGCCGATTGGAGGCGGAACTCGGTACGGCCCTGCTGGTCCGCAACACGCGTAACGTCGTATTGACCACGGCCGGTGCGGCTTTGCTGGAGTCCGCGCCGCCCGCGCTGGCGGCGCTGGACCGGGCGTGGGACACCGCCCGGAGCGCGGCGGCCGGTGAACTGGGCACGCTGCGCATCGGATACAGCCTCAGCGCCGGGGCAGAGACAGCACCGGCCCTGGTGGACAGGCTGATGCGTGGCAACAGCGGGCTCGAGGTCGGCGCGGTCCCGATGGCGACACCGGAGATCTCCCCCGCGGTCGCCGACGGCCGCATCGATGCCGGGATCACCCGCGGTGAACAACCGGGCCGTGGTGTGCGCCGGTTCCTGCTGAGGCGTGCCCGCATCGGGGTCCAGCTGGCGCAGCACCATCCGCTGGCCGAACACCCGGAGATCGAGATCGCCGACGCGGCCGCGTATCCGCTGCGACTCCCGGACCGCGCGGCCAACCCCGTGATCCACGATCAGCTGTCCGCAGTGTTCCGAGACACCCGACCACACCCCCGATTCCACACGCCCGCAGTCTCTTTCGACATGTCTCAGCGCGACCTGCGCGACGGGGTCACCCTCGCCCCGGCCGGAGAAGTCGCGGCCGCGGCACAACCGGCCGGTCTCACCTGGCGACCGCTGCGGGGCGCGCCCAGCCTGACGTTCCACCTGGTCCTCCCACGCGAGCAGTCGCCACTACACCGCCGCATCCGTGCCGTCGCCAAAACCCTGGCGCACGAGCTGCGCTGGCTGCCGGACTGACGCGCAAGAGGTCAAGCGAGACGGACGTCTGCGGTGGCGAGGCCGAAGTCCCTGCGCCCGGCGGACTTCGCGATGATGACGACGACGGCGGTCTTGCTGAATGTCCGAGACGACCTCGCTACGCCGGCGGGCCAGCATCCGAAAGCCTGGGCACGAACGCGCCTTCGAGCTCGGTCGCCGGGGACAAGGCCTATTCGTCCCACGGCGACCGATCCCACCTGCGCAAACGCCGGATCAAGGCCGTCATTCCGGAGAGGTCGGACCAGGCCGCGACCCGGAAGAGGACGGGTTGCCGAGGCGGCCGGCCCGTCGGCCACGACGCCGAGCTCCGACCTATGGGCGGGTGTAAGGCCGAGTCATGACCTCCATGTTGTGACCGTCCGGGTCCTCGAAGTAGGCGCCACGACCGCCGAACCATCCGTTGATCCGGCCCGGCTCGGTGTGGCCGGGGTCGGCGAAGTAGGTGACCCCGGCCGCCTCCAGGCGGGCGATGACAGCGTCGAACTGCTCGTCAGGGACGAGGAAGGCGTAGTGCTGTGACTGGATCGGCTCGTTCCTCTTCTCGTAGTAGTCGAGAGTCACGCCGTTGCCGAGGTCAACAGGCAGGAACGGCCCGAACGGGGTGCCGACCTTCAGGCCCAGGACTACTGCGAGGAACTCGGCGGACAGCTGGCGGTCGCTTGCGTAGACAGCCGTGTGGTTGAGCTGGACGAGAGCCGTCGGCAGTTCGGATTCATGCGGGTACTGCTGGTCATGGGACATCAGTGGTGTATCTCCGGTCTTGGGATCCGCTGGAGCGAGGCGCCGGATGCGGGCGCCGGGAGCGAAGACGCGAAGAAGGGGGGCGGGCCTCTTGCCCGCCTCGGGCTCACGCCGAGGCCGGGAACCTCACTCGTGCGTGGCCCATGGCCGACCCGGCAGTCACCCGACCGACCCTAGCGATCACCACAGGCGGGGACAACACCATTTATCGGCCACGCTTCGGCCGCAGTCCGGGCCGTCGACGAATCCGGTGCGGCATGGTCACGAGCGACGGACGAATTCGGGAATGGCCTTGGCCGACTTGTCCGGAGACTGCATGCCGGCGTAGCGGCCGACTCCGGGGAGAGACACCGAGCCGACCTGCTTCGCCGCCACGGCCTGCGTCATGGTGGCGGCCGTGAAGGAGCGTCCGCCGGCGCCGACGGCGAGCACAGGTGCGGTCAGGCCCGGCTCCTCGGCGAGACCCTTGATCTCGGGGCCCTCGCGCAGCAGCGACCGGTGGAGGCCGATCGCTCCTCGCCAGGGCACTACGCGAGTTGGGCATCGAGGAGAAGGACCTGACGAACGAGCTCTACTCCGACGCAGTCGCCGCGCAACGCTGACAGCGAGGCCCCCCGCACCGAACTCCTGAGTTCTAGAGGTGGTTGCAGGACCGGAAGGACCACCGTGTTGCGGTGATCGCTGGAATCCGCCCTCCCGGCAGAACCCGGGTCTGTCGGCGGGGTTCGTCAGCCGTCGAGGCGCGGGTCGTTGATGCTGACGGTGACGATGCCGGGAGGGTAGTCCTCCTGGCGGTCGGTCAGGATCAGCTGCTGGGTCGGGCGCAGTGGGGTCGGTAGGCATGCGGCGATGGCGTGGCAGGTTTCCGGGCTGCCGTAGCCGTCGCGGATCATCGTGCCGACCGTGGTGGCCTGGGCGGCGTCCAGGGGTTCGATCTCGACGACGGGCAGGGCCAGGATGCGGCCGGCGGCTCCTTCGTCCGCGACCTCGGCGGCCATCAGGCACAGGGCGGGCACGAGCAGATTCTCGAAGGGGGAGGCTGCGGCATTGCTGATGAGGCGGTGCATTGGGCGGCATACCTGTCGAATACTTTTCGTACTTGCGGTTCCTCGACCAGCTGGCGACCGCCGTCAACGCCCCGGCTGATTCACCCGCATCAGGCCCGCTCCCCCACCCCCGCCGGCCTGGAGGCGACCACTGCTCAGTGCGCCCGCCGGTGCGGGCGGCGACACACTTCCAGCCGCTGCTGGCGCCCGCCCTCAGGCGGGTCCCCGACGCCCCATAATCGCACGCATGATCGACAGTGCATCCTCTGATCCACGAACTTTCCTGTGAATCAAGAGAGTTCACGCAACCTCTACAGATTTCCCCCCTTGTGTGCGTATCGTTCTAAGGGGCGTTTTGTGGCCATGATCACAGCGTGGGGGGATTGAAAATGGCTGTGCACTGTAGTGCGTGCGGGCATGTGAACGCGGACGACGCCGGGTTCTGCGGTTCCTGCGGTCAGGCGACAACGACTCTGGAACCTGTGGCGGCCGCGCCCTCGGTGTCGGACGCGGAGTCGACCACGGTGTTGGGTGCGGTGCCGGTCAGCCGCGTCGCGGAGGGCCTGGCCACGGTTCCGGAACAGCCCGGCGCGCTGCTGAAGGCGGCAGGGGGAGCGGCGGCCGGGCTGTCCCGCGGTGGCGGCATTGGGATTCCGACGCGACGCACGGTTCACGACGGGCCGCTGGGCGGAGTGGGGCGCGACGAGGCGACACGGCACCTGTGCGCAGCCGTGCACCTCGACAGTGCATTGGCTGAGAAGCTTGTCGAGAACGTGCTGGAGGAGCCGCTGCTGGCGGTGTCACGCTCCCCCGGGCTGGACCTGGTGGCGGTCATGAAGCACGTGGTGGCCGCGCGGGCCCGGCACCTGGTGCGGGACCTGTCCCTGGTGGCCGCGCTGGTGCTGATGTTCATCTGCCTGGTGACGCTGCACCTGGGGCTGTTCGTCCTGCTGCTGGTGGTGTCGTGGCTGGTGGTGTTCGTCGAGGCGTACCTCGTGCGCTGGGGCCCGACCACGCTGTCGCTGCGTCGCGGTGCCTTCCGGGCGGCCGACGCGCCCAAGCCCCAACGGCAGTTGACGATCGAACAGATCCAACGAGTGGCGCAGTACGAGGCGGGAAACGTCAGTGCCTACCTGGGCGAGGACTTCCTGCCGTTCTCCGGTTACGGCTGGCCGCTGGACAGCTGGTCCTTCGCGCTGGACACCACCCGCCCCGAGGACCCGGACCGGCCCGTAGAACCCTTCTCGGTCACCGAGTTGAACGAGCGGATCAAGGAGCAGGTCGCGAAACTGGACATCGCCGGCCTGGGCGTGAGCGACCGCCTGTTCATCAACGGCTTCGACATGCACCACGACCCCGACCTGCTGACCGGATCGACCCCGGCCGCCAGGCTGCTCGGCCGCCCGGTGGAACGCGTCGCCCAGGAGTTCATCGACGAGCTGCGGGAACGCCCCGAGGACCGTGCCCGCCCCTATCTGGTCGCCGAGGTCGTCGGCTGGAACGGTGAACTCGTCTACTCCTTCCTGCTGCGGCTGACCCTCAGCGCGACCCACTTGTTCGTTGAGGCCACCCACTGCCTGCTGCCACCGCTGGGGGACCAGTACTACGAGATCGACTTCCTGCTCAGGTACCCCACGCTGCGTCAGTTCCTGGTGCTGATCGCGCGCAGCGGACTGCGGTGGCCGGGGATGATGCTGCGCTGCATCCCGCGTTCGGGCCGCCAGGTCTTCGCCGACTACCTGCGCTCACAGAAGCAGCGGCGCCAGCGGCGGCGGATCGCCGGACTGGACAACTTCGACCACGGCCCGATCTTCAGCGTCCGGGAGCTGGCCAGCGACCTGCGCTCGCGGGTCCCGAACCGGTTCCCCTCGCTGGGGTTCCTGGAGCCGGTCGTCGGTCCGGTGCTGAGCGTGGTCCTGCGGCTGTTCATGGACAGTGGCGGCCGCTACCTGAACTACCACCGCTACTTCCAGATCCTGGACCGGGACATGTACACCAAGGTCGTGGAGAAGCGGGTCTTCGCCGCGCTCGCCGAGTTCCTGGAGGAGCGCAACGTCGACCCGGACGAGTTGAAGAGACGCGCCGAGATGATCGTCAACAACAGCCTGACCGTGGGGGACAACGCCACCGTGACCGGTGGGGCGTTCAGTGTCGGCCACGGCTCCCGTGCCACAGCCACATCAGGCGGCCAAGGCCGTTGAGGCCGGCAACCCGCCCCAGCGAAAGGACCTGAGCCATGGGAAGCAAGAAGGACAACAGCCTGGAGATCAAAGGCCACGCCAGTGTGAGCGGCGGAGCCTTCAGCGTCGGCGACAAGAGCCACGCGGAGAACACCACCTACGCCGCCGGCGCGCCCGCGTCCCCGCAGACCATCGAGGAACTGCGGGCGGCGGTCGCCGACTTCATCGTCCAACTGCGCGCCGCCGGACCGGAGGTCGCCGCCACGGTGCCGATCGCGGAGGTCGTGCAGCAGGAGCTCGATCAGACGACCCCCGACGGGAACCTGATCGAGCGGCTGTTCGCCCGGATCGTCAGTGGTCTCGGCAGCGCGACCGTGCTGACCGGGGCGGTGACCGCACTGGTGGCCGCCGCCAGAGCGTTGCTCGGGGGGTAGCAGAAGTGCCGCAGGACGCAGTGAACTCAGGGGGGAGACGGGGATCAGATGCGAACATGCAGCCGCTGCGGGCGACCGCTGGCGCCGGACGCAGTGCGTTTCTGCACCAGCTGCGGACAGCCGATCGAGCCGAACGGGCGGGTCGATCAGGTCGAACCGGTCGAGCGGATCGAACCCGGTGGTCCCGCACAGGAGCCGCCGCCGGCCGCGGCTGATCGGCGCAGCCGCTACGACTGGCGGGTCTTTGCCGCGATTGCCGCGGTGATCGCGGTGGCGGCCGTCACCGCGATCCTGCTGACGCGGGGCACTGGACCCAGCACAGTCGCCGCGGGGTCCCCCGCCGCCTCCTCGGCCCCGGCCCCGACGGGCACCACGCCGTCACCGGCCGCCACCGACTCCCCGGCAGCGGTCGGTCCCAGCCTGACTCCGTCCGTCGGGGCAACGGACACCTCGATGTCACCGCAGGCGACGGCCTCCCCGACGGTCAGCCCTTCCGCCGCCGTGACCGCACCGCCCGATGTGGTCACGGCCTACTACAACGCCCTGAACAAGCAGGACTACCGGACCGCCTGGAACCTGGGCGGGGACAATCTCGACAGCGACTACGCCACCTTCAAGGCCGGCTTCGCCCAGACCGCCAGCGATCATCTGACCGTGACCGGGAGCAGCGGCGACAGCGTCAGCGTGCAGCTCGCCGCACATCAGTCCGACGGGACCATTCTGGACTTCGCCGGCACCTACACCGTGGTCAACGGCAAGATCACCCAGGGATCGCTGCACTCCACCGGAACCGGTGTCCCCTAGGGGGTAAGGCGGCTCGGAGCAGGTTTCCGGCTGGGCGCGTGCGGCGTTCAAGCGCTGATGGGGGTACTGGCCGCTGAGGGAACGGGTGCGCCGTGGCCGACGGGGAGGGTCGTCGGCCACGGCGCGGTCGGTGTGCGGTCGGACTAGCGGCTGGCCGCGCTACCGGTCAGCCCAGGGTCCACTGCTGGTTGCTGCCGCCGTTGCAGGTCCACAGTTCGACCAGGGCGTTGTTGGCGGTGGAGGCGCCGGTCACGTCGAGGCACAGGCCGGACTGGACGCCGGTCACGGTGCCGTTGGAGTTGAGCGTCCACTGCTGGTTGGTCTGGGCGTTGCAGGGATAGATGATCACCTTGGTGCCGGCCGTGGTGCCGTTCCCGCTGGCGTCCAGGCAGTCCGTGGTACCGCTGTCGGTGACGGTGAGCTGGTTGGACGAGTTGTGGGTCCAGGCCTGTGGCGCCAGGCCGTTGCAGGTGTAGATCTGGACCTGTGTCCCCGCCGTGGTGGTGCCATTGGGGACGTCCAGGCACTTGCCCGCGCCCACCGCGTGCAGCGGTCCGGTGGTGCTCCCGGTGCTCGCGCTGGTGCTGTAGCCGGCCGCGGTGATGTTGGACTGGACCGAGTTCTCGGTGGCGTCGGAGGGGTAGCCGGAGGTCATCACGCCTTCGTAGAAGGTTCCGGCGGAGCCCTTGCTGTTGTCGCCGCCGATGCCGAGGATGATCGCCCCCTCCTTGTGCATCGGGTTGTAGCCGGAGACGTTGGGACGCACTCCGCTGTAGGAGGTGGACAGGCTGCCGGACTGGGCGTTCCCGGACCGGATCGCCCACTGGTTGGGCTCCCCCTTGATGATGGCGGTCAGGAAGCGGCTGCTCACGGTGGGGTCGTTGGCGTTGTAGCCGGCGTTGACCCCGGAGTAGAGGCCGTTCTCCAGGTCGGCCATCACCCAGGGGCCGTTGCCGGTGCCGTAGCCCCAGACCTTGATGTTGCCGAAGTAGATCGCCTCCATGTGGCCGTTGCCGGTGTCGTTGTTGCTGGTCTCGGCGTTGCCGTAGTCGAAGCAGCAGCCGCCGTTGTAGTGGGTGCCATCGAAGACGGCGTACATGCCCTCGGCGGCGTCGCCGGTGGCGATGCCGGAGGTGCTGTCGTCGCGGTAGCCGGTGCCGGCGGCGACGTAGACGCCGTAGGCCTCGTGGCCGCCGACCGTGACCGGGGCCGCGGTGGCGCTGGCGAGGTTGTCCGGGCCGCCGGCGGCGCCCCCGGCGGGGGCGTCGGTGAGGTTGTTGCCCCGGCCGGACTGGTCGTAGATGACGGTGATGACGCAGCTGGTGCCGGCGCAGAAGGAGTCCTGCGCTGGGGCGTTGGCGTAGCCGCCGGCGCTGAGCACGCCGATGTTCAGCGTGCTGCTGTCCGAGGCGCGCCTGACCTGGTAGAGCGAACCGTTGTAGGCGCCGTAGAGCGCGCGCGTGGTGCTGTGCGCGGCCACGCACGGGGTGCCGCCCGCGGCGTAGATGTCGCACGGACCCTGGGTGGCGGCCTGTGCGGTGCCGGCCGTCGCGGTGGCGACGGCCACCGTGCCGACCAGGACGGCGAGGGCCGCCCCGAATCGGGCCAGCCTTGTCCGGATGATGTTCCTCATGCCTCTCCCTAGCTCTCTGGTGGAGTGCGACTCAGGGATTTGTTAGCGCTAACATTTCGGACCGGCGCAGCCGCGGTTCTGCGTCAGGGGGTTCAAGTCCGCGACACTGCCGCATGGCTGATGCACAGTCAAGACATTGCACAAGCAGAGCACGTAAGCGCCGTCCCCTGCCTCCGTGCTCCCCCAGGTCTGCCTCTGGGCAAGTGTTGTCGCGGACAATACTTCGGGGATCGTGAACATGGCAGGTCACAGCCCTGGACCCCAGCCGTTCCCACGCCCGGGCCGAGCCGGGGCCTTGTCCGAGGGGTGCGGAAGGCCGCCCTTCGCGGGCGCGACCTTTCAGCTCTTCGGTTTGAGGGGGCTCCCGGGACGCAGCCGACCGGTGTCGTCGAGCTGGTCGAGCACCTGGGGCAGACCGATGGTGAGCATCCTGGTGCGCACCCGGCCCAGCAGCGTGGACATGAACAGGCCGCCGATCCCGGTGAAGCCGGTGTGGTCGTAGGTGAAGCGCGTTCCGCCGGCGTACGGCTCGATGCGGTACGCGACCTCGGTGGTCTCCCCGCCGCCATTGTCGGTCCAGGAGTAGCGCAGCAGACGCGGGGCGTCGACCTCCAGCACGACGCAGTCAACGATCCCGTTCCATCCTGGCTTGGGCTTGCCGATGAGCTGGAACTTCGTACCCACAACGAGTGCGAAGCCCTCCGGCCTGCCACCGGCGCCGGTCGCGGTCCACAGCGGGACCAGCTCCGGGTCGGTCACCGCCTGCCAGACGCTCTCGGGGGGATGCGGGTAGTCGCGGACGATGTGGATGGCGCTCATGACAGCTCCGTCGATTGTCGGAACACTACTACTTACAGTTGCTGAAACTTTACTGTAGCAGAAAATATATGGCGACTGGACTATGCTGTCCGCATGAGTCAGCCGAGTCAGCGCACAGTGGACTGGACGGCGTTGCGCCGCCGCGAGAGGCAGCCCGCTGCCGAGGGCCTGCGGGAACGCAAGAAACGGCAGTTGCGCCAGCAGCTGTCCGACACAGCCACCGAGATGTTCATGGAACGGGGCTTCGACGCGGTGCGCGTCGCGGAGATCGCCGAGGCGTGCGGGGTGTCGGAGAAGACGGTGTTCAACTACTTCCCGACCAAGGAGTCGCTCATCCTGGACCTGGGCGAGACCACGCTGGACTCGCTGCGCACGACCCTGGCCGATCCCCAGCTGTCGCCGGTCCAGGCGGTGCTGGAGATCCTGTCAGGCGAGCTGGCGGCGATCACGTCCTGGCTGGCCGCGCAGGGCGACCTGGCCCAGGCCAAGTCGCTTGTCCTGCAGTTCGGCATGCTGACCTGGTCCACCCCCTCGCTGCGGGCCTACCAGCGCGACATGGCCGACCGACAGGTCGCCGCCGCCGCCGAAGTCCTGGCCGCCCGCACCGGGAGGAACCCGGAGGAACCCGAGCCGCAGATCGCAGCCGCCACGCTGATCGGCCTGTGGCGCATCCAGTTCCAGTCGCTGCGCCGACACCTGAACCGCACCCAGACCCCTGAGCAACTGCACGGCGCGGTCAGCGCTGACGTACGACGCGCAGCCCGACTCATCGACGCCGGACTGAACACACTCGCCCCCAGCACATGACCCACCCCAGCACCCCCGCACCGCCGATCGCGATGACCGCAGGCGCCCCTCCACGCATTTCCGCGAAGCAGCACCAGCCGGCTAGGACTGCGGGAAAACGGTGTCGATCGCTGTCTTGCTGGTGCCGTGCGAGGCTCGCCACCAGGCCGCGGGATAGACGCGATCCATGTGATGGGCGTTCGGCTCGTCTCGGTCGACGTGCGGGACGAACCCGTTCAGGAATCCCGGATGAGCGGGGTCGTGGAGGATGTCGGCGATCGCGAGGACTGCTCAGGACCGGTCGATGGTGCAGCGATCGGCTCGACAGGCTCGCGCCGAAGGCGTCGGAGGCCATGCGCAGCGTTGTCCTATCGGCGGCAGCGCGGACCCGGGTGATCAGTTCGTCGTGGTCGACGGTGAGGGGCGCGAACATGTAGCCGGCCTGCTCGGCGTAGGCGCGATCTTCTGGCTCAGGCCGGTCTGCCGCCGGCTTCAGCCAGCCCGTGGGCTCCCAGTACGCACTCGTCAAGATCCGCAGGGCACGGCTGTCCATCGATCCTCCGAAAACCACAACGGCCGGCGCCGCCAGTGAAAACGACTGCCCTGTCAGTGACCAGTTCAGATTCCCCCCCGGCGGCCACCTGACGGGGAGCCATCTGGCCGCGTCTCTGTCACTTTCCGTGACTACCGGATCCGGGCCACGTCGTGTCCGATGAAGAACCGGGAGGCGCTCTACCGGCGGACCGCCGAGATCAGTCCGCCGGGCCCCTCCTCGCGCTGCGGCGGGGTGCTGATCGGGCGGCCGTAGGCGGCACCGCGCTCGCGCAGGGTGTGGCTGCTGGCCTCCCAGCCGTGCCCGGCCAGCCACCCCACCGGGTCCTCGGGCATCTCCGAAACCCACAGGGACGCCGCCGATCCCGGCACGGCGTCCGCGCCGAAGCGCTCGATCACCCCGCGCGAGCCCAATGTCAGCCCCCATTCGGCTGCCTGCCGCCGACTGCGCGCTGATCCGGGCCAGCAGCAACTCCACCGCGTCCTCGGGGAGATAGATCAGCAGTCCTTCGGCGATCCACACGGTCGGCACCGCCGGGTCGTGCCCTGCGGCGGCCAGCGCGGCCGGCCAGTCCTCACGCAGATCCACCGCGACGGTGATCCGTTCGCAGCGTGCCACGGCCTGCTCCTGGCGCAGCACCGAAGCCTTGAAGTCCAGCGGCGCGGCGGTATCGACCTCGAACAGCCGGGTGCCTTCGGGCCAGTCCGTCCGGAAGGCCCGGCTGTCCATGCCGGCGCCGAGCAGCACGACCTGCCGGACCCCGGACGCCGAGGCCTGCTGCAGCAGGTCGTCGAGGAACTTCGTCCTGACGACGATGGAGAACGCCACGGCCAGCCCGCGTCGTCGCGCGGCCTCGTCATCGGGCAGTGACGGCGAGGAGGGCCACAAGCCGCCGGCCGTGGCGAAGGCCTGCGCCAGTGGGTCGCGGAACAGCGCGTTCTCCCGCTCGGTCTCCAGCGCCCGCACCCGGGCCACCCCCACCGCCGTGACCCATACTCCCGACGGCTGCACCCGCTCCTGCTCATCAGTCACCGCGCCAGCCTAGATGATCGAGTCCAAGGGGCCCGATGAGTGCAGCCGGGTTCATGTGCGGATAGCCGGTCATGCGCACACCGACCGCCCACGACCACCAAACCCCTTGAAATCGATCACAGGAAGAAACACAGAGGAGCACTCAACCCGAGCCACGCAGCGGAGCCTTTGGCGATGTAGTCACGGTCTGTGACGGAGCTTCCCGGTGTGCCACTCGAACCGGCCAAGCCGCTTGGCCTGCCGTCGCTGTGCTGGCCAGACAAATACTGACGACTCCTTCGCCCGAGATCCTGCATGCCTTGCGAGCCCACGGCCCAAGGCCGTCACCCACATCTCACGATTCGATCTCCCGGACTCCGTGGTGCTGACCCCTGAGGTACTCCAACCGCTCATCGACCATCCCGCCGAATACCCGCGAGGATGGGTATGGACAGCCCAGGAGGCCCTGGCCGGCCCACTCGTCGGAGGGGCTATCGCCTCACCGCACGCGTATCTGGCTGACGTTGCTGCCGCCGAAAGCTGGTTTTCCACTGACTGATCCGGCGGGCCAGGAAACAGCCCGTGAAGGATCACGTTCTTGTGGGTGCCGTCTCAGCTCTCACCGAAGGTCATCGCACCAGGGGCGTTCTCCATAGGCCTGAGTGATAGCGGTTACCAGCCACTGTCGTTGGCCGGGGTCGAGTGTCGGCAGTGCGGCCCGGAAGTCCTCCTCGTCCTTCGGCCGGGGTTGATGGGCCTTGTAGAAGAGCTGCACCTCTGGCGCCAGGTAGGGCACGCCTTCTGGCGAGGTCCTTCCCAAAAGGTCTATTGGACGCCGGACCTGGGCACACCGCCTCGAAAACCAGTCCTGACCCTCCGCCTCATCGAGCATGATCTGGATCCGCCATGGCTCCAAAGGGTCCGGCCGGCACCAGATGTCGTGGACTTCGGTGGACAAGATCTCTCCGGGCTGCCACGGCCTCAGGGTCCCAGGCGGGTCTGCCGCCCACCACTCCCATCTCGGCAGCAACTGCTGAACGACTCGTTGGTCGCGCCGGAGCACAAGAACGTCGATATCGCCGTGCTCTCGGAACGAGTAGCCGACCGCGAGTTCGATGGCGTGGCCTCCGGCCACCCACCAAGGGATTTCGATCGACGAGAACAGCGTCGCTACGTCGGCCAGGGCTGCCGGTTCCCACGGCCCCCACGGCGTCTCGGTGCGTGTCACTCAGCGAGAGTACTGCTGTGTGATCATTCACGGAATCGCGGTCAGAGGCGGGATTGTTCGGAGATGGCCAAGCTCCGCCGCGAGATGCACCGCCGGATGCTCGGCAACGGCTACTGCGCGCGTCCCGTGGAGATGGACTGCCACTTCGAGTCGATCTGCGAGTCCTGCAAACGTTCTTCGTCACCACCATCGAGTTCCGTCCCGCTCTCGAACGCCAACGAGATGACGCGGCCGCGAAAGGCCAGGTTGCCCGCGAGCAGATCTTCGAGGGACTGCTCGGTCGACTGGGCGAAGAGGCGTGCTGCCCCTCCTTGCTGACGGCTTACAGGGCTTGGCTCAGCGGTTGAGGCAGAAGCTGGATCACGCCCACCGAAGTGTCCTCGAAGGGTGAGGCGTGGACCGCGCGGACCATCCAGTTGCCCGCCGGCAGCGCGACGGTGGCTTGCTCCGGCCTGCCTCTGCCGTTCGGGTACTCAACGTCGAGTTCGGACCCAGCGGTCACGGAGTCCATCAGAACCGCTGGGCCGTCCGTCTCCCAGACCCCGCACGCCTCCCACTCGGTGCTGGGGTCCGCGAGCACCGCGTGGGCTGCGGCTATGAGGTCGGCTTCGCTGGTGGCGCCCAGCCAGCGAATGAAGGCCTGGTGTCCTTCCAGATAGAAGCTGCTGGCCGGCTCGTCCGCCAGGACAAGCCCCTGGGCGCCCTCCTCGCCGACAGCGATCACGCCAGCCAGGTCCTCCACCTCACAGGCCCGGTCATAGTCGTCCTGAACGTCACCGCTGCCAGCCGTCATCCCCGACTGGGTGCAACCATGCCACTCGGTCAGCGCGGAGACCGGCACCGCGATCAGCGGGCCGCCCATCGACTCGACCCAGGTCGGGGAAGGCTCGATCGAACTAGCTGCTGCGGAGGAGAACGTCGTCACGACGTCAGTATCCCCGTGGCCTGTGACAGCGGTTCCGACAACTCCTCGCTCAGCGTCTGCGTGAGCTGGCGCTGTGAGAGCCAGCCCGACCAGACCCTTGTCATCCTGACTCCTGAACCGCCTCCCCCTCCCCCGAGGCCCTTGGCATCCTCGCCGGCTGGACCAGCGCATCCGCCACCCGGCCACACGCCACCGAGGCGACTGCGGCTCCGGGCTCGTCATCCGAACGTGGCGCGGCCCGGGTCAGCGGGGAGCCAGGACCGCGACCTCCCAGCCGAAGCCGACCACCAGGCGACCGTCCGAAGATACCGCCACCGCGCGGATCGGCCCGGGGAACACCAGCGTCCGTCCATCGGGCCGACCGGTGGCCAGGTCCGACACCCGCACCGTCCCATCCATGCTGCCGGTGACGGCGACCGGGCGACCCTCCACCACGCCCGTCGCCACTGCCACCACCGCACCGTCGTGGCTGCCGAGGGGTGTGCCGGGGGGCCGGCCGGTGGCCAGGTCCCACATCCGCACCATTCCGTCCCGGGTGCCGGTGACAGCGAACGGGCGGCCGTCCACCACTGCGGTCGCCACCGCCGGCACCGCGCCGAGGTGGCCGTTGAAGTGTTCGAGGAGCAACTGCCCGGTGGTCAGATCCCACAGCCGCACCGCCGCGCCACCGCCGCTGGTAACGGCGACCGGACGGCCGTCCAGCATCGCGGTAGCCACTGCCTTCACCAGCAGCCTGTGCCCGGTGAGGGGTTCGCCGACGGGTCGGCCGGTGGCCAGGTCCCAGATCCGCACCGTCTCGTCCCAGCTGCCGGTGACGGCGACCGGGCGGCCCCGCAGCTGCGCTGTCGCCACCGCCACCACCCAGTGGGTGTGGCCGGTGAGGGGCTGGCCGAACGGCCGGCCGGTGTTCAGGTCCCACACCCGCACCGTGCCGTCGTAGCTGCTGGTGACGGCGATCGGGCAGCCGTCCACCACCGCCGTGGCCAATGCGATCACCTTCCCGGTGTGGCCGACCAGGGGTTCGCCGACGGGCCGGCCGGTGGCCACGTCCCACACCCGCACCTCTCCCTCCCCGCCGCTGCTGACAGCGACCGGGCGGCCCCGCACCTCGGCGGTCGCCAACGCCAGCACCCTGCCGGTGTGGGCGGATAGGGGTTCGCCGAAGGGTGGGCTGGGGGTCAGGTCCCATACCCGCACTTCCCCGTCCTCGTCGCCACCTGTGACGGCGACCGGGCGGCCGTCCACCACCCCCGTCGCCACCGCCCACACCCCGTCGGTGTGGCCGGTGAGCGGTTCACCAACGGGCCGGCCGGTGGCCAGGTCCCACACGCGCACCGTCCCGTCGGCGCTGCCGGTGACAGCGACCGGGCGATCCTCCACCACCGCTGTCGCCAACGCGTTCACCAGGTGGGTGCTGCCGGTGAGAGGTCTGCCGACCGGTTGGACGGCAGACAGGTCCCACACCAGCACCGCCCCGTCCAGACTGCCGCCGACAGCAACCGCACGGCCGTCCACCACTGCTGTCGCCACCGCCCACACCGCATCCGTGTGGCCGGTGAGGGGTCGGCCGACCGGTTGTCCGGTGAACAGGTCCCACACCCGCACGGTCCGGTCCCAGTTGCCGGTGACGGCGACCGGGCGGCCGTCCACCACCCCCGTCGCCACCGCCCCCACCGGGCTGGTGTCGCCGATGAGGGGTCCGCCGACAGGTCGGCCAGTGGCCAGGTCCCACACCCGCACCGTCCCGTCGGCGCTGCCGGTGACAGCGACCGCGCGGCCGTCCACCACCGCCGTCGCCACCGCCCGCACCGCCTCCGCGTGGCCGGTCAGGTGGCCGCCGACGCTTCGGCCGGTGGCCAGGTCCCACACCCGCACGGTCCCGTCCCGGCTGCCGGTGACGGCAACCGGACGGCCGTCCACCGACCCTGTCGCCACAGCCCGCACCTCGCTGTCGTTCAGGCCGGTGAGGGGTTCGCCGATGGGCCGGCCGGTGGCCAGGTCCCACACCCGCACCGTCCTGTCCTCGCTGCCGGTGACGGCGACCGCGCGGCCGTCCACCACCGCGGTCGCCACCGCCCCCACCCGGTCCGTGTGGCCGGTCAGGGCCCGGCGGAACCGATGGTCGACCGTGCTGCCGGTGGCCCACTCCACCGCCCACCGCGTGTCGACGCTGCCGTCCACCGGTACGGCGCTGATCCGCGCCGCCAGGTCCCGGTCCCCGTAGCGGGCGGCGTCCAGCGCCAGCACCTGCCGCCGCACCCCCGCATCCGCATCCCGGTGCAGATGCGCCGACGCCCGGTACACCGCCCCCGCCAGCCGCCACCCGGTCCCGGGGACCGTGTCCACCAGACCGAGCACCTCGTCAGGGGCGGCATTCACCAAGAACACCGCGGCACTTGTCCTCACCTGTCCCCCCTCATCCGGCATCGAACCTCCCGCAGATCGTTGAACGAAAGTACTCCTACTGGCAGAAAAATGGAACCGGGACGGGCGCGAGCCGGATCGAATCCGCCTATCGACCCTTGTCTCTCTGGAATTTATCTACGCTACCTCTCTTGAAGGATCGTTGAACAATCAATACGCTGCTAGGGCGGGGCCGTCAGGCAACAGGGTCAAGGGGGGCAGAGGTGAAGTTGGGCGCAGAGGAAGGACGCAGACACCGGGCCGGTGCAGGTCGGCGGGTGTTGGCGGGCGCTGTGAGCATCGGCGCCGCAGCGTCACTGGTGGTGCTCGTGCGTCTGGCCGCTCGCGGAGTCTTCCAGGCCCACACCCAGTGGATGAACGCGATGTACATCTTCGGGACTCTGGCCGCCTGCGCTTTCGTGTGCGCCTGTGCGATCCGTTGCCGCGCCCCGAGGGTGTTGCTCTGTGCGCCGTGCCCGCTCGCGTTGGCCTTCCTGCAGGCCCAAGAGCTCGACCAGGACGCGCTGCACCGGTACGGGCGCACCGAACACGTCCAGGTCCAGCAGATCCAGCAGTCCTCCGACGGGGGCTTGGGCGGGACTTCCACCGACTACACCGTCTCGGTCCTGGACGGCCCGCCGATGAAACCGATCACGGAGAACGGCTTCAAGCCCTGGAACTGGGCCGTGGGCGGCACCTACACCGTCACCGTCGACCCACAGCAGCGGGCCGACCCCGCACCGGGAGGCAGACCCGGGCCGCCGGTGATCCAGCGGCTCCTGCAGATCCCCCTCGGCCTCGGCCTCGCCTACGCCCTGTGGCGACCCGCAGACCGCCTCCTACGCCGACGACGCGCAGGCGAAAATCGGCGCCGGGAGTTGCGCAGACGCAGTGCCAGGCTTCGAGGCCGCACCGTGCCGGGGCGCCGGCGCCCTCTCGATCCACAGGGGATCCATGGTCGGTCCTATCCGCTTGATCGTTCGAAGAACGAGGACAGCCTGAGCGCGACGTGGAGCGGTCCTACCAGGGAACCCGGTGGAAGCGCCGGAACTCGGGCCTGGGTGACGCACCACACCTACTTCCACTGGACCCAGGACTCACCTACAAAGCCACCTGCGCCTGACGCGGCTGGAGCGTGAACCCCCAGGAACGTGAACGCGACGTATTCGTACGAGCCGCGCCGCGCTCGGTCCTTACAGTGCACGATCCGGGTCTTGTCGGGGTGCAGCCGCAGCCCGACCTCCTCCACCCTGTTCCCGAGCGCCGCCAGGACCGCGCGGGCTTTTCCGCCCAGCGAACACACGAGCCACACAAGCTGTGTGGACCAGCATCGACCCGGACAGGCTCTCAGAACGACTCCGCTCTGCTGAGCGGATACCCGTAATGCCGTGGTGTCCTGTCGGACCTGCTGGCTAGAGTCGCGCCGTGACTCAGGAGATCAGCTACCTCGTCGGCGACGCAACCGTACCCCAGGGCGAAGGCCCGAAGATCATCGCGCACGTCTGCAACGACGCGGGCGGCTGGGGGAAGGGCTTCGTGCTGCCGCTCGCCCGACGCTGGCCGCAGACCAGGACCGCGTACAAGACCTGGTACCGCGACCGGGATACCAGCGGCTTCGCGCTCGGCGCGGTCCAGTTCGTGCCCGCCGAGGACGGCCTCCTCGTCGCCAACATGATCGGCCAGCACGGCTACCGCCCCAGCAGCACCCCGCCCGTCAGGTACGAGGCCATCAGCGCCGCCCTCGCCACCGTCGCCGACCGCGCGCTGCAACTCCGGGCCTCGGTGCACATGCCGCGGATCGGCTGCGGCCTTGCCGGCGGCCGGTGGGAACTGGTCGAGCCGCTCATCGTGGAGCAGTTGACCCGGCGTGGGGTGCCCGTCACGGTCTACGACTCGGCCTGACGGCGCGTGGCAATTCCTGACACTCCCTGACACGGCGCAGGCCCCGGGCACGTGACAGCCCGGGACCCTGCGGCGATCGCTTCTCAGCAGTAAGCCCGATCCGAGGGGCAAGCCTCCGGGGCGCTCACCGGTCTACCGCCGTTGGGCCAGGGCTCGGACTCAGCGGCTGGAGATCACCTCCGCTGCCGTCGTCGCGACGATAAAACGTTCAGTTGTGGAGTGCCCCCTGCGGCAGCTGCCGCAGGGGGCACCTGATGGTCACGGTGTCGCCTTCGTGTTCATGGTGTCGGAGAGTCGGGTTGCCCCGTGGCGCCTATGCGGCGGGCCGGTCTCCTGGCAGGTCGAGGTAGCTGGAAAACTGGATGCCTGTGACACATTCTGATCTTGCTCGCCGCATCCACGCCGCCTCCCATCTGACCGGACAGTTCACGCTCAGGTCAGGACGCACCGCCACCGAGTACTTCGACAAGTACCGGTTCGAGGCCGACCCCGTTCTGTTGGACGAGATTGCACGCTTGACGGCCCCCTTGGTGCCCTCCGACACCGAGGTGCTGGCCGGCCTGGAGATGGGTGGCATCCCGGTAGTGACCGCGCTTGGCCGACACACCGGTCTGCCGTGTGCGTTCGTGCGTAAGCAGGCCAAGCCGTACGGAACGTGCCGCCTGGCCGAGGGCGCGGAGGTCGCAGGTCAACGCGTGCTCGTCATTGAGGACGTGGTCACCAGCGGCGGACAGATCGTGCTGTCGACGGCGGACCTGCGCACTCTGGGGGCTGTGATCAACCAGGCCCTGTGCGTCATCGATCGGGAGCAAGGCGGCGCCGGCACCCTGGCAGCGGAGGGCATCGGCTTGCTCTCGCTGCTGACAGCTGAGGACCTGCGGGCCGCCGTCGCGACCTGACCACGGTCGGTCATCGTCGTGTGTTCCGTTGCGCAGTTCGTGTGAGAGCGCAGGTCTGATCAGTAGACGGGTCCGAACGGCGCGACGCCAGGGCCGCTCGGCCCTTCCTGAGCGATCTCGGGCTTGGGTTCACTGCCGGGGGAAGCGTCGGCCTAGCCGAACGGCCGACCTGGGCTCCTCGGCGGGGCACACAGGAGGTCGGCATGGCCAGGAGCGGGGGCAGGCGGTGATTGCAGCGGTGGGACACGCGGACCGAAGCGCGCAGAGTCTGGAGCTGGTGGAGGCCGGACTCGCGGCCCGGCTGCAGGAGTGCTCCGCGCCGTCGGGTGCTGTGGTGCGGGCTGGGCCGGGCTGCCGCTGCCCCTGCCCGACCAGGGCGGGGTGCCCGCGCTGCTGGGCTCGCGGGACCGCGCGAGGGGGCCGCGCGATCCGACCCTCCTGCAGCCTACAATTGAAGAATTCTTCAATTTGATACATCATGGATCTGTGGGTTCGGTGGCAGGACCGGCTGTACGGCGGTCGCCGCAGGGCACAGGAGGTACGGCGATGGACGAATTCACCGGGGCACTGATCGAACGGGTTCGGGCGGCGCGGCTGGGCTTGGAGGAGGCGGTGGCCGCGCACGACTCGTACGCGGTCTCGCTGGCCGTGGACGAGTTGGAGGACGCGCTGCGTCTGGCCCGTGACAACGGGGTCGAGGTGCCGTCCGCTGGGGCGGACCGGAGCACAAACACGGAGAAGGAGAGGGGTTGATCGCGGTGCCGGTGCCGTTGTACCAGGCGAAGGCGGAGTTCTTCAGGATGCTGGGGCATCCAGTGCGGATCCGGGTGCTGGAACTGCTGCAGGACGGGCCGATGCCGGTGCGCGACCTGCTGACGCAGATCGAGGTGGAGCGCTCCAACCTCTCCCAGCAGCTCGCAGTGCTCCGCAGGTCCGGGATCGTCACCGCCACCCGCGACGGCGACACCGTGGTCTACGCCCTGGCCGGCGGTGACGTGGCGGACCTGATGCGGGCCGCACGCAGGATCCTGACCGAGCTGCTGGCCGACCAGCAGGACCTCTTGACGGAGCTGCGCGAGGCGGACCGGGAAGCGGTGGCGAAGAGCGCGTGAGTACCTCGAACGCGACCATCGGGCCGGGTCGGATCGTGCGGGACCGGTTGCTGGGTGTGCTGCCGAACCGTCACATCCTGGCGACCATGGGCCGTTCCCCGCGCAAGGACCTCCTGGCCGGGGTGACCGTGGCGGTCGTCGCGCTGCCGCTGGCGTTGGGGTTCGGGATCTCCTCGGGGGCCGGGGCCCGGGCCGGGCTGGTGACCGCCGTGGTCGCCGGCGCCCTGGCGGCCGTGTTCGGCGGCTCCAACCTGCAGGTGTCCGGTCCGACCGGGGCGATGACGGTGGTCCTGGTGCCGATCGTGCACCGCTACGGCACCCCGGGTGTGCTGACAGTGGGTCTGCTGGCCGGGCTCGCGCTGGTGCTGCTGGCCCTGGCCCGGGCCGGGAGCTTCATGGCCTATGTGCCGGTGCCAGTGGTGGAGGGCTTCACCGTCGGGATCGCGGCGGTGATCGCCCTGCAGCAGGTCCCCGGGGCGCTGGGGATCAAGGCCCCGTCCGGGAGCAATCCGGCGGTGGTCGCGGTCAAGACCCTGCAGGGCTTCGCTGCGCACCCGCACTGGACCGCGCTCGCGGTGACGTCCGCGGTGGTGTTCGTCATGCTGGCCGGCGCCCGCCGGCGGCCCGCCGTCCCGTTCTCGCTGCTCGCGGTGGTGCTGGCCACCGTGGTCGCGAAGGCCGTGCATCTGGACGTGGCCACGATCGGGCACCTGCCCGCCGGGCTGCCCGCACCCTCCCTCAGCTTCCTGAACACCGCGGCGGTTCCGGCGTTGCTGCCCTCGGCATTGGCGGTGGCCGCTTTGGCGGCGTTGGAGTCGCTGATGTCCGCCACGGCTGCCGACGCGATGGCGGTGTCCGAGCGGCACGACAGCAACCGTGAACTGTTCGGGCAGGGTCTGGCGAACCTGGCCGCACCGCTGTTCGGCGGGGTGGCCGCGACCGGGGCGATCGCACGCACCGCGGTCAACGTGCGCTCCGGGGCGGCCTCGCGGCTGTCCGCGTTGGTGCACGCCGCGGTGCTGGCGGTCATCGTGTTCGCGGCCGCCCCGCTGGTCGCCGGTATTCCGCTGGCGGCGCTGGCCGGGGTACTGATCGCCACCGCGGTCCGGATGGTCGAGGTCGGCTCGCTACGGGCGCTGGCCCGCTCCGGCCGTGGGGAAGCGCTGATACTGCTGCTGACGGCTGCCGCGACCCTGGCGTTCACCCTGGTCACCGCCGTGATCGCGGGACTGGCCCTGTCCGGGGCACTGGCGCTGCGGTCGGTGGCCAAGGCCGCCCGGCTCGAGCAGGTGCCCCTGCACGCGGACCTGCCCCCGGCCGACCACCACCAAGAGGAACAGGCGCTGTTGGCGGAGCACATCGTGGCCTACCGGCTGGACGGTGCGCTGCTGTTCGCCGCAGCCCACCGCTTCCTGCTGGAGCTGACCGAGTCGGCCGACGTGAAGGTGGTGATCCTGCGGATGTCCCGGGTCAGTGCCATCGACGCCTCCGGCGCGAAGGTGCTCGGCGACGCAATCGGCAAACTGACACGCCGCGGCACTCTGGTGCTGGTCTCCGGGGTGAAGGAGAAGCACCAGAACCGCCTGGACGCCCTCGGCATCCTGGACGAACTGCACGAGAGCGACCGCCTGTTCGCCACCACCCCGGAGGCGATCGCCTTCGCCCGCGCCCACCTGCACGACACCGGCCTCCTGCCGGCACAGCACACCACTGATACAACCGTGCCGGAGTCGCTGGGGGTGGGTCGATGAGGACTTCCTCCGCACCGCAGATCCACCTGGAGCCGTTGGACCGCACGGAGGCGCTGTGGCTGGCCGCCCGCCGCGCGCCCACACCCAAGGCCGGAGCGGCCCGGTGACAAGCCCCAGCCGGTGGCACCGACCCGCCGCCCACACCGGGCCGAAGCCCGACTACGCCCCCCGGCTGCAGCACACGCTCACGCTGCCCAATACGGCGGCGTCGGTGTCCCTGGCCCGGCGCACCGCCCAGATGGCCTTCACCACCTGGGGCCTGCCCGCCACCAGCACCGTGGACGCCGCCCTACTCATCACCACCGAACTGGTCGCCAACACCGTCCGCCACGCCGCCCGGTCCCCGCAACTGGACCTGACCATCGCCCTGGACGCACAGCAGCTCACGATCGCCGTCCATGACGAGGACCCGGTCCTGCCGCCCTGGCCGCCGACCGCCACCACCCCGGGAGGCCTGCGAGTGCTGGCGAACCTGGTCCACCAGTGCGGCGGCCAGTTGAACCTGCACCCCGACTTCGCCGGCCGCGGCAAGACCGTCCGCGCAACCCTGCCTCGAACCCCCGGCTGACCCGCCCGATCTGACTGCGAAGGAGAGGACGCCCGTGCGTTTCGAGGTCACCCACCACTTGCCGGGCCACAACGCCCCCACCACCACCCTGACCGACACCGACGAGGTCAACGCCCTGCTGGCCCAGGCCGAGACCACCGGCGGCGCCCTGCACATCCGCCGCCACACCCCCGACCCGCAGCCCGAACCGGCCACCACCGGACAGGCGCCCGAAGGAGACCCGCGGCCATGACCGAACCCACCGGCGGTGCCCGACGCGACCTCGCGTCAGCGGACGCCGCCGCAGTCCTGGCGATGATCGCCGCCGCCGACACCGCAGCCGCGGCCCAGCAGGGCGACGACGGCAGCGAGGGCGGCGGACGCCGCGCCAACAAGGGCGTCTGGATCCGGGCGGCGATCTACGTCATCGGCTTCCACGTCTTCGCCGGCTTCGTGATGCTCCTGTTCTACTTCGGCGGACACCACCGCTGACCGAGACGGCACTGGTCGCCCACCCGGCCCCCGTCGGCGAATCCGCGGCACAAACGCCCGAAGGCGTCCATCAGCCGCTGGTGGCCCCGCCGGTACCAACACCGCCTCGAACGGCTGCCACCGCGCGCCCTTCTTCGGGACCGTTGCGTCATTGCAGATAGTCGTTGGCCTCGGCTCCGAGGACGTTCAGCAGGGCCAGGGCCTCGGCGCTGCGGGATCCTTGCGGGGCGCTGTAGAGCACGAGGTTCTGGTCGCGGTCCGTGAGCGTGAGTGAGTCGCAGTCGACGGTGATCTCCCCGACGACCGGGTGTCGGAAGGTCTTGGTGAGCATCGGTGCGGCCTGTACGTCGTGCCGCTCCCAGAGTCGGGCGAATTCGGGGCTGGAGTCCCGGAGTTCGTCGACGAGTGCGGTCACCGCGGGGTCGGAGGGGTATCGGGCGAGAGTGGACCGGAGCCCCATGACGACCTGGTGCCGGAACTCCGCGGCGTCGGAGACCCCGTACAGCGGCGCATCCGCGTTTGCCGGCCGGAGGAATGCCCGGCGTGCGAGATTGCGGTTCTCCGGGGCGAGTTCGGCGAAGTCCTCCATGAGCGCCGCCGCGAGGTCGTTCCACGCGAGCACCTCGAACACGGCGGAGGTCACGAAGGCGGCCGTCTGCGGCAGCCGCTCCAGCAGCGCGAGGATGCTCGGGCGGACGTCGCGCCGGTGCAGTCCGGTCCGGCTCGTCGCGGTGCCCGCGAGGACGTGGAGGTGGTCGGACTCGGCGTCCGTGAGCCGCAGCGCGCCCGCGATGCCGGCCAGGACCTCACCCGACGGCCGCGGTGCCCGGCCCTGCTCGAGTCGGACGTAGTACTCCGTGGAGATGTGCGCGAGGACCGCCACCTCCTCGCGGCGAAGACCCGGTGTCCGGCGTCGCGGGCCCGGGGGGAGGCCGGCGTCCTGCGGCCGGAGCCGCTCGCGGCGGGTGCGGAGGAACGCCCCGAGCTCATGCTTGTCCATACCCCAAGTGTGCATGCCGCGCGGCGGCGGATCCTGGTACCGCCTGTGCCTGAATGCGCTCCGGAGAGCGGATGACACTGGCGGCATGACGAACACCATCGACACCGCACCCATCGGCCTGCTCACCGGCAAGGTCGTCTTCATCACCGGCGCCAGCCGCGGCATCGGCGCGGCCGCGGCCCGGCTCTTCGCACGGGAGGGCGCCGCCGTCGTGCTCGCCGCCCGCAGCACCGAGGCCCTGGACCGCATCGTCACCGAGATCCGCGCCGACGGGGGCGTCGCCGACGCCGTCGCCCTGGACCTCGCCGACCGTGCCGGCGTCCGCGCCGCCGTCGACCGTGTCGAGGAACTGCACGGACGGCTCGACGGCGCTTTCAACAACGGTGCGGTCGGACAGCAGCAGCCCGGCCCGCTCGACGCCACGACCGACGAGGACATCGACGAGCAGTTCAATGTGAACTTCCGCTCGCACTGGACCGCCATGAACGCCGAGGCCGCACTCATGCGAAGGAACGGGGGTGGGGCGATCGTCAACACCTCGAGCATCGGCAGCCGCCGGGCGAACCCCGCCCTGCCCGCATACGGCGCGATGAAGCGCGCCCTCAACAGCATCACCGAGACCGCCGCGGTGAGCTGGGCCCGTGACGGCATCCGGGTCAACGGCATCACCCCCGGCGGCACCGCCACGCAGATGATCGACGCGTGGGAGGCAGCGACCCCCGGCATCGTCGAGCACATCAAGACATCGATCCCGCTCGGACGGATGGCCGAGCCCCACGAGGTCGCCGAGGCGGCCGCGTGGCTGCTCAGTGACCGGGCGTCGATGGTGACCGGTGCGATCGTGCCGGTCGACGGCGGCGCGGGCGCTTGAGAGACAGGCCATGGCCGTGGCGGAAGGCGCTGTTCGCCGACCTCGACAGCGAGATCGTCCCGGACTTCCTGGAGCGCCACCCGACCCCGCGGGCCGCGGCGAAACTCGCTCCGGGACCTGAGAGGTGGTCCAGGACGGTGCCCCGATCCTGCGCGAGCCAGTACAACCTCGGCCTCACCGAGAGCATGGGGTCCATCCCGGTCGATTCAAACCCTCCCGCGCCCGCGTCCTAGCCTCGCCTCCGCGAGGCCAGGACACAGTATTGCGCTGGTCACCCGCCCTGAACGTGGTGGACTGCCTTCATGTCGTGCCCCTAAGACAACGCACGGGAAGCGGGACAGCGCGGAATACGCCATGCCGCCGGCTGGGAACCGCAGTGGTCGGGAGGGATCTCCTACTTCGTCCGGCAGGAAGCCCTAGAAGGGAACCTTGCTCACCCCATGCCTCATGCCTGCCACGAAGGCGAGGAACAGCCCCAGGATGACGGCGAGAGTCACTCCCATCACCACGAACCCGGTGACCGCGTTACGCGACGGTCTCTGCATGGGCCCACCTTACTGTCCAGCCCCGCCCAGCCCGGGCATCCGGGGAAAGCCCCAACCGTGACGCAGCCGCCAACACCCGTTGACCTGGAGGTTCACCCATGCCCGAGCCGTCCAGGCCCTACTGCCCGGCATACGGCTCACCGTTCCAGCCCTGGCCACGCTCCTGTCCCTCACCGTTCTGACGCCCCATCACAGCGACGCCGACATACCTGCTGTCAGCCACCGTCATGACGCGCTCCGGAATGCGCGGTAGGTCGGTGCGGGTGTCGGTCCGGGTGCCGGGGAGCTTCGAGTGCTTCGCGGCATCGACCGCACCGGGTCCGTGGACGGTGATCTCGAAGTCCTGGTGCGCCTTGGCGTCCAGGGCCAGCGGCAGGCGGATACGCCCGTCCCCGACCATGCGTCGTATCGAGCTACGACTGAGACCGAACCCGAGCACGAGCAGGCGCTCGACGCGGATCGGCGCGGGCAGCTCGAAGCTCACCAGAACCTTGAGTGGTGTCGGGTCATCGAGTGCGTAGAGCGGCGTACAGGTCTCCAGTTCCCAGGTACCGGTCCAATCGAGGCGGTACCCGTTCTTCGCGGCGAGCGACGCACTCATCGTCAACCCCCGCACCACGGCCGGGTCGTTGTTCTCGTACGCCACCCGGCGAGCGGGCACCAGCGAGGAGACGTGGACGCGTTCGTGGACGGGCACCTTCGAGGTGCGATCGCACACTGCGCAGTTCAGGAGCAGCCAGACGTCGAGGAGCTTGCCGTTCGCGTTGACGCGGATCTTGCCCGAGGGGCGGTGGCGCGTGCCGGAGCAGTCCGGGCAGGGGCGCACGACGGTGGGCAGGGCTGATTGACGCACGGCCCACAGGGCTTTGCGGTTGGTATTCACTGTTGTGGTTGCTTTCAGGACTCAGCAGGAGCTCTCGCAGGCCGGGCTGCGGCTCCTGGGATCTGACGGATGCACACGAGGGCGCGGGTCGTCGCCCCGGGGCCGAGTCATCGGACTCCGGGATCGATCGCGCGACAGGTTCGCCGTTGCTACGTGGCAGCCGTTACTGGTCCATGCGGGCGATCGTGATCGAGGCCGCGGTCCCCCGGCAACTCCTTTTCCGCGGCGAAGGAGTGGGGGGCCTGCGCTTCTTCGTCCGCGACCCCGACGGCCGGGTGGTCGATGTGTTGGGCCACCGCTGGGGAACCCCCGCGCACCGCCGGGCGCCGTAGTCGCTACCCGATCCTCATCTTTTCTTGACACGGTCCTCAGGACCGGCGCACAGGATGGGGGTCCAAGGGGAAGCGGAGACCTGGACAGGTCCGGGTCGGCGGCTGCTGGAGGCTCTCGTGAGTGACAGCCAGGGACAGTACGGTGCGGCGGGCACGGCAGGCAGCGGCTGGGGACCCCCCTATCCGCCGGGGACGCCGACGGCCGAACGGACCATGAGCGACTACCCGCCACCGGCCTACGGGCCGCTCCCTCCTGTCGTCCCGCCGCCGAGGCGATCGCACAGGCGGGGCCGGCGGCTGGGCACATCGGTGATGCTGCTGGCCGCGGTCGGGGTGGGCATCGGGATCGACCATGCGTTCTGGCGACCTTCGGCCGCGGCCCCGGCCGCGGCCCCGGCCTCGTCCTCGGCGTTCGGCTCGAACGCGACCCCGCAGCCGGGCGCCTCGCTGCAGCCCGGGGCCGGGGGCGCGACCCCCTCCCCCGCCTTCCCCACCGCTCCGGCCACCCAGGGAGCCGGGGCGGCCGGCGGGGATTCGGCGGTGGCGGCCAAGGTCGAGCCCGCACTGGCGATCATCAACGTCACCCTCGGCTACCAGAACCTCCAGGCAGCGGGCACCGGGATGGTGCTCACCCCCAACGGCGAGATCCTCACCAACAACCACGTGATCAGCGGGGCCACGCAGATCTCCGTCACCGACGTGGGCAACAACCGCACCTACACCGCCTCCGTGGTCGGCTACGACGCCGCCGAGGACATGGCGGTGCTGCAGTTGCAGAACGCCTCCGCACTGGCCACGGTGCAGATCGGCTCCTCCACCAAAACCGCGGTGGGAGACCAGGTCACCGCCATCGGCAACGCAGGCGGCACCGGCACTCCCACCGCGGCGTCCGGCAGCGTGACCGCACTGAACCAGGCGATCACCGCCGGCGACGAAGCCACCGGCTCCTCCGAACAACTTCACGGGCTGCTCCAGGTGGACGCCGACATCCAGCCGGGCGACTCCGGCGGCCCGCTGGTGAACTCCTCCGGTCAGGTCATCGGGATGGACACAGCCGGCTCCGCCTCCTCCTCCCGCTTCCAGCAGACCGCCACCCAGGGCTTCGCCCTGCCGATCGACACGCTGGTACCGCTGGCCCAGCAGATCGAAGCAGGCAAGGCGAGCTCGGCCGTCCACATCGGCGCCACCGCGTTCCTGGGCGTCGAGGTGGGCAGCGCCAACAGCGCCGGCGGCGGCCTGGGCAACGGCGGGGGCGGCGGGAGCAACGGCACCGGCGTCAACGGCGCCGTGGTCGCCGGGGTCATCAACGGCTCGCCCGCCGCGCAGACCTCGCTGACGCAGGGCGATGTGATCACCTCCGTCGGCGGACAGACGGTCTCCAGTTCAGCGGCACTGAGCACGGTCATGGCCACCCACCGCCCGGGCGACAAGGTCACCGTGGTGTGGACCGACACCTCCGGCGCCCAGCACAGCGCCTCCCTGGTCCTGGCCAGCGGCCCGGCGACCTGACGCGGCGCCAGGGCCGGCACTCGGGCCGACACCGGCCCTGCACCGCGGCGCGCTCCACACGACCACCTACGGTCAACCGTGGTGGCCGCCCCCGCCCCCGTCCCCGCCGAAGCCCGAGGTGTGCGAGGACCAGGACGAGCCGTGGTCGTGGCCGTGATCGTGGTGACCGCTGCCGAAATGATCGTGCCCGCGGTGGCCGTCGTGGCGGTGGGGCTTGACCGGGTTCGGGAGCCGCTCACCGGAGATCGAGCCGGGCTCCGGCAGGTAGGACGGTCCGTCATGCCCGTTGCGCGGGGGCTGTTGCGGGCCGCGGCGCCGCCGGGCGTAGATCCGCAGTGCCGTCATCACAAGCGCGATCGACACACCGAAGATCACCAGCGCGACCAGTGCCGCCATCACTGCTGCCATGACCAACCCCCTGCTCCCGCTGCGGTGGGTCCTTCTCCGCCACGGTGCCCAGCCCGGAGCCGGGCGACACCGGAGTTGATGCAGATCTGAGCTTCGCCGTCACGATTGTTTCGCCCCTTCCTCGCTGCCGTGAGTACGGCTGTCCGTCGTCGCGGGGCCAGGTCAGGGGCACGCGTGGGGCGCGGGGAACCGCTCCGTGTGGAGGGTCCCCCACGCCCCGCGGGGTGGTGCGGGTCGGTGCGGCTAGCGGTGGGACGGGTACTGGACGACCTGCTGGTAGGTCGGCCGGTTCTGCCAGTTGGAGTTGGCGTCGGTGATCCCGCCCAGCGGGCGCTGGACGATGGAGTCGGCGCACCACTGGTCGCCGGCGGAGCAGTAGCTGTCCGCCGGGTAGACCGTCGCCGCCGTCTCGGCCGCTGCCTGGACCAGGGTGCTCAGCAGCATGGTGCGGCACGCGCTCAGGCTGCCCCCGCCGCAGTACTGTGCGGCCAGACCGCCCGAGACGGACTTGCCGAGCACCGCGCGCAGGTCCTTGTCCACGTACGACCACCAGCCGTACTGGAACGACGAACCCTTGTGCGGGATCGACTGGTTGACGTCGGACGACCCGGCGCTGGGGCCGGTCTGGCCGCCCGAGGGCGACTCGTTGATCTGCAGGGCGCCGATCATCGCGTTGAAGAGGCCGGTGCCCATCTGCGACTGGAACTCGCCCGTCACCAGCAGCGGCCACCAGGCGTCGAACGTCTGGATCGCCGAGGCGTCGGTGTAGGTCTTGCTGCCCGCCGACGTCTCCTTGCGCTTCGTGCCGTCGCTGATCCAGGTCTGCAGTTTGGCGACCAGCGCGGCCTGGGTGGAGTCAGTGACCGGGGAACTGTTGATCACCGCCAGCAGGTCCGGCAGCACATCCTCACCGCGCAGGTCGGTGACGGCGGCGTCCTCCATCGCCTTCGCCACGGTGGCCCGGGTGACCTTCGCGCCGCCGGCCGCGGCGGTGTTCACCAGTGCCTTGACCCGCGCGTCGAGAAGGTTGGCCCGGTGCACCGAGCCGTCCCCGAAGTCCGACGAGGAGTAGTTGTCGGCCTGCTTGTTGTTCCAGGAGACGTAGTAGTCCTGGTCGACGCTCTGCGGGTGCTCCGAGGCCGGGGCGTAGTCGGAGGTGTAGCTGCTGGGGTCGTAGTTGTTCCAGGTGTACGCCGAGCTGGCCCAGATCGGCAGGTCCGGGGCGATCGTGGTCGGACGCACCGGGTTGAGGCCGGAGTTGAAGTAGGCGATGTGGCTGGAGTCGGCGTAGAACCAGTTGAAGGTGTAGTCGATGTGCGACACCGCCGCCTGGAAGGTGGCCGGCGAGTTCACCGCCGAGGGGTCGTTCAGCATCTGGAAGCCGATGATCGAGTCCACCTCGTGCATGTAGGTCGACCTCAGCGAGGTGTAGGCGACCGGAACCCCGCCGACCGTGGCCCGGTACTGCACCAGGCCGTAGTCGGTGCGATACACGATCAGTCTGTAGGAGCCCGCGGCGGTGGAGTCGGCCGTGGTCGGGCTCCAGGAGTCGTCGACCTCCAGCGCGGTCATCGGGGTGCACACGCCGTTGTACAGGTAGGCCATGGAATTGGTGGTGGCCGTGCTGCCGTCGGTGTTGCACAGGGTCACCGCGTAGGTGTCGGTGATGTCCTGGCCGGCCGAGGTGGCGCTCCAGGAGTAGTCCTGGCCGCGGCCCAGCTCCACGTAGAAGCTCAGGCCGGCGAAGGCCGCGCCGCGGGCACTGATGCCCGGTCCCTGGATCTCCTCCAGCATCAGCAGCTGGGGGGCGAAGTAGCCGGTCTGCGGGCCGAAGACGGCGACCGGGTGGCCGGAGTCGGTGTACTGGCCGGAGACCACCAGCGCGTTGGACATCCCGTGCTTGGCGGTGAGCAGGTTGCCCGGCAGCACGCCGTTGTCGTAGATCCCGCGGAGCTTGGCCGCCACCTTGCTCGTGGCCGAGGCGCGCGCCGAGGTGGCGGCCTTGGCCGCTGTGGCCGCCACGGCCGAGGAACTGGCGCTGGAGGCGGCGGCGGTGCCGGTGGCGTCGTAGATCAGCTGCTGCGAGACGACCGATCCGGCGTCCGGCATGGCCTCGCCCTGGGGGCTGGACGGGTCCTGCGCGTAGGGGAAACTCTGGCCGTTGTGCAGGGTCTGCACCGCCTCGGGGTCCTCGCGCTCGCGGAAGGACTGCCAGACCTCGTCGCCCACGGTGGTGCCGTACTTGGCGTCGGCTGCCTCCTTCACCAGCGCGGACTGCACCTCGCCGCCGCCGCCGGAGCCGAACAGCGCGCCGACCACGGAGGCCAGCGCCACCAGGTCGGTCAGGGTGAACGGCGCGATCGAACCGGCGTTGGTGATCGAGTCGATGTGGCCGGTCAGGTCGTACTCGCCGGGGAAGGTGCGGTTGTTGTACGCCTGGGTGATGTAGGCGTTGATGCCGTCGATGTACGCCTGGGCGTCGGCCAGCGCCTGCCGGCCGCGGGTGCCGCCGTTGGCGGCCACCGCGTTGATCTGCTGCTGGAGTTCGGCCTCGGTGTAGGGGGCGGCCTGCCAGAAGCTCTGCTCCAGCTGGCGGTTGGCCAGGGCACCGCCGGCGAAGCCGCTGAGCTCCCCTCGGCCGACGTGCCGGAACAGGTCCATGACCCAGAGCCGGTCCTGCCCCGCGGCGTAGCCCGCGCCGTACTCGGTGCCGTAGCGGGTGGTGCCGGTGATGTGCGGGACACCGGTGGCCTTGTCGCGCACGATGGTGACGTCCGAGCGGGGCGAGACCGTGCTCTCGACCTGGCTGGACGGGACGCCGAAGGAGGCGTCGTTGAAGAAGCTGCTGAGGGTGGAGTTGGTCAGGCCGGAGTAGTTGTCCACCAGGCCGGCGTAGGGGGCCAGCTGGTCGTCGGTGTGCGCCGGCTTGGTGCCGAACACCTTGTTGGTCAGGATGTCCGCCAGCGTTGCGTTGCCGTTCTCACCCGCCGGCAGGATGTCGTTGCACTGACCCAGACAGTAGTCGTTGGACGCGTAGGTGGCCGCTTGCACAGCTCCGGCCGGAAGCCCCAGCGCCGTTGCGGTGGCGAGGGCGGCGACCGCGGCGAATGCCTTGAGCCAGGGCCTGAATCGTCTCATGCCTGCTCCTTCATGACGCGCAGTTAACTGACGTTAGGTCAGTTACTGGCGAGTTGGAAAGGGGCATGTCAAAGTAATCTACTGAACAGTCAGAAAGGTCGGGCGCGGGCGCTGCGCCAGGGCCCTGGCGCAGCGCTGTTGCGCCGTGGCGGGAGATCAGACGGTAGTGACGACCAGGTTCTGGTCCAGACGTGGGCTGCGCGGGAATCCGGGGTTCTCGCCCGGTTTGCCGATGGTGACCGCGACGAGGGTCCTGTAGCCGGTGTCGGCGAAGAACTCCCTGTCGATGGCCTCGGCATCCAGGCCGGTCATCGGGCCGGCGGCCAGACCCACCGCGCGTACACCGAGGATGAAGTAGCCGACCTGTAGGCCGGCGCTGATGGATGCTTCGACGAAGCGGTGCTCCTTGCCCTTGAACAGGCCCTGCGCGGCGGCGAAGTGCGGCAGTTGGGTGGGCAGGTGCTCGTGGAACTCGGGGTCGTAGGCGAGCACCGCGACCAGCGGAGCACTGGCGGTCTTCGCCTTGTTGCCGTCCCACAGGTGCTCGACCAGGCGCTTGCGGGCCTCGCGGGAACGCACCAGCAGGATGCGTAGGGGCTGGGAGTTGAACGCGGTCGGTGCGTACTTGATCAGGTCGTAGATCGCGGCGACCTGCTCCTCGCTCACCGGCTCGTCGGAGAAGGTGTTCGCGGTGCGCGCCTGGCGGAACAGCAGGTCCTGTGCGGTCCTGTCCAGGGCGAAGTGCTTGTGCAGCTCAGTCATCGTGATTCGTTTCCGTTTCTTGGTCGTGCGGCGGGCCGAGGGTCCGGCCGTTCTCAGGAGGACGGGGGCGCCTCCGCCGCGAGGCCGACCAGGGACTGGTAGGCGGTGTGAGTCAGGAGGCTTGAGTCGTAGACGGCGGTCAGGCGGCTGATCCTGCCGGTCTCGTCGAGCTCGATGCAGGTGTGGCCGCGGCGCATCGGGGCGGCGTCCGGGGAGGCCGACCACTCGTAGCCGCCGCCCTGGCGGCTGCCCCCGGCGTGGACCAGGGTGGCGCCCGGGCCGTACGGGAGCTGTCGGAGCGCTCGCGTGTAGTACCGCTGGGCCTGGAGCGCGCCACGGATGCGGGTGTGCGCGGCCATGTCCTCGTGAACCACGTCGTCGGACATCAGGGCGACGGCCCTGGAGGCGTCGCCCGCCCCGAATGCGGCCTGGAGCGCTCGGGCGACCCGGACGACGGCGGGGTCCGCGTTCTGCTCGGAATCACTGAAGTCGGCGGGGTAGGTGCCGGTGATGGTGTTCTGGATGAGGGAGCTGCGGCCGTCCCAGTAGTCGACCCAACGGGTGATCCTGCGGTTGCTGTCGAAGGTGACGGTGGAGAGGGCACGGATCTCCTGGCCGAAGAACGCGGGGGTGTCCACGAACTCGACTGCGGCGCTTCGCGCGCCGCCGACGATGCGCAGCGGATAGGAGATCGCCCCAGCAGGCACGCTGGCGAAAAAGGAGGTGAAGAAGTCGTTCAGCGCCTGCCAGCCGGTCATGGCGACGCCCAGGCAGGCGTCGATGTAAACGGTGTCCGTCGAGGAGAAGTAGGACATGAAATCGGCGGCGTCGTGGGTGCTCTTGGCCGTGAAGACGCCGCGGAAGAGCGCGGCGATCTGGGGAGTGCAGTGTGAGGTGTCCGTGACACCGGACGGGTACGGGAGCTTCTGCGTGCCGCTGGCCGGCGTGGTGGCCGCGCGCGCCGTCGCGGCCGCGAGCATTCCGGAGGCACCGAGAGCCGCAGCGGTCCCGGCCATGGCCCCGGTGCGGAGCATCGTCCGCCTCGTGGTTCCTTGCTGATCCATGTGGTCCATCAGGTATGTCCTTTCCGTATCGGACAGTTCGGGGATTGCGGAGAGCACTGGCGCAGGCGTCTCCGGTCACTCCGCGGGGGAAGCGACGCCACCAGGTCGAACTCGTTGTCCTCGGGGTCGGCGAAGGTGGTCCAGCGGACCGCCGGCTTCTCGGCGTGGGCGACGGGTGTGGCGCCGAGGTCGGTCAGCCGCTTGCTCTCGGCCTCGAACTCGTCGGTCCACAGGTCCAGGTGAAGGCGGTTCTTGACCGTCTTGGACTCCGGGACCCTCCAGAAGGCGAGTTTCGGGCCGCGGGCCGGGTCGGTGGCGTCGATCGCGGCGCTCTCGATGGTCGCGCCCGGGTTGACCGGGCGGTGGAGCACCTTCGACCAGAAGGCGGCGAGGGAGGCGGCGTCGGCGACGTCGATGCTGAGGCCGATGACAGACGTGGTCATGCTTGCTTCCTTCTCTGCGTGATGCCGAAGTCCTCGGCGACTTCAATTAAATCTTTAACTCAAGCTAGCCCGCTTCACTTCACGATGCAAGTGATCGGAGCGGCTGGATCACTTCAACTCTTAAGCTATCCTGGTGTCATGGACGCCCCGCAGGAGCCTCGCTGGCTCGACGCCGACGAGAGTCAGGCATGGCTCGCCCTGGCCAGCACACTGATCAGGCTGCCGTCCGCGCTCGACGAACAGCTGCGCCGCGACGCCGGAATCAGCCACTTCGAGTACCAGGTGCTGGCCAGACTCTCCCAAGTACCCGACGGCACCCTGCGGATGAGTGTGCTGGCGGTGCAGACCGAGGGTTCGCTACCGCGCCTGTCCCAGGTTGTCGCCCGGCTCGAGCAGCGTGGCTGGGTGCGCCGCACCCCCGACCCGGAAGACGGCCGCTACACCCTGGCGATCCTGACCGACGAGGGCCGCACCAAGGTCGACCAAGCCGCACCCGGCCACGTCGAAGAGGTCCGCCGCCTGGTCTTCGACCCGCTCACCAAGACCCAGACTCGACAACTGCGCGAAATCGGCCGCCGCATCACGCACGCCATCGACCCCGACCAGCACCCCTGACGGGGCGGTACGCGGGGCGCCCTTGCTGATACGACCTTGGTCAAGAGGCAGGAACAGGCGGCGCGACTGGGCCGCTCACGCCGGCTCCGGCAGGTTCATCCGTGCGAACTCGGCCGCGTCGACCACGGCGGTGATGGTGGTGATCCGGCCGTCGGTGACAGTGAATGCGAGGACCGAGAGCGGGGTGGCGTCCTCGCGCCAGGAGATGACTCCAGGAAGGCGCCGTTCAGAAGAGGCCGTTGGTGTGCGGGAGCTCGGCGGGGATCGGGGCGATGATGTCCCAGTGCTCGACGATCTTGCCGTCCTCGATGCGGAGCAGGTCCCAGAAGGCGACCGGGGTGCCGAACTCGCCCTCGGACTGCAGTAGCGCGAAGTCGCCTTCGACAACGACCTTGTGTGTGGTCTTGAATACCAGGTACTTGCCCTGTTCGGCCCACTTGGCGGCGACCGCGGCGAAGCCTTCGAGGCCGTCGCCGGCCTCGGGGTTGTGCTGGTGGTAGGTCTGGGTGGAGATGTAGTCGGTCAGCAGGGAGTAGTCGGCGCCCTTGAGGACCTTGACCGCGAAGTCGGTGACCAGCTTCCGGTTGGCCTCGGTCCGGTCGAGGTCGGTCGGGTCGGTGGGGCCGTCGGTCTGCGAGCGGCCGGAGATGTTGGGCTTGGCCATGGGGGTGAGTGCGTCCCAGTGCTCGGCGAGCTTGCCGTCCTGGACGCGGAAGAGGTCGAAGGCCACCAGCGGTTCGGGGCCGAAGCCGTGGTAGGTGCCGTGCAGGGCGACCAGGTCGCCGTCCGCGATCACCCGGGCGCCCTCGTAGCGGAAGCCCTCTGGCAGCCCGGCCACCAGGGCGCGCAACGCCTCGGATCCGTCGGCGGCCAGTGAGCTGTGCTGCTTGTAGCCGGGGGCGACCCATCGGTCGACCGCGGAGGGGTCCTTGTCGCCGAACAGTCCGCCGACTGCGGTGAGGACGACTTCCTTGTTGTTCATGACGTGTCCGTTTCGTGCGGTGGGAGGCGGAGCGAGCCGCCGGGCACTGGAGGGCGTCCGACGCAGGACCGCCGACCGGTGGCCTCCACGCCCCCATCCATCGCGCCTTCGCCACCCAGTCAGCGCCGAACCTGGCAGCTGTGCAAGCAGGCGTACGCCGAGTGGCCGAGTGCAAGCAGCGCCGGCCCCGCGACCGCCTCCCCGGGTCCAGTGCGTCCCAGCGCCTACCGGTGCGTGCGGAGTCCGTCGAGGATGAGCGCGAGCATGCGGGGGGCCGGGTCCTCGGGGCCGGGCGTGGCGCGCCAGAGTGCGCCGGTGAGCTGGAGGAAGTCGCCGGGACGGGCGTCCTCGCGGATGGTGCCGTCCGCCTTTCCGGCGTCGAGGAGTTGCGTGAGGGCGGCGATGACGGGGCCGTAGCTCTGCTCGCTGATCGCCTGGTGCGCGCCCGGGCCGAGGGCATCGCCGAGGCCGTGCTTTCTGCGCATGGCCTCGACGAGGTCGGTCGTCCAGTCGCGGAGCGCTTCCAGCGGCGGCATCCGGGCCAGCAGGTCGGGCACGGTGCTGGTGATGCGTTCCACCTCGTCCTGGTAGACGGCCAGGACCAGCGCTTCGCGTGTGGGGAAGTTGCGGTACAGGGTGCCCGGGCCGACGCCGGCACGCTGGGCGATCTGGTTCGTCGACGTGCTGCCGTCCGCCGCGAGTGCTTCGCGTGCGGCGGCCAGGATGCGTGCCCGGTTCTCGCGGGCGTCCGAACGGACCACTGGACCTCACCTTGCTAAGTGGAGAGTTCTCCACTACGTTTAATGGAGAGCTCTCCACATACTCTAAGGAGTGTCATGCAGTACATCAAGCTCGGCACGACCGGCCTCGACGTCTCCCCGATCGCGATCGGCGCGATGACCTACGGCGAGCCCGACCGCGGGCACCCGGTCTGGTCGAAGGGCGAACAGGACGCGCGACCGCTCATCAAGCACGCGGTGGAGGCGGGGATCAACTTCTTCGACACCGCGAACATGTACTCCAACGGTTCCAGCGAGGAGATCCTCGGCCGCGCGCTCAAGGACTTCGCCGACCGCGACGCCGTGGTGATCGCCACCAAGCTGCGTCATCCGATGCGGTTGGGACCCAACGGCCGGGGCCTGTCGCGCAAGGCGATCATGACCGAGATCGACCACTCGCTGCGCCGCCTCGGCACGGACTACATCGACCTCTACCAGATCCACCGCAACGACCACTCCACGCCCTGGGAGGAGACCCTCGAAGCGCTCAGCGACCTGGTGAAGGCCGGCAAGGTCCGCTATCTGGGCGCCTCGTCCATGCACGCGTGGGAGTTCGCGAAGGCGCTGCACCTGCAGAAGCAGAACGGCTGGGCGCGGTTCGTGTCGATGCAGGACCACTACAACCTGCTCGCCCGCGAGGAGGAGCGCGAGATGATCCCGCTGTGCCTGGACGAGGGCGTCGGCACGGTCGTCTGGTCGCCGTTGGCCCGCGGCCGCCTCGCCCGCGCCTGGGACGACGCCCGCTCGACGGCGCGCTCCGAGACGGACGGCGCCTTCGCGGACCTGCTCTACTCCCCCGCCCAGGAGGCGGCCAACCGCGCGATCATCGACGCGGTCGGACAGGTCGCGGGCGCCCACGGCGTCAGCCGCGCCCAGGTCGCGCTCGCCTGGCTGCGCCGCCAGCCGGTCGTCACCGCACCGCTGGTCGGCGCCGGCTCGATCGGGCAGATCGACGAGGCGGTGGCCTCCCTCGATGTCGAACTGACCGACGATCAGGTGCGTGCCCTGGAGGCCCCCTACACCCCCCGTAACGACTGGCAGGGCGTCTCCGACGAAGCCGAGCTGGAGGCCATCCGCAGGCGCGTCCCGGGAATGGCCCTCGTATGAACCCCATCGTCCGCACCGGCCCTGCTGCCCGCGCCGGAGCCCTCCTCATCCTCCTGGGCCCACTCGTGTCCTGGGTCGCCGAGCTCATCACCGCAGCCGCCTGGCAGGACCCGCCGTACTCGCCCCTGTACAACTGGGTCAGCCACCTCGGCCTGACCGGGCCGCCGCAGACCGCATTCGCACAGGTCGCCAACTCCCCCCTGGGCGCCGTCATGGACACCGGCTGGGTGGCCTACGGCACCCTCTTGATCGTCGGCGCGTCCCTCGTCTTCGACCCCCGCAAGGGCACCCGCCCGATCGTCATCCTGATCCTCGCCGTCCTCGCCGGCGCCGGGGTCTCGCTCGTCGGCATCTTCCAGGGATCCAACGCCAACGTCAGCAACGGCCTGATCGCATTCCACACCTTCGGCGCGCAGGGCGTCATGCTGGCCGGCAACGTCATGGCGATCGCCGTCGGAGCCGGCGCTGCCCGCATCGGCCTCAGCAGGGGACGTTCGGTCGCGAGCATCGCGCTGGGCACCGTCGGACTGATCGCATTCCCCCTCTTCATGGCCGACGTGTTCACCGGCTGGATGTGGAACACCGGCATGTTCGAGCGCGCCGTGATCTACCCGATCATGATCGGCCACGTCCTCCTGGGAAGCAGCGTGGCCGCCGCCCAGCGGCATCATGCGCCGCACCCGCCGGCACCCCTTACTGCACGAGTCGTCGAGAGCTGAGGAGAAACAGATGACCCAGGTACTGGTCACCGGAGGAACCGGATTCATCGGGAACTGGTGCGTGACGGCACTGCTCGACGCCGGGCACACCGTCCGCACCACCGTCCGCGACCTGCAGCGCGAGCCGGCACTGCGCTCCTGGCTGCACGCCGCCACACCCTTCGACGACGACCGTCTCACGGTCGTACGCGCCGACCTCGAACACCCCGACGGCTGGAAAGCCGCCGTCGCCGACTGCGAATTCGTCCTTCACGTCGCCTCGCCGACCCTGCGTCACACGCCGGCCAGCGACGACGAGATGGTGGTCCCGGCACGCGAAGGCGTCCTGCACGTGCTGCGCGCCGCCCGCGACGCCGGCGTCCGCCGGACCGTCCTGACCAGCGCCTTCGGTGCCATCGGGTTCGGGCACCCTCCGCGCTCGACCCCGTTCACCGAGGAGGACTGGACCAACGTCGACAGCGACATCCCGCCCTACCAGCGGTCCAAGACGCTCGCCGAACGCGCCGCCTGGCAGTTCGTCCAGGACGAAGGCGGTGGTATGGAACTGACAGCGGTTCATCCCGTGGGGGTCCTCGGGCCACTGCTCGGCCCGGACGACCCGCCATCGCTGCGTCTGGTGCGCAGAATGCTCGAGGGACGGGTTCCTGCGTGCCCTCCCTTCGGGATGGGCTTCGTCGATGTGCGCGACGTCGCGGACCTGCACCTGCGCGCGATGACCGATCCGGCAGCCGCCGGCGAACGCTTCCTGGCTGTCGCCGGGCACAGCCTGCGCGTCGTCGACATCGCACGCATCCTGCACGACCGCCTCGGTGAGCGCGCCGCGAAAGCCCCGACCCGTGAACTGCCCGTGTGGCTCGCACGCGCACTGGGCACCGTGAACCCCGAAATGCGACTGCTCAGGCACCAGCTCGGCCGGGATCTCGACGCCACGAGCGCCAAGGCGGAGCACCTTCTCGGGTGGCGAGCACGTCCCATCCAGGACACCATCGCGGACACCGCCGAGAGTCTCCTCGGCCACGGCATCGGGACATGACCGGCTCGTGACAGACAGGGGCGGCAGCCCTTCTCCCCGAAGATGAGTCGACCCCTACGAGCAGCTCGGGCCGTGGCTTCCGCTGTAGCAGGGCGTGTAGTACACGCTGGGGGTGGGTGCGGGCTTGGGGTGGGTGCGGTCGTAGCCGTGCTGGGCGGCGCCGAGCAGGGCCAGTAGCGTCAGGCCGGCGATGACCTGGGCCAGGGCGAGGAAGGGGGCGCGGAGCGCGGCTGCCAGGACGGCGAGGACCAGTGCGGCGATGAGCAGGCCTTGGGTCCAGGCGATGCGGGTGAGGGTGGAAGTGTCGGGGTTGGCGTCCGGGCCCTGAGCCCACTCCTCCATGCCGAGGGTGAACATGCGCCAGAGGTAGGCCAGGGCCTGCGCACCGAGCAGGGTCACGGCGAGCGCGATGTCGATGGCGAGGTTGACCCGGCCGCCCAGCGGCCAGCGTCGCTGGGCCGACGGGACGGAGGGCGGCGGGAGCGGGTAGGCCATGCGCCTAGCTTCACCGAGATACTGCGGGGGCCGCATGAGTACGCATACTCAGGTGCATGGTGGTGTCTGCGAGCGAGACTTCGGCGCAACGTAGGCGAAGGATCACTGGAGGCCCCGGGGCCTCGCCCCTCAGGGCTGACCGCAGCAGCGGTACCAGCCGGTGCTCAGGGCTTGAGCGCCACGCCGCCGTACATCCCGATCCGGTCGTCCCCGGCGAGGACGTGCTCGTCCGGCCGCCACCGCGACAGCATCACCAGGCCGGGGTCGACCGGCTCCAGGCCGTCGAAGAACGCGGCGATCTGCTTGCCGCTTCGCACGGCGGTCTTCACCGATGATCGGGCGTAGGACTTCGCCGTCGCGCGCACGCCCTCCGGGTCCAGGTCGGCGGTCACCTGCGACAGCACCAGCACACTGCCCGGGGCGACCGCGTCCATCAGGGTGCGCACCGCGCCGTAGGGGTCGTCCTCGTCGATGACGAAGTGCATCACCGCGACCAGCAGCACCGCGACGGGCCGGTCGAAGTCCAGGCGGCCGCGTACCTCGGGATCCTCCAGGATCTCCGCCGGACGGCGGACGTCTCCGGCAACGATCGTCGCGCCTGACGGCGCGGGCCCCTCGCCGTGAGCGCGGGCGTGCGCCAGGACTGTCGGATCGTTGTCGACGCCGACGATCCGCGCGTCGGGCCGCACCGACAGTGCGGTTACGGCGGTGCTGCCGGGGGCGGGCAGGCCGATGCCGATGTCCAGGAACTGATCCAGGCCGATCTCGGCCAGGTGCCGTACGGCGCGAGTCAGGAAAGCGCGGTTGACGCGGGCGAAGTCCCGGACCGGCATCGCCTCCAGGGCCTTCTCCGCGGCCGCGCGATCCGCCGGGAAGTGATCCTTGCCGCCGAGCAGATACGAGTAGATGCGCGCCGGCGTGGCCACGGTCGGGTCGATCGTCGGCGGCGTCACGTGCGGGGCGAACAGGTCGCCGTCCAACGGATCCGGGTCCGGCACGTCGTCCTCCACCCCGTCGACGTTCCTCCGACGGTCTGAGCGTAGCGCGAGGTCGACGCCGCCGACTCAGGGTTGGGAATCGCCGATGGCAGATCGGGCGTGATCCGGCCGCCGGAAAGGCCGCGTGCGACACCCCGGCTTTGACGGCGTCGCCGTGCGGGTAGGGGCAGGCACCAGGGGGTGGCGGATGGCATGGGCGGCCAGTGCGGCAGCGGGGTCGGGCTCGGCCGGGGACGGCCTGGTCTACCTGCTGGCGTTCATCGGCGTGATGGGGTTGCTCGGCGCGTGGCTCGTCCACTCCGCACTGCACGATCCCGCGCTGCACCTTCCCGAGCAGCGCACCCCACGCCCGGTGGCCGTCCCACCCCCGCCGACCTGCCCGGTTCCCCCTGAGCGCCAAGCCTGGATCGAGTCGTCGATGCTCTGGCTCGTCCAGGAGTTCGGACGCGCCGCAGCTCGACGTCAGGTGGCGTTGCCGACCCCGGACTTCTTCCCCGTCCCGTTCACCGGAGCGAAACGCGAGATCAGGGCGCTGCTGGTGCGGGTCTGCGCGGTCATGAGGGTGGACCCGCTGTTCGTGTGGATGAACCTCTTCGACGGCTCGGACCCCAAGACTTTGCGCAGTCGGGAGGACCAGCGGATCGCCATCGGTCGGTACAGGAAGATCTGGGAGTTCTCGATCATCTCGCTGGATCGAAAGGAGGCCGACTCACCCGCCGGCCTCGCGGCAACCATCGCCCACGAGCTCGGGCACGTCCGGCTCATCGGCGAAGCACACCTCACGCCCGACCGCGAGGACCACGAACAGCTCACCGACCTGCTCACGGTCTACCTGGGCATGGGGATCTTCACCGCCAACGCCGCCCTGACGGTACGCTACCGGCCAACCGCTCCCGAGGACGGAACCGCGGCCACCGTGTCCGGGATCGGCAACTACATCCGCACCGCCGGCTACCTGTCTCAGCCCGACCTCGGCTACGCGCTGGCGTGCTACTGCCGGTTGCGCGGTGAGACCGAACCGGCCTGGGCGGCCCATCTGGACCCAAGGCCGCGCCGGACGCTCGCACAGGGACTGGCCTATCTCGCCCACGCCTCCGCCATCGGCGCCATCGGCGCCGGAACGGTGTTCCCGACAACCGGCGACTCCTCCCCCGGTGGCCCGGTTGCCCCTGCTCGCCAGGGCCCTCCCGCTGCAGACCGTGACCCTGCGGCCGGACGGCCGACTCGCCGTCGTGGTCGGCGACGATGACGCGGCCGTCTGCCTGCCCCGGGCTCCCGCCAGGGGGCGGGTTCCACGGCCTGCCCGAGACGACCCGCGACTGCCCCTGGGCGCCACCGTGGTCTCCTGCGGCACGCACCGGCCCGGCGGCGGTCCTGGGCGGACGCGACCAGCTTGAACACCATCGCAAGGGCTTCGGGCGGTCGCCAGGAGTTGAGCATCCCCATGGGCGGGGCTGAAACCTGTTGAACTACGCGGAGGTTGATCTGTTCGAGGAATCCGCCGCTGGCGACTACGTCGCGCACGGGCTCTGGCCGAGGCGGATGTCGGCTTCGCTGCTGGAGCGGTCTGTGGCCGCGGTCATGTGGCGACGATCATGCGGCCGCGGTTGCCGCCGGTCTGCAGGGCGCTGAATGCCTCTGGGATGCGGTCGAAGCCGTTCAGGACGGTATGGATGCTGATCAGGCGGCCGTCACGGACGAGCTGGATCGCCTCGCGTTCGAAGGCAGGGCGCAGATCCTCGTGCTCGGTGACGGTGAACCCGTACAGGGTGAGTTCCTGGTAGATCATGCGGAGGTAGTTTCTCGGACCCGTGCCTTCGCCCCCGTACTGGGAGACCGCTCCGCAGAGCACAGCGCGGCCCCGTAGGCGGAGCATGTCGAGGGCTGCTTCGAGCTGGTCTCCACCTACGTTGTCGAAGAACAGGTCGATGCCGTCCGGCGCCGCGGCGCGGAGGAGTTCGACGGTCGGCCCGTCGTGGTAGTCGACGGCCGCGTGTGCGCCCAACTCCTGGAGCAGGGCGACTTTCTGCGGGGATCCCGCGCTGGCGATCACCCGGGCTCCGTGCGCTGCGGCGAACTGCACGGCGCAGCTGCCGACGCCGCCCGCGGCGCCGGATACGTAGACCGTGTCCGTCTCGCGGACCTGTCCTACGTGCACCATGCCGACCCACGCCGTGAAGCCGACGTGGCCGAGCACCGTCAGGTGGCTCTCCAGCGGCAGGTCGGCGCGCTCGGCCGGGACACGGCGCAGCTGGTCCGCGTCCACGACGTCCATCTCCCGCCACGGAGACCAGGAGCGGACGGCCAGATCACCGGGGGCGAATGCGTCGCTGCGCGATTCCAGGACCTCCAGCACGGCGTCACTGCGGGGCACCGCGCCCAGCGCCATACCGGGACGGCCGGAGTTGGTGCGTTCACGCATTGCGTCGGCCATGCCGGCGTTCATTCCCAGGCGCCGCAGCGCGACCCGCACCTGGCCGTCGCTCAGCTCCGGCAGTGGGGCGGCCTCTGCGAGGACGAAGTCCTCGGGCCGCACGGTGCCCTGCGGGCGGCGTGCGACACGGACCTCTCGGATGACTGTTTGATCATTCACTTCGGTCGACGTCCGACCGGCACGGTGACCGCGCCCAGCTCGATCAGGGCCTCCGCGGTCGCCACGATGGTGTCCCTGACGTCCAGGGGCTCCCAGCCGAGGACCGAACTGGCCTTCTTGTGGCTGATGTCGGGGATCCGGCCCTCCAGAACGGCGGCGTCCTTCAGCGCGGTATCGCTATGGTCGCGCCCGTGCTCGAGGACCGCGATCAGGTGAGCCGGGTGCTCGACCTCCTTTACGAGGGAATCCGCGCCCGGCCCTGAGCGGCATCGATGAAGACCGACACCTCTGTCCCGACGCGGTTCAAGCTATGAGCAGGCGGAGGCCGAGATCTGCCGCGTCGAGGTCGGCGAGATCGCTGTTGCGCTGGGCCCACCGGCCGGAGTCGAGGTCGTCACTGAGACTTCGTACGGCCCGCTGCTCAGCCTGCGGCCCGACCCTGGTCCACACCGACATGGCACGGCGCACGTGCTCCTCCAGATACGCCCCCGGCCGGCGCCAGTACGCCTCGAACAGGCCGTCAGTGCAGTCCCACGGGATGGGCACCGGCTCAGCGCGGGCACCGATCGCCTCGGCCATCGCGGCAAGCGAGCCAACCCGACCCAGGCCAAGGACGTACTACACGTGCACGTCAACACTGTGGTCCAGCGCCTGGAACGGGTCCAGGCGCTGCTCGGCCCCGGCTGGTGCCTGCCCGACCATGCCCTGGAGCTCCAACTCGCGCTGCGCCTGCGCCGGCTGGCCGCCGCCAGCCGGTCGGTGCCGACGATACCGAACGGATCGGTACGGTAAAGGAGCTATCCTGCGGGCATGGACGAGCCCAGGAGCGCGGGACGAAAGCGGTCGCCGGAGAAGGACGCGGCGATCCTGAAGGCGGCACTGGAACTGCTGGCGTCGCAGGGATACGTACGGATGACGCTGGACCAGGTGGCTGCCGCAGCCGGAGTGAGCAAGTCCACGATCCATCTGCGCTGGAAGAGCAAGGACAATCTGGTGACCGCCGCGCTCGCATCGGCCCGCATGGCCGAGGGCGCGGCAGCGGGCGGCGACACCCGCTCCGAACTGGTCGCGATCCTCGAGGAGTTCGCCGACACAGTGGAGAGCGTCCGCGGCATGGCGCTGATCGGCACCTGCCTGGCCGAGGAGGCCCACACCCCCGGACTGCTGGCGATGCTGCGCGAACGTACCGTACTGCCCCGGCGTGCCCTGCTGCGCTCGGCGCTTGAGCGGGCCCGCGACCGGGGCGAGGTCCGTCCGGACGCGGACCTCGAACCAGCTGTCTCCGCGCTGCTCGGCCCCTTCTACTCCGACTACCTGGCCGGACGCGGCGGCAGGCCGCAGTGGGCGCGGGACGCCGTGGACCTGGTCCTCACCGGGCTGGGGCGACCCGGCGGGCGCCCTGGATGTGGAAGTTGAAGTCGGCGTGGCCGAGGCTGCCGTAGAGGCGCAGCCAGATCGGGAGCAGCATCTCGGTGCCGCGGGCGGTGCTGATGTCGCCGAGGTCCAGCACGCCGGCGGCGGGCCAGCCGAGGGAGACCAGCAGATCGGTGGCGGCCTTCTTGGCACCGTCGTCGTCGCCGGAGAGGAACACGTTGTGTTCGCCGGACACCTGGCTCGGGTTGACCATGATGTGCGCGCTCATGGTGTTGAGGGTCTTGACGACCTTGGCGTCCGGAAAGGCGCGCTGGATCTGCTCACCCAGGCTGTCGGTGTTCACCGGGTTCAGCGACGGGGGCATGCCGTGGGAGAAGTCGAGCGGGTTGGCGATGTCCAGCAGCAGTTTGCCGGCCAGGTTGTCCGCGCCCGCCAGTCGCAGCGCATCCAGGGCGCCGCCGCCGGAGGTGGCATTGACCAGGGCGTCGGCGGAGGCGGCGGCATCGGCGAAGGTGGCCAGCCGGATCCGCGGGTTGCCCTGGTGCCACTGGGCGAACGGCGGGGTGCCCATGGCGTCGGGCTCGGTGCGGGCCAGGGTGGCCTGCGGGTCGCGGGTGCCGATGGTGACCTCGTGGCCGAGGGAGGCGAGCTTGGCGGCGACGGTCCGGCCGACCGTGCCGGTGCCGAGAACAGCGAAACGCATGGCGATTCCTTCATGAGTGCGGGCACGGACGTCGGTCGTCCCTCCCCCTCACTGAATCTAAACCGAGTGGTTCGGTATTGCAAGCATCCACGCCGGCGGAGGGGCACCCCCGGCTGTTCGGGGATGCCCCTCCGTCAGTGGGAGCCCGGGTCCGGGGACGGTCTGTGCGGACCGGCAGCGGACGTCAGACCGGGATGGAGACGTTGACGCTGTAGTGGTAGTAGCCGAGAAGCGGATGGCTGGAGTTGTTGGCGTCGCTGACCGGCTCCTCCCGGACGTTCGTGCCGGTGTCGAAGGCGTTGTACATCATGGGGACGCCGTTGACCGTGCCTGCGTAGATGCCCACGTGGTCGGTGTTGCCGGTGCTGAGACCGAAGAAGATCAGGTCACCGGGGACCGCGCTGCTCAAAGGGACCAGGGTGGCCAGGGAGTTGGCGATCTCGTTGTTGGTGCTCCCCGAGCCGAGGACGTCCCAGTTCGCGGCCTCCGCGTACATCAGGCGGGCGAACCCGGAGCAGTCAAGGCCCACGGTGTGGGAGCCCTCGCAGACACCGTTGTCGTATCCAGCGTCCGGGGGGACGCACCTGCCCAGACTGGGCCCGGGGGTCGTGCCGTGTCCGCCGGCGTAGGCGTAGGGCATGGGCGGGTTCTGGGCGACCATCGCCTTGGCCGCGGCGACCACGTAGGGCTGAATCGGCTGGCCCTGGCCCGGGCAGCCGGTGGTCGGGCAGTAGTAGACGCCGTCGCTGTAGATCGCCGCCTTGGTCTGCGCGCCGACCTGGCCGTCGACGCCGATACCGCGAGCGGCCTGGAAGGACTCGACGGCGTCGAAGGTGTGGGCGCCGAAGTCGCCGTCCACGGCGAGGTGAGCGCCCCAGGAGTTGAGGAAACTCTGGAGTGTGGTCACGCAGCCGTCGTGCTCGCCCTCTGCCATGTTCGCCGGGCAGGAGGAAGACTGGAGGTTCAGCGGGGCGGGGGCGCCGGACGCGGTGCTGACGTTGCTGTACAACGCGGCCTTTGTTTTGGGGCCGACCTGTCCGTCGACGCCGAGACCGTTGGCGGACTGGAAGGCCTTGACCGCCGCCAGGGTGTTCGCCCCGAAGTCGCCGTCCACGGCAATGCTCGCGCCATGCGCGTCGAGCAGGCTCTGGAGCGTGGTCACGCAGCCGTCGTCCTCGCCCTCGATGATGTTCGCCGGGCACTGCGAGGACTGCAGGTTGATCGCTGGAGCCCCTGAGGTGGTCGAACCGTAGAGGGCGGCCTTGGTCTGCGGGCCGACCTGGCCGTCGACACCGAGGCTGTGGGAGGTCTGGAAGGCCTTGACCGCCGCCACGGTGTTCGCGCCGAAGCTGCCGTCGATCGACAGGTGCGCGCCCTGCTGGTTCAGCAGGTCCTGGAGCTCGGTCACACAGCCGTCGTCCTCGCCGGAGACCATGTTCGCGGGGCACAGGTCGGAGGTGAGCGTGATCGGATCCGGCACCGAGCTCGAACTGATGTACAGCCTGGCCTTCGTCTTCGGGCCGACCTGGCCGTCGACACCGATGCCGGTCTCGGACTGGAAGGTGCGGACAGCCGCCACGGTGTTGGCGCCGAAGTCGCCGTCCACCCCGAGGCCGAACCCGTGGGTGTTGAGCAGCGTCTGCAGCTCGACGACGCAGCCGTCGTCCTCACCGGAGACCATGTTCGCGGGACAGGAGCTGGAGTTGAGGTCGATGGGGGCCGGGGCCGCGATCGCGGGCGAGGCCAGGCCGCTGACCAGGACCGCACCCAGGAGGGCAGGGAGCAGCGCGCGACGCACCATCCGCAGGCGGGATGGTCTGACGAAATGCATGGAGTTCCTCTCGATTTGCGGATTGTCGGACTGTGGAACCCGGGGCGGGGCAGGACGGCGCAGGTGAACCGCACAGAGGTCCGGGGCGGGATGGGCGCCGCGGCCACCCGAATCCTTCCAACGACTCGTCCTGGCGCGTCCGCACCAACGCCCGAAATGCCGAGATGACGGGACAGCACCCGCTGTGACCTGTGGTCACGCGACGGCGAACGGCGCCCGCGCGGGACGTTCCACCGCGCGGGCAGGCCACGGCACACCCGCCCTTGTCCGCTCCCACCCCGGCCGGCTGCGGTCGGCCACCGGAACCTGCGTCCCGTCATTCCGTCATGGGTCATGGGTCATGGCTGGTCAGACGGGGTGCCGTCCCGTGATTCCGGCATCGGTCCGGCAAAGCTGATCAAGGGCGTCGCGGGGCTGTAGGTTTCGCAATCGCGGCTCGACCGATGCGAACGGTCCAGTACGCACCCCGCGGCGTTACCGGCTACTGCCGGCGACCATCCGTGCGGTTCTGATCGACCATCACCGAAGGGAAGTCATGAGTGCGTAGCTCCCGAACGCGCTTCAACGCCGCCGCCCCGATCCTGGCCGTCGCCGGGCTCCTTGCGGCCGCCACCGTCGTCTCGACCCAGTCGGCCCAGGCGGCGGTCGGCGTCGCGCAGGTCGACGAGGGCGACGTGGGCTTCGCGGTCTACTGCGTTCAGGACGCAGTGAACTGGAGCATCGACAGCGGCCTCGCCCTGGACGGTGACTTCGGCGCCAACACCTACAACGCCGTCAGGAACTTCCAGGCCATCGCCAACATTCGTGTCGACGGCAACGTCGGCCCCCAGACGGGCACGGATGTCTGGGCCGCGATCAAAGACCAGATGTCGGTGCAGGGCAACTTCGGAACCCCCTACGGCATCCCGATCGGCAACTGCTACCGGGTCATCCCGACCAGCAGCTGACGTCTCTTCACTTCACACACGGGAGTTGTGCATGCGCAGGACCATTCGACTTCTCGTCTCCGCAGCGGCCACCGCTGCGGCCGTCATTGCCGCGTCCGGCGGCACCGCGTTCGCCGCGGTCGGCGCCCCGTCCTTCACCAAGGGCGCCTCCGGATTCAACGTCTACTGCGCCCAGATGGCCATGTACGAGGCGTCCCAGGGCACCAGCGCGACGCCGGACGGCGACTTCGGGTCGCAGACGCTCGCGAGTGTCGTGGCGTACCAGAAGAGCGAGGGCCTTCAGCCCGACGGCGAGGTCGGCCCGCTGACCGGGTCGAAGATGTGGCAGATGATCAATTGGGACATTCAGGACTCCTACACAGGCAACTTCCAGACCCCGTGGGGCGTCCCGATCTCGCACTGCTACCAGGTGCTCCCCACGACCAGCTGAACCGGCTGACGACCACCAGCAGCTGTCTTCCGAGCAGCTGCAGACCCATGGAGTTCACTCATGCTCAAAGCCGTTGTCATCGGGTGCGCCGCTGCTGCAGCCGTGCTCGTCACGGCACCGTCCGCCTCAGCAACACCGGCTCCAATCAACTATCACAGCTCGTCCTGCCCCACCAGCCTCACTGACGGCGAGGACGACGGCTGTGTCGTCTTCCTGCAGCAGACGCTCAACACGCTGGGCTTCGGCCTGAGCGTCGACGGACAGTTCGGCGGCAACACCCTTGCGGCCGTGAAGTGGGCGCAGACCAAGGCGCATCTGCAGGACAGCTCGGTCGGCGTGGACGGCCAGGTCGGTCCGGTCACCAAGGCGTGGCTCGACAAGTTCTACGAGCAGACCTCACTGCAGCCCGGCCCCTCCAACGCGTGCTCGATCTCGCTGAACCCCTCCCCCGGGAGCAGTGCTGCCAGCGCGACCATCGCGCAGATCAACAACTCGGCGTCGTGCACCGGCTGGCTGGAGCGTTCCGACAACGGCGGCGCCTCCTGGTACCAGGTCTCCGGGCAGCACACCATCGGCGGGCCGGGCCAGTGGGTGACCACGTACGACTACTCCGACAGTTCCACCCAGCTCGCCAAGGCATGCGTGCACTACGTCGGCAGTGGCCAGAACGGCACCACGTGCACCATCGGCTTCTGACCGAACACACCGCTCGCCGCAGACACGCAACACGCGAACAAGGGAAGAGAACCATGCAGGTCAACCGCCGAACCCGTGCCACCCGCATCACAGCGCGTCTGCTGGGCTGCGCCCTCCTGGCGGCTGTGCCCGCCCTGAGCGGTACAGCCACCGCGCACGCCGCCACCTACAGCACCAGCCTGTCCGTACTCCAGCAGCAGTGCCTCGCCCTGGGCGAGCGGACCAGCGCCGCGGACGCCGGGCTCGGCTCGTTCGAGATTCCCAGCACCCAGGTCAGCTACGGATCCACCGGCGTGTGCGTCGCTCTGGTCCAGACGCTGCTCGACGACGGCGCGTACGTCTGCACCGGCTCGAACTACCTCGCCGTCGACGGACAGGACGGCCCCGCGACGACGAAGGCGGTCAAGTGCATCCAGTCCTGGGACAAGATCCAGGTCGACGGGCAGGTCGGCCCGGAGACCTGGTCCCGGATCTGGTGGGTCAACTGACCTGTCACCTACGGATTCTGTAGTAGCCCGGGGGGAGATCCCCTCGGGCTACCCGACCATCGACCTCACGCAGAACGTCGCCCAACATGTTTCTGTCGGAGATCGGCTACGCGCCGGTCGAGGCGGGCGGGCTCGGGCCGGCTACTTCGCGAGCGTGGCCAGGTCCTGGGTGTCGCTCGACGGGGGCACGGTGATCGCCACCGGGGTGTTGCCGTAGTCGGAGTACTCGATGGTGACCTCCTCGGCGCCCTGGGAGGTCATGGCGGTCACGTGGAACTTGACCGGGAGGTTCTGGTCGTTGATCCACATGTCCACGCTCTCGGTACTCACCCCTTCCTGGGCCGCCCGGTCGGCGGACGCCTTCAGATCGGCGTCCGAGCCGGCCAGCTTCTTGAGGTCGACGACACCGAAGTAGTGGGTGGTCGCCACCCCGTCCACCGTCTCCGTACCCACCCGCTTGACCTGGCCGGACGATGTCAGCAGCTTCACCGAGGTCGACGGGTCCTGACTGCCTGACGACTTGTTGATGGAGTCGGCTATCGCCTTCCCCGCCGCCCCCTGCGCAGAGAGGTCGATCCTGAGCCAGTGCTTGCCGCCCCACGCCCTGGCGCCCGCGGCGCCCCTGTTGATGTACTCCGTGGTGCCGGACAACAGCAGATGCACGGCCTCGGGAAGCTGCGCGCCGGTCATCGTCGCATCTATCCTGAGGGGTTCGCGGGACCCGCTGCCGGTCATGGTGAAACTGCCGGCCTTCGGCACGACCATGGTCACCCTCTCCCGGTAAGAGGTGTAATCCGCGGTCTTCCTGGTCGTCAACGACAGAGCGTCAGCGACACTGAGGACCGCCGCCTTCGCACCGTCAACACCCTTGGCGGCAGCGCCGGAGACCGTCCCGGCCGTCGAGCCCGAGCAGGCGGCAAGCGCCGCCAGAACCCCGGCCGTAGCGGCGGCGAGACAGAGCGCACCAGTCCGGCGCATGTGGAACCCCCCAGTGATTCATATGAAATCCGCGTGCAGACGCTACACCCCGGCACCGACACCACCACAGATCGGGGCCCCACCCCCGCCGGTGCCCTGTCCAAATCAGGTGCTGTCGGTCACAACGGGGTGAGGGGGATGACGTCGGTCAGTGTGGGCAGGGTTGGGCCGGTCCAGTCGTCCTCGCGGGCGTGTGCGTCGTTCACGGCCCAGTCGTCGGCCCGCAGCATGAACGCCCGCATGCCGCAGTTGGTTGCGCCGGTGAGTTCGTCGCCGCCACCGTCGCCGATGTAGAGGCAGTCCTGCGGGTCGACCCCGAGGCGGCGTGCGATCAGGTGGAACAGCTCCGGGTCGGGCTTGCGTCGGCCCTCTTCGCAGGAGAGCACTCGTGCGTCGACCAGCCCGGCCACCGGCAGCAGGGACCAGGCTGCTGCCAGTTCCGCGGAGCAGTCGCTCAGCACTCCCAGCCGCAGTCCCCGGGAGCGCAACTCGGTCAGGGTCGGGACTGCGTCGTCACGCAGGACGAACAGTTCTTGTTGTGCTGCCATCCGTGCGGAGCAGGCGGCGGCGAGGGCCTCGGCGCTCGGATCGATGGTGTTGCGTTGGGCGAGGGTGCGGAACGTCGCCGTCAGATCGCCCAGGCTCCCGGCCACCCGCTCGGTGAAGGAGGCGTCCAGGGTCGTGCGCCACTGGCGGGCGGGTATGCCGAGCGGGGCCGCGCTCCGCGCGGCGTGGGCGTCCCAGACCTCGGTCGGCGTGCTCGGGGTGAGGGTCCCGAAGAAGTCGAAAATGACAGCGGTGGTGGCCATGATCGAGACCATATCGTCGGCCTGCCCGGGGTGGACCTGCGTCGGCCGTCCCCGCCGGGAGCGCCGGCGGGGACGGTGGGCAGTCAGTTCGCCTTGGCTGCGGCGATGGTGAGGTGGTACTGCCTGCTGACCGGCACTGCGCGGGGTGCGCCGGCTGAGGACAGCTTGACGGTGAAGGTGCTGGTGCCCTTGGCCGTCGGGGTTCCGGTGATCGCGCCGGTCGTCGGGTTCAGGGTGAGTCCGGCGGGGAGCCGGCCCGCGGTGATGGTCCAGGTGTACGGCTTCAGGCCCCCACTGCATGCCAGGGTGACGGCGTAGTGGGCGTGGACGGCGCCGGCGGCCAGCGTCGCCGTGGTGATGACCAGCGGTGCGGTCGGGGTGGTCGTGAAGCTGAGGACCTGGCCGTGGGTGGTGACGGCGTCGCTGGTCGTGTCCAGGCGGACGTAGTAGGTGGTTCCCGGGAACAGTCCGGTCAGGTTCTGCTGCACCAGCAGCGGCTGAGTGCCGGTGCCGAAGTCCTGGACCGGGGTGGTCGTTCCCAGGGCCGGGGTGGTGCCGTAGGAGAAGGAGTAGCCGGTGCCGGTGCCGGTGGGCACGACCACACCGGTCAGGGTGGCCCCGGTCAGGCCGACGGCGGTGGCCGGGGTGGTGACCCCGCCGGTGCAGGCCGCGGACGCGGCGGAAGCGTCGGCCTCCTGCCCGTTGAGTATCCACGCGATGCTGGGGAACAGCTTCGGGTCGAAGGTGACGGTGAAGGCCTGCGCGAAAGTGCCCTGGTTGAAGTAGGTCGGCTGCCCCTGGAACGCGTCGACGGGAAAGGTCTGGTTGTTCTCGCCGACGTTGATGGTCAACGCGGTGCCGGTGGTGTTGTGGTAGCCGTAGTAAGCGGTGACGTCACCGGTCTGCGGGTTGGTGGTGACGCAGTCCAGGTACGGGCTCAGTGCCCCGGTCCCGGAGGCCGAGGCCGGGCCGCCGGCCAGCAGGGCGCAGCCGCCCACGAGCGTGAACAGGGCCGTGCTGCGGGACAGCCGCCGGCGGCGGGGCGAACGGAGTCGGGGTAAGCGCGGCGGTGGAACGGACGTCATGGTGCCCCCCTCGGGCAGAATCGCGAACGCCCCGTGGATCCGGTGTGCAGATTCCACGGGGCCGCGACAGCGGATCTTGAGGTGATCGCCCGTCATCCTAGTGTCCTGGGACGACTGCACGGATTCACCGAGGGCAGAACGCCGCTCCCTTCCCCCGGCGTCCCGGATCCCTAGGCTGGAGTAGTGAGTACTCATGTGCCGGACGAAGCCCGGGTCATTCCCCTGCGCCCGCAGACTTCGCCGCCCCCTTCCGCAACGGCGACCCGCGCCCAGCAGCGCCCGGCGGGAACCCCGACGCCGCGGGCACCCCTGTGGCGCGACCTGGTCGGCGGCGTGCTGCGGCGTGAACGGCTCTCCCAGGAGCGCACGCTGAAGGATGTCGCGGAGGCGGCCCGGATCTCGATGCCGTACCTGTCGGAGCTGGAGCGCGGACGCAAGGAGGCCTCCTCCGAGGTGCTCGCGGCCGCAGCCGGGGCCCTCGGCCTGGGCCTGGGCGACCTGCTCTCACTGGCCCAGGACGAGCTGGCGCGGCCCACCCGCGCCCGGGTGGGCCGCGGCCGCACCTCGCCGTACGACGGGCTCTGCCTGGCAGCCTGACGCACCGAGCGCCGGTACGGCGGTGCGCCGGCGCCGCCGTAGGTCGGCCGCACCGGCTCAGAGGAACGCGAGGCGTCGGCTCAGGACCTCGTCGGCGAGGCCGTACGCGACGGCCTCCTCGGCGGTGAGGATCTTGTCCCGGTCCATGTCCGCGCGAAGCGTCGCCACCTCGTGGTGCGTGTGCCGGGACAGGATCTGCTCGACCTGGGAGCGGATGCGGGCCATTTCCTTGGCCGCCAGGCTGAGGTCGGAGACCGTGCCCTGCCGGCCGGCGCTGGCCGGCTGGCCGAGCAGCACCCGCGCGTGCTGGAGCACGAACCGTCGCCCGGGATCTCCGCCGGCCAGCAGCACGGCCGCCGTCGACGCGGCCTGGCCGACGCAGAAGGTGGAGATCGGCGCCTGCACGAACGACATCGTGTCGTAGATCGCCATCAGCGAGGTGTAGGAACCCCCGGGCGAGTTGAGGTAGATCGAGATCTCGCGTTCCGGGCTCTCCGCCTCCAGGTGCAGGAGTTGCGCGATGACGACGTTGGCGACCCCGTCGTCGATCTCGGTGCCGAGGAAGACGATCCGCTCGCTCAGCAGCCGGCTGAAGACGTCGTAGGACCGCTCGCCCTGCGCGGTGCGTTCGACGACGTAGGGAACCGTGTACGAGCCCATGTCACAGCCCCATCCGTCGACGCGAGGAGGCCGGGCGGATGTCGGCGACCGACTCCACCACCCGGTCCACCATCCCGTACTCCTTGGCCTGCTCGGCCGTGAACCAGCGGTCCCGGTCGCCGTCGCGCGCGATCGTCTCCACGGTCTGTCCGGTGTGCTCGGCCGTGATCCGCTCGATGGCCTTCTTGGTGAACTCGAGGTTCTCAGCCTGGATCTCGACGTCCGCGACGGTGCCGCCGATGCCCGCCGAGGGCTGGTGCATCATGATCCGCGCGTTCGGCAGCGCGAAACGCTTGCCCGCCGAACCCACGGTCAGCAGGAACTGGCCCATGCTGGCTGCGAAGCCCATCGCCAGCGTCGAGACGTCGTTCGGGATGAGCCGCATGGTGTCGTAGACGGCCAGACCCGCGCTGACCGACCCGCCGGGGCTGTTGACGTACAGGCTGATGTCGGTGCGCGGGTCCTCCGCCGAGAGCAGCAGCAGCTGCGCGCAGACGCGGTTGGCCGACACCTCGTCGACCTGCGTGCCCAGGACGATGATCCGCTGGGCGAGCAACTGCGCGGCGAGATGGTCGTCGAAGCGGCTGGGCTGTGTGTCGCCGTCCTCCGCACGGGGCGGCGGCGAGGTCCATGGAGTCATCTGGTCTCCTCTTCCAGGTACGGCAGGGATGCCGTCGACTCCACTGTTGACCTCCGGAGATCCCCCGATGCGAATAATCTGCCCGCCGCAGATTCGCTGTCAGCAGATGGTCCTCGAGCCGTCAGCCGTGCAGCGTACGGCCGAACAGTTCGAGCAGGGCGGTCCAGTGACGCTCCGTGGCCTCAGCGTCATAATCGGAGGTGTCGGACTGGGTGTAGCCGTGATCTGCGCCCTGGTACACCTCGCAGCGATGGGTGACGCCGGCCTCCGTGAGCGCCTTCTCCAGGCGCTCCTGCTGCTCCGCCGGCAGCGACTGGTCCTGGTCGGCGTGGCCGAAGTACGCCTCCGCCGTCATCGTGGCGGCCGCCAGGTGCGGACTGTCGGGCTGGTCGGTGGCGAGCCGGCCGCCGTGGAAGCCGCCGATCGCGGCCACCCGGTCCGGGCAGGCGCCCGCGGTGTGCAGGGCGAGCCGGGCGCCCATGCAATAGCCGGTGATGCCGACCGGCCCATCGGCGACCTGCGGGCAGTCGGCGAGCCAGCCGAGGTAGGCGTGCGCGTCGGCGGCCACCAGATCCGGCGTCAGGCCCTGAATCAGCGGCATCAGTGCGGCGAACAGCGTGCCCCGGTTGTCGTGGTCGATGTACGCGGGGAGCGGCACCACCGGCGCGCGGCCTGCGCGGTAGAAGACGTTGGGCACCAGGACGGCGTAGCCCTCGGCGGCCAGCCGGTCGGCCATCGCGTTGAGCGCCGGGCGCGGCCCGAACGCATCCTGGTACAGCAGCACGGCGGGATGGCGTGCCTCGCCCTCGGGGTGGACGAAGTACGCGTCCGCCGTCCCGTCCTGGGTCTCGATGTCGACAGTGCTGCCGTGTACGGCCGTCATGTCAGAATCCTGCCTTTGTCTGCGGTGGCATTTCGCACCCCACCCTCTCACCAGGCGGAACGTGCATTGCGGCCGACCCCACACCGAGATCGTCAGGGCGCTTGGGGATCCAGCACGTACGGCCGCGCCCGGTCAGCGGCGGCCGGTGGTCAGGATGAGGAGGAACTGGCCGCCGCCTGCTTCGATGTCGGCGGTGACCGGTATTCCCGGTACCAGTCGGGAGAAGCGGTCCACCAGCCAGTCCGCCGCCTCCTGGGCGTCCTTCCTGGTGGGACAGCGGCCCACCATCTCGCGGCCCCCCTTGCGCTCCAGCCTTCCGGCGACGGTGATCAGCGGCGCGGGTTCGACCACGTACAGGCGCTCGGGCCAGGCGATGACCACCTTGACCGCGCCCTTGCGGGTGTTGCAGCCGCGGTGCGCGAGCCGCTCGGCGACCTTGGCCTTGCGGTCGGCGGTACGGCTGTCGACGCTGGGCCCGCGCGGGTCGTTCACCGACATGTCGGGGTCGACCGGTTCGTCGCACACCCAGCAGCGCCAGCCGTCGCGCTCGGCCACATCATCAAGGAGAGTCACCCGAGTAACCTAGCCTGTTCGGCCGCCGACGTGCTGGTGCTCGCCTGTAGATGGGCAGTAGATGGGGCGCCAGCAAGGTGATGACTGTCCAAGTCAGCGCCTACCGAGGTGGTTACGATGACCCAGCACCCCAGCCCCGTGGCAGTGTCCCGTTCCAGCGTCCCGATGCGGGTTCTCGCCGGCTGCGCCGTCGCGGCGACGCTGCTGCTCGCCGGTGCCCACGCCGCTCCTGCGGGCACCGCGCACAGCGCCGGGCAGACCGTCACCGCGGCCGCCGTCGGCCCCGACGAGTGGAACAGCGGCGGTGCCTGAGCGGGCCGGGTCCGTCACCCGCCCGCGTCGCACGCCGCGCTATCGCGCCACGGACGCGCGCTTCACCGGCGGAGGCAGCGGCGCCGCGCAGTCCTCGGCCTCCGGCAGGCCCAATCGCTCGAACAGCTCGCGGGCCTGAAGAAGACGTTCCCTCGCCCGCTCCGGATCGCCCGCCGCATGCAGCGCCCGCCCCGAGGACAGCAGGGCGCAGCCCAGATCGCGCTCGGCCGGGGAGCCTTCCAGCAGGTCCAGAGCCTGCGCCGCACGCTCGACCGCCTCTTCCGGTCGGCCCGAGACGACCAGGGTGTCCGCGATCCGGTAGAGGACCTGCGCCTCACGTCCGCGCAGACCCGCCGCACGGCACTGGTCCAGGCAGAGGGAGAACCGCTCCAGCGCCCCCTGCGGATCCCCGATCTCGTGCAGAGCCACTCCCAGGACGTACAGCGCCAGGCTCGACGCCGCCGCGTCACCGCCGCCGTCCGTGGCGATGCCCGCCAGAACCCGCTCGCAGGCGTCGACCGCCTCCTGGGGGCTGCCGCTGCGGACGCGGGCCAGGGCCGCGTTCAACCGGGTCACCCGTTCGCCGGCCAGGTGTCCCACCCGGCGGCCGAGTTCCAGCGCCTCGTCCCAGCAGGCGGCCGCCTCGGCGAAGCGGCGCAGGTACAGCGCCACCAGGCCCAGGTCGTTGAGGGCCTGACGCAGCACCACCACGTCGTCGGCCCGTCTGCAGCGCTCCACCGCCGCCCGGGCGTTCAGCTCCGCCTCGGCCAGGCGGCCGGACTGCAGGGCCACGTTCCCGCACAGGAACCGCGCCCGGCCTGCGGCGAGGTCGTCGCCGCACGCCTCCGCGGCCAGCGCCGCCGACCGGGCGGCCGCGGCCAGCAGCCCGTACTGCAGGTCCCGGCCGAACGGGCTCAACGCGATCAGCAGGGTCACCGCCCGCCGCAGCGGCTCGACCCCGGCCTCGGGGACCTGCGCGACGGCCAGCTCCACCGCTGCCGCGGCGCCCTCGCACTCGGCCACGGCCCAGGCCCGCGCCTGCGCCGTGCTCCCGAACACCAGCCCCGAGTGGGCGACCGCGCCGACGCCGGCGAGCACCGAGGCGACCGGATCCCCGGGAACCGCGCAGGAGAACGCGTTCACCGCCGACGCCAGCAGGAAGCCCTGCCAGCGCGCGACGGCCCCCGCGGACTCGCTCGGCCTCTTCTGCCGGGCGAAGACCCGGAGCAGGTCGTGGAAGCTGTAGCGGCCGGGCACCGGCGACTGCAGCATGGCGGTGTCCACCAGGGACTCCAGCAGGTCCTCGGCCGTGTCCTCGTCCAGGTCCAGCACCGCCGCCGCGGTCGCCGCGCCGATGTTCGGGCCCGCCAGCGCCGCCAGCAGCCGGAAGACACGGGCGTGGGACGGCGTCAGCTGCCGGTAGCCCAGTTCGAAGACGGCCTCGATGGCCAGGTCCCCGATGCGCAGCTCTCCGATCCGGCTTCGTTCGTCGGCCAGTCGGTCGATCAGCGAGGCGATGGTCCAGCGGCGGCGGGAGGCGAGCCGGGCGGCGACGATGCGCACCGCCAGCGGCAGGTGCCCGCAGGCGTCGATGAGACGGCGGGCGGCCTCCTGCTCCGCCGCCAGCCGGTCCGCTCCGATGACCCGGCCGAGCAGGGCCAGGGCCTCCTCCGGCTCGAACACGTCCAGGTCCACGTGCAGGTCGAGCGGCAGCCCGAACAGCTGGGCGCGGCCGGTGACCAGGACGCCCACGCCCGGGGTGCCCGGCAGCAGGCAGCGCACCTGCGCGGCGTCACGGGCGCCGTCCAGGACCATCAGCACCCGGCGGCCGCTCAGCACCGACCGCAGCAGCGCGGTCCGCTCCTCGGTGCTCTGCGGCACCGCGTGTCTGGCCACACCGAGGGCGACCAGGAACTGTGCCAGCACCATGCCTGAGTCGGCGGGGTCGGCGGACACCCCGCGCAGGTCCGCGTAGATCTGCCCGTCGGGATAGCTCGACCGCACCGCGTGCGCCACGTGCAGCGCCAGTGAGGTCTTGCCGACGCCGCCCATGCCGACCACCGCGACCACGACCGGTGCCGCGCCCCCGCCAGCTTCACCGCCACCGGAGAGGGCCGCGCACAGCTGCCCGACCAGTTCCTCACGCCCCGTGAAGTCGTGGATGGTGGGCGGGAGTTGGGCGGGGCTGACCGCTTCGGCGAGCGATCCGGGCAGGGCGTCGGTCCCGGCTTCCGGGAGCGGCGCGTCCCGGGCGGCGGCCCCGGTCTCGGAATCGGTCTGTTCCGGGTTCTCGGTCCTGCCTGGCGCTCCGGCCGCAGGCTGTGTCGCCGCGGCCGGTCGGACCGCGTGCAGCGAGGGGTCGCTCTCCAGTATTCGCTGGTGGAGCGAGAGCAGATCGGGGCCGGGGTCGATGCCCTGCTCGGAGACCAGCAGCCGTCTCAGCCCGGCGAAGACCGTCAGGGCCTCCACCTGTCTCCCGGACCGGTACAGGGCCCGCATCAGCAGCCCGTAGGGGCGCTCCCGCAGCGGAAAGCCCGCGATGAGTTCGGACAACCGGGGCACCACCCGCACATGGCCGCCCAGGTCGAGTTCGACCTCCAGCCGGTCCTCCAGCAGCGCGACCCGTATCTCGTCCAGGCGCACCCGCTGGCGCTCCGCGTAGGGGCCCGGCACTCCGGCGAGCGGTTGGCCCTGCCACAGGTCGAGTGCCTCGCCCAGGCGGGCCTCCGCCTCGTGCAGCTCCCCCAGCGCCTGGGCCCGGGACGCCTTGGCCGCCAGCTCCTCCACCAGCAGCGCGTCCACCTGTGAGCGCTTCACCGCCAGCCGGTACCCCGATCCCACGCTGGCCAGCACTCCCCCGGCGCCGGCCGCGTCGAACGCCTTGCGCAGACGCCAGGCGTAGGTGCGCACCGTGGTCACCGCGGAGTCGGGCGCGTCGGGGCCCCAGAGGCAGTCGACCAGTTCCCCCACCGAGACCGGGTGTCCCGCCCGCAACGCCAGCACCGCCAGCATCGCCTGTCGCTGCGGCGGCCCCACCTCCACTCTCGTCCCCGCAGCGACCGCTTCCACCACACCGAGCATCGTGAGACGCAACGCATGCGCTGTCACCGTGCCCACCCTTCCCCCCAGAGTCCGGACGACGCCTTGAGCATGCCATCCGGACCGGGCGGGCGGGTATCCTTTGCGCTCACTGTGAGCGGAGTGTCGAAGCGTCAGTTCGTCAGTGCAGAAGCTCAGTTCACTGGTGCAGCAGCATCAGCTCCGGTCGGGTGACGAGGTCCGCGACCATCCGCAGGAACCCGCCGGCGGTCCTCCCGTCGCAGACGCGATGGTCGAAGGTCAGCGACAGCTGCGCGACGTCCCTGGGCACCACCTCCTCGCCCTGCGGTCCGTCGACCACCCAGGGCCGCCTGACGATCCGTCCGATCCCCAGCATCGCCGCCTGCGGCGGGTTGACCAGGGGCGTCGCGCCGTCCACGCCGAAGACCCCGTAGTTGTTGAGCGTGAAGGTGCCGCCGGCCAGCTCGTCGGCGGTCAGCTGCCCGGCACGCGCGCGGTCGACGAGGCCGCGCACCCGGGCCGCCAGCTCGACCAGCCCCGGACGGCCCGCGTCGCGCACGACCGGCACCACCAGTCCGCGCCGTCCCTGGGCCGCGAGGCCGAGGTGAACCTCGGGCAGCCGCACCAGTTCCTCGCGTTCGGTGTCCACGCGCGTGTTGAGTTCGGGGAAGCGGGACAGCCCCAGGACGCAGATCCGCGCCAGCAGCGCGAGGATGCCGACGCGCTCGCCGCCCCCGGACGGGGCGGGCTGCCCCAGTCGGTCGCGCAGCGCCAGCAGCTCCGTCAGGTCGGCGTCGGCCCAGATGGTGACCGCCGGGATCTCCCGGTGGCTGAGGGTGTACTGGTCCACCGCAGCCTTGAGGGCGCCGCGGATCGCGATTCGCTCACCCTCCGGCTGCGGCAGCGACGCGGTCGGCCGCGGGGCCGGCGGTGGTGACACCGTGGACGCTGTCGGCGAGCCGGAGTCGATGGCCCGCTGCACGTCGTGACGGGTGATCAGGCCGCCCGGGCCGGTGCCCGCCACAGAGGCCAGGTCCAGTCCGGCTTCGCGGGCCAGCCGCCGTACCACCGGGGAGGCGGTGACGGCGCCGCTCGCGGCGTTCACGCCGGTCGCGCGCACCGGGCCGGTCCGCGCCGCCGGGATCTGGACCGTGCCGTAGCCGACCAGCACCTGGCCCGACCCCTCGGCGGCCTCCCGGACCGCGGGCGGCGCCACGGACCGCACCGGCTCGGGGGCGACCGTCAGCAGCGGGCGGCCGACCTCGATGAAGTCCCCCGCCTCGCCGTGCAGCCCGACCACCCGCCCGGCGAAGGGCGACGGCAGCTCGACCACCGCCTTGGCGGTCTCCACCTCCGCCACCGGCTGGTCCGTGTTCACGCTGTCGCCCACCCGGACCAGCCAGGTCACGATCTGCGCCTCGGTCAGCCCCTCGCCCAGGTCCGGGAGCAGGAACGCGGCCTCGGCGGGGTCCTGCAGCAGGGTCGTCGATTCCATCAGTACTCCCACCCGAGATCGCGGACGGCCGCCAGGACCCGGCCCGGCGAGGGAAGGTGCAGGTGCTCCAGCTTCGGGGCCGGATACGGGATGTCCAGACCGCTGACCCGCCGCACCGGCGCGTGCAGGTGGTGGAAGCAGCGCTCGGTCACCCGCGCCGCGATCTCCGCGCCGACGCCCGCGAAGCCGGACGCCTCGTGGACCACCACCGCCCGGCCGGTCCGGCGGACCGAGGCGCAGACCGTCTCGTCGTCGAACGGCACCAGCGAGCGCAGGTCGACCACCTCCAGGTCGTAGCCCTCCAGGGCGGCCGCCTCGGCGGCGCCCAGGGCGGTGGCGACGCCCGCGCCGTAGGCGATCACGGTGACGTCCCGTCCCGGACGGCGCACCACCGCCCGGCCGATCGGGGGCACAGGGGCGGAGGGGTCCAGCTGGTCCTTGGACCAGTACAGGCGCTTGGGTTCGAGGAAGACCACCGGGTCGGGCGAGCTGATCGCGTGACGCAGCAGTCCGTAGGCGTCCTGGACGGTGGCGGGGGTGACCACGTGCAGGCCGGGCGTGTGCACGAAGTACGCCTCGGAGGAGTCGCCGTGGTGCTCGACCGCGCCGATGCCGCCGCCGTAGGGGATCCGGACGACCACGGGCATCGGCAGCCGCCCCTCGGTGCGGTTCCGCATCTTCGCCAGCTGGCTGACCAACTGCTCGAAGGCCGGGAAGCTGAAGGCGTCGAACTGCATCTCGACCACGGGACGCAGTCCGTACATCGCCATGCCGACGGCCACGCCGACGATGCCGGCCTCGGCCAGGGGGGTGTCGAAGCAGCGCTCCTCGCCGAGGTCGCGGGCGATGCCGTCGGTGACCCGGAAGACCCCGCCGAGCGCGCCGACGTCCTCTCCGAAGACCAGTACCCTGTCGTCGGCGCTGAGGGCGTCGCGCAGAGCGCGGTTGAGGGCCTGGGCCATCGTTGCGGTGGTCACCGTGGGGAAGGTCTCGGGGCGTGTGCCGGGCGCCGGGTGCAGTTCGGCGGCGGCCGGTATCGGCTCCGCGATCAGGACGTCTGTCATCGGTTCAGCTCCAGTTCCTGCAGTTCGACGGCCACCAGCGCGGCCTGTTCGCGGAGTTGGGGAGTGGGCGTGGCGTAGACGTGCTCGGTGAGCGCGGTCGGGTCGAGTGCGGGCTCCTGCGCCAGGCCCGCGCGCATGGCCGCGGCCAGCTCCTCGGCCTGGGCGGTGATGCGGGCGCGGGTGTCGTCGTCCAGGACGCCGGTGTGCTCCAGATGGGCCGCCAGGCGCGCGAGCGGGTCGCGGCCGCGCCATGCCTCGACCTCGTCCCGGTCGCGGTAGCGGGTGTCGTCGTCGGCGTTGGTGTGCGGCTGCATCCGGTAGGTGACCGCCTCGACCAGGGTCGGGCCGTCGCCGGCCCGGGCCCTGGCCACCGCCGCGCCGAGCGCGTGGTCGACGGCCGCCAGGTCGTTGCCGTCGACCCGCACGCCGGGCATCCCGTAGCCGGCGGCCTTGTCCACCAGCGCGGCGGCGGCCGTCTGCCGCGACAGCGGCACGGAGATGGCGAACTGGTTGTTCACCACCAGGAACACCACCGGCGCCTTGAACACCGCGGCGAAGTTCAGCGCCTCGTGGAAGTCGCCCTCGCTGGTGGCGCCGTCGCCGCACAGGGCCAGCGCCACGGTGTCGGTCCCGTCGCGCCGGGCCGCCATGGCGAGGCCCACGGCGTGCGGGAGCTGCGTCGCCAGCGGCGTGCACTGGGGGGCGGTCCGCCAGCGGCGGGGGTCGTAGCCGCAGTGGCGGTCACCGCGCATCAGCGTCAGCGCCTCCACCGGGTCGATGCCGCGCGCGACCAGGGCCATCGCGTCCCGGTAGGTCGGGAAGAGCCAGTCGGTGGGGCGCAGCGCCAGCACCGCGCCGATCTCGCATGCCTCCTGACCGTGCGAGGACGGGTAGACGGCGAGCCGTCCCTGCCGGACCAGCGCGGTGGCCTGGACGTCGAAGCGTCGGCCGATCACCATCCGGCGGTAGCCCTCCAGCAGGCGCTGGGTCGGCAGCTCGCCCCCGGTCCTGCCGGTCGGCTCGCCGTGCTCGTCGATCAGTTGCAGCAGTCCGGCCTCCGGCCGGGTGGACACGGTCATCGGTTCTCCTCTTCGGGCGTGCGGGCGCGGTCGAGTACGACGGACAGGGCGGCGCCGATCCTGGCCAGCGGCGCCGGGCGGGTCAGCGCGCCGTGGGCGCAGTCCAGGTGCAGTTCGGCGATCTCCCCGCTCACCCAGGGGCGCCAGTCGGCGGCGGTGGGGTCGCCGGGCCCCTTGTCGGCGGTGGCGCGCACGAACAACAGGTCGCCGTCGAAGCGGTCCGGCCGGAACTGGGCGAGCAGCTCCCGGTTGCGCAGGTACACCTGGACGAGCCGGCGCTGCTGGCGCTCGGTGAACTCCGCCAGCGGATCGGTCGTCCGGCTGCCGGGCCCGGGCTGGTAGCCGAGGGTGGCGGCGAGCGCGGCGCGTGCCCGGGCGTCAGTCGGCCGGCTTCCGGCGGACCGTCCCTGCTCGGGCAGCGGGTAGGCGTCGAGCAGCGCCAGCACCGCCACCTGCTCGCCCGCCTGCTGCAGCCGGGTCGCCAGGGCGTGGGCGACCATCCCGCCGAAGGACCAGCCCAGCAGATGGTACGGGCCGTGCGGCTGCGCGGTCCTGATCACCCGTAGGTAGTCCGCCACCAGGGTGTCGAGGTCGGCCGGCAGCGGGCCGCCGTCCAGGCCCCGCGCCTGGACGCCGAGCACCGGGCGGCCGGGGTCCAGGTGCGGCAGCAGCCCGGCGTAGCCCCAGCTGATGCCGGCGACGGGGTGGACACAGAACAGCGGCTCCGCCGTGCCGTTGGCCCGCAGCGGCAGCAGCACGTCCAGTCCGGCGCCGCCGCTTCCGCTCCTGCGCCCGGCCTTGCGCCCGCCCAGCCGCTCGGCCAGGGCCGCCGGCGTGGGCGCCTCGAAGAGCGAGCGCAGACCGAGCTCGTGGCCCAGGACCGTGCGGACCCGGCCGATCAGCCGGGTCGCCAGCAGCGAGTGGCCGCCCAGCTCGAAGAAGCTGTCCTCCGGGCCGACCCGCTGCGCCCGGAGCACCTCCGCGAACAGCCCGCACAGCACCTCCTCCTGGGGCGAGGCGGGGGCCCGCCCGGCACCGGACGGGGCCGCCTGCGGGGCCGGCAGCGCGCGTCGGTCGATCTTGCCGTTGGAGGCCAGCGGCAGCTCGTCCAGCACCACGACCGCGGCCGGGACCATCGGTTCCGGCAGGACCTGCAGCAGGGCCCGCCGGAGCCGCGCGGCCAGCGTGCCCGGCTCGGTTCCGGCCCGGCCTGCGGCCGGCACCACGTAGCCGACCAGGCGCCGCTCACCGGGGGTGTCCTCACGGACCGTCACCACGGCGCGGGCCACCTCCGGCTGCGCCTGCAGGGCCGCCTGGACCTCCCCGGGCTCGATCCGGTGGCCGCGGATCTTGACCTGGTCGTCGGTGCGTCCGTCGACCACGACCTGACCCGCCGCACTCCAGCGGGCGCGGTCGCCAGTGCGGTACATCCGGGTGCCCGGCGCGCCGAACGGGTCGGCGACGAAGCGTCCGGACGTCAGCGCGCGGCGGCCGAGGTAGCCGCGGGCGAGCCCGGCCCCCGCGATGTACAGCTCCCCCGGCACGCCGACCGGGGCCGGCGCGAGCCGCTCGTCCAGCACGTACAGCCGGGTGTTCGCGATCGGCGTGCCGACCGGGACCGTCCCCGCCGCCGCGCCGCCCGGCAGCAGCCGGCCGGTCGCCACCCCGATCGTGGTCTCGGTGGGCCCGTAGTGGTTGAAGACCGGCCGGTCGCCGGCCGCCTCCAGCAGTTCCGCGAGCCAGGCCGGGGCGGCCGCCTCGCCGCCGAGCAGCAGCGAGCCGTCCGGCAGGACCTGCGCCGGGGACGTCCCGGCCGCCAGGGCGGCCAGGTGCGAGGGCACCGCCTTGAGGTGGTCGATCCGCTCCCGGGCCAGGTACCGGGCGACCCGCTGCGGGTCGGTCACCGCGTCGGCCTCCAGGACGTGCAGGCAGCCGCCGGTGGTCAGGCTGGTGAACACCACCGTGTTGCCCAGGTCGGTGACCTGGGCCTGCAGCAGCGCGTAGCGGTCCCCCGCGCGGCCCCAGCCGACGCGTCCCGGCACGCTGGAGGTGTAGTTCGCCAGGGAGCGGTGGGTCACGGCGACGCCCTTGGGCCGGCCGGTCGACCCCGAGGTGTAGATCACGTACGCCAGGCCGTCCGGCTGCGCGGCGACCCGGGACCGGGCGGCGGCGCCGGGCTGCGGGCGCGGGTCGTCCGGGGAGAGCCAGGGCGGGCCGTCCCGGTCGGGTACCCCGGCGCGGTCGCCCAGGACCAGCACGGCCCCGCTGTCGGAGAGCACGAAGGCGATCCGGTCCGGCGGCTGCTCCGGGTCCACCGGCAGGTAGGCACCGCCCGCCTTCCACACGGCCAGGATCGACGCGATCATGTCCGCGCCCCGGCCGAGGCAGAGCCCGACCACCGACTCCGCACCCACCCCGCGCTCCCGCAGCAGCCGTGCCAACCGCTCGGCGCGGGCGTCGAGTTCCGCGTAGGAGAGGCGGACCCCGCCGGCGACCAGCGCGGGGGCGGCGGGCTCGCGCGCGGCCCACGCCTCGAACCGGTCCAGCAGCGTCGCGGCCGGAAATCCGGCGGCCGTGTCGTTCCAGGCCCCGAGCAGGCGGTCGCGCTCCCCGTCCAGGAGCAGGTCGAGCACGGCCGGCCGCGCCTCCGGGTCGGCGGCGACGGCGTCCAGCAGCCGGACCAGCCGGGCGGCGATCGACTCGGCCCCGCCGCGCTCGAACAGGTCGGCCGCGTACTTGAGCTGACCGGCCATTCCGCCCGGGGAGCCGTCCGCGCCCCGGGTCTCGGACAGGCCGAACGACAGGTCGAACTTGGCCAGGTCCAGGCCGTCGGCGACGTTCTCCACCCTCAGCCTGCTCATCTCGAAGCCGCCGGCCACCGGACCCTGGACGGTGAGCATGGTCTGGAAGAGCGGGTGGCGGCCCAGCGAACGGGCCGGCCTGAGCTCCTCGACGAGCCGTTCGAAGGGCACGTCCTGGTGGGTGAAGGCGGCCAGGTCGGCGTCGCGCACCCGCTCGACCAGGGCGCGGAACGTCGGCGCGCCCGAGGTGTCGGTGCGCAGGACCAGCGTGTTGAGGAAGAAGCCGACCAGCCCGTCCAGCGCCTCGTCGGTGCGTCCCGCGACCGGCGAGCCGATCGGCACGTCCTCGCCCGCGCCGAGGCGGGTCAGCAGCGCCGCCAGCGCCGCCTGGACCACCATGAACAGCGTCGCGTTGGCCTGCTGCGCCAGCGCGGCCAGGGCCGCGTGGGTGGCCGCGCCGACGCGGAAGCGGACGGTGCCGCCGCGGTGGCTCGCCACCGGCGGCCTGGGACGGTCGGCGGGGAGCGCCAGCTGTTCCGGCAGGTCCGCCAGGGTCCGGCGCCAGAACCGCAGCTGGTCCGAGATCAGGCTGTCCGGGTCCTGGTCCGAGCCGAGCAGCTCGCGCTGCCACAGGGTGTAGTCGGCGTACTGCACCGGCAGCGGCGCCCAGCCGGGCTCCGCGCCGTCCAGCCGGGCCCGGTAGGCGGCGGCCAGGTCCCGGCCCAGCGGGTCCATGGAGCCCGCGTCACCGGCGATGTGATGCACCACCAGCAGCAGCACATGGTGCTGCTCGGCCAGCCGGTACAGCACGGCGCGCAGCGGGACCTCCCGCGAGAGGTCGAAGGGCCGCCCGGCCTCCGCCGCCAGCGCGGCGGCCCATGACGCCTCGTCGGCGGCGCGCACCGGCAGGCCGGGCGCGGCCTCGCGCGGGGACAGGACCCGCTGGAACGGGACCCCCTCGGCGGCGGGGAAGACAGTGCGCAGCACCTCGTGCCGGCCGACCACGTCGCCCAGCGCGGCGCGCAGCGCGGCGGCGTCCAGCGGCCCGCGCAGGCGCAGCGCCAACGGGATGTTGTAGGTGGCGTTGGGCCCCTCCAGCTCGCCCAGGAACCACAGGCGCTGCTGCGCGAAGGAGAGCGGGACCCGGCCGGGCCGCTCCTGGGCGACCAGCGCGCGGCGGGTGCGGCCGGTGCCGCTCCGCCCGGCCCGCTCGGCGAGCGCCGCCGGGGTGGGCGCCTCGAACAGCGCGCGGATGTCCACCTCCCGGCGCAGCACCGTGCGGACCCTGCTGATCAGCCGGGTCGCCAGCAGCGAGTGGCCGCCCAGCTCGAAGAAGCTGTCCTCGGGGCCGACCCGTTCGACGCCCAGGACCTCGGCGAACAGCCCGCACAAGAGTTCCTCCGCCAGGGTCGCCGGCGCCCGCCCGGCGGTCGGCGCCGCCGGGGCGGGCGCGGGCAGCGCCCTGCGGTCGACCTTGCCGTTCGGCGACAGCGGCAGGGCGTCCAGCACGACCACGGCGGACGGCACCATGTAGCCGGGCAGCCGCTCGGCGACCGCGCCGCGCAGGGCCGCGCCGTCGAGGACGGCCCCGGTGCGGGCCACCGTGTAGCCGACCAGCCGCTGGTCCCCGGGGCGGTCCTCGCGCACCACCGCGGCGACCTCGGCGACGCCCTGCTGCGCCGCCAGCGCCGCCTCCACCTCGCCCAGCTCGACCCGGAACCCGCGCAGCTTGACCTGCCCGTCGGCCCGGCCCACGAACTCCAGTTGGCCGTCGGGACGCCAGCGCACCAGGTCGCCGGTCCGGTACATCCGCTCCCCCGCGCCGCCGTAGGGGCAGGCGACGAAGCGGCCCGAGGTCAGCGCGGGACGGCGCAGGTAGCCGCGGGCCAGGCCGGTCCCGGCCAGGTACAGCTCGCCGACGGAGCCGGCCGGGACCAGTCCGAGCCCCTCGTCCAGGACCAGGACCCGGCAGCCCGCGATCGGGCGGCCGATCGGGGCGGTCCCCAGGCCGTCCAGGGCGCCGCTCTGCGAGGCGGTCACGGTGTTCTCGCTGGGGCCGTAGACGTTCAGCAGGCTCCGGCCGGCGGCCCAGGGGCGCAGCGCGGCGGGGGCGCAGGCGTCCCCGGCGATCATCAGGGTGCGCAGCGCCGGCAGCGGCCGCGGCGGCATCCCGGGCAGCACGGCCGCGGAGAGCGCGGCGTGGGTGATCCGGTGCCGGTCCATGAAGGCGACCAGCTCCTCCCCGGCCAGCGGTCCGGGCGGCGGCACCACCAGGCAGGCGCCGGTCAGCAGGGTCAGGCACAGCTCGGCGATCGAGCCGTCGAAGCTGGGGGAGCAGAACTGGAGCACCCGTGCGCCGGGCCCGGCCGCGTGGGCCGCTGTCAGCGCCGCGATGCCGCGGTGGGAGACGGCGACCGCCTTGGGGCGGCCGGTGGAGCCGGAGGTGTAGATCAGGTAGGCGGTGTTGTCCGGCCGTACCGGTCGGCGCCGGTCCCGGTCGCGCAGCGGGCCCCGGTACAGCCCGATGAAGGGCGCGTCGAGGTCCTCGACGTCGCGCTCGGTCAGGACGGCCGCGGGCGCGGCGTCCTGCAGCATCGCGGCGATGCGCTCCTCGGGGTAGTCCGGGTCCACCGGCAGGTAGACCGCGCCGGCCTTGGCGACCGCGAGCAGCGCCACCACCCACTCCCGGCCGCGCCGGATGCGGACCGCCACGACGTCCTCGGTGCCGATGCCGCGTCCGGCCAGGCGGCGCGCCAGCCGGTCGGCGGCCTCGTGCAGCCGCCGGTAGCTCAGGACCCGGCCGGCGCACTCGACCGCGGGCGCGTCGGGGTGCGCCGCGGCTGCCTGCTCGAACAGGTCGGGCCACACCTGCGGGGCGGCTCCCGGCCCGCCGTCGCCCCACTGACGCAGGATCATCTCCCGCTCGGCGGGGGCCAGCAGCTCCACCCGGCTGATCGGGAGGTCGGGGTCGGCCGCCAACGTCTCGACGAGCCGGGTGAACCGGTCGGCGACGGCCCGGCCGGTGGCGTGGTCGAAGAGGTCGGCGGCGCACACCAGTTCGCCGCCGAAACCGGCCGGGGCGCCCTCGGCGTCGAACCGCTCGACCAGGCAGAGCGTCAGGTCGAAGCGGGCGGTGGCGGTGGGCGGCTCCTCCCAGGAGACGGCCAGGCCGGGCAGGTCGAGCTGGAGCGGGCGGTCGTCCTGGACCACCAGCATGACCTGGGTCAATGGGTGCCGGGCGGCCTCGCGGACCGGGTTGACCAGCTCGACGATCCGGTCGAACGGCAGGTCCGCGTGGTCGTAGGCGGCCAGGCTGGTCTCCCTGGCCCGCTCCAGCAGCTGACGCAGCGTCGGATCGCCGCCGGTGTCGGTGCGCAGCACCAGCGTGTTGACGAAGAACCCGACCAGGTCGGTGAGCGCCTCGTCGCCCCGCCCGGCGGTCGGGCAGCCGATCGGGATGTCCTCGCCCGCGCCGATGCGGGTGAGCAGGGCGGCCAGCAGCGCCTGCGCGGCCATGTGGACGGTGGCGCCGCAGCTTCGGGCCAGGGCGGTGAGGGCGGTGTGCGCGGCCGCGGAGATCCGCAGCGGGATCCGCTCGGCCCGGAAGCTGGGCACCGGCGCGCGGCGGCGCACGAACGGCAGCGGGAGTTCCTCGGGCAGGCCGGCCAACTGCTGCCGCCAGTAACGGGACTGGTGCCAGGCCAGGCTGTCGGGCCGGTCGGCCTCGGCCAGCAGCTCGCCCTCCCACTCGGCGTAGTCGCTGTACTGGAGTTCCAGTGGCTGCCAGCCGGGCTCCCGGCCCTGCGTCCGGGCCCGGTAGGCGGTGGCCAGGTCCCGGCAGAGCGGCGGCATGGACGCGCCGTCGGAGGCGATGTGGTGGACGACCACGACCAGCACGTGCCGGGTCGGGTCCAGGCGCAGCAGGGTGCAGCGGATCGGGATCTCCCGGTCCAGTTCGATGGCGACCGCGGCGCAGTCCTCCATGGCGGCCCGCACGGCCGCCTCGTCGGGGCCGGTGGTCCGCCGCTCCAGGCGCAGGCCGGCCTCCTCGACCGGCAGCACCACCTGGCGGCCCGCCCCCTCGCTCTGGGGGTAGACCGTGCGCAGGACCTCGTGCCGCTGCACCACGTCGCCCAGGGCCCGGTCCAGGGCGTCGACGTCGAGGGTGCCGGTGAGCCGGATCGCGAAGGGGACGTTGTAGCCGGGCCCCGCGCCCTCCAGCTGGTACAGGAACCAGAGCCGGGCCTGCGCGGAGGAGAGCGGGAAGCCGACCCGGGTGGGCTCGGTGCTGGTGGTCATGCCGGGTTCCTTTCGGTGGTCGGCTGCGGGGCCGCGCCCGGACGGGTGCGGCGGCGCAGGGCGGGACGGCGGTGGGCGGGCGTGCCCTGGTCGAGCCGGGCGGCCAGGGCGGCCGCCGTGGGCGCGCGGAACAGGTCGGAGATGCCGAGCTCGACGCCCAGGACGTCGCGGACCCGGCCCAGGGCGCGGACGGCGAGCAGGGAGTGGCCGCCGAGGCCGAAGAAGTCGTCCTCCACGCCGACGGCCTCGACCCCGAGGACCTCGGCGAAGATCCGGACCAGGGCGCGCTCGCGGTCGTCGCGCGGGGCCCGGCCGGGGCCGGCGGTGCGGGCCGGCGCGGGCAGCGCCGCCGTGTCGAGTTTGCCGTTGACGGTCAGCGGGACCGCGTCGAGCAGCACGACCGCGGCGGGGACCATGTAACCGGGCAGTCGTCCCTGCAGTGCCTGGCGGACGGCCTCGGGGCGGGGGGTGACCCCGGCGGCGGGGACGACGTAGCCGACCAGCCGGCGGTCGCCGGGCGTGTCCTCGCGCACCACGGCCACCGCCTGGGCCACGCCCGGGGTCTCCGCCAGGGCGGCGGTGACCTCGCCCAGTTCGATCCGGAAGCCGCGGATCTTCACCTGGTCGTCGGCGCGGCCGACGAACTCCAGCACCCCGCCGCGCAGCCAGCGGGCCACGTCCCCGGTGCGGTACATCCGGGCGCCATCCTCGCCGGCCGGGTCGGCGACGAAGCGCGCCGCGGTCAGGCCGGGCCGGCCCAGGTAGCCGCGGGCCAGGCCGGGGCCGGCGACGTAGACCTCGCCGGGGACGCCCGGCGGCACCGGCCGCAGCGCCGGGTCGAGCACCTGGACCCGCAGGTCGGGCAGGCCGCGCCCGATCAGGCTGCCGCCCTGCGCCCCGGGGAACTTGCGGGTCATCTCCAGCCGGCTGACATGGACCGTGGTCTCGGTGATCCCGTACATGTTGACCAGGACCGGCGCGTCCTCGGGGTGCCGGTCGTACCACGGGTCGACCCGGGCCGGGTCCAGGGCCTCGCCGCCGAAGACGACCCGGCGCAGCGTCAGCGGCGCCGCCCCGGGAGGCCGTTCCCGGTCGGCGTGGACCAACTGGTAGAAGGCCGACGGCGTCTGGTTGAGCACGGTGACCTGCTCGCGGGCCAGCAGCTCGACGAAGTCGCCCGGGGTGCGGCTGACCGCGAACGGCACCACCACCACGCGGCCGCCGTGCAGCAGCGCCCCCCACAGCTCCCACACGGAGAAGTCGAACGCGTAGGAGTGGAACAGCGTCCACACGTCGTCCGGGCCGAAGCCGAAGTGCTCCCTGGTCGTCCCGAAGAGCCGGACGACGTTGCGGTGGGTGACCACGACGCCCTTGGGGTCGCCGGTCGAGCCCGAGGTGTAGATGACGTACGCGGCGTTGTCCGGCCCGGCCCGGCCCGGCTGCGGCAGCGGAGGCAGTGGTGGCAACGGCGGTGGCTCGGCGCCGTCCAGGGCGATCTCGGGGATGCCCAGGTCGGCGCAGGTCGCCGCGACCGCGGGCGGCAGGGTGCCGGGGACCGTCAGCACGCAGCTCGGGCGGGCGTCGCCGAGCATGTACCGCAGGCGGGAGACCGGGTACTCGGGGTCGAGCGGCAGGTACGCGCCGCCGGCCTTGAGCACGGCCAGGATCGCCACCACCAGCTCGGCGCAGCGCGGCAGCGCGAGCGCCACCAGACGGTCCGGGCCCACCCCCGCGGCGCGCAGCCGCAGCGCCAGGGCGTCCGCCCGCGCGTCCAGTTCGCCGTAGCTGAGCTCCTGCTCCTCGAAGCTGACCGCGGTGGCCTGCGGGGTGCGGGCCGCCTGCTGCTCGAACAGCGAGACGAGTGTCTGCTCGCCGCCCGCGGACCGGTCGGTGGCCGCCCCCCAGCAGCGGACCTCCTCCAGCTCCGCCGGGTCGGCCAGGGCGATCCGGCTCAGCGGTTCGCCGGGCGCGGCGGTCACCTGCTCCAGCAGCCGGCCCAGCCGGTCGGCCAACTGCTGGGCGGTGGCGGGGTCGAACAGGTCGGCGGAGAACTCCAGGGTGCCGCCGAGACCGGCCGGGGCGCCGTCCTCGGCCCACTGCTCGGCCAGGGTGAAGAGCAGGTCGTACTTGGCCGTGCCCAGCTCGACCGGCTCCAGGCCGACGCGGGCGCCGGCCAGCTGCGGGGGCTGGGCGTGCTGCCCCTGCAGGACCAGCACGACCTGGCACAGCGGGTGGCGGGCGGCCGACCGCGGCGGGTTGACCAGTTCCACCACCCGGTCGAAGGGCAGCTCGGCGTGGGTGTAGGCGGCCAGGTCGACCTCGCGCACCCGGGTCAGCAGTTCGGCGAAGTCCGGGTCGCCGGAGGTGTCCACCCGCAGCACCAGGGTGTTGACGAAGAAGCCGACCAGGGAGCGCAGCGCCTCGTCGTCGCGTCCGGCCACCACCGTGCCCACGGACACGTCCTCGCCGCTGCCGGTCCTGGTGAGCAGCGCCGTCAGTGCGGCGTGCAGGACCATGAACACCGTCATGTGGTGCTTGCGGGCCAGTGCGCGGACGGCGGCGTGGACCGGGGCCGGCAGGGCGAGCGGCACCAGTCCGCTGCGGCCGGTGCCGTGCTCGCGGTGCGGGCGGTCCACCGGCAGCGGCAGCTGCACCGGCTGCCCCGCGAGTCGGCCGCGCCAGTACGCGGACTGGACGGCCTCGACGCTGCCGGTGTCCTCGGCACCGCCGAGCGCCTCGCGCCGCCACAGGCCGTAGTCGGCGTACTGCAGCGGCAGCGGCGCCCAGGTGGGAGCGGCGCCCGCGAGCCGGGCCCGGTAGGCCGCGGCGAGGTCGGTCAGCAGCGGCTCCATCGAGCCGGCGTCGGCGGCGATGTGATGGAGCACCAGCAGCAGCGTGTGGCGCTCGGGGCCGGAGGGGATCAGCCAGGCGCGCAGCGGCAGCTCGCGGGCCAGATCGAAGGGGCGGGCGGCGAGCTCCTGCGCGGTGGCCGCGAGGCGCTCCGGGTCCGGGTGCGGGCCCAGGTCCAGTCGGGTGAGGTCGGGCCTGGCCGTGTCTGCGGGCAGGATCAGCTGGTGGGGCTGCCCGTCCCGGACGGCGAAGACGGTCCGCAGCACCTCGTGCCGTGCCACCACGTCCCCGAGTGCGGTGCGCAGCGCGGCGGGGTCGAGCGGCCCGTCGACGTCGAGCAGCAGCGGGATGTGGTAGGCGGACCCGGGACCGGCCTGGTTGAGGAACCACAGGCGTCGTTGCGCGTCGGACAGCGGCAGCGGTTCGGGTCGCGGGCGCGGCCCCGGCCGGGTGCCGGGCAGGTCGCCGCCGCCCTGGGCCATCCTGGTCCGCAGCAGTTCCGCGAAGGCCGCGGCGGTGGGCGCCTCGAACAGGGCCCGCACGCCCGGGGCCACGCCGAGGACGGTCTGCACCCGGCCGGTCAGCCGAATCGCGAGCAGCGAGTGGCCGCCTGCGGCGAAGAAGTCCTCCTCGACACCGATCCCGGGCAGGCCGAGCACCTCGGCGAAGAGGCCGGCGACGATCTCCCGGAGCGGGGTGTCCGCGCCGCGCGGACCACCGGGCGTCACGCTCTCCTCGGGCAGCGGCAGCGCGGCCCGGTCCAGCTTGCCGTTCCTGGTGACCGGCAGCGCGTCCAGCGGGACCACCAGCGGCACCATGTGCTCGGGCAGCCGCTCGGCCAGGTAGGCCCGGATCTGCGCGGCATCGAGCACGGCGCCGTCCGCCGGCACCGGGTGGGCGACCAGCCGCAGCCCGCCCGCACCGGTGTCCCGCACCACCACGGCCGCCGCGGCGACCTGCGGATGCCCGGTCAGCACCGCCTCGACCTCGCCGGGTTCGACCCGGAAGCCGCGGATCTTGACCTGGTCGTCGGCGCGCCCGGCGAACTCCAGCACCCCGTCCGGGTCGCGGCGCACCAGGTCGCCGGTCCGGTACATGCGCCGCCCCGGCGCGGCGAAGGGGTCCGCGGTGAAGCGGGCCGCGGTCAGGCCGGGACGGTTCAGATAGCCGCGGGCCAGGCCGGCGCCGCTCAGGTAGAGCTCGCCGACCGTCCCGTCGGGGGCGGGCCGCAGCCAGCCGTCCAGAACCCGGCAGGCGACGTTGTCCATCGGCCGTCCGATGGGCACCCGCGCACCGATCCCGTCCTCGGCCAGGGGCATCTGGGTCGCGCACAGGGTGATCTCGGTCGGGCCGTACAGGGTCCGCACGGTCAGGCCCGGGCAGGCGCGCAGCACCGCGCGGACGGCCGCGGGCGAGACCACGTCGCCGCCGGTGGACAGCTGGGTCATGCCGGCGAAGCAGCCGGGCACCTCCTCGGCGAGGACGCGGAACAGTCCGGCGGTGATCAGCGCGGAGGTCAGTCCCTCCTCGGCGACCAGCCGGGCCAGGACCGCGGGCTCCAGGTCGCCCGGCGGGGCCAGCACGATCCGGCCGCCGGTGAGCAGCGGCGCCCACAGTTCGTACGTCGCCGGGTCGAAGCCCGCCGGGCTGTGCATCAGCACCCGCTGCTCCGCCCCCCGGCCCCAGCAGCGGTCCAGGGCCAGCCCGATGACGTCGCGGTGGGTGATCGCCACCTGCTTGGGCCGGCCGGTGGAGCCGGAGGTGGACATCAGGTAGGCCAGCTGGTCCGGGTGGATCCCCGGCCGCGGCGCGGCCACGGCCGGCCCGTCGCCGGGTCCGGTCCAGGTGTCGGCGGCCTGCAGCACCGTGCAGCCCGGGTCCTGCCGCGCCTGCGCCACCAGGGGGTGGCCGGCCAGGGCGGCGTCGGTGAGCAGCAGGGCCGGGGAGACCTCGGACAGCGAGGCGCCCAGCCGGGCGAGGGGCTCGCCCGGGTGCAGCGGCACGTACACGGCGCCCGCCTTCGCGATCCCGACCAGCGCGGTGACCAGGTCGGCGGAGCGCTCCATCAGCAGGGCGACCGGGGTCTCCGGTCCCGCGCCGAGGCGGTGCAGCCGCTGAGCCAGGTGCTCGGCGCGGCGGTCGAGTTCGGCGTAGCTGAGCCGGGTGGTCCCGGCGGCCACGGCGATCCGCTCCGGGGCCTCGGCCACCTGGGCCGCGAACAGTTCGAGCAGGCTGCCCGACGGCAGTTCGCGTCCGGTGGCGTTCCAGGTGTCCAGTTCCGCGGTCTCGGCGGCGGTCAGCACCGCGAGCCGGGCGACCGGGCGGCCGGGGTCGGCGACGAACTGCCGCAGCAGGCTCTCCAGCCGGGCGCAGATCGCCCGGGCCCGGCGGGCGTCCACGACGTCGGCGCGGTGGTCCAGGCGGAAGGTCAGCGTCGGGCCGGGCACGGCCACCAGCACCAGCGGGTAGTGCATGGCGTCGACGCCCTCCACGCCGCTGACCCGGACCGCCCCCGGGTCCTGCGGGTCGCCGGTGTCGGCGTCCGGGTAGCTCTCGAAGACGACCGCCGTGTCGAACAGTTCGGTGTGCCCGGCCAGGCCGTGGATCTCGGCCAGCCCCAGGTGCTGGTGCGGCAGCCGCGCGACCTGCTCGTCCTGGAGCCGGGTCAGGAACGCGCCGACCGACTCCTCCGGCCGGGTGGCCGCCCGGACCGGAACGGTGTTGATGAACAGGCCCACCATGCGTTCGGCGTCCGGCAGTTCGGCCGGACGACCGGCCACGGTGGTGCCGAAGACGAGATCGGAGCGCCCGGTGAGCGAGCCGAGCAGCAGCGCCCAGGCGCCCTGGACGACCGTGTTCAGGGTGACACCGCAGGAGCGGGCCAGCGCGGTGAGCCGGTCGGTGGACTCCTCGGTCAGGGTCAGGAACGCCCGCTCCGGCAGCCGGGCCCGGGAGGCGGCGGCCCCTTCGCCGACCAGGGTCGGTTCGGCCAGCCCGGCGAGCGCCTCGCTCCAGGCCGCACGCGCCCGGGTCCGGTCCTGTCCGGCCAGCCAGGTCAGGTGGTCGCGGTGGCCGGGGGCCGGCGGCAGTGCGGCGCGACCCCGGTGGTAGCAGGTCATCAGCTCGGCCAGCAGCACCGACAGCGACCAGCCGTCGAGCAGGATGTGGTGGAAGCTCAGCAGCAGCTTCCACTCCTGGTCGGCGACCCTGGCCAGGGTCGCCCGCAGCAGCGGCGGCCGGCCCAGGTCGAACCGGTGGGCGCGCTCGCGGGCGAGCAGCTCGGTGAGCGCGCCCTCCCCGCGCCCGGTCAGGTCGGTCTGCGCCCAGGGCAGCTCGACGGCGTGCGGCACCAGCTGCACCGGCTCGCCGTTGGGCCGGGTCCGGAAGGCGGAGCGCAGCAGGGGGTGACGCTCCATCAGCGTGCGCAGCGCCTCCCGCAGCCGGTCCGGTTCGACGGCTCCGGTCAGGCCCAGCACGAACTGCACGGTGTAGACGTCGGCGTCGTCGGGGCCGGCCAGGCCGGCGTGGAAGAACATGCCCTCCTGCAGCGGAGTCAGCGGCAGGACGTCGGCGAGTCCCTTGATGGCCTTCACAGGTTGCTCCAGTCGGCTTCGAAGAGGTCGATCTCGTCCTGGTCCAGCTGGACCAGGGAGACGTCGGAGGGGGTGAGCCCGCCTGCGGCGGGGTCGTCGTCGAGGGTGGCCAGGGCGAGCAGGGCCTGCCGGTACCGCTCCGCGAGCCGGGCCGCCGCCGATTCGCCCAGCAGCCCTCCCGGCCAGCTCAGCCGCACCGTCAGCCGCGGGCCGTCCGGCCCGGCCTCGGTCCAGGCGCTGACGTCGAGCGGATGGGTGACCGGGGTGTCCGGGGCCTGGCCCGCGGACAGCACCGCGCTGCCGGCGGCCGGCTCCCAGTCCGCAGCGGCGGCCCGGTCCGACGGGGCCGTGTAGCGGCCCAGGTAGTTGAAGGACAGCTGGGGCGTCCCGGCGGCCGCGAGCAGCGGTTCGGCGTCCGGGTCGAGGTGGCGGAGCAGCCCGAAGCCGAGTTCGTCGCCCGGCCGGGCCCGGAGCTGCTCCTTGACCGCCTTGAGCGCGCGGTCGGCGGCCGCTCCGCCGCGGAGCACGGCGGCCGGGTCGAGATCGCCGAGGTCCAGCCGGACCGGGTGGATGGCGGTGAACCAGCCGACGGTGCGCGACAGGTCGGCTCCGCCCAGGTCGGTGCGGCCGTGCCGCTCCAGGTCCGCGAGCAGGGTCCGCGGGCCGCCGCCGCGCTCCGCCCGCCAGGCCGCGACGGCCGTCACCAGGGCGGTGAGCAGCACGTGGTCGACCTCGCCGTGGTAGCGGGCGGGCACCGTGGTCAGCAGCGGGGCGGCCTGTGCGGGCTCCAGGGTGAACCCGGTCTCGCGCAGGGTGGCGACCGTGTCGACGGCCGGGTCCGCCGGACGGTCCGTCAGCAGCGGGTCGGGCGCCTGCAGGACCGAGGTCCAGTAGTCGAGTTCGCGCCGCCGCTGCGGCCGCTTCGCCTCCTCGGCGAGCAGGCCGGCCCAGCGCCGCAGCGAGGTCCCGACCGGGTCCAGTTCCTGGCCCCGGGCGGCGGCGGCCAGGTCGGGCAGCAGGATCCGCCAGGAGACGGCGTCCACGGCGAGGTGGTGGGCCACCAGCAGCAGCAGGCCGGGGCGGTGCGGTCCGCGGTCGAGGTGGACCGCCTGGAGGACCTCGCCGGACGCCGGGTCCAGCCGCTCGCCGGCCGCGGCCCGCTCGCGCTCGACCAGCTCGTCGAGCGCGTCGGCCTCGTCGCCGCAGCCGTCCGCGCGGACGGTGCGCAGCAGCCGGTCCACCGGCGCGCCCGCCGGAGCGACGGCGGCGGCGCCGTCGGCGACGCGCAGCCGCAGGGCGTCGTGCCGGTCCACCAGCCGCTGCAGCACCCCGGTCAGTTCCGCGCGGTCCAGTCCGGCGGGGACCTGGAGCAGCATGGACTGGTGGAACACCCGCCCGTGCCGCCCTGCCGACCAGCGCATGACCGGGGTGAGCGGGAACGGGCCGACGCCGTCGTCGGCGGCCGCGTCGGCGGCCGCCCCGGTGACGCTGCCGGCGCAGGCGGCGAGGGCGGCCACGGTGCGGTGGCGGAACACCTCGCGCGGCGTGATCACCAGTCCGATCTTCCGGGCCCGGCCGGCGAGCTGGACCGAGACGATGCTGTCGCCGCCCAGGTCGAAGAAGTCGTCGTCCGCTCCGACCCGGGGCAGGTGCAGCAGTTCGGCGAAGAGCCCGGCGAGGGCCTGCTCGCGCGGACCGTGCGGGTCGCGTCCGGCCGGGCGGCCCGGCTCCTGCGGTGCGGGCAGCGCCGCGCGGTCGACCTTGCCGTTGGCGGTCAGCGGGAGCGCGTCCAGGACCACGACGGCCGCCGGGACCATGTACTGCGGCAGTGCCCGTGCCGCGAGGGCGCGGACCTCCGCCGGGTCGCAGTCGGCCCCCGCGGCCGGCACCGCGTACGCCACCAGGCGCCGGTCCCCGGGCCGGTCCTCGCGCAGCGCCACCACGGCGGTGGCCACCTGCGGCAGGCCGGACAGGACCGTCTCGATCTCGTCGGGTTCGATCCGGAAGCCGCGCAGCTTGATCTGGTTGTCGGCCCGGCCCACGAACTCCAGCGTCCCATCGGCCCGCCGCCGCACCATGTCTCCCGTGCGGTACATCCGGCCCCCGGAGGCGCCGAAGGGGTCGGCCACGAAGCGCTCACTGGTCGGTCCGGGCCGGTCCAGGTACCCGCGGGCCAGGCCCGCGCCGGCCAGGTAGAGCTCGCCCACCGTCCCGGGCGGGGCCAACCGCAGTGCGGCGTCCAGCACATGGGCCCGGTCGTGGTCGAGCGGGCGCCCGATGGGCAGCCTGGCCGTGCCCAGCGGCGGCTCGGTCAGCCGGTGGCTGGTGGCGAAGGTGGTGGTCTCGGTCGGGCCGTAGCCGTCCACGACGGCGACGCCGGGGCAGGCGGTCATCACCCGGCGCACCGCGTCGGGCGGCACCACGTCGCCGCCGGTCCAGACCTCACGGACGTCGGTGAACGCCTCCGGGCACTCCTCGGCCATCAGCCGGAACAGTCCGGCCGTCAGCCACAGGGCGGTGACCCGCTGTTCGCGCAGCACCTCCGGCAGGGTGACCGGGTCGAGCAGCTCGACCGGGGTCACCACCACCTCGCCGCCGGACAGCAGCGGCACCCACAGCTCGTAGGTGGCGGCGTCGAAGGCGAGCGGGGAGTGCAGCAGCACCCGGCGGTGCGCGTCGGAGCGGAACCGCGAGTCCAGGGCGAGCGCGGCGACGCTGCCGTGGGTGACGGCGACGCCCTTGGGGCGGCCGGTGGAGCCGGAGGTGAACATGACGTAGGCCAGCCGGTCCGGGCTGATGCCGGTGTCGGTACCGCTGGCCGTGGGTGCGGCCGGGACCGGGGCGTCGAGGTCCGGCGCGGGCAGCACCGTGACGTCGCCGTCGCCGAGTGGCAGTTGCCGCGGGTCCCGGTCGGTGATCAGGACCGTCGCCCCTCCCTCCCGGACGACCTCGCGCAGCCGGGCCAAGGGCGCACGGGAGTCCAGCGGCAGGTAGCAGCCGCCCGCCTTCAGCACCGCCAGGGTGCTGACCACGGCCTCGGCCGAGTGCCGCTGCAGCAGCGCCACCCGGGTCTCCGGACCCACGCCGGCCGCGGTCAGACGCTGCGCCAGGGCGTCGGCACGGGCGTCCAGTTCGGCGTAGCTGAGCACCCGTTCCCCGCAGCGGACCGCCGGGGCGTCGGGCGTCCGCGCCGCCTGGGCGCGGAACAGCTCCGGCACCGAGCGCGCAGGAGCGGCCTGGCGGGTCGCGGCGGAGCCGGAGCCGAGCAGGGTGTCGCGCTCCCCCGGGAGCAGCAGCTCGAAGGCGTCGACGGGCCGCTCCGGGTCGGCGCACAGCTGTGCCAGCAGCGCCAGGTAGCGGTCGGCCAGCGCCTCGGCGGTGCCGGGGTCGAACAGGTCGGCCGCGTACTCCAGCACCAGGCCGAGCCCGGCCGGGTCGCCGGACCCGCCGCGCTGCTCGGTCAGTTCGAAGGACAGGTCGAACTTGACGGTGCCGAGCGCGATCGGGGCCGCCGACATGGTCAGCCCGGGCCCCGCCGCACGCTCGCGCAGTTCCTCGGCCAGGCCGAAGGAGACCTGGAAGAGGGGGTTGTGCTCGGTGGCGCCGCCGCTGCCGGTCAGCTCCACCACCCGGTCGAAGGGCAGCCCGGCGTGGTCGAGGTCGTCCACGTCCGCCTCACGGACCCTGGCCAGCAGCTCGGCGAAGGTCGGGGACCCGGACAGGTCGGTGCGCAGCGCCACCGTGTTGGCGAAGAAGCCGACCAGGTCGTGCAGGCCGGGAACGTCCCGACCGGACACCGCCGTGCCCACGGCGAGGTCCTCCCCCGCCCCGAGCCGGCCCAGCAGGACCGCCAGTGCCGCGTGGGCGGCCATGAACACCGTCACTCCGTGCCGCCGGGCCAGGGCCACCAGCGCCCGGTGGCCGTCCGCGCCGGTCCGCCGGCGCACCAGGCCGCCCTCCCGGCCGGGCCGGGCGCCGCGGGGACGGTCCGACGGCAGCTCGGTCAGCTCCGGCAGCCCCGCCAGCCGCTGCCGCCAGTAGCGCAGGTCCGGCGCCAGGGTTCCCTCGCCCTCCAGGGCGTTCCGCCGCCACAGCACATGGTCCGCGTACGCCACCGGCAGCGCCGGCAGGTCGGGCCTGCGCCCGGTGGCACGGGCCGCGAGGAACTCCCCCAGGTCGCGCAGGAGCGGTTCCATCGACAGGCCGTCGCAGACGATGTGGTGCAGCACCAGCAGCAGCACGTGCCGTTCCCCGGGCCCGGGGAAGAGCCGGGCGCGCAGCGGCGGACGGGCGGTCAGGTCGAACGGCTCCGCGGCCTCGGCCGCGAGCAACCGGTCCAGGTCCTGCCGCTCGACCCGCTCGCCCGCGCCTGCCACCGCGAAGTCCGGACCGTCCGCCTCCTCCAGCACGTCCTGGTAGGGGACGCCGTCGCGGGCCGGGAAGCGGGTGCGCAGCGGCTCGTGACGGGCGATCAGGTCGCCGAGCGCGGCCCGCAGCGCGGGGACGTCCAGCGGACCGGTGAAGACCACCGCCACCGGCACGTTGTAGGTCGCGGCCGGGCCCTCCAGCTGGTCCAGGAACCAGAGTCTGGCCTGGGCGGGCGCCAGCGGCGGGAACGGCGGACGCGGTCCGGCGACGGGCGGCGCGGACGGGGTGCGGGCGCCGCCGGCCGCGGCGTCGAGCAGTTGCGCCAGGTCCGCCACCGTGGCGGCGCGGAACAGGTCCCGGATCGTCAGTTCCGCGCCGAAGACCTCGCGGACCCGGTGCAGCAGCCTGGTCGCCAGCAGCGAGTGACCGCCCGCTTCAAAGAAGTCCGCGTCGGCCCCGATCCGGTCCAGGTCCAGGACCTCCGCGAAGAGCTGCGCCAGCAGTTCCTCGCGCAGTCCGCGCGGAGCGCGTCGGCCGCCCGCCGCAGGAGCCGGGGGCGCGGGCAGCGCCGCGCGGTCCAGTTTGCCGTTGGGGGTGAGCGGCAGCTCGTCCAGCACGACGACCGCGGAGGGCACCATGTGACGGGGCAGCAGTTCACCGACGCGGCGGCGGACGGCCTCGGGCTCCGGCGCCGGTCCGTCGGCGGCCGCGCCGGCGCGCACCGCGTAGGCGACGATGCGGCGGTCACCGGGCTGGTCCTCGCGGACCAGGACCGCCGCTGCGGCGACGCCGGCGCAGCGGGCCACCGCGGCCTCGATCTCGCCGAGCTCGATCCGGAAGCCGCGCAGCTTGACCTGGCCGTCGGCCCGCCCGGCGAACTCCAGGCTGCCGTCGGCCCGCCAGCGCACGACGTCGCCGGTGCGGTACATCCGCCCGCCGTCCGGGCCGAACGGATCGGCGACGAAGCGGCCGGCGCTCAGTCCGGGACGCCCGAGGTAGCCGCGGGCCAGACCGGCGCCCGCGAGGTACAGCTCGCCGCGCACACCCGGCGGCACCAGCCGCAGCCGGTCGTCGAGGACGTAGACCCGGGTGCCGTGCACGGGGCTGCCGATCGGCGGCTGCGCGTGCCCGGACAGTGGCGCGCTCATGGTGGCGCAGACCGTCGACTCGCTGGGCCCGTAGGCGTTGACCATCCGGCGTCCGGCCGACCAGCGGGCCACCAGTTCCGGCGGGCAGGCCTCGCCGGCGACCACCAGCGTGCCGCCGCGCAGGAAGTCCTCCTGCTCCGGCATCGCGGCGAGGACCGTGGGCGGCATGGTGACGTGGGTGATCCCGTGCTCGGTCGCCAGCCTGGCCAGCTCCGGACCGGGCAGGACCCGCTCGGGCGGGGCGAGGACCAGCGCCGCTCCGCTGAGCAGCGCCATGCACACCTCCCAGGCCGCGGCGTCGAAGCTGAGCGCGGCGAACTGGAGCACCCGGCTGTCGCCGTCCAGGGCGAACGCCTCGGTCTGGGTACGGGACAGGTCCGCGAGCCCGGTGTGGGTGACCACGACGCCCTTGGGACGCCCGGTCGTTCCGGAGGTGTAGACGAGGTAGGCCGGGTGCTGCGGCAGCAGCGGCGCGGTCCGGTCCTTGTCGCGCGGGGCGCGCGCCGGGGCGGCGGCGAGTTCGGCGGCCAGGTCGGCGCCGTCCATTTCCGCCGCCGGGCAGTCGACCGCGGCGAAGGCCCCCCGGGCGGCCAGGTCGGCGCCGACCTGACCGGTGGTCAGCAGCAGCGCGGGCGCGCAGTCGGCGAGCATGAAGGCGATCCGCTCGGCCGGGTAGTCGGGGTCGACCGACAGGTAGGCAGCGCCGCACTTGAGCACCGCCACGACGGCGACCGCCAGTTCGGCCGAGCGCGGCAGGGCCAGGGCGACGACCTGTTCCGGGCCGATGCCGCGGGCGATCAGCCGGTGCGCCAGGCGGTTGGCCGCCTGGTCCAGCTCGGTGTAGTCCAGGCGCCGGTTCTCGAAGAGCACCGCAGCGGCGTGCGGAGCGGCGGCGAGCCTGGCGGCGAACAGGTCGGGGAAGACCGCGGGCGTCCCGGCGGCCGGACCGCTGCCCCACTCGCGCAGCAGCCGGTCACGGCCGGCGCGGCCGAGGACGTCGATCGCGCCGATGCGTCGGTCCGGGTCGGCGCAGCCCGCCGCCAGCACGGCGACCAGACGGTCCGCCAACTGCTGGGCGGTGGCCCGGTCGTAGAGGTCGGCGGCGTACTCGACCTCGATCTCGACCCCGGCCGGCTGCGCATCGGCGTCGAACCGCTCCCGCAGGCTGAAGCTGAGGTCGAAGGCGGAGCCGCCGGTCGGCAGTTCCACGGGTTCGGCGGTCAGGCCCGGCAGTTCGCAGTGGGGCAGCGGGGACTGGAAGGCCAGCATCACCTGCGCCAGCGGGTGACGGGCCGGGGACCGCTCGGCCCTGGCCAGGTCCACCAGGTGGCCGAAGGGCAGCGGGCCGTGGGCCAGGTCGGCCAGGTCCAGGGCGCGGATCCGGTCGAGCAGTGCGCCGAAGGCGGGATCCCCGGAGGTGTCGGCGCGCAGCACCACGGTGTTGGCGAAGAATCCGACCAGCTGCTCGGCCTGCGGGATGTCCTCGCGGCCCGAGACCACGGCGCAGACCGGCAGGTCGGTGCCGGCGCCGAGCCGGGTGAGCAGGGCGGCGAGGGCGGCGTGGGCGACCATGAACGGCGTCGCGCCGTGCCGGGTGCCCAGCGTGCGCAGTGCGCGGTGTGCCTCGGCGTCCACGGCGGCGTGGACCAGCCCGCCGCTGCGGGTGGGCGCGGCCGGCCGGGGCCGGTCGACGGGCAGGTCCAGCTCCTGCGGGGCGCCCGCCAGCCGTCGGCTCCAGTACTCCGAGAGCAGGGGCAGCTCCGCTCCCCCGGCGGCCAGCAGCTCCCGCTGCCAGAGCGTGAAGTCGGCGTACTGCACCGGCAGCGGCGCCCAGTCGGGCTCCGCACCGTCCAGCCGGGCCCGGTAGGCGGCGGCGAGGTCGGAGAGCAGCGGCGCGGTGGATTCGCCGTCGCTGGCGATGTGGTGGAGCACCAGCAGCAAGGTGTGCCGCTCGGGGCCCTCCCGCAGCAGGGCCGCCCGCAGCGGCAGGTCGGCGGCCGGGTCGAACGGGCGGGTGGCCAGGTCGCGGGCGTCGGCGTCGGTGTCGCAGGCGGCGCCTGTCGGGGCGGCCCAGGGCGCGTCGAGCAGGCGCGCGACGGCCTCCTGCGGGTCCAGGACCCGCTGGCAGGGCACGCCCTCGTGGTCGACGACCAGGGTCCGCAGCGCCTCGTGACGGACCACCACGTCGGCGACGGCCGCACGCAGCGCGTCCGGGTCGACGGGCCCGGTGAGCCGGAGCGCCAAGGGACGGTTGTAGACCGGGCTCGGGCCCTCCATCCGGTCCAGGAACCAGAGCCGGGCCTGGCCGAAGGAGGCCGGCACCGGCTCGGGACGGTCGGCGCGGGCCCGCAGTTCCGGCGTGCGCGCCGCGCCGCCCCCGTCCGTTCCCGCCTCGATCCGCCGGGCCAGCGCCGCCACACTCGGCGCCTGGAACACCGCGCGGACCCCGAGCGGGCAGCCGAGTTCCGCACGGATCAGGCCCGCCAGCCGGGTGGCGAGCAGCGAGTGGCCGCCCAGCCGGAAGAAGCTGTCCTCCGCACCGACCGCCGCCCGGTCCAGCCCCAGGGTCTGCGCGAAGAGCGCGGCCAGCCGCCGCTCCAGCGCGGTGACCGGGGGACGCGAGCCGGACTCGCCGGGGGCCGCCGGGGCGGGCAGCGCCGACCGGTCGAGCTTGCCGTTGGCGCCCACCGGGAGCGCGGCCAGCAGCAGGACCTCGGCCGGGACCATGTAGTCGGGCAGCGAGGCGGCCAGTCGGGCCCGCAGCTGCTCCGGCTCGGGCGCGGTCGCGCCCGCCTCGGGCACCGCGTAGCCGACCAGCCGCTGGTCCCCCGGGCGGTCCTCGCGCAGCAGCACCACCGCGTGCGCCACCGCCGGGTGCGCGGTGAGCGCGGCCTCGATCTCGCCGGGCTCGATGCGCAGGCCGCGCAGCTTGACCTGCTGGTCGGCGCGTCCGAGGAAGCTCAGCGCGCCGTCGGCCCGCCAACGGGCCAGGTCGCCGGTCCGGTACAGCCGCTCCCCGGGGCCCCCGAAGGGGTCGGCGACGAAGCGCTCGGCGGTGAGGGCGGGCCGGTTCAGGTAGCCGCGCGCGAGTCCGACGCCGGCCAGGTACAGCTCACCGGCAACGCCGGGCGGCTGTTCCCGCAGCGAGGCGTCGAGGACGTGGACCCTGGTGTTCCAGATCGGGCGCCCGATCGGCACCGGCGCGTGGTCCGGCTGCGGCGGGCAGGGCCAGGCAGTGACGTCGACGGACGCCTCGGTCGGCCCGTAGAGGTTGTGCAGGCGCGCCCCGAGCGGTCCCAGCACCTGGTGGAACCGGTGCACCAGCTCGGCGGGCAGCGCCTCGCCGCTGCAGACGACGGTCCGCAGGCTCGCGCACTCCCGTGCGGCGGGCTCGTCCAGGAAGGCGGCGAGCATGGACGGAACGAAGTGGACCGTGGTGACGCCCTGCCGCCGGATCAGCTCGGCCAGGTAGGCGGGGTCGCGGTGTCCGCCGGGGTCGGCGACCACGAGGGCGGCGCCCTCGATCAGCGGCCAGAAGAACTCCCAGACGGAGACGTCGAACCCGGAGGGGGTCTTCTGCAGGACCCGGTCCTCGCGGGTGAGCCGGTAGGCGTCCTGCATCCAGCGCAGCCGGTTGACGATGCCGCGGTGGGTGACCTGCACGCCCTTCGGGCGGCCGGTCGAGCCGGAGGTGTGGATGACGTAGGCGGGGTGGTCCGGTGCCGGCCCGGCCGGGTCCTCCCAGTGCGAGTCCTGGTCCGGCTCCTCCTCGGCCGCCTCGACCAGCAGGGTGACCCGCTCCCCGGGACCGGCCGCAGGCAGCGCCGGAACCACCGCCGCCGTGGTGACCACGCAGGCGGGCGCGGCGTCGGCCAGCACCCAGGCGATGCGGTCGGCCGGGTAGTCGGGGTCGACGGGCAGGTAGGCAGCGCCGGTGCGGACGACCGCGTGCAGCGCGACGACCAGGTCGACCGACCGCGGCAGCAGGACCGCGACGGTCCGTTCCGGTCCCGCGCCCAGCGCCGTCAGCCGCCGGGCCAGGCGCGCCACCCGCCGGTCGAACTGACGGTAGGTCAGCACTGCCTCGCCGTGGACCAGGGCGACGTCGTCGGGGCAGGCGGCGACCCGGGCCGCGACCAGGGCGGGCAGCGTGGTCGGGAGGTCCGGGTGTCCGGTGGAGTTCCACTCCGCCAGCAGTCGGCGTTCGGCCGGGAGGGCGAGGTCGAGACTGCTGACGGGCTGGTGCGGGGCGGCCGTGGCCGCGTCGAGGAAGGCGGCCAGGCGGTCCGCCAGCAGCCGGACCGTAACAGGGTCGAACAGGTCGGCGGCGAAGTCGACCTGACCGGTCATTCCCTGCGGGGCGCCGTCGGGCCCGGTGCGCTCCGAGAGCGCGAAGAGCAGGTCGCACTGGGCTCCGCCGCTGGGCGCGAGCGCGGCCTCGGTGTGCAGACCGGGCAGCTGCACCCGGAAGACCTCGTCGTCCTGGAACGCCAGCATGACCTGGAAGAGCGGGTGGTGCGCCGCCGTCCGGGAGGGGTTGACCAGCTCGACCAGGCGGTCGAAGGGCAGATGCGGGTGGTCGAGGTCGTCCAGCACCGCGCGGCGCACCCGGTCGAGCAGCTCGCTGAAGGCCGGGTCGCCCGAGGTGTCGGTGCGCAGCACCAGGGTGTTGACGAAGAACCCGACCAGCCGGTCCAGGGCCGCCTCCTCACGACCGGCCACGACGGTGCCCAGGGGGATGTCCTCGCCCGCGCCGAGCCGGGTGAGCAGCGCCGCCAGGGCCGCCTGGACGACCATGAACACGGTGGCTCCGCTCGCGCGGGCCAGGTCGGCCACCCGACGGTGCAGCGCTGCCGGAAGTTCCAGCGGCACCGAGCCGCCGCGACCGCTCGGCCGGGGTCCGCGGGGCCGGTCCGTCGGCAGCTCCAGCACCTCGGGGAGTCCGGCCAGGCGGTCCGTCCAGTAGCCCCCCTCGGACGTCTCCCGCGCGAGGGACGCGTGCTGCCAGGCGGCGTAGTCGCCGTACTGGACCGGCAGCGGCGCGAAGGCGGCCGCCGGGTCGGCGCCGGGGGCGTCGCAGGCGTGCCGGTAGGCGGTGGCCAGATCGTCGAGCAGCGGGCCGATGGACCAGCCGTCCGCGGCGATGTGGTGGACCGTCAGGAGCAGCAGGTGGTCCTCCGCGGTCAGCCGGAACAGCCGGGCCCGCAGCGGCAGCTCCCGGGCGAGGTCGAACGGACGGGCGACGGCCTCGGCCACCGCGGCTTCAAGCGCCTCGGGACCGCCCTCCGGTCCCGGCACCTCGGTGAACTCGACCGCAGTGCCCGTCGCGGGAGTCGCAGCCGTCGCGATCGCCTGGACGTGCGCCCGGGGTGTGCCGGCGACGGCGCCGACCAGAGTGCGCAGCGGCTCGTGCCGGACGACGACCGCGTCGACGGCCGCGCGCAGCGCCCCGACGTCCAGGGGGCCGCGCAGTCGCAGGGTGAGCGGGAGGTGGTAGGCGGTCGAGTCGCCCTCCATCTCGTGCAGGAACCAGAGCCGGTTCTGCGCGGGCGCGAGCGGGCGGGACGCGGGGCGGTCCTGGTGACGCAGCTCGGCGAGGTCCGGTGCGGGGGCCGCGCCTCGCTCCTGCAGCAGCCGTTCCAGTCCGGCCACCGTCGGCGCGTCGAAGACGTCGCGCATGCCCAGGCCGATCCCGAAACCGGCGCGGATCCGCGCGATCAGACGGACCGCCACCAGGGAGTTGCCGCCGAGCGCGAAGAAGCTCTCCTCGACGCCGAATCCGGACAGCCCCAGCAGCTCGGCGAAGAGGTCGTGCAGTCGCCGGGCCCTCGGGGTCCGTGGCGGCCCTCCGGTGCCGGCGGCCAGCCGCGGCTGCGGCAGTGCCTGCAGGTCGACCTTGCCGTTGGTGTTGCGGGGCAGCGCGCCCAGCACCAGCACCGCAGCCGGGACCATGTACTGCGGCAGTCGCGCCGCCAGGTGGCCGCGCAGACGCTCGGGCAGCGCCGACCGGCGCTGGGCGGCGAGCGGGTCGTTGGCGACAGGCCTGCCGTCCGCCGGAGCGGCGGGCCGGTAGGTGCCGGCGACGCGCGAGACCTCGCGGCCGTCCGAGACGTCGGCGAGCAGCAGGTCGAACCGGCCGTCCGCGCGGCCGGCGTCCCCGGTCCAGGTGGCCCACGCGGCGTAGCCGAAGTCCTGGGCCAGCGCGATCAGGGACTCGGGGGCCAGCGGCGCGCTGTCCCCGGCCGACGGGGACACGGCGGCTCGCGCGGGGTCCTGGCGCTCGGCCTCGGCGAGGTCGTCGGTCAGCCGGGCGTTGCGGATGCCGGTGACCCGGAGCAGGTCGGGCCGCCCGACGGCGAGCAACCGCTCCAGCGTCTCCGTGTCCGCCCGCTCCCGGTCCCAGTCCAGCGCCGGGGCGTCGTCCAGGCGCAGCAGCGTGCCACCGTGCTTGTGCAGCACGGCGTCGAAGCGGTAGCTGCTGAGTTCGTTGCGGTAGTGACCCGGCTTCAGCTGGATGTCGACGCCGGCCACGTCGGGGATGAGGGCGCCCAACCCGGTGAGGTACTCCGGTGCCAGCAGCAGCTCGACCTCGTCGTCGAGGGCCGCCCGGGCCGCCGCGCGGCGGCCGGCGGCCGGCTCGGGGGGCAGGCCCGCTGCCGCACGCGCCGCGTGCTGCACGGGTGCGAGCCGCAGGCTGCGCAGGTCCCCGAGGAAGACGGCGCCGCCGGGCGCCAGCACCGCCATCGCCTGCCGCAGCACACCGGTGAGGTAGTCGGCGCTCGGGAAGTACTGGGCGACGGAGTTGATCACGACGACGTCGAACCGCCCCTGCGGCAGTCCTCCGAAGTCGTGGGCGGCCTGGACGGACAGCTGCACCTTGCCAGCCAGTTCGGGCTGCCCGGCCAGTTCGCCCCGCAGCCGCGCGACGACGGCCGGGGACAGGTCGGTCCCCCGGTACTCCTGGCAGTACGGCGCGATCCGGCTGAGCAGCAGGCCGGTGCCGACGCCGATCTCCAGCACCCGCCGCGGCCTCAGCTCCAGCACGCGGTCGACGGCGGCGGTGCGCCACTGCTCCATCTGCTCCACCGGGATCGGGTTCCGGTCCGGGCCGGCCGTCCAGATCCCGAAGTCGTGGCCGAACGCGGGCCGGTCGGCCTCGGCGCGCTGCTCCGCCGCCGCGTCGGACTGGTCGTAGGTCTCCCGCCACCGGTCCACCTGTTCGAGCGCTGCGTCGGATCCGCCTTCGTCGGCGGCGGCTTCAGCAGCGGACGGAGCGAGCGTCACATAGGCGGTCAGCAGCGGGCCGCCGGGCGTGGGGCGGGCAGCCACCACCGCCTCCGCGACCGCCGAGTGCTCCTCCAACTCGGCCTGGATCTCGCCCAGTTCGACGCGGTGGCCGCGTATCTTGACCTGGTTGTCGACGCGGCCCAGGTAGTCGACGGCCCCGTCGGCCCGTCGGCGGGCGAGGTCCCCGGTGCGGTAGAGGCGCTCCCCGGGGCCGCCGAACGGGTCGGCGACGAACCTGCCGGCGGTGAGCGAAGGCCGGCTGTGGTAGCCGCGGGCGAGTCCGGCGCCGCCGATGTAGAGCTCGCCCTCGGCCCCCGGTGCGACCGGACGGAGCAGTTCGTCGAGGATGTGCACCTCGGTGCTGCGGATCGGCCGGCCGATGTGCGGCCGCTCCCCCGCGACCACCTCGGCGGCCGTCGACCACACAGTGGTCTCGGTCGGTCCGTAGAGGTTGGTCGCCCCGGCGCTCAGTCCTGCCAGCGCCGCGGCCAGCCCCGGCGGCAGCGCCTCCCCGCCGACCAGGACCCGCAGGTCGCGCAGGGCCTCCGGACGCTGGGTGACCAGCCCCTGCCAGAGGGACGGGGTGGCCTGCATGACCGTCACCCGGTGCCGCTCCAGCAGCGAGGCGAGCAGGTCCGGGTCGGTCCCGGCCTGTTCGGGCGCGACCACGACCTGGGCGCCGAGGCAGAGCGGAAGCAGCAGTTCGAGACCGGCGATGTCGAAGCCGAACGTGGTCACGGCCAGCAGGCGATCCTCGCCGCCGAGCGGGAACCGGTCCGCCATCGCGTGCAGGAAGTTGAGCAGCGCCCCGTGCGGGACCACGACGCCCTTGGGCTTGCCGGTGGAACCCGAGGTGAAGATCACGTATGCGGGATGCGCCGCGGTCAGGCCGGCACGCAGCGGTGCGTCTGTGAGGGAGGCGGCGTCCTGGTCCTGCGCGGCCGTCGCGGACGCGTCGAGCAGCAGGTGCGGGGTGTGCTCCGGCAGCGCCGCCACCAGGTCGGCCGTGGTGAGGACGAGACGCGGCCGCACGTCGTCGAGCTGGTAGCGGATCCGCTCGGCGGGGTGGCCCGGGTCGAGCGGCAGATAGGCGCCGCCCGCCTTGAGCACCGCCAACTGCGCCACCAGCAGGCCGGTGCCGCGTGGGAGCAGCAGGGCGACGAAGCGCTCGGGGCCCACCCCGTGGGCGGCCAGCCGGCGTGCCAGACGGTCCGCACGTGCGTTGAGCTCGGCGTAACGCAGCGTGCCGTCGGCACCGGCCACCGCGCGGGCCCGCGGTGTGCGCGCGGCCGTCTCCTCGATCCAGTCCACGACCGTGCGGTCGGCTCTTCTAGCGACTGACACCTGCGTCCTCTCCCTCATGCGGTCTGGTGGTGCGCGGTCTGGTGGTGCGCGGAATGCGGTGTGCTCACTGGGCCGGGGCCGTCCCCGGGCACGGCTGCCCGGGGACGACGGGAACTGCGGCTCAGCCGCCCATCGCGGCGATCAGGCTCGCGGGACGCATGTCGGTCCAGTTCGTGTCGACGTAGTCGACAGCCGCCGGCCGCAGCCCGCGGAAGGCGCTGCGCCACCCGGCCGGCACCTCGACGAAGACCGGCCACAGCGAGTGCTGGCCTTCGTCGTTGACCAGCACCAGGTACTCGGCTTCCTCGTTCTCGAAGGGGTTGGACATTGTCGGTTCCTTTCTGATGGGACGTTCGTGGACAGTTCGGTCCTCAGCGGCGGCGGTTGATCCAGCCGCGTTCGAGATTGGCCACCAGGTCGGTGCTGTACATGCGGCGCACCTGCTCCAGGGAGTACTCGGCGAGGTAGGTCCGGAACAGCTCGACCGGCTCCTCGGCCCGGCGCAGCACCCGGCGGTTGGGCACGACGGCGGGGTTGTCGAGCATCGCGGCGACGCGCGCCAGCGCGTCGTCCAGTTCGGCCGCGGGCACGGCCTCGTCGCAGAGCAGCGAGGCGAGCGGCTCCGTGGCCACCACCTGCCGGTCGGCGAAGATCATCTGACGGGCCGTCCGGGGTCCGAGGTGCCGGTGCAGGCGGAGGTTGGCGGCGCCGGGAATGATCCCCTCGCGCAGGGCCGGCAGGCTGAAGTAGGCGTCCTGGTCGGCAAGCACGTAGTCGAGCGTCAGCAGGATCTGCGCGCCGCCGCCGATGGCGAAGCCGTCCACGACGCCGATCCAGGGCTTCTCCTGGCCGTCCGCGCCGTCCACGCCGTCCACGCCGGGGACAGCGGGGACGCCCAGGCCCCGGTAGACCTTGTTCAGGTACCCCAGCTCCCGCCGCAGCATGAAGCCGGTGAAGGAGATCAGGCCCTCGTACAGGTCGGTGAGATTGATGCCCGCGCTGAAGATCCGTCGGCCCTGGTGGCGGGGGTGGTCGACGGTTCCCCCGCGCAGCACGCCGACCCCGATCCGGTCGTCCAGCAGCACCAGGTCGACCGCCGTCTCCAGTGCCTCCACCACCGCGTCGTCCTCGGCGTTCAGGAAGCGAGGGTTGTTCAGGGTCACCCGGCCGACGCGGCCGTCGCGCTCGACCAGTACCTCGCCCAGGTCCAGCCGGTCCGTCGCCAGTAGGTCCGGGAGCAGTTGCCGGGCGCGGAGGGTCGGCAGGGTCATCGCGTGGACCACCCGCGGCCCGGCCTGGGGAGCGTGCAGCAGGGCCCAGAAGAAGACGCCCTGCCAGACCTCCCGCCCGCTCTTGGTGCTCTGCCCCAGACCGCGCTCGGCCGCGAGCTCGGCGCCCGAGGGCACCAGGCCCGGCACGAGCAGGGCCGCCGCCTCCGACAGCTCGTCCAGGCGGAGTTCGGCCGCGCCGTCGTCGGTCAGCAGCGCGTGCAAGGCATCGGCGTGCCGGGTGAGGAACTCCCGGCGCACCCGCAGCCCGGCCTCGTGCGGACCGCGCTCCGGGCCGCGGGCCTCGTCGGCCAGCCAGGCGGCGGCTGCCTCCAGGTCGATCTCGAAGGCGCCCGTCCAGGTGGGCGGCGGCAGGCAGGAGTCCCACGACGGCCTGCCGGACGGGCCGCCCCCTCGGGGCCCGGCCTCCGTCATCGTGTCGGTCATCAGCTTTCCTTCCCTACTTCTCTGCGTTCGGCACACGGCGATTGGAGCGAGGTCAGTGGCCGTCGTCCTGCGGCCAGCGAGCGGCCCGCAGGGTTCGGCTGCGCAGCGCGACCAGCACCGTCACGGCCACCACCGCCGCCAGGACCAGCAGCGCGTCCCGGGGCGGCAGGGTCTGCAGCAGCAGTCCGCTGAGGGCCACGCCGGCCGGGGCGCCCAGGGTGAACAGGGTCATCACGCCTGCGATCACCCGGCCGCGCAGTTCGGCCGGAACCTGACGGAAGATCAGCACGTCGACCAGGACCCGCAGCGCGGGTACCGGCAGCATCGAGCAGAAGAGCACGGCCGCGACCCACCCGGGCCCCCACCCGAGGGTGAGCAGGGCGAACATCGCCGCCTCGACGACGCCCAGCCCGAGCAGCAGGACGCCGGGGCGCAGCCGTCCGTGCAGCGGCCGCACCAGCACCGCGCCCGCCAGGCCGCCCAGGGCCATGGCCGCCATCACCAGACCCATCTGCCAGGCGGCCGCGCCCTGCGTGCGCAGGACCACCAGGGTGACCAGGACCAGGGGGGCGCCGGCCGCGTTGAGCACCGCCACCAGCAGGACCGTCCCGCGCACGGTCACGTCCTGCCAGAGCGCCCCGACGCCGGCGAACAGGCGCGTCCGGTACCGCTGGGCCCCTCCGGTTCCGGGCCCGGCCGGCTCCTTCTGCGGCAGCCGCAGGAAGACCGCGGTCAGCGTGGAGACCAGGAAGAAGCCGGCCGTCGCCACGAAGGGCAGCATCCGTGCGACACCGAAGAGGAACCCGCCGAGCGACGGCCCGGCCAGCGCGGCCGCGCCGCTGCGGACCTCGTCGGCGGTGAGCGCCGCGGTCAGCTGCTCCTTGGGCACCGCCGCCCGGAGCGCCACCATCCTGGCTCCCCCACTGAGCGGCTGGACCAGGCCGAGCACGCCCGCCACCACCAGGAGGTGAACGAGCGTCAGCCCGTGCAGGGCCAGCGCCGCGGCGACGCTCGTCGTGGCCAGCAGCCGGAGGCCCTCGGCCGCGGCCAGCAGCCGGGGTAGGTGGTGCCGGTCCAGCAGCTCGCCCACCGGGAGCCCCGCGAGCAGCGAGGCGGTCAACTGCACCGCGCCGAACAGGCCGGCCCAGCCGGGCGATCCGGTCAGGCCCAGCACCACCAGCGGATAGGCGACGTCCGCCGCCTCCAGCCCGAGCAGGCTGAACGCGGAGCCGAGCCAGATCAGCCGGAAGGCGCGGTTGCGGCGCAGCGCCGGTGGCGGCGCCTCCGGTGGCGCCCCGGCCGCCGGCCTGTGTGCGACATCGGTCATCAGTGCGCTCCTTCGAATTTCAGCCGGGCCGATTCGAATCTCCGGCAGAAAACCGGGTCGATGCCCGAACGGGACTGCTCGTAGCGCCGCCCGTAGCGCCGGGAATAGGCGCGGAAGAGCTGCGGCTCCGAATCGAGGAACAGGACGTCGTGAAAGGCCATGGAGCGCAGCGCCAGCATCGGCACCGGCGATCGGGACACCAGGAATTCGGGGTTCCTGGCCGCGGTCTCCCGGCAGTCGGGATGGAACTGGCCCAACATCAGCCCGGCCTCCGCCAGCCGCACCTTCCACCGCGCCTGCGCCAGGTCCAGCCCTTCCCAGTGCCTGCGCGGTAACCGGGGCAGCGCGACCACCAGCGCATGCAGGTTCCGGTTCGGGTTGGCCCACGAGGTGGTGCGGAACGTCCGCTCCATCTCGCCGACGATCCCGTCCAGCGCCGCGTCCCGTGCCCCGTCCGGGGTGGTGTCGTCAGGCCCGGCGCGGGTCACCACCAACAGCGTCCCCGCCCGGCTGGCCGGCTCCACGAAGGGGCAGACCTGGCCGGTGCGCCCGAGCTGCGGATGCGGCCGGGCCAGGAACTCGGTGATCCATCGCTTCAGGAGGTCCAGCGTCCCGGTGTCGATCTCGGCAACGGTCACCGGACGGCCCTCGCCACGACCGCGTACGCTCCGGCGGCCACCTCGGCCACCTCGTCGTGGCAGAAGCCGGACTCGTCCAGCAGACGCACCAGTTCGTCGAGCTTCCGCTCGCGCCCGTTCACCACGGACATCATGTAGAGGTCCATCAGCGCAGCGGCACGCCGCGTCGCCCGGTCCGCGCCGGGCACCGCCATCAGGGTCTCGATGACGACGAGCCGGGCCGACTCCGGCATCAGCCGCCGGCAGGTGCGCAGGATGCGCAGGCAGGACTCGTCGTCCCAGTCGTGCAGGATGTGCCGGAGCAGGTAGACGTCCCCCCCGCCGGGAACCTCCTCGAAGAAGTCCCCGACGACCGCGGCACAGCGGCGTGCCAGCCCGGCCTCGCCGAACCGCTCGGCCGCGGCGGCGACCGCGTCCGGCTGGTCCACGAGCAGGCCGCGGGCCTCCGGAAAGCGCGTCAGCAGCCCTGCGAGCAGGGCGCCGTCACCGCCGCCGACATCCACCACCTGCTGGTCGCCGACAGGGCGCACCAGCCGTGCGATGCCGTCGAGTTCCAGGCGCAGTCCCGCCGCCTGGGAGCTGTAGAAGTCCTCCCGCAGCCGTGGCCGGCTGGACAGGTAGCTGAAGAAGTCGGTGCCGAACCTGACGTCGAAGGCGCAGTGGCCGGTCCGGACCGACGCCTCCATCCCGTTCCAGCTGTCCCCTATCTCGGCACCGACCACCAACGCGGTCGGCAGGACCGAGCCCGGGGCGTCGGCCGTCAGGGTCCGGCCCAGCGGCGCCAGTTCGAACGCCCCGTCCGCCCGCTCCACGAACACGTCGAAGGCGACGAGCCCGGAGAGCAGCCGGCGCAGGTTCTGCGGACAGGCGCCGCTGGCCTCGGCCAGTTCCTCGGCCGAGCGCGGCCCCTGTTCCAGCCGCTCGGGAATTCCCAGCTGCGCGGCCACGCAGATTCCCCGGGAAAGCAGGTGCCCGTAGATCAGCGCGCGCATCAACGCGGCGTCCTCGAGTGCCTGCGCATGCACATCGGTGTCGTGCGGCTTCGTTTTCCGGTCCACTGTCACTCCCCTGCGTCAGGCGATTGCAGGGAAACGCTAGGAAGGCAGGATGGATCCCGAATAGACGGCCAATAGTCGAACGCATATACAGCCACTACGGCGGGCTGTTGCACCGCCGCACCACCGCCAAGTGCGCCTGTATCGCCCGCCGTTCAGCCCCTGGGTGGCTAGGATCGCGGGCATGGCCCTGATCATGAGTGACGTCGACCGGTTCGAGGCTGCCAGGCCCCGGCTGGAGGCCGTCGCCTACCGGCTGCTCGGCTCGGCGAGCGAGGCGGAGGACGCCGTGCAGGAGACGTTCCTGCGCTGGCAGGCGGCCGACGTCGAGCGGATCGAGGTGCCCGAGGCCTGGCTGACCAAGGTGCTCACCAACTTCTGCCTCAACCAGCTCACGTCGGCACGCGCCCGGCGTGAGACGTACGTGGGGAGGTGGCTCCCCGAGCCGCTGCTCGCCGGCGACCCGATGCTCGGCCCGGCCGAGACCGTCGAGCAGCGGGAGTCGGTGTCGTACGCCGTCCTCGTCCTGCTGGAGCGCCTGTCGCCCAACGAGCGGGCGGTGTACGTGCTGCGTGAGGCCTTCGACTACCCGCACCGGGAGATCGCCGGGCTTCTGGAGATCACCGAGGCCGCCAGTCAGCAGATCTTCCACCGGGCCAAGAAGCACGTCGCGGACGGCAGGGCGCGCACCGGGATCGAGGAAGCCGCAGCCCGGCGTATCGTCGAGGAGTTCCTGGCCGCGGCGACCAGCGGCCGTACCGAACCGCTCGTGCGCCTGCTCACCCAGGACGCCGTCTCGGTCGGCGACGGCGGTGGGAAGGTCCCGGCCCGCGCGAAGGCGTTCGAGGGCGCGCTCGCGGTCGCCACGTTCCTGCGCGGCCTGTTCAAGCCCAGCGCGGCCAAACGGGCCTATGCCGGCGGCGCGCCCGAGATCTACGCCACGACCGCCAACGGCGGGCCCGCCTTCGTGGCGGTCGTGGACGGCCGGGTCATCGGAATCAGCTGCCTGGAGGTCACCGCGGAGGGCATCGCCGCGATCCGCCATCAGGTCAACCCCGACAAGCTCGTCCGCGCGACCGGGCAGTGGGCCGCCACGGACCACGGGGAGCCCCTCCACACCCTCTGAACCGACGTGATGTGCTTCACAATCTGTTCCTGTCAGGAAACGCCGGGCTGCCCGGTTCAAGTGGCGAAACCGCGCACGACAACGGCGGACCCACGCAGACAGGAGCAGTCACATGCAGCACCGCATCGTCGTCCTCGGAGCCGGCTACACCGGAGCCATCGCCGCCGGCCGCCTCGCCAAGCGGCTGCACCGCGAGGACGTCGCCATCACCCTCGTCAACCCCGAGCCCGACTTCGTCGAGCGCGTCCGGCTGCACCAGCTCGCGACCGGCCAGGACCTCACGCCCCGGCCGTTCAGCGAGATGTTCGCGGGCACGGGCGTGGAACTGAAGCTCGCCAAGGTCTCCTCCGTGGACGTGGACCGCAGGACGGTGACCGTCACCGCCGCGGACAGCCCCGGGCGCGCGGAACTGGAGTACGACACCCTGGTCTACGCCCTGGGCAGCGGATGGAACGACGGCGACGTCCCCGGCACCGCCGAACACACCCATGAGATCGCCGGCCGCCCCGGCGCACTGCGCCTCCGCGACCGCCTGGCCGCTCTGGAGGCCGGCCGGCCGGTGGTCGTCGTCGGCGGCGGCCTGACCGGCCTGGAGGCCGCGACCGAGATCGCCGAAACCCGCCCGGATCTGGATGTCGCCCTGGTCGCCCACGGCGCCCTCGGCGACTGGCTCTCCGAGAAGGGCCGCGCCCACTTGCGGAAGGTGGTGGACACCCTCGGCATCAAGGTCCACGAACACACGACGATCACCGCCGTGGAGGCGGACGGCGTGACGACGGCCGACGGCATGACCGTCCCCGCCGAGGTCACGGTCTGGACGACGGGCTTCGCCGTCCACCCGATCGCCCGGGCCACCGCCCTGGAGCTCACCGACCGCGGCCAGATCGCGGTCGACTCCACCATGCGCTCGGTCTCCCACCCGGACGTCTACGCCGTGGGCGACGCGGCGATGGCGATCGGCCCCAACGGCAAGCCCCTGCGGATGTCCTGCGCCTCGGGCGTACCCATGGCCTGGCAGGTCGCGGACGCCATCGCCGCCCGCCTGACCGGCACCAAGCTCCCCCATGTCTCCATCCGCTACTACCAGCAGTGCATCTCCCTCGGTCGCAAGGAGGGCCTGATCCAGTTCGTCACCGCCGACGACCGGGCGGTCGACCGCGCCCTGACGGGCCGGGTGGCCGCCCTCTACAAGGAACTGATCTGCAGGGGTGCGGCCTGGGGCGTCACCAACCCGACAGCGGGCATGCCCTCCCGACGCCGACGTGTCGTACCGGACGAGACCCGGAGCGGTGAACGGGCGGAGGCGGCGGCGGCCTGACCTCGCAACTTCCGAACCCGATGGAACCCTCCCCGGAAGGGCGACGTCCTAGGGGCCGCAGTGACTTCTGCATCGTCCCGCCGGCAGAGAGGTACGCACATGGGCACCATCAGGAGGATCGTTCGGAGCAGGACCGGTTCCGCGGCGGCGGTCGTGACCATGGCCGCGACCGGTCTGGCGCTGAGCGCAGGGACCGCCTCCGCGAAGTCGGACGTCGCCGTCGGCGTGAGCAGCTACAGCGTCCCGGTCGGCCACACCCTGCAGGTCAGCGCATCGGGCGGCAGTGACGTGGCCGGCTCCCCGATACAGCTGTGCATCGACGAGCGGATAGGCAACGGCGGCTGGCGGACGCTCCGTTGCACCCCCGCCCAGAGCCAGCGGCACGAGAGCCTGCGACTGGCCCTGAAGGCCTCGCCCCGCGGCCAGCTCCAGTTCCGTGCCCGGCTCGTCAACACCCAGCACCGGGTGCCGGACCAGACCTCAGCAACCGCGGTCGTCTGGGTGCGCTGAGTACTGTCCAGGCAGAGCCGTCCCGCCGGGTCCGCAGCCGATTCCGCGTCCCAGCAGGTCACGGTGGCGCCGTCCCAGGATTCCGTCATCGGGTCCGCGGTTCTTCCGGTGGGACGCCTCCCCCACCAGGATCGGCGTGGTCCGGGTCCGAACGGATCAGGTCCCGGAAGCCGGAACACCCCTTGTCCCAGGAGGAGAAGCTCATGAGGATGTCCCAGCGACTCGCAACCGGCGCGGCGGCCTTCGCACTGTTCGGGGGCGTGGCGGTCGTCGCCACGGCCCCGGCCCAGGCGGTGACGCCCTTCGCGACCGGCTGTCAGTTCCCGACAGGGACGACGGGCACGAACGGCACCAACGCGCACGGTCTCCCCGAATTCTCCGGCGGCAGGACCTTCGTCAAGCCGAGCACGTCCCTCACCACCTGTCATGACCTCAACCTGTGGAAGGGCAACTCCGGCGTCAGCTACGAGGGCTGGCTCTACTACGGCAACGGGAACTGGGGGGCCTGCAACGCCGGGTACGTCAAGTACTCCGGCAGCCCCATCGTCCTGTGCACCAACGTGCTGGCCGGCACCACCATGGGTGTCACTTCTAGCAGCGGCGCCGGCCTGAGCATCACGATCGAGGACTGACCTTCTTCCACTCGGCGCTACGGCAGGCCCTGGCCTGCCGTAGCGCCGAGTTCTTCGGCCTGCAGGACGAAGAACAGGAAGCCCAGGAAGCGCGGCCGGTCCGCGATTTCTTCGGGGAACAGCTGGCGGGCGGCCGGATCGGGCTCCGGCTCGCTGATGACCGTGACCCGGAAGCCGGCCCCGGTGAAGGACTCGCTCATCGCGTGCAACGGCCTGTGCCAGAAACTCATCAGGGCGCTCCGGCCGCCCATGGTCCACTCCTCGGTCCAGTTGGTGGTACCAAAGTATTGGGCCTCGCGGCCGGCCTCGCGGTGCATGGCGGCGACGGCGAACGGATGGTCGACCGACGCGAGCAGCCGACCGCCGGGCTTCAGTACGCGCCGCAGCTCGGCCAACGCCGGCCCCCAGTCCTCCAGGTAGTGCAGCACCAGGGACGCGACGACGTCGTCGAAGGTGTCGTCGGCGTAGGGAAGCGGGCTGCCCAGGTCCGCCACCCGAAGGTCCGCACCGTCGCCGAGCCGGCGCCGAGCCAGCTCCAGCATCCCGGCACTCGCGTCGAAGCCGCTCACCACGGCGCCTCGCTCGCGCAACGCCGCGAACAGGGGCCCGGAACCGCAGCCGGCGTCGAGGATCCGACGACCGGCCACGTCCCCGGCGAGGGCCAGCATCGCGGGCCGCTCGTAGTAGGCATTGAGGAGACTGGTCTCGTTCTCGGCCGCGTACGCCTCGGCGAGGCTGTCGTAGTCATTGACCTTGTCGTTGGAAATCATGCAGCCGGAGACGTGTGCCGCAGCAGCCCGGTTCCAGACCGTCCCGCGCCCTGCAACCTTTCTGCGGGCGCCGGGGTGAGTACGGACGGGGGGGAGGCCCCCGGGGGAACCGAGAGAACGAGGGACACCATGAACGTGAGCAGTCTGAGCCGGTCCGCAGTCGAGCGTGGCGGGAGGACGCTGGCTGCCACCGCGCTGCTGGCGGCCGCGACTGCCGTCGGTACGGCGGCGATCCCGGCCACGGCCCACGCGGTGGGCAGCGCGAGCGAAGGCGCGGCGGCGGTGGACGCGCGGGTGCGCGTGGTCGCGCCCGGCCAGCGGGTGGACCTGGGCCACGGCCTGTGGTTGACGCTCACCGCCACCGAGGTCTGCCAGGGTGGCGGCCAGAGCGGCACCGAGTGCAACAACCTGGCCAACGGCAACCAGGCGCCGGACTCGGTGAGCCTGCGGACCACGGGACTTGCCGGCGGCCCCACCCTCTACCAGGCGCTCTACCTGGGCACCGGCACCGCCGCGCGGATCACCCTGACGGCCACGGGCCGGAGCAAGGACCTGCGGATCGTCACACTGGCCGGTCACCCGGGCTACGCCGTCGGATACGGCTGGGCCCCTGCCGCGGCTTCGGTGGGGATCACCGTGCGGGACGCGGCAGGCGGTGTCCTGGCCACGCTCTGACGCGGGGCGAAGCAGGGGGCGGGTGGGGTCGGACGGGGCCGGGCAGCGGAGGGGTGCGTTGGGCGAGACGGAGTGGTCGGAGCTGGACTTCGAGTCCTATACGGGGGCGCGCTGGAGTCGACTCGTGCGTACCGCCTACCTGTTGACGGGGGACCACCACGAGGCGGAGGACCTGGTCCAGGCGACCTTGGCGAAGGTCTTCCGGAACTGGTCGGCCATCAGGCGGCTCGACGACCCGGACGCCTACGTCCACCGGGCGATGATCAACAACAACCGCAGCCGCTACCGGCGTCAGCGGGTGCTGCACCTGCTGACGCCCCGTCCACCCGACCGGGTCGCTGAGGGCGGCGACTCCGGACCCGAGGAGCGTTCGCTGTTGATGCAGGCACTGGCCGAACTGCCACCGCGCCAGCGCGCGGTGGTGGTCCTTCGCTTCTGGGAGGACATGAGCGAGCTTCAGGTCGCCGAGGTGCTCGACTGCTCACCGGGCACGGTGAAGAGCCAGGCCAGCCGGGGGTTGCAGAAGCTGCGTACGCACCTGGCCCTGGCCTCCCACGCGCCGATGTCGGATCTGGAAGGAGTGGGCCCACGATGACGACCACCGAGCAGGAGGTTCGACGGGCCATGCGCCAGGCCGCCGAGAGCCTGGAGCCCTCCGCCTGGCCGTCGGCGCAGGTCCGGGCGCGGGCGCTGCGTCAGCGGCGTCGGGCCCGGGCCACGGTGCTGGTGGCGGCGGTCGCAGCAGCGGCAGCGATCGCGATTCCGGTGGCAGCCACGGGGGTGCTGCGCTCCGAATCGCAGACGATGCCGGGCGGCGCTGGCGGCACCGCCTCGGCGTCGACGTCATGGGCCCCGCCGCCCAGTGCTCGGGCCGGGACGGGCTCGGCGACGTCCGTCCAGGTGGTGGTGCCCGGCCGTCGGGTGCAGGCGGGACACGGCGTGTGGCTGACGCTCACGACCACGCACAGGTGCGTGGGCGGCAACGGCAGCAGCGACTGCGACAGTGCGGTCGTGGGCAACCAGGAATCGGGCACGGTGACCATGCGCATGGTCGGCGACAGCACCGGAACCCTCGACTCGCCGCTCTACATCGGGCCGGGGCAGGCCGCGCGCATGACGATCAGTACCGGCGCCAAGGTCTACCCGGTGACCGTGGTGTCGCTGGCCGGGCACCCGGGTTACGCGACCGGCTACGCCTGGATCCCGACGACCGCCGACCCGAGACCCGCGACGCCGAGCACCATTACGGTGTACGACGCCGCGAACCATGTCCTGGCCACCTTCAGCTGGCCGTGAAAGGATCAAGAGCGTCAACTTCTCGGCCCTGAAGGACCGAGCTTGTCACCCGATCCTTGAGCTTTGATTGCAAGTCGTATCCGTGGCTGGCTGCCGCGAGTCGCCTGCGTCCTGCACTGTGCTAGGCGTGTCGCCTGACGGTGCTGGGGCTGGTGACTGCGCCCCGCTGCCACACAGCATCGGCCCGATGAGCGATGTTGCGGGAGCCGTTGAGGTCCGCGTTCATGACGCTCCCGCAGGAGCGGCAGGCGAACCAGGATTGCGACACCCGATTGGTTCGGTGGGTGTGCCAGCACTGCGAGCACTGGCGGGAGGTGTTGCGGGGATCCACACGGACCACCGCGACACCCGCGCGCCGCGCCTTGTACTCGACAAAACTGCCGAGTTGGGCGAATGCCCAGGAGTGCAGTCGGTACCGCTGGTCCTTCTTGGCCGTAACCCTCCGCCGGATGCCCTTGAGATCTTCCAGGGCGATCCCGCGCGAGGTGCGTTCAGCGGTGGTGGCGATGGTCTTGGAGATGCGGTGGTTGATGTCGGTGGCGAAGCGGGACTCACGCCGTCGCAGCGCCTTCAACCGGCGCTTGGCGGACTTCGTCTTCTTGGCCTGCAACGTGGCGACGGTGGCGCGCATCCGCTTGCGGTACCGGTCCACCCGACGCCCGGACATGATCCGGCCGTCGCTGGTGGTCGCGATGTTGACGATCCCAAGGTCTACGCCAACCCAACCGGTCGGCTCGGACACCGGGGGTTCGGCCAGGTCGATGGTGGCGGTCAGGAAGAAGGTGCTGCCGCAGCATCGCCAGCACGGAGTGCCCGCCGGTGCCGATCGTGTAGGAGTAGCCGACGCCGGTCCGACCGTCATCGGTGCGGATCTCGACGAAGACGGTCTCCTGTTTCAGAAACGCCTGTACAGCGTCGGTCCGCTCCTTCTCGACCTCCACATCGACCAGGTAGGCGTGTGCGCCGACGATCGTGGTCATGTCTGCTCGCCCCGACTTCCAGGGTGGATCGTATAGTTTCCATGAGGCTAGACCCACTTCGACCCCAGTCAAGATGCGTTACCTGATCGAAATGCTGGGCGATCGTGTAGGATCTGGGAAACTGTACGAGCGAGGAAAGGGGCGGGGCCGATGGCGCCGACGCCACGCAGGCAGGTGCTGGCGGACACGGTCTACGACACCATCCGCCAGCACCTGCTGGAGCACGCGATCGAACCTGGATCAAAACTGAACATCAACGCCCTGGCCCTGGCCCTGGACGTCTCGCCGACCCCGGTACGGGAGGCCCTGGCCCGCCTGGAGGCCGAGGGCCTGGCACTGAAGCGGACGCTGGCCGGCTACACGGCGGCCCCGCTGCTCAGCACCAGGGAGTTCGACGAACTCTTCGAGCTGCGGATGCTGGTGGAACCCGCCGCGGCGGCCCGCGCGGCCGAGCACGCCGACGGGGCGGACCTGGATGTGCTGGCCGGATACCTCACCGAGATGCGCAGGGCGCAGGCCGCCGACCCGCACGAGGCGCTGCAGTCGTTCGTACGCCATGACGCGCTCTTCCACGACCGCATCGCCGCCGCCGGGGGCAGCGCGCTGATGCGCGCCACCCTGGAGCGGCTGCACGCGCACACCCACCTCTACCGGCTCTACTTCCGCGAGGGCATCGCCGAGGACACCTGCCGGGAGCACGAGCGCATCCTCGACACCCTGCGCGAACGCGACGCCGACGCCGCGGCGGCCACCATGCGCACCCACCTGAGCCGCGCGCACAGGCGCCTGCTCAGCACCCTGCCCTAGCGGTCGGCGGTCGGCATCGGGTCGGCCGAGAGCCGGGAGCGGCGGAACAGGCGTCGCCTGGGACCCTGCTCGGGCAGCCAGCCGAAGGCGAGGCAGCTGCCGGCCAGGCCGAGCAGCAACCCGACGAAGAAGCCGCCCAGGTTGGAGGTGATCCAGCTGCCCAGCGTCAGCAGCACGCCCACCACCGAGTAGAACAGTCGCTGAGCCGGGTTGAAAAGGATTAGCAGGCCGCAGACCACCATCAGACTCGGCACCAGGTAGGCCGCGAGACCCTCCATGCCGACGTGCATGACGACCGGCAGCGCGGCCTTCTCGGTCACCAGGATCTCGGCGCCGGAGAGGGTGAGCAGCAGACCGCCCCAGAAGGGGCGGCCGCCGCGCCACGCCTTGAACGCTCCCATCAGCAGGCCTTGTCGGAGAAGCTCAGATTCAGACCCGGCAGCGTGAACACCGCTGCGGTGGTGGCGTAGTTGGTCTGCCGCAGGTTGTTGATGGTGACCGTGTCGGCCTGCTGGCCGAAGACGCCCAGCGGGCCCGCGACGCCGGCCTTGGTGAAGGTGCTGGCGTCGCCGCCGATCTCGATGTTGTTGAACGAGGCGTCGCCGGACACCAGCGTGGAGTCGGTGGTGAGGTGGCTGGCGCTCACCGGGCTGCTGCCGGTGCCTGCGGTGATGCGCAGGTTGATGCCGCCGAGGTCGACGCTCTGGCACAGGTTGGTCAGCGTCGCCGACTTGATCGCGGAGACCACCACCAGCACCTGGCCGCCGCTGCTGCCCGCGTTCGGGCTGTTGTCGGCCATGTTGTCCAGGCCGCCGAACTGCTCAAAACCGGTGCCCTGCAGCCTGTCGGCGGTGACGGTGAAGGGCATTCCGGAGATGGAGAACTGGGCGGCCAGCGCGCCCTGGGCGGTGAGGACCATCATCGTCGCGGTCACGGCGACGGCTGGTACCGCCATCACCGCGGCCCGGCGCAGCCGAGTACGCCCTGGCCTGGCCGGGGTCTCCGCCGCGGGCGGCTCGGAGTCGTGCGAGGGGACGTCGGAGGACAGGGCCATGGTTGCTCCTGGAATCGGGCCTGACAGAGGCCCACGAAAGTGGGCATGCACGAGCGTGCTGGCACGATGTCCTGGCGCGGACGATGGCTGCGAGGCGTCACTCCCGGCTTCCCGGTCGAGCGGTGGGTGGCGCGGCTCGCAGTCCGTGGCGACTGGAAGCTACCGCTTAGTAGTGAGCACGTCAAGGGAGCTGTGAACAAAGCGTGATGACGGTGCGTCGACCGTGCGCCGAATGCCCCCGGGCCGTCAGGGCGCCAGGCACGGCGCCGGCGAGGGCGAGGCCGGGCGGGGGTCGGCGAGGCCGGGTCCGGCCTGCTCCGGGCCCAGGAAGGGGGCCAGCACGAAAAACGTCAGGCCCGGCAGCAGCGCCGGGAGGTCGACGGCCCGCCCCGCGGCGACGCGTCGGTAGATCGCGGCGTAGACCCCGCCGATCACGGTGTCCACCAGCTCGGCCTCGGGGACCGGCAGTTCGGCTCCGGGGACGTCGGCGAAGAACCCGCGGAACCGCGCGAGCAGGGCCTCGCGCTCCTCGCGTCCGGCGGGCCCGACCGCGTCGATCTCGACGATGGCCAGGCTCGCGAAGGCGGGCGCCTCGGCGAGGATGCCGAGCAGCGCGCCGAGGCCGGCCCGGACGCCGGTCGGCCAGTCCGGCGCCTGCGCGTACGCGTCCTCCATGGCCCGGATGACCAGCGCCGTCCCGTACCGGTGGGCGGCGATGAAGGCATCCTCCTTGCCCTTGAACAGCTCGTAGAAGACCGGCCTGGTGACCCCCGCGGCCTGGCAGATGTCGCTGATCCGGGCACCGGCGTAGCCGACCTGCGCGACCGTGCGGACGATTCCGTCGAGCAGCCGGTCGCGCTGGGTGGCGGCGACCACCTCGGGCGGGGTGCGCCGCGGCCCGCGCGGTATCGATCGTTCCGGGTCACGGCCTGCCCGGGTGCCGGGGAGCACCAGGGGAAAGGGCGGCGAGGAGCTGGTTCTCATCTCGAACTTCCTTCCGAGTGCTTGACTATGAATACCCATCAGGTTTACAACTCTCGCAGGTTTTCTTCTCGTGCAGGCCCGTGGCGCCGGGCCCTTGCGAACCACCTTCGAGGGAAACCGCGGCACCAGTCCTCCCGGCACGATCCCGTAGCAAGGAGCCCGTGCTCATGACCGTCTCCGCCCCGTTAGCGCGTTCCACACCGAGGCAGCCCGCCCGGACGGCATCCCCCGTCGACCACGTCCGGCGCAGATCGGCACCACCACAGCTCCGCTGACCCCCCGGTCCCCCCGCGCTCCGGGCCTGCCGGACCGGCAGCCCCGCCGCCAGTTTCGCGGACCGCGGCAACGCCAACAAGTACGCCGCCGACGCGACCCCGCGCGCAAAGCGCGCCCTGTCTCGAGCGGCCGACCCAGGACTGCCGCTGCCGATCCGAGACGCAGGGAGAAGTCGCCTCCGATCGGCAGCGGCACCCAACTGCCGCCTGCCGCGCGCATCTTCCGTCGCCGTTCCCCTGTCGACCGCACCCCTTTGCCCTCCCCCACCCGAAAGAGGACTCCCCCATGCGCAAGCGCCCCGTCTTCGCCCTCGCCGTCGTCGCCGCCTCGGCACTGGCCCTGACCCCGATCACCTCCGCATCCGCGGACGACGCCGTGCTGACCTACGGCAGCGCCGGCGGCACCGCCGTCGCGGTCGGCGACGTGCTGACCGCGCCGCTGGCCAGCGGCACCAGCGCGACCCTCTACTCCAGCAGCACCGGCACCAGCGGGATCACCTGCACGTCCTCACAGCTCACCGCCTCGGTGACCAGCAACCCGGCCACCCCGGGCACCGCCACCGAGTCCGCGACCGCCCAGACGTTCAGCAGCTGCACCAGCAATGTCTTCGGCGTCCTGGCGGTCAAGAGCATCACGGTGAACGCCCTGCCCTACACCACTTCCGTCAACTCGAACGGCACCCTGACGGTGGCCCCGAGCGGCACCGCGATCCAGACCACGGTGGTACTGAGCACCCTGCTCGGCAGCATCACCTGCATCTACCAGGCGCCGAGCCTGAGCGCCACCACGTCCAACACCGACAACAGCATCTCGTTCAGCAACCAGGCGTTCACCAAGTCCTCCGGCTCCTCGCTCTGCTTCAGCAGCGGCTACTTCAGCGCCACGTACGCGCCGATCGCCGACAGCAGCGTCAGCGGCAGCCCCTCGGTCTACGTGAACTGAGGCCGACCGGGGCTCAGCGCGCGGCCCCGCGGTGCTGTCCAGCACCGCGGGGCCGCCCCACAGCCAGATCAGGCCCTGGCGTCCGCCGGGACCGGCGCGACGATCCGGCTCCTGCCGCCGCTCACCGCGAAGTACAGCGAACCGGAGACGAGGACGCCGATGAACCAGCTGTACGGCCCGAGCGCCGCGCTGTAGCCGGCCGGCCCGTAGACCGGGAGAAGGCTGGAGAAGACGGCGCCAACGGCCCCGGCGGCGAAGGCCCGGATGTTCCAGCCACCCTGGAAGCGGAACTCGCCGTTCTCCCGGTAGAGCGCCGGGACGTCGATCTGCGCCTTGCGGATCAGGTAGTAGTCCACGACGATCACGCCGAAGATCGGGCCCATGGTCGAGCCGATGGCGTTGACAAAGCTCGGCGCGTTGTCCCACGGGTGCAGGGGGTAGAGCAGGAGCGCGATGACGGCCGCGATCATGCCCCCGCGCCGGAAGTCGATGTACTTCGGGGCGACGTTGGCGAAGTCGAACGCCGGGCTGACGAAGTTCGCGACCACGTTGATGCCCAGCGTGGCGACCGCGAAGGTCAGGGCGGCCAGCAGGACCAGGTAGACGCTGCCGAACCTGGCCGAGATCTTGGCGGGTTCGAGGATCACCTGGCCGTAGACCTTGCTGGCCGCCGCCGTGGTCAGGGCGGCGACGAAGGAGAAGAGGATGAGGTTGACCGGCAGCCCCCAGATGTTCCCCTTGCGCAGCGTCTTCTCGTCGGGCACGAATCGCGCGAAGTCGCCGAAGTTGAGGACCAGGGCCGCGAAGTAGGTGATCCAGGTCGCCGCTATCGCCGCGATCGCGGCCAGCGAGCCGGGGGTCACGCTCAGGCCGGTCGAGCTCTTGGCCAGCGCGGCGAGATCCTTGGCCGGCATGTCGACCGAGAAGGACAGCGCGCCGGCCTTGACCGACAGAACCACGGCGAGGACCAGCATCATCAGCCAGACCACCGGGCCGGCGAAGTCCTGGAAGCGGCGCACCGTCTCCATTCCCTTACTGATGATCAGCAGCTGGGCGGCCCACACGCCCAGGAAGCACACCACCTCCAGGCCGCTGTGCCCGAGCAGGTGGGTGGTCGCGTCGAAGTGCCTGGGGCCGCTGTACCTGGTGAGGAACGCGACGATCGCGCCGGCCGCGGCGCTGGTCTGCGCCCCGTACCAGAAGGTGGCGACCACGGCCCGCACCAGGGCCGGGACGTTCGCGCCGAAGGTGCCGAACGAGGCCCGGGCGAGCACCGGGTACGGCACGCCGGTCTTCACCCCGGCCTTGCCGATCAGCGTCATCAGCCAGTAGATCACCAACGAGCCCACGCCGATCCCGATGACGAACTTGAAGGCGTTGCCGGCGACGAGGAACAGGCTGGCGGCCAGGAAGTAGCCGTAGAGACTGTGCACGTCCGAGGTCCAGACGTTGAAGATGCTGAACGCCCCCCACTTCCGCTCGGTGGCGGGCGCCAGATCGTCGTTGTAGAGCCGCGGTGAATAGTCCGACGGGACCGGGGTCGGGCTTGGGTCCTCCGGGACGGGCGTGGGGGCTGTGCTCTCTGTCGCCGTCATGCTCTCTCCTTGCTGGGCCGCCAGATGACATACAGGGAAGGGCCAGCGCGTTTCGTGCCGATTCCGGAGGTGTAAGCGCCGCATCAACATCGGAAGCAAGATTTCGCATGGTGGAATCAGAGGGGCTACCGGTTCTTGAACTCCTCGATGGCGTTGCGGACTGTCTGGCCCATCGTGTCGCTGCCGGCGTGGCCCGAGTCCTCGATGATGTGCAGCCGCGCGCCCGGCCAGGCCTTCGCCAGCTTCCACGCCGTCTGGACCGGGCTGCCCATGTCGTGCCGGCCGTGGACCAGTACCGCGGGGATCCCGGCCAGCTTGTGGGCGTTGCGCAGCAGTTGGTCCTCCTCCAGCCATGCGCCGTTGCTGAAGAAGTGGGCGCAGATGCGGACGAACGCGATCTGCGCGTCGATCTCGCGGTCGCCGTACATGCCGGGCACACCGTTGGGCTCGTTGGAGATGACCGCGTCCTCCCAGGCGAGCCAGTCGGCGGCGGCCTTCTCGCGGACGGCCCGGTCGGGGTTCTCCATCAGCCGGGCGTAGGCCGCCAGCAGGTCGCCGTCCCGCTCCTGCTCGGGGACGCCGTCGCGGAACCGGTCCCAGGCCTCGGGGTAGAACCGTCCGGCGCCCCGGTAGAGCCAGTCGATCTCGGAGCGGCGCGTGGTCGTCACCGCCGGGATGACCATCTCGCTGACCCGCTCGGGGTGCTGCTGGGCGTAGGCCAGGACGAGCGTCGAGCCCCAGGAGGCGCCGTTCAGCAGCCACTTCTCGATGCCGAGGTGCTCGCGCAGCCGCTCCATGTCGTCGATCAGGTGCTGCGTGGTGTTCAGGCTCATGTCCGCCGCCGGGTCGGCGGCATGCGGGGTGCTGCGACCGCAGTTGCGCTGGTCGAAGCGGATGAGGCGGTACCGCTCGGGGTCCCAGGCCCTGGTCGGCTGCCGCGGCGCGCCCGAACCCGGGCCGCCGTGGACGTTCAGGGCGGGCTTGCCGTCGGGGTTGCCGAGCTGTTCGTAGTAGATGCGGTTGCCGTCCCCGGTGTCGAGGAATCCGTGGTCGTAAGGGCTGGTGGGAGCGTAGAAGTCAACCATGGGGGCCGATCCTACGGGTGCGTTCCTGCATACGGGGGAATCCTGACGATCAGTGGGCACCCGGGCACTTATGATCCACTTTCGTGACAGAGAGTCAGCAGATCCCGGCACGCGGTGATACAGCCACCGTCATCATCCTCGGTGCCGGACCTGCCGGCCTGGTGCTCGCCAACGTCCTGCACGCGAGCGGCATCGACTGCCTCGTGGTGGAGCGGGCCGACCGTGCGCAGGTCCAGACCCGGGCGCGGGCAGGGTTCCTCGCGGCGAACACGGTTCGGATCCTGGACCGCCACGGCCTGGCGGACGGGCTGCACCGCGGCGGCCGTGAGCACAGCGTGTGCGAGTTCCGCACCGAGGACGGCCGCTTCCGGCTGGACTACGGCGCCCTGGGTCAGCAGGAACGTCACACCGTCTACCCGCAGCAGGAGTTGGTGACGGATCTGCTGACCCGCTACCTGGCCGTCGGCGGGCGCATCAGCTTCGGAACCGAGGCCGTCGCCGTCGTCGATGCGGACGGCCCGCAGCCCTCGGTCACGGTGCGCGGCCCCGACGGCCGCCCGGCCCGGTTGTCGGCCGGATACGTCGCCGGCTGCGACGGGCGCCACGGCGCGGCGCGGCGTTCCCTGCCGCCCGGCGCGGTGCGGCACCACCGCCTCGACCACCAGGTCCCTGGCTCGGTCTGCTCGCCGAGGCGCCACCGAGCCTGGACGCCGTGGGCTACGCGGTCCACGGCCATGGATTCGCCGGACACATGGCCCGCACGCCCGAGGTCACCCGCTACTACCTGCAGTGCGGGCGGGGAGAGCCGGCCGACGCCTGGTCCGAGCAGCGGATCTGGGACGAACTGGCGCTGCGCATGGGCGCCGCGCAGTACGGCGCGCTGCACCGGGGCCCGATCCTCCAACGCTCCGTCGTCGACCTGGAGTCCGACGTCCTGGAGCCGCTGCGGCACGGATCGCTCTTCCTGGCCGGTGACGCCGCCGCGCTGATCAGCCCGTCGGCCGCCAAGGGAGCCAACCTCGCGGTCCTGGAGGCCGAGATCCTCGCCGCCGCCCTGGTCGCCGCCCTCGCGCACGGCGACGCGACGGGCCTGGACCGCTACTCGGCGCAGTGCCTGGCCCACATCTGGCGTGCGCAGGAGTTCTCGCAGTGGATGATCCGGCTGCTGCACGGCCCCTGCGGCCCGGACGCTGAAGCGCTGTTCCACAACTCCCTTCGGCGCGCCCGCATCGAGTCGCTGCGCACCTCGCGCAGCCACCAGGACTGGTTCGCCGAGCACTACGTCGGCGTATGACCGCCGGCCACTCCCCCATCGACACCGAGGATGCCTTCGCGATGACGACCACGACCACGATCGCGACCGACACGGACCGCCTGCGAGCGGCGACCGACTTCGTCCGGGAACAGGACACCGCCGCGCTGCTGTCGCTGCTGCTGCCCGGCCTGGACGCCGTGGAACTGCGGGCGCTGGCGGACCGCTGCCGCTTCGCGCACGCCGCGCTGCTCGTCTTTCCCCCGGAGCCGGAGGCACTGCGCGCCGATCTGGCCGGCTGCGGGCTGGCCGCCGACACCGTCCGCGCGTCCCAGCGTCGTGGTACGGGACCGGCTGGCCGCACGCCACGGGCGGGACGCGGCCGGGCTCGACGTCCAGATCCTGCGCCCGCCGGTGCTCGGCCCGGACGGGGAGCGCCGAACGGTCGAGGTGTTCGCCCTGACCGTGCCGCCGGGCTCCGACCTGGCCGGCATCGCCGAGCACGAACGCGACCGGCAGCACGAGGCGCACCTCGCCTTCGAGGTCGACCACCCCGATCCGCTGATCCTGCGCGGCCTGCGCGCGCTGCTGGCCCGGCACGGCGCGGTCGCCGACGGCGGCGGCTACAACCCTCACGAGGACGGCACGGTCTTCTACTTCACCGCCCCCGCCGAGTCCAAGGCCGGTTACCGGCGGATCGAGCTCTACGCGTCCGGCGACCACCGCGACGTCCTGGCCGCCCATCTGGACGAGCACCGGGCGCGCGGCCATGAGGAAACGCTCCTGCGCCTGCTCGCCGGCGCATGGACCACCCAGGCCCTGGCGGCGTTCGCGGAACTGCGCGCACCGGACGCCATGGACACCGACAGCGGCATCGGCGCCGACGCGCTCGCGCAGGCCCTCGGCGCACCCGGACAATCTGGCACGGCTGCTGCGCTACCTCGCGTCGCTGAACGTGGTCACCGAGCACCCCGACGGCTTCCGGCTCACCGAACTCGGCGCCCTGCTGCGCGCAGGGCGCCCGGGCTCGCTGCGACCGCTCGCCCTGATGTACGGCGGCGTCTTCTACCAGTCCTTCGCGGACCTGGGCCACACCGTGCGCACCGGCGAGGTCGCCTTCGAGCACCGCTTCGGCGAGAACCACTTCGACCACTTCGCGCGCCATCCCGCACTCACGGAACTGTTCGACCAGTCCATGGCCGCGAGCTCGCGCATGTTCGAACCGCTCGCCGCGCATCCGGTCATCACCGCCGCCGGCCGGGCCCCGGCACTCGCCACCGTGGTCGACATCGCGGGCGGGAACGGGGAGTTGCTCGGCCGCCTCCTCGGAGCACACCCGCGGCTGCGCGGCGTACTGCTCGAACGCCCGCACGTCGTCGAGGCCGCCCGCCGATCCCTGGACGCAGCAGGTCCGGGCGCGCGGTGCGACTGCCTGCCGGGCGACTTCTCGGACGTGCCGCCCGGCGGCGACGTCTACCTCCTCTCGCGGGTACTGCACGACTGGGACGACGAGCGCTGCCGGGAGATCCTGCGCGGCATCGCCCACGCCATGCCCGCCTCCGCCGACCTGCTCATCGTCGAACGCGTACTGCCGGGCGACGGCTCGGCCTCCCTGGCCACCGCGTGGGATCTGCACATGATGTGCAACGTCGGCGGCCGCGAACGCCGAGCCGACCACTATGCGCGCCTGCTCGCCGAGGCAGGACTCGCACTCGTGGACGTCTCGCCGCTGCCCCTGGACGCCTGTGTGCTGCACGCCAGAAAGGTTCCTGCACAGCAGTAGCCCCCCGGCGAGGGACCGTCGGCAATCACCGCGGATGCGCGGTGAAAACCTGGTGCAGGATGTCCATGTAGGCGCCGTGGCCGCTGGCGCTGGGCCAGTCCGTGGACGATTCGACCGCCGTTCCCTCGCCCCATTCGTTGTAGGTCACCAGCAGTTGGAACGGATCACCCGACGTGGCGACGGTGGTGGCGTCCTGACGGAAGCGGGCGAGGTCGCGCGGCACCACCGGCGTCTTCGCGTCGTTCTTCCAGAACCCCGGCGAGAGGATCGCCGAGTAGCCCTTCTGCACGTCCAGGCTTGAGGCGTACTGGTGCCAGCCCTGCGGCTGGTCGGCGCAGCCGAGGTAGCCGCCGAACACCTTCAGCACCACGTAGTAGCCCTCGCCCCGGTTGGCCTGCGCCCACCGGGTGGCCATGGCGCAGCCGTCCCCGCCCGAGCCGTACACGAAGATCACCGGTTTGCCGTCGATGTGCAGCCAGGTCTTCTGGCTGGAGTACTTCCGCAGGTACTCCAGGTCGCTTCTGATCACCGTGGACGAGGGGTCGCCGTACGCTTCTTCCTCGTAGTACACCGTCCAGGAGAAGCCGAGTTTGGCGCCCTCGTTCAGCAGCAGCGGCAGCCGCTTGTCCTCGCGCTTGCCCGGGCCCCACCAGGAGGAGATGCCGGCCTGGAGGCCGCCGTACTGCATGTCCTGGATCTGGCGGTCGACCGTGGCCGGGACGTCCACGGAGTACTGCCCGGCCGAGGGCGTGTAGTGGCTGCCCGCGCCACTGAAGTTCTCGGGGTACCAGGGGTAGTAGAAGGCAGCCCGCACCGGGAGCCGGGTGTTGGTGACGGCCGCCGGCTTCGGCGCCGCGGCCTTGGGCGACGGCGTGGGGCTCGGCTTCGGGCTGGGCGAGGGGGTGGCCGCCGGCGCGGAGCGGGTGGCGGAGGGCTGGGCGACGGTACGCACCGCTGCCGGTGCGGCGGCCCGGGACGGGACGGTCTGCCCGGACAGGCCGAAGTAGGCGGCGGTGCCGGTGGCGGTGAACAGGGCGACGGAGGAAATCACCGCCGCCTTCCCGAACGAGACGCTCCCCGACGTCCGCGCGGCCCGGGTCACCAGTCTCCCCACCCTGACCGCGCCACGGCCGGCCGCAGCGGCCGAACCGGCTCCGCTCCCGCCGGCAGCGCCGCCGGCCGCACCCCACCCTGCCAGCCCCAACAGGACCGGTGGAACGGAAACCAGCGCCACATCGGCCAGCAGCCGCTCCGCCGGAACCAGGTCGACGGGCACACCGCCGCACATGTCACAGGTGCGCACATGCCGGGCCATCCGCTTGCGCCACAGGCCGGTTGGCCGCCCGTCCCAGCCACGGAGCACGCGGTCCGCCTCCGGGCACCGCGGCACCGCCTTCAGCGCCCGCACGACCGCCCGTGCGACATCCAGCTGGGCCTTCATCCGCTGCACCCGGACCGCGGCCTGCGGCATCGGCAGCTTCATCGCGGCGGCCAGCTCACTGCGGGTGAGCCGGCCGGCGACCTCCATCCACCACAGCGACAGCAGCTGCCGGTCGTCGGCGTCCAGCCACCGCGTGGCCTCGGCCGCCTCCCTGCGCTGGCCGGACAGGCCCAGCACGGTGATGGTCAGGTCGACGAAGTCGGCTCCCGGATCAGCGAGCTGCGCCGCCTCGTCGAGACCGCCGATCCCGTCGGTCGGCGGCGCGCTTCGCCGCAGCCGCCAGTGCCGTCGCACCTCCCGCATCGCGATGGCGACCAGCCAGGACCGGAACGCCTCGGGATCACGCAGCTTCCGCACGTCGCGGATCATCTGCAGCATGATCTCCTGCACGACGTCGTCAGTGTCGGCGGGGACGCCCAGCGCACGCCCCACGATGTTGTAGATCAGGGGCAGGTAGTCGGCCACGAGCAGGTCCAGGGCCCGCTGGTCGCCCTGCTGCGCGGCGCGCACGATCGCGGCCTGCGACCGGGGCGCCTGCGGCCCGCCGTACCCACTGTGCGAATTCTCGGTCATGGTGTGAGGAGGGTCCCCGGTCGGCGACGGCATAACAGAAACCGGCGAATCAGCTCCGCCAGACCCCCGCCGCCATCATGACAGGCCGCCGTCGACGCTCCGCGGCGCGGTGGCTAGAAGGCTCCGACGACGGTGAAGCTCTGGTCGACGAAGATGTGGTGCGGCCAGTTGACGCCGATGTAGTGCACCTCGTACTCGCCGTTGCTCAGCTGCACGACCCGGTCGACGACGCCGCCCGGGTAGGCGGCCAGCGCGGCCTGCGTCGCCTTGTTCGCCGCTGTCCCGCTGACGATGGTCCCCGAGCCCTCGGTGTAGTTCGCCGGGATCTGGCCGACCTTCTTCGCGGTGCTCGGCGCACCCCGCTGGAAGGGGACCACCCCTGCGGCCGTGGACGCCGCGGATCCGCCGCTGCCGGCCGGTTCCAGGGTGACCTGGGTGGCGGTGATGGTCGTTCCGTTGGCTGTCCCGAGGACGAGAACGTTCTCGCCCGCCGTCACGGAACTCGCCGTGGTCGCGCTCGTCCCGTTGAGGTAGGTCGTGGAGGACGCCTCATTGACGGTCACCTTCTGACCCGCTGCCGTCGTCAGGGTGAAGCCCGACGTGGACACGCTGTCGACGGTGCCGGACGATCCGCCTGCGGCGGGTCCGGACCGGGCGTTGGAACCTCCGCCGCTCGCGGAGCTGCTGGCGACTGCACTCGACCCCGCTGTTGCCGAGGGGGACGAGGACGAGGTCGAGGAGAGACCGACGGAAGCGCCGATCACCGCGGCGCAGGTCAGCCCGGCAGCCGCGACCCAAACGCCCTTCTTCTTGTTCGACAGCAGGCGCCGCACTTTCTTGGGCCGGCGTCCCTGCTCTTGGGTTTCTGAATCGTATGCGTTCATGGTGGCGCTCCTTCATTTCAGGCACCTGCACAAAGCCTGCCTCCCGATTGCATGGTGACCTGTCGCAACGAAAGAAGTCCGCCGACCTGCTGTGACCTGCGCGGACTGGATTGAGCGAGACGGCTGTGGTGTCCTTTTCGCTGACCCGGCATGAGACCGCCCGAAAACTGCCCCGCAGGGAACCGAAACGGCCCCGTCGCGTCAAAGCGGACATGGGCAGACCACACATCGCATGGCTCATCACTATGGTCGTCGGCTGCATCGCGCTGGCAGGGTGTTCCTCGTCCGGTGGACAACGCCAAGCGGAGTACCACCAAGTGCCCATGCTCTACGGCGTCGACTACCGGGACTCAGAAGCCGTTGTCTTTCCGGGTGTGAGGCTGCTTGGAGGGTGACTTTTCGCAGGTGGGGCGTGAAGTAGCGGTCAGCGAGGCAGTGTTGGATCGTCGGGTTGTCGCGCTGTTGGGGGTGCCGGGGTGCCGTCGGTTGTCGGGTTGTTGGAGGAGCGGGAGCTGGCCGCTCGGGTGCTGGTGGAAGGGTTGCGTGGGGAGGCCGATCGGGTGCTGGCCGCGCTGGGTGAGGCTGAGCGCGACTGGGAGGGCTGGGTGATCGCGCGGCAGCGCGTCGATCAGGTGCTGTCCGGGACGCAGCTGCTGGCGGTGGCCGGCCCGGAGGCCGGGGACATTGCTTTGGCTGAGCTGCTTGCGGCATCGTCCCCGGTGCCGGTGCCGGTGCCGGTGCCGGTGCCGGTGCCGGTGCCGGTGCCGGTGCCGGTTCCGGTGCCGGTTCCGGTGGCTCCGGCGCCGGGGCAGGCGGCGCGCAGGGGGTCGATTGTGCCGGTGTGGCGGGCCGGGCTGTCGCCGGATGTGCTCGCGCAGGACTATCAGCGCATCCTGGTGCTCCTGGCCGGGCAGCGGGGCGGGGGTGCGGGGATGGCCTGCCAGGAGATCGCGGTCGGGTTGGGGTGGGAGGTGACGGCGGCCGGCGTCGAGGGCCGGGTGCGCAGTCGGGCCAAGCGGCTGGCGGACCGGGGGTGGCTGGCCGAGCCGGTTCCGGGGCGGTTCACGCTCGCGGCCGGGCCAGCCGCCGGGTCATGAGCATCGTCATCGACCACTGGACCACGGCCTCGTGGGCGGCGGGAAGCGTCTCGTAGTCCCGGCACAGGCGGCGCGTGCGCATCAGCCACCCCAGTGTGCGCTCCACCACCCAGCGGCGCGGCAGCACCTTGAAGCCCTTCACGTCGTCGGTGCGCTTGACGATCTCCAGGGTCAGCTTCAGCCTGTCCCTCGCCCAGGCGACCAGGACGCCGGTGTAGCCGCCGTCGGCCCAGAGCAGGGTCAGGCGGTGGAAGCGGGCCCGGACATCGCGCAGCAGGGGCATCGCGGCGGTGCGGTCGCCGACGTCGGCGGCGGTGACCAGGACGGCCAGGAGCAGGCCCAGGCAGTCCACCACGACGTGCCGGCGCCGGCCGTTGATCTTCTTGTTTCCGTCGTAGCCGCGGGAGGCGGCGGGCACGTTCGCGGCGGCTTTGACCGACTGGGAGTCGATGATGCCCGCGGTGGGCTGCGGGTCGCGGCCCTCGGCCTCGCGCAGTGCTCCGCGCAGCCGGTCGTGGAACTCGGCCAGCAGGCCCTTGACGCGCCAGCGCCGGGCGAAGGCGTAGACCCGGTCCCAGGGCGGGAAGTCGGCCGGCATCGCCCGCCACTTGCCGCCGTTGTCCACCAGGTAGCGCACCGCGTCGATCATCTGCCGGTGGCAGTAGCCCTCCGGGCGTCCGCCACGGCCCTGCATCCAGGCCGGCACCGGCATCGCGGCGCGCACGACCTGCCACTCCGCGTCGCTCATGTCGGTCGTGTAGAAGCGCTCGCGCTCAGGCGCGTCCGCCGCGTTCCCGTACACGTGCGCCAGGCAGTCACACCCAGGAGTGACCCGGCTGGACCCGGACGACAACGAGACGGAAGAGTAGGACACGAGGGCCTCCCGGAGCACGCGCTGATCTCGACAATCACCGCACTGCTCCAGAGGCCCTCCCTTCATGCACACCGACCTTCGGAACCATCCGACCAGGTCACACCACTCGCACTGGCGTCCACCATGCCCGGAATGACAACGGCTTCTCAGACCACACGCTGCACGTCTTCTCATGCAGTGCCGAGTTCCGTATGACCGAGTCCGTGCACCAGGTCACCATCGTGACCGCCGCCTTCAACTTCGCCCCGGGCGAGGCTGCGCTCTCGGCCATCGGCGCCTCGTGCATGGGCTTCGACTTCACACTGTCGCTGAATGCGCCCCTCAGCGGTCGCCGCGTGGTCGACGGGACCACCGACAAGGAGGTGCCCGTCGAGGACTGGAACCGCGTCCACTCCACTGCCCCCGAGACGCCTGCACCCTCGCTACCTGCGGGGAGCTGAACACCCCGAGTGCGATCACTTGCACGACTAGGTTCGCTGAGACGGAAGGCGAAACGGCTGCGTTTGCTGAGCAAACGCCTCGGTTGGATGAGAGCGGTCATCCGACTCCACTTGTTGCCCGAGTGCCCTCGTTGTGTAAGTGAGATTGGACCCCACCCGCTGGCGTCGGGCACTCGGTCGGGGCGGCCCTGGATAGGGCCCGGATGTGGTTCATCGGGCCCTGCCCGATGAAGTGTGCGCGGTGCTGGCGGGCGCTGGGTTCGAGCCTCCGCCGGTTGGCCGTCGCGCAGACCCACACTTCATGGGATGAACTTCACCTCTGGGAAGGCCGCGCTCGGGCCGTCGAGCAGATGCTCCCGGCGGTGCCGCAGGTGCAGGTCGAAGAACGCGAGCGGGTAGGCCTGCTGGATCCGCACCGCCCGGGCCGGATCGAGGGTGCCGACCATGTCCTGGACCTGCTGGTCGGTCATGCCGAGGAGCTTCGCCGCCTGCGGGATCAGCACCTCGTTGTCACCGTACGAGAAGTGCAGGGCACCTTCGGCCTGGATGTCGAGGCGCCAGCCGCGCAGGTGCGTCCAGAACTCCGCGACGTCGGGCATGGCGGCCCGGGTGAAGACGGCGGTCATCATCATGAACGGCCGGTCCAGGTCGGCGGTGACGGTCGGCTGCATCGGGCCGTCGAGGCTCAGCCCGGCGCTGACGCGCCGGTCGGCGAGCATGGTCAGGGCCGTGGCGGTGCCGCCCTTGGACCAGCCCAGCATGCCGATGCGCTGCGGGTCGAGGGCGCGGGGCAGGCCGGCGGGCAGCGGTTTGCGGTCGACGTCGGGGTTGCGCCCGGCGGCGAGTCCATCGACGCAGTCGAGCAGGAAGCGGATGTCGGCGGCGTAGTCCTTCGGGTACAGCGAGACGTTGTAGCTGTCCGGGGTGAGCACCCGGCCGTCGGGGAACTCGGTGATCGCGTCGTAGGTGTGGTCGACGGTGGCCACGACGTAGCCGTGGCTGGCGAGTTCCTGGACCATGACGGTGTGGTCGGCGCGGTGACTGCCCGAGCCGTGCGAGTACACCACGACGGGCAGTCGGTGGCCCGCACGGTGCACGGGGGCTCCCGTGTGCCCGGCGGTGAGCGGGACGAGGGCCGGGTCGATGGGGAAGCCGACGTACGCCAGGAACGCCCGCATCGCGCCATCGGGCATCCAGGGCGCGCGCGGGTAGTCGCCAGTGTCCCTGGCGGGGTACCAGACACTGGCCATCAACTCGCGGTAATGCCCCGGACCGGCTACGGGATCCGGGCGTGAAGCGTCAACGAGATGCAGCGGCACCGTGCCCACCGGGTACGGTCCGGTGGGCACGGGCAGGGTGAGCCGCGCCGGGCCAGGGGCGGTCACAGCCGCCCACGCGGGGCGCGCGACGCCGAGCGGCACGGCGGCCCCGACCCCAACGGCGAGCGCGGTTCCGAGTATGCAACGGCGCGTCATGTCCGTGTCGGTGACATCCGGTGTGGTGGTCATGCGTCCTCCCCATGCTTCTTGGACGGTGTTCGGCATGCTGTCCGCGTTCGCCGAGCTCCAGCGCGGGCTGATCGTCGCGGACGCGGCTCCCCGGCCTCCGGGCCAGGACTTCTAGGGCTTCGGGGCCGGGCCGCCTTGTTCGATCTGGTGGATGAGGCGCTTGAGCTGGGTGACTTCGTCCTGGAGGGCGCGGTCGCCGGCGGGGGTGAGGGAGAGCCAGGTACGGGCGCGCTTGCCCTCGTAGCCCTTCTCGACGTGGACGAGCCCGGCCTTCTCCAGGACGGCAAGGTGTTGGCTGAGGTTTCCGGCGGTGAGTTCGAGCGCGGTGCGCAGGAAGCCGAACTCGACGCGGCGGGCCTGGTGGGCGACGGTGAGGATGCCGAGGCGGACGCGCTGGTGGACGACGTCGTCCAGGCTGGTGATGGGATGCTGGTCGGCTTGATCGGTCATGACGTGGTGCGCTGACGGGGCTGCTGGTTCAGGGCGAAGCCGAGGGCGCCGAGCAGGAGGAACACGGCGGGGACGGCCAGGCGGGGCAGAGCCGACCAGGGTGAGATGGGGGCGATCCACGACTCGGTATTGATCGGCGCCAGCTCCAAGGCCAGGTAGGCCAGGGTGAAGAGCAGCAGGGCGCGGTTGCGTTCTACCCAGGACAGCACCAGTAGCGGGACTCCGATGGAGGCGGCCGATCCGCTGAACCGTTCGAGGAGCATCGTTGACCCTGCGGAGGGGTCCAGGTGTAGGCCCCAGAAGTCCATCGTGGGGCCGGGCGGGGTGTGAGGAGTGCCCAGGAACACGGTGACACCGAACAGAACGGCGATAGCGATCCCGGTCAGGACGTACGGCCGGATCGGAGTACCGACTCCGCGGCTGCGGGAGCGGCGGACGTAGAAGATCGCGGTCGCGGTGTAGGCGAGGGCGAGCCCGACCGCCCAGTACCCCGGCAGCCCCTGCCTGATCACGGTACAGCTGGCGCCCACGCCTGCGGGGGTAGGGCCCATCGGACAAGCGACGGCCCGGATGCTGAAGGTGAACCGGTTGGCCAGGATCGCGCCGAGAGTGAGCACGGCGAACAGCAGGAGGGGGAACCAGGTTCCGCGTTGGGCGAAGCGGACCTTGCGGGTGAGCTCACCGAGGTCGGCGAGGACCTCGTGGGGGGTGCCCGGCGATGGCACCGATGCGTCTGTCATGCAGGCAGCTTTGCATTACAAACTAGTTATGACAAGAAGCCCATGTGGAGCCCTGCTGAGACGACAGCCCTTCGACCTTCGCGTCACGACGGATCGCCGCGTACAACTCAGCCTTCGAGACCGGCGCTTGAGCCACCCACGGCTACCTAATGCACTCGGCGTCCACCCGCCGCAAGTCCCTCAGTGGAGTCAAATCTCACCGACATTGAATCCGGCTCACTCCCGCCTCACCCACTTGACCCGTCTCAGTGAAGTTAGTCGACCTGCAGTCGTTGGCCTGGGCGGACTGGATTGGTTGAGACAAGAATCGGCGTGACGTCGTCAGGCGTCAGTTTGTCGGTTTCTCCCAGACCGAGATGTGCTGGGCGCTGGCCTCGGTGAAGGGCTGGCCGGTCCAGCCGTCCCAGCGGTCGCGCAGCCGCAAGCCGGCCAACTGGGCCATGAGGTCGAGTTCTGCGGGCCAGACGTATCGGAAGGGGATCGTCCGATACGAGCCGGTGTCATCTGCGGTGCGAACGTAGTGGCAGGTCATCGCTTGTGTGGCGACGTGATATTCGGACCACGCCCAGTCGGTGGGTCCGGACTGGAACATGACGTTGTTCTGGCCGGCCGGGATCTTGCGCAGTTCGGGGACCATCACCTCGATGACGAAGCACCCTCCGGGTTCGAGGTGGTCCGTGACATTGCGGAAGCAGGCGACCTGCGCCTCCTGCGTGGTCAGGTTCATGATGGTGTTGTAGAGCAGGAAGGCCAGCGAGAAAGAACCGTCCACCCTGGCGGTCGCGAAGTCGCCGATGGTCACGCCGATCGTGTCGCCGCCGGGCTTGGCGCGCAGGCGCCCGACCATCGCCGGGGACAGTTCGATTCCGTGGACCGGGACACCACGGCGGGCCATCGGCAGGGCGATCCGCCCCGTCCCGATGCCCAATTCGAGTGCCCGGCCGCCGCCGGCAAGACCCACCAGAACATCCACGACTGGGGCCACGACGTCAGACCGGAATGTCTCCGCGTGCGCCTCGTCGTATCGGTTCGCTATCGGCTCTCCGAAGTAGTCTTCATCATCGATCACCGGCGGACCGTATCGCGGCGGCCGATAGAGGCGCGAACAGTTTTGGCGTCGCCCGTGCCGTGACGCGGCTGATCCAAGAAGCCCCACGTGGACGGCATCGTTCGCTGCTCATTGTCATGGCCGCTCCTTGCCCGTCCTCGCTGCGCTCCGAGTGCCCCCCGACGGCCGAGTCTGTGAGCCAGAGTCCGGGACAGCCCGATTCCATACGTATTGCCTGATGGCGGCGTAAGGAATCGAGATCTCCTGCTTGTCCATGAGATTCACCCAGATCTCCTTGGGACCGTGGCCCTGCTCGATCATGGAGTCGATGAGGTGCTGAACGGGGTCGATGGCGGTGGGCCGACGAGGGAGTGGTTTTCGGGGCCGGGGTTCGGGGTTGTCCAAGGCGGCTCGGACGGTTCGCATTCCGACGTGGTGCCGTTTGACCAGTGCTCTCATCGACAGTCCTTCAGTCTCCGAATCATGCCGGATACGCTGGTAGAGCTCGGATTTGGCGATGCGTTTCGGTGCTCGGCCCGGACCGGGCCTGCGGTGCCGGCCAGGGGAACCGGCGTCAGCGAGAACGTGTCGCAGTACTTCTTGCGGGCGTCCGGTCACGGAGGCGAGGCGTTCGATTCGGGGCTTCCCGAACCAGTTCGGCGAGCCAGTGAGGAAGCCGTAGAGGTAGCTCGGCTTGAGGTGGTTGGCATGGGCCAGACGCCGGATGTAGGCGTCCGTCAGCTCTCCGGGACGCGGCCGGACCGGGACCGGGAGTCTGCTGATCTGCTCCGTGAGCCGATCGGTCACGGTCGGACCGCCTTCTTCGGCGGGACCGCGGTGGATTCTGCTGCGTGGTCAAGGGGGATCGCGTCGATCCCTTCCCGGGTGACGCGTTCGGTGCCACCCAGGATCGCGTCGATCGCGGCGCCGCGAACGGCGTGGGACAGCGCTCCGATCATCCCGTTTGACCGGTTGTGCAGGTAGCGGTCCAACTTGACCAGGCTGCACGGCGGATGGTCGTGCAGCAGCAGCGTCTCCTCCAAGGTCGCCACCAGTCCCTTCCACTCGTCGCCGTAGGGGAACGGGCGGGTGGGGACGAGAGTGAAACGGCCGGCGATCTGCGCGCCCCGGGTCCCGGCCAGGAGCTCGCTTGTCTCCAGGCCGATGCCCGCGTAGACGAACGTCGCGGGAATGCGCTCGGAGAAGTACTTCAGGGTGTCGGATACCTCGGCGCCGGCCCGGGTGATCTGCGAGACGTTGTGGATTTCGTCGACGAGCACCAGTCCGGTTCGTGTGTCGGTGCAGACACCGACCACAGCCTCGATGATGTCGGTCATGTTCGCCCGGCCCCGGATGGGCAGGCCGAGGAAACGGGCGAACTCGGCTGCGACCATGCGGGCGGTCGCGGCGGGCGGAACGGTGATGTAGAGCACGGGAATGCGGCCGGAGACGTTCGGATGGCGAGCCCGGTCGAGGAGTTCGTGCGAGCGTCCGAGCTGGGTGATGGCGCTGGTCTTGCCCGTGCCGGGAAGCCCGGAGACCATCAGGCCCCGGCGGGCGCTGATCGCGTGACGGTTGAGCAGGACCAGCCTTCGCCCGCAGACCACCGTCCTTTCGACGAACGAGGTGGCGACGGTGAGCATGCGGGCGTGATGGTCGAGCCGGTCCTCGTCGTAGAGGTCCCGGTCGGTGGTGGACAGCCGCTTCAGGTCGCTGAGAGACAGCAGAGCCGGCGGCTCGGGCGGGCCGTCGATGAACCTTCGCCACCCGTCCAGCGTCGTCAACTGCCGGTTGGCCTCGGCATCGGCCTCCTGCAGCACGGTATGCCGGGCTGCCGGTTCAGTGGTGGTCACGGACGCCTCCAAGGATTGGCGAGCGGGTCGAACAGACCCAGCGGGATGACCTTGGCCAGGTCGGTGTCGGTCTCGGCCTCGTCGTCGTGCGCGGGTTCAGCGGTAGGAGGGTCAGGGACCGGCCGGTCCGGTGTGGTGGCCCGGGTTCGGGCTGTGACCCGGCGATCACGCTTGGAGCGCTTGGCCTTCGTGGGCAAGGTGGGACCCTCGTAGGCCCGCCGGAGCAGTGCATCGGCGGCATCGGCGATCTGTTCCTCGGTGCCGCCGGGGACCTGTTCGCGGGCGTGGTCCCAGGCCAGCTCGCCGAAGGGGGCGCCGACGCGATGCAGGTGCTTCCAGAACACGGTGATCCACCGGTCTGTCTCGCCTTGTCGGTCGCGTACCCAGATCCGGGAGACGTCGTATGGATCGTGGTGGATCTCCCACAAGCCTTTCTTCGCCACCACCCCGGAGTGCTGGCGGCGAAAGGGGGCCAGCTCGGGGCCGTCGTAGGTGCGGTGTTTGATCCGTATGCCGTAGGCGTTGATGGCCTGCCAGCGTTCGGGCAGCAGCTCGACGTAGTCCTCGCCGTTCAGCGGGACCGGAACGTAGCCGCAGGATTGCAGCAGAGTCGTGTACTTCTCGTTCGGTGAGAACGCCCGCTTCGGCGCGTCCGGGTCGCGTAGTGCGTCATGTGGCCTGGCCTGCCAGACGGCGATGATCCACTCTTCGAGAAGACCCTGAAGCTCGGGCAGCGACCACAGGGGCCCGTCCTCCAGCTGTCGCCCGCGTCGGTCCGTGGTCGAGCCGGTGTAACCAGCGACGAACTGAGCGAACAGTGTGGCCACAGAGCCCAGTGTTTTCTCGATCGTGCCCTTGTCGGAAGGGGTCGCCTTGTGGGCAGGCTGCAGATTGATCCCCAGATATCGGCAGGACGCCCGGAAGTTGTTCGAGATGGACACCTTCCCGTGGTCGCAGACGATCGTCTCCGGCACGATCACCGGTCTTGCCGCCGCGAGTTCCAGCCGGTCGTCCAAAGCCAGCAGCCGTCGGTGCGGCAGCACCGAACGGGACATTCGGAGCGCCTCCGACCAGCCCGGACGCATCGATTCCGGAGTGACACTGCGGGCCAGCAGGGCGGATGCGTCAGCTGACTTGGTCGTCGGCCGCAGCACCGCCGCAGTGATCGACCTCGTCGCGATGTCGACCATGGCCGTCAGCTCGACCTTCTCGGCGATGCCGTCATCAAGGCGCACCAGCACATCCAGCGGAGTGGAGTCGATCTGCATCAGCTCGCCCGGTGCACTGGCCGGAACCTCCCCGAACGGACCTGGTGGCCGCGCGTTGATCGAACGACGAGTGCGGGCCGATCCGGTCGCATGCGTGCCGGTGGCCAGCTTGTCGAACAGCCGGTAGAACGTGGCCCGCGACGGCATCGCGACCGTGGCGGAGTCCTCGCGGTCGGCCAGGATCTGCTTCGTCCGCCAGACGATGAACCCGATCGTCCGCGACGACGCGTCAGTGGTCTCGCCGATCGCCCACCGCATCGCCTCCACCACGATCGGATCGACCGTCCCGAAGGCCGGCATCTGCTTGGCAGACCTGCCGTCGGCCAGCCCGACCAGCCCGTCGCGCTGGTAACGCTGACGCCGCTGCTTGATCCCGCTGGCCGTCACGGTATGCCCGGCCGCCGTCAGCTCGGCCGCCTTGGCCCGCTCCCGCTGAGCCAGCGAGTTCTGCTTCGGGTCGAACTCCGGCCGCGGCACCGCTCCGTTGGGGGCATCCGGTGGCAGGCCTTGCAACACCTCCAGGACATGTCGCTCCCACCACCGGGCCTGCTCGGCCGCCCGGTCGGGAAACTCTGCGATCCGGGCCGTCGGCGGAACTCGCCGTCGCCTTCCTGTCACCGAGCACCTCCGGCCAGGTGCACGACCGAGCGCGGCCCCAGCAGCTCAACTGCCAAGTCCTCAGCGGCCAACTCCTGCAACCACAGCAGATGGAACAGCGCCGGCAACGTCGCCAGCCGGTCACCAGCGGCGTCAGCCCCAGCCAGCAGCGGACCCGATGCCGCGAAAACCTCCCGGAGCCGGCCCTCAGCGGGGCCCCGCAGGCACCGGGGATGCCGGTAGCGCGACAGCCATCGGACATTAGCCACCAGCACCGCCCCCGGCGTCCCCACCCGCTCGAAGCCCCACCCGGCCTGAGCACAGGCCAGTCGCGTCACCTCGAATGCTTCCGCGTCCTTGGTCTCGATCCGCTCGTCTGGGCGGACGTCCACCACTACGGCCGAGCCGTCCGCGCGACGTACGAAGTAGTCCGGAGCGTGCCGACGCTCCCGTCGGCCTTCGCGCCAGTGCAGCCAGAACGGCTGCGAGGCGATCCCTACTACCTCGGGATCGAAGTCCAGCAGAATCAGCCGGTCCCGCTCCAACCACGACTCAAAGCCGACGTGGTCGCGCATGGTCGCCGAGTAGTACCAGCCCGCGAAGCTCTCCCCGCCCTTGGGCCAGCGAAACGGTCGCACCGGAGCCACGACCTCGAACCGGGCCGTCGCACAGTCCAGCAGGGGACGCCGACGACGCTCGCGCACAGCGTCCACGTATGACAGCTCGACACACGACTCCGCATGATCCATCCCAGCCGGTACAGCCACCCAGCACCCCCAGACCGTCCACCCACACGACTAGGTTGGCCGAGACGAGGGACGAAACGACTGGGTTCGTTGAGCCTGGATCCACAGAGCCGTATTCGGTGAGTGCGGCTCTGTGATTTTCGGAGCGGATTCGGCGGTCCTCTTGCTGGTGGGCATGGGTGATTGCCGGGTGGCCGTCCCGGTGGCGGGGTCTCCGTGGTCCTTGGTCGTGGGTGGTCGGGTGGGCTCGTCGGTCAGGTTCGCAGTCGGTGGCCGACGGCTGTCCACAGATCGGCGAACGCCTCCCGCCAGCGCCAGTGCTCGGGAAGGTGCCAGGTTAGGGTCCGGCCTCCGGTGGCCAACCGCGCTGGGACGTTGATGAGTTGGCGGCGGATCGTGCCGGTGCGGGCTCTGGCGTGGAAGCCGGAGGCCAGGGTGCCCAGGGCTCGAGTCAGGTTGTGGGCGACGGCGGCCAGGGTCAGCCACGCGGCGTTCGCGGTGAACTTCCCCGAGGGCAGATGCGCCAGCGCCGAGTCCTCAAGATCGGCAAAAACCTGTTCCACAATGGCGTGCCGACGATGGTCCGCCTCGGCCTCGACCAGCGGCAACGGCGAGTCGGTGAACACCGCGTGGAACCGCCAGACGGTGAACAACTCGCCCTGCCCGTCCGGGATTCCGGCCTCGTTCAGGCGCTTGACCCGCCGCACCAGAAGTCGGGCGGTGGCCCGGTAGCGCTTGGCCTTGCCGGTGAACGCGGTGTACTGGATCTCGGCGACCTCCGCGTCCGAGACCCAGCGTTCCTCGTCCCGGTCCCAGATCGCCTTCGGGTACTTGATCGCCGTCCACGCGGTCTCGGGGATCGTCGCGATCAGTTCGCGGACCTTTTTGCGCTGCGCGACGGCGAGCGAGAACCGGACCTTGTTGCGGCGGCAGACGTCTACGACCTTGTGGGAGAAGAACGCGGAGTCGGCACGGACCACGATCATGCCGATCGCGCCCGTCGCCCGCACCGTCCTGATGGCTTCGGCGATCAGGGAGGCGGCGCCCTTGGCGGAGCCGGCCGAGCCTTTGCGCAGGCGGGTGGCCACGATGACCGGCGCGGCTAGCGGGGTGGAGGCGGTGACGATCTGGAAGTGCAGGCCGCGGACCTTGGTGTAGCCGTATTCCGCGCCCTGCTTGCCGGCCCCGTAGACCTGCTTGACCTTCGAGTCGATGTCCAGGTACACCACTTGGTCGCCGCCCGCGAGCAGGTTGCAGTGCCGGGCCAGGTTGCAGGTGAACGCCCGTGCTGCGGACTCCAGTTGGCGCACATGGCCCCAGGTGAACGCGCGCAGGAAAGTGCCAAGTGTGGACGGCGCGCGGATCCCGGCGAAGGCCCGGGCCATGGCACCGTGTCGCAGGACGTCGGTGTCGTCGATGCTGTCCGCCCCGGCGAGCATTCCCGCCACGAGCGACATCACCTTCGCGCCGACGGCTGCCCCGGCGCCGTTCGCGGCATCCTTGAGCTGCACCTTCTCCCGGGCCAGCGCGGGCAGGCCGCACCGCTCGGCCAACCGCACCGCCGCAGCCAGGCCACCGAACGCCAGGAGATTCGGGTCATCGAACGCCGCGAAGGTCGCTGCGGCGGTGTGGGAAGATTTCATTTAGGACGTGCCTTGTCTTACCGCGAGCTGGAAGCGTAGAGAACTCCCATACTGGCAGGTCACAGGGCACGTCTTCTTCGTTGGGTCAGCCTCTCACGGTCACCGGTCGGTGGATCGAGGCTGAAGGGGGCCTGTGACTATTCCGAAATGTCCCTGAGAAGCGGTCTCATGCCGCGTCGCCATCGCACGGGGTCATTTCCGCTGTCGCCGATAACAGAAAACCGGCCCGGCGAGCTGTATCCCACATCCGCCCGATGTGCCTTGACCCGCCGTCAGCCGCACCCGTTGAATTCCCTCGACTGCGAGCGGGCGCCCGTTCGAAACAGCCGGCGCAGTCCCCCATCGGCCCTCCCTCCCCCACGGAGAACCACCCCATGTCAGTGAACCACCGCAGGCAGATCTGGTCGCGCCGCAAGGTCCTCACCACGGCGCTCGGCGGCACCGCCGCCGCTGCGGCCGGCGCGTTCGGAATCGCCAAGGCCGCCTCGGCCGGCACGACCAGTGCGTCGGCCAGCGCCGTCGGAGATGTCGTCGGCAAGGTCACCGTCGGCTACCAGGGCTGGTTCGCCGCCATCGGCGACGGCGCCCCCATCAACGCCTGGTGGCACTGGAGTCCCAACTCCAGCAAGGCGCCGTCCCCGTCGAACACCGGCATCAAGTGCTGGCCGGACAACCGGGAGTACACCAAGACGTACCAGACCGGGTACGCCGCACTGGGCAACGGCCAGCCGGCCACGCTGTTCTCCTCCTACGACCAGCAGACCGTGGACACCCACTTCCTGTGGATGCAGCAGAACGGCATCGACACCGCGGCACTGCAGCGGTTCAACCCCAACGGCAGCGAGGGGCCCACCCGCGACGCGATGGCCACCAAGGTCAGGAGCGCGGCGGAGTCGCACGGGCGCAAGTTCTACATCATGTACGACGCCACCGGCTGGGCGAACATGCAGTCGGAGATGAAGGCCGACTGGACCAACAAGATGAAGGCCCACACCGCGTCCAGCGCCTATGCGATGCAGAACGGCAAGCCGGTGGTGTGCATCTGGGGATTCGGCTTCAACGACGCCAACCACCCCTGGGACGCGGCAGCCTGCCTGGACGTCGTCAACTGGTTCAAGAGCCAGGGCTGTTACGTCATCGGCGGGGTGCCGCGCGAGTGGCGTACCGGCGTGAACGGCTCGCGGGCCGGCTTCTCCGGGGTCTACCACGCGTTCAACATGCTCTCGCCGTGGATGGTCGGCGCGATCAGCAACGCCGCCGACTCCGACTCCGTCTACCAGAACGTCAGCGTCCCCGACCAGGCGGACTGCAACGCCAACGGCGTCGACTACCAGCCCTGTGTGCTTCCGGGCGACGTCTCGGCCAAGCAGCGCGCCCACGGCGACTTCATGTGGCGGCAGTTCTACAACATGGTCCGGGTCGGCGCCCAGGGCATCTACATCTCCATGTTCGACGAGTACAACGAGGGCAACCAGATCGCCAAGACCGCCGAGTCCCAGGCCTGGACACCGACCAACTCCGGCTTCCTCGCCCTCGACGAGGACGGCACCGCCTGCTCCTCCGACTACTACCTGCGCCTGACCGGCGACGGTGGCCGCATGCTCAAGGGCCAGATCGCGCTCACCGCCACCCGCCCGACCCAGCCGGTCGTCGCCACCGCGCCCGCGCTCAGGACGATCACCCTGCGCGCCAGGGCCAACAACGACTACGTGACCGCGGAGAACGCAGGCGCCAGCGCCCTCATCGCCAACCGCACCGCCGTCGGCCCCTGGGAGCAGTTCGACGTGGTCGACGCGGGCAACGGCAACATCGCGCTGCGCGCCCGTATCAACGGCAAGTACGTCACCGCGGAGAACGCGGGCGCCAACCCGCTGATCGCCAACCGCACCTCGATCGGCGCCTGGGAGACCTTCAAGCTGATCACCAACTCCAACGGCACGATCAGCCTGCTCGCCCAGATCAACGGCAAGTACGTCACCGCCGACAACGCGGGCGCCAGCCCGCTGATCGCCAACCGCACGAGCATCGGGCAGTGGGAGGAGTTCGACCAGGCCACCGTGTGAGCTTCGCAGGTGTTCAAATTGGAACACGGCAGGTAGAGTCGCCTTAGTTCAAATTTGAAATGTGCTGCTCTGCTTGGAGGACGTCATGCGCGTCGCGATCACAGGCTCCACCGGCCTCATCGGCTCGGCCCTCACCCGCTCGCTGCTCGCCGACGGCCACCAGGTGGTACGCCTGGTCCGCGACGGGTCGGCGCCGACCGGCGGGGACGGCAGCGAATCTGCGCCCTGGGACCCGACCGCGGGCCGCGTCCAGTCCGGCGCCCTGGACGGCGTCGACGCCGTCGTGCACCTCGCCGGCGCGGGCGTCGGGGACAAGCGCTGGAGTACGGCCTACAAGCAGGAGATCCTCCGCAGCCGGGTCTTCGGGACGCAGACCATCGCGCGGGCCTGCGCCGACGCAGCCACCCCGCCCCGCGCCCTGATCTCCGCCTCCGCGACCGGCTACTACGGCGACACCGGGGACGAGCGCATCGACGAGAGCACGCCGGCCGGCCAGGACTTCCTGGCCGGCGTCTGCGTCGACTGGGAGGCCGCCGCCGACCCCGCCCGGCACGCCGGCATCCGGGTGGTGCACCCGCGCACCGGCCTGGTGGTCTCCGCCAAGGGCGGCGCCTTCGGAAAGCTCTTCCCGCTCTTCCGCTTCGGCCTGGGCGGCCGGCTCGGCTCCGGTGACCAGTACTGGCCGTTCATCTCGCTCACCGACCACATCGCAGCGCTGCGCTTCGCGATCGAGGACCAGGACCTCTCCGGCCCGGTCAACTTCACCGCCCCCGAACCGCTGACGAACCGTGAGATCACCCGGGCCATGGGCCGCGCCATGCACCGCCCGACCATCGCCTCCGTCCCCGCCTTCGCCCTCCGGGCGGCACTCGGCGAATTCGCCTCCAGCATCACCTGCAGCGCCCGAGTCGTCCCGACCGCCCTGCTCAAGGCCGGCTTCACCTTCAGCCACCCCACCATCGACGAAGCCCTCCACTCCGTCCTCGGCTAAGGTGCAGGCATGTGCTGCTGCGCTGCCATGACCACCCGGACCGTCGCCTAGCGGCGGTGCCCGAGGCTGCCCCCTCGCCGGGGCCTGTGCCAGGACGTACCGCCGGATCAGTGTCCTGCCGGCAGTCACTCACCTCTTCTGTGCTGCCGGGCCGTCCTGCCTGATCAGGGGAGTCATGTCTCAGTCGCAGCGTTCTCATTCTTCCCGTTCCGCCACCCTGTTCCTGATGGTCGGGCTCCCCGGAGCCGGGAAGACCACCCGGGCCAAAGAGCTCGCCGCAACGCACCAGGCGCTGCGGCTCACCCCGGACCACTGGATGATCCCCCTGTTCGGCGACTCGATGGCTGACGGCAAGCGCTGGGTGCTCGGGGGGCGGCTCATCTCGATTGCGCTGCAGGCGCTGCGGCTGGGGACCAGCGTCGTACTCGACTACGGGCTCTGGGGCCGCGACGAACGCTCGGCACTGCGCTGGCTGGCACGGTCGGCCGGGGCCGCATGCCAGCTGGTCTACGTGCCCGTGGACAAGGACGTCCAACTCGCCCGCATCGAACACCGCCAGGCGACCGCACCGCATCAGACGTTCCCGATGAGCGAGGCCGACGTGGACCAATGGTGGGAGCAGTTCCAGGTGCCTGACGCCGCCGAACTCGCCGGCGGCGAGATCCCCACCCCGCCGACCGGCTGGCCGGACTGGCCGGAGTGGGCGGCGGACCACTGGCCCTCGTGCACGGACAGCTGATGGCCAAGATGGCGCTCAGTGCGACGGGGGCTTCAGCGCGCCGAGCGCCAGCAGCATCGTCAAGTCGTCACGTACCGCCCAGCGTTCGGCAATCCGTCCATCGACCAGCCGGTAGGCGAAGGCGACGTCTCTGCGGTAGGTTCCGCTCGGCACGTCGAAGCCTCGGAACGTTCCGCCGGCCCACTCGTGCTCCCGCACGCCGAACTGGACGACCAGGTCGCCCTCCGCGACGATGTGCGACTCCACCCAACGGGCCGGATGCCGGTCGCGGCGGGCCCGTAGCAGGAACTGCCGCGTTCCCTCAATCCCCGTCGGCATGCTGGGCGCCAAGGCATGATTGACCATGTCGGGCGTACACAAGGCATCCAGTCGGCCCAGATCGCCGCCACCATTGCCCAGCTCGTCGAACTCGCGAACGACCACCTTGTTGCGCTCCGAATCCACCCCACCGAGTGTCCAGTACTCCCCGAGCGAGCACAACGCGACCCGCCCGGCGGTCAGCCGGTGCGGCGGCGCAGGGTGGCTGCGCCGAGGGCGAGGGCCAGTAGGACGCAGCCCGCCACCACGGCGAGGTCCACGAGCACCGCCGTGCCGATGCCGGTCTCGGTGGTCAGCCTGGTCATCGCGTCCACGGCGTAGGACATGGGCAGCACGTCGGAGATCGCGTGGAGCACCGCGTTCATCGAGTCGCGTGCCGCGAACAGCCCGCAGAGCAGGAGTTGCGGCAGCAGGAAGGCGGGGAGGAACTGCACGGCCTGGAACTCGGTGGCGGCGAAGGCCGAGACCAGCAGCCCGAGGGCGGTGCCGAGCAGGCCGTCCGCGAGCGCCACCGTGAACAGCAGCCAGGAGGGGCCCGCGATGTGCAGGCCGAGCAGCCCGATGGTGAGGCCGAAGGCAGCCGCGGCCTGGACCAGGGCGACCAGGCCGAAGGCGAGGGCGTAGCCGAACAGCAGGTCGGCCTTGGCCAGCGGCATGGTGAGCAGCCGCTCCAAGGTGCCGCTGGTGCGTTCGCGCAGCGTGGCGACGCTGGTGACCAGGAACATCACGATCATCGGGAAGACGCCGAGCAGCGGCGCGCCGATCCGGTCGAACACCTGTGGTTCGCCGTCGAAGACGTACTTCAGCAGGACGATCAGGACGCAGGGGACCACCAGGAGCAGCGCGACCGTGCGCGGGTCGTGGCGGAGTTGGGTGAGGACCCGGCGGGCGGTGGCCAGGGTGCGGTGCAGGCTCATCGCGACACCTCCGTGGTCGCGCCGACCAGGTGCAGGAAGGCGGACTCCACGTCCGTCGTACCGGTGGCGGTGAGAAGCGCCGCGGGGGAGTCGTCGGCCAGCAGCCGGCCCTCGCGCATGAGCAGCAGCCGGGTGCAGCGGTTGGCCTCGTCCATGACATGACTGCTGATCAGCAGGGTGGCGCCGGCTGCGGCGAGCCGGTGGAACAGGGCCCAGAGGTCCTGTCGCAGCACCGGATCGAGGCCGACCGTCGGCTCGTCCAGGATCAGCAGTTCGGGAGCGCCCAGCAGGGCGGCGGCGAGCGAGACCCGGGCCCGCTCCCCGCCGGAGAGGCTGGCGACGCCCTGGTGGACCCGGTCGCCGAGGCCGACCAGTTCGACGACCCGGGCCGGATCGGTCCTGGGCGCGCCGAGGACGTCGGCGAAGTAGCGGAGGTTCTCGCCGACGGTGAGGTCGGTGTAGACGGAGGGCGCCTGGGTGACGTAGCCGACCCGGGAGCGCAGTGCGGCGCTGCCGGCCGGGTGCCCGAGCACGGTCACCGACCCGGCGGTGGTGCGCTGGACCCCGACGACGGAGCGCAGCAGCGTGGTCTTGCCGCAGCCGCTGGGGCCGAGCAGTCCGGTGACGGACCCGGCCGGGACCTCCAGGTCCAGGTCGTGCAGCACGGTGCGGCCACCGCGGACCACCCGCAGGCCGCGTACGGCGACGGCGACGGCGACGGCGACAGCCTCTGCGCGGGCGCCGCCCTTCGAATTCATCATGCGTTGAGTTTCAGTCCGCAGCTGCGCCGCTGTCAAGGCAACGCCGGACGTCAGTCGCCGACCAGGTACCGCTGGATGGTGGGGGCCAGCATCGACACCAGCGCCTCGGCCGGGACCGAGGCGATCGGTTCGGCGGCGATCACATAGCGGGCCATCGCCAGCCCGATGATCTGGGAGACCGCCAGTTCCACCCGCAGCTCGGGATCGGGTACGTCCAGCTCCGCCGCGAGCCTCCCCACCAGCTCCCTGACCAGGAATCCACGGAGCATCGCGGCGACCTCCTCGCTCCCCGCCACGCCGCGCAGCAGCGCCAGCAGGCGCTCGCGCACCGCCGGGTCCTCCCAGAGCGTCAGCACGAAGCGGGCGATCCGCTCCCCGACCTGGGCGCGCTCCCCGGCGACGATCTGCTCGACCACCGCCCTGGGGTCCACCGGGAAGTCCAGCACGGCGAGGAACAGCCGGTCCTTGGTGCCGAAGTAGTGGTGCAGCAGGGCGGGGTCCACCCCGGCCGCCCGCGCGATGCCGCGCATGCTCGCCCTCTCGTACCCGTGCGCCGCGAACTCCGACCGCGCCGCGGCCAGCACCACCGCTTTGGTGTCCGCCTGGCCGGGCCGCCGCCCCACCCGCCGCGGAGCGGAAGCGGCCATGTCGTCACTGACTCGGGAACGGTCGTCTGCGGTCACCCTCCCATTATCCGGTCGCCGGTTCGACTTCTACGTGGCACGCCGGCCGCGCGGATCGCGTTGCTGAGCCGCCCGCTTCGCAAAGCACCTCATCCATGTAGCACTTAATATGCGGGCATGAGAGCCGAGGGGGTCGTCGATGCCAACCGGACATGGCCGGTGAACTCAGGCCGCCTGCGCTCCGACCTGCCGCCCGGCTGGGTGGCCGCGCTCCTTCCGCCGCTGATGCGGCACGCCGCCGAGGACCTGCCCGACCTCAGCCCCGCACAGGCCGCCGACGTGGTGGTCGACACGCTGCTGCGCGGCGTCGGCGCACCCCTGCTCGCGGCGAGGTGAGCCCCCAAATGAGCACTCAGGACCCTGTGGGGGACGCCTCGTGGCGCAGCCCGGCGATGACCGACGAGTCCCACCGGGTGACCTCCTTCGAGATCTTCTTCGACCTGGTCTTCGTCTTCGCGATCACGCGGGTCGGCTCGTTCATGGCCCGCTCGCTCTCGGCCACCACCCTGGCCCGAGGACTGATCCTGCTGTTGCTGCTGTGGTGGTCCTGGACGGCCTACGTCTGGCTGGGCAACCGGGTGCGCACCGACCAAGGCCTGGTCCGGGACGGGATGCTGGTGGTGATGGCCGCGCTGTTCGTCGCCGCCCTGGTGATGCCGGACGCCTGGAGCCGCCACACCGGGACGGTGGACGCGCCGCTGATCCTGGCGGCGGCCTTCATCCTGGTGCGGCTGATCTACTTCGGCCTGCATCTGACCGCTGCCGCCGAGGACAGCAGGCTGCGCGCCCAGCTGCTGGCCGACGCGATCCCGCAGACCTTCTCGCTGGTCCCGCTGATCGCCGGGGCCGTGCTCGCGGGCGCGTGGCAGACCGCGTTGTGGGCCGTCGCGTTCGCCATCGACTTCGGCGGGGGCTGGCTCGCCTCCCGCGTGGGCGGGTGGAAGGTCCGCAGCCCCGGCCACTTCGCCGAACGCCACCGGATGGTCCTGATCATCGTGTTGGGCGAATCCCTGGTCTCCGTCGGGACCGGGGCCGGGGACTCGGTGTCCCGCACCATGGTGCTCGTCGCCGCAGCACTCGTCTTCGCGGCCGTCCTCTGCCTGTGGCGGCTCTACTTCGAGCATCTCGCCGCCGCCGCCGAGGACGCGCTGGAGCACGCATCCCGGGCGCTCCGGGCCCGGATGGCCCGCGACGCCTACACCATGGTCCACTTCCTGCTGATCGCCGGCGTCCTCTACCTGGCGCTCGGCGCCCGGGAAGTGCTCACGGCCGTGACCGACAGCAGCACATCGAACCTCGGCGCCCCGCTGAACTGGCCCGTGCTGACCGCCCTGTACGAAGGGACCGCCGGATACCTGGTGGGGCACGCGGCCTTCGCCAGATTGACCGTACGGCGGGTGCCGCCCGCGCAACTGGTCGCCGCCGCGGCGCTGCTGATCGTGCTCCCCGTAGCCCGACACCTGTCCGCGCTGACAGCACTGGCCGTCGTCACCGTGACGCTGATTGCGTTGACCGTGTTCGAGCAGCGGACAGCGGCCCACGTCCGTGTCGATTCGGGGCGGGGCTGTTCGTATAAGGGGTGAGAGGTCGGCAGTCGCCGACGGAACAGCCAAGGAGGACACCATGAAGCAGTACCTGCTCAGCGTGATGCAGCCGGTCGGAGACGAACTCCCGGCGCCTGAGGTGCTGGCGGAGATCATGCGGGACCTGGACATCTTCCACCAGGAGCTGCGGGCCGCCGGGGCGTGGGTGTTCGCCGGCGGGCTGCACTCCCCGAGCACGGCTACCGTGATCAAGGTGAAGGACGGGGACGCGCTCATGACCGACGGCCCGTTCGCCGAGGGCAAGGAATGCCTCGGCGGCATCTGCATCGTCAACGCCCCCGATCTGGACGCCGCGCTGGAATGGGGCCGCAAGGCCGCGCGGGCGACCACCCTGCCGATCGAGGTGCGGCCGTTCCAGGGTGACGTGGAGAGCTGATGACCGGCGCGCCGAGCCTGACCGCCTCGGACGTCGAGCGTGTCTTCCGCCAGGAGTACGGCCGGTCGATCGCCGTGCTGATCCGTGTCTTCGGCGACATCGACCTCGCCGAGGACGCGGTCCAGGACGCCTTCACCACCGCGCTGGACCGATGGGCGGAGGCCGGGGTTCCCCCGAGCCCGGCCGGGTGGATCATCACCACCGCACGCAACCGGGCGATCGACCGCCTGCGCCGGGAGAGCTCCCGTCAGGCTCGGCACGACCAGGCCGCCCTGCTGTATGCCCGTGACGAACCGGCCGAGGAGGGCCCCGTGCGCGACGAACGGCTTCGGCTGATCTTCACCTGCTGCCACCCGGCGCTCGCCGCCGGCGCCCAGGTCGCCCTCACGCTCCGGCTGCTGGGCGGCCTCACCACCCCGGAGATCGCCCGCGCCTTCCTGGTGCCCGAGCCGACGATGGCCCAGCGGCTGGTCCGGGCCAAGGGCAAGATCCGCGATGCCGGGATCCCCTACCGGATCCCCCACGAGGCGGACCTGCCCGATCGCCTGCGCGCCGTACTCGCCGTCGTCTATCTGATCTTCAACGAGGGCTACGCGGCCGGATCGGGCGAGCAGCTGCTGCGCGAGGACCTGGTCACGGAGGCCGTCCGACTGGGACGGCTCCTCGTCGAACTGATGCCCGACGAGCCCGAGGCCCTGGGACTGCTGGCCCTGATGCTGCTCGCCCAGTCACGGACGGCCGCCCGTACCACTCCTGACGGAGAGCTCGTGGTGCTCGCCGAGCAGGACCGCACCCGGTGGGACCACGACCTCGTCGCCGAGGGTCAGGCCATCGTCCGGCAGTGCCTGCGACGCAACCAGCCGGGCCCGTACCAGATCCAGGCGGCGATCAACGCCGTGCACAGTGACGCCCGAACCGAGGCCGCCACCGACTGGGGCCAGATCCTGCGGCTGTACGACCAGTTGCTGGTGGTCGCCCCCAGCCCGATCGTGGCCCTGAACCGCGCGGTCGCCGTCGCCGAGGTGGACGGACCGCAGCAGGCTCTCACCCTCGTCGACGACCTCTCCCCCGGTCTCGACGCCTACCACGTGTGCCACGCCATCCGCGCCGACCTGCTGCGACGCCTGGGCCGAGCCCCCGAGGCGGCGCTGGCCTACGAGGCTGCGATCGCCCACACGGAGAACGCGGCCGAGCGCAGATTCCTTCAGCGCCGCCGTCGCCTGCTAGCTCCTGGTATCCATGTATAGCTACGATGGCGGCATGGCGAAGCAGACGAACATCAGACTGGACGACCAGCTGAAGGCAGCAGCCGAGGAGCGCGCGTCGCGGCGGGGGCTGAGCCTTCAGGGCTACGTGGCGGACCTCATCGAGCAGGACGTGAACGGCTCACGCGCGGCGTTCATGGCCGGAGCGCAGGCGTTCATCGCCGCCTACGCGGACCAGTTCGAGGCGGAGTACGGCGAGGACCGGTACCCGGGTCTGCCGGAGCGTCCCGCTGCGGAGAACGCCGCGTGAACCTGAAGATCGACCTGGCCTGGATCCTGGCGGTGGCCCAGCAGATCCCCGGCGACCCGCAGGTCGTCGACTACGGGGTGCCGGTGGCGGCCGAGGCGCGGCACCGGGCGGAGATCCTCGACCACGAGGTCTACCCCGAGCCGCACCACAAGGCGGCGGCGCTGCTGTGCGAGTTGGCGCGGAATCCGAGCCTGGAGGTCCGCAACCTGCTGTACGCGGCCACCGTCACCGCCGCGTACCTGGCCGCGTGCAGCCTGCCGGTCAGCCCCGGCCTGGACACCGTCCTCCCCCTCGCCCGGGCCGCGCGGGACGGGCTGCCGGTGCGGGAGGTCGCGGCGCAGCTGAAGACCTGGACGAGCTGACCCAACGACCAACGGCTGGCGGCCACCGGCTTTTGAGCCGGTGGCCGCCGGCCGTTGGGTCAGTAGCTGAACTGCTGGATCTGTGCGTCGCCGGGGCCGTAGGTCCAGCCGGTCCGGGTGGTCGGATCGAGCTGGATGGCGTTGTCGGCGCCGCCGTGGTTGCCGATGGTGAAGCCGGCCAGGGTACGGAGCACCGTCCCCGTCGTCAGGTCCACCACGAGCAGTCGGCCGGTGGAGTTGTTGTCCGGGACCCACATCCCCGCGCCGAAGTACGCGGTGCCGGCAGGCGTCGCGTAGGAGACCACGGCGATCCTGTGGGCGCCGTCCACGGCGAGACCGGACGGCTTGCCGAGCCGTACCGTGATGCCGGCGCCGGCTGCGCCGGTGGTCTCGCTGATCGAGCTGATGACGCCGGTGGGGACGATGTTCACGCTGGGTTCCGTGGCCGAAAGGTTGTAGAGGGTGCCCACGCCGTCCGAGGCGATGCCGTGGCTGCACTGCGAGGTGAAGCCGGCTGCCGTCACCGTCCGGGCAGCCAGGTCGACCCGGGCCACGGTGACGCCGCCGAGGCAGTTGAAGGGTCCGGCGGCCTTGGCCAGCAGGACGTCGCCCGAGGAGGGGTCGACGCTCAGCAGGCCGTAGCTCCCGGCCGGGACGCCGGTCGAGTCGGCGGGGATCGGGGCGCCGGTGCTTGCGTCGACGAGGTCGACCGGCAGCACGAGGTCGGCTTTGGCGGAGTCGCGCAGCAGCAGCGCGCCCCGCTCGTGGACCGGGTCCACCCGTCCGGTGAGATAGGTGTCGTCGGCGGAGAGCGAGGTGGCGCCGACAAGCGTGTCGGTGGCGGTGTTCCAGGTCTCCACCCGTACGGCGGCGCCGGGGGCGGTGCGGTGCACCAGCAGGACCCGGCCGGCCGCGACGCCGACCACCGTGTAGCCGGAGCCGGTGGCCGGGTCCGCGGTGATGACGGCTCCGTAGCGGCCGGTGGCGGTCGAGTAGTGCCGGACCTCGGTGCCGCCGGAGGTGGTGGTGGTGAGGGCCGCCACGGAGTCGCTCCCGGCTGCGGCGAAGCTCAGCACTGTCGAGCCGTCGGGGGCGGGTCCGTCGTCGAAGACCAGGGTGGACAGCGGGGACGCCTGGCCGATCACGCGCCCGTTGCGGTCCAGGGCGAGCACCCGCACCCCGTAGCTGTCGGAACCGGTCAGGCCCAGCGCCACCGGGTCCAGCCGGACCGATCCCGACCGTCCGGTCAGCACGCGGTGGACGACCGAGGGGCTGTTCACCGTGTCGTTGTCCAGGGCGGTGCCGTTGGCGTTGGTGAAGGTGTTGAGCGAGCCGTGCAGGGTGGGGGCCGGCGCGGAGAGCTCCACCTCGGCGGCGCGCGCCCCGGCCACGGACCGTACGTCGTAGCGCAGTTCGAACTGCGGGGTGGCCCGGGTGACCTCGGCCGTGTGGCCCTCGACGCCGTCGGCCCCGGTGAGGGTCGGTGCGGCCGGGCGGTCCGCCGCGGAGCCGCCGTCCACCCGGACCGGCGCGAACTCCCCGTACACCACCCGGGTGGGGATGCCGCCGAAGCCGGCCTGGGCGATGCCGATTCCGTAGATCCCGCCGCCGTCGAAGGCGTCGGCCGGAATGGTGACCGTGCCCTTGAGCGAGGCCAGCGGCTGGTGCCAGGCCGCGGTGAAGATGGGCGCGAGCACCGGGTTCCAGTGACCGACGGTGGACAGGACGAGCTGCGGTGAGGAGGTGTTCGCCACCCCGGTCAGGTCGTAGTCCACGGTGACCGGCCGCCCGGCCGCGACCGTCGCCGGCGCCCTGGGCGCGGCGGCCTCGGCATAGCTGCCGTCGCTGGGGCCGATCGCCAGGGTGCGGGTGGCGGTGGCGCGGGTGCGGCCGTCGACCACGACCCGGTAGCTGACGGTGAGGCTCCGGTCCGCGGTGGCGGTGACCGGGAGCCCGGCGGCGGTGAGGAGTTGGGTCGGCGTCACCCGGATCGCGGGCGTGCCGGACCGGAACACGGTGGAGCCGACGGTGAGGATGTACTGCGCGCGGCCGGTCACGCCGGTGACGTCGCCGGCGAAGGTGACCGGACCGACCAGGCCCTCGCCGGTGCCTCCCGAGGCGCGGTCGCCCAGGTCGATGCGGTTCGGGTCGGTGGTCTCCAGGAAGGCGCCGCCCAGGTCGCCGATGGTGACGCGGTGGGCCACGGACAGCCGGACCAGCGCGGGCGCGCCGGTGTTCCTCCGGCCGAGCGCCTTCTGCACGGCGGCCGTCACGTCGATCTGCGGGCCGACGTGCAGGGTCCGGTCGATCTGTGCCGGGGTGGACACGCTGCGACCGGTCTGCTCAAGGAGGTCCCGGACCTGACCGGGGGTCAGCCGGTGGCCGCCGAGCCGTCCGGCCTGGAGCACCACGGCCGCGGCAGCGGCGATCTCCGGAGCGGCGGCGGACGTACCGCCGTTGAGGGAGACGTTCACGTCCTGCGGGCCGCCCTGGCCGGTGTGGGAGAAGGCGATGACGTTGTCGCTGGGCGCGGAGAGGTCCACCCGGCTGCCGAAGCCGGAGGAGAAGCTGCCGAAGCCGCTGATCCGGGTCTCGGCGGTGGTGGCGTCACCGCCGGTTCCGGCGGCCAGCGTGTCGTCCAGGGTGCTGCCGCCTGCGGCTATCGCGCCGCTGTCCGGCACCAGCGAGGGCGTGGTGGACTCCGCGTCGTCGTCGATCACGGTGGCCCGGCGGGAGTCGGACGCCAGGTCGGTCGGGGTGCTGCCGCCGTCGGGGCCCACCGACGCCGGGGTGTAGAGGCGGGTGCCGTCGTTGGAGGAGACGGTCACCACGATCCCGGCGCGCACGATGGACGTGACGACCGAGCGGATGACCGGATCGTCCTCCAGGTAGCGGCCGGGGAAGCCCTCGCTGTCGGTGCCGAAGCCCAGGCTGGCGGTGATCACGTCGGGTCGCGGTGACTGGCGCGCGGCGGCGAGCAGCGCGCCGGCGATCCGGTCGGTGGTCGGCTGCTCCGGCACGACCAGGCGGTAGTCGGCGCCGGGCGCGATGCCGAGCAGGTCCGTGTAGCCGCTGCCGGTCGCGCCGGGGCGCTGCCGGTCGTGGGCCAGCGGCGCCATCACGCCGAAGTCCAGCATGACCTCGCCCAGGGAGGGGTCCTGGCCCTCGGTGGACGCGGCGCCGTCCAGGCCGCCGGAGTCCTTCGCCACATAGGCGGGGATCAGCGGCATCGACGGCAGGTCGAGGTAGCGCTGTCCGCCCCGGAGCACGGTCGTGGGGCCGTTGCCCTGCACATAGGTGTCGCCGGCGTCGGCCATCGACTGGTCGGTGAGGTCGCCGATCGACACATTGGTGATGGTCTCGCCGGCGCCGGGCTGCTGACCGTAGCGGCCCTGCAGCAGCGAGAAGGCGCCGACCGCGTCCACGCCGCCCGCGTTGAGGAAGGACTGCGAGGAGTCGGTGAGGGCGTCGTTGGCGGGAACACCGCCGGGCTCAGTCGCGAGGGTGCGGGGCATCACCTTCGGGAATGTGCTCTGCGCCGCCGCCGGCAGCGGCACCGCCCCGGTGTTCATGGTGTTCACGTAGCGGTCGGGCTCGGCGGTGGCGATGCCGGGCGTGCCCTGCAGGGCGCGGGCCACCGCCGCCGAGTCACGCTGGGTGGTCTGCACGACATAGCTGCGCTCCAGGCCGGGGACCGCCTGCTGCACCAGCGGATGCAGTGAAGTGGCCCCCACCGTACGGAGTTTGGCGTCCAGAGCGGGGCTGCTGGTGTGCGGGGTGCGGGCCGCCAGCCGGGTGCCCGGCACCATTTGGCCGGTGACCGAAGTCCCCTGGTCGAGAGTGACCAGGACCTGGCCGGGGACCACGCCCTGACGCTCCTTCACCGGCACGGGCGCCGACTGCCCGGCCGCAGTCGCGTCCAGGGGCGTACGCGCCGACGGGGGCGCACCGCTCGCGGGCTCCGCGGCCGCGGTGGACGCCACCGCGAGAGCGAGGACGACGGCGACGCGGACCAGACTGCTGCCCGATGGGTGGACACGCGGCATGGGATACCTTCCGGGGAGGGGCAGACACAGGACAACTCCCGGGTCTCCACGTGAAGATCTCAACCGCTGCACAGGTGGCACAAGGTTGCGGAAGTGGCCTACTTGCGCCAAGTGGCGGGAGGTGGCCAGGAACGACCGGAGTGAACATGGAACTTGACGTCCTGGGACTCAGTAAGGAAACACAACTCGTCTACACGGCCCTGGTCGGGCTGCCCCGCAGCACCGCCTCCGCGCTCGCCGAGACCTGCGCGCTGTCGGTGGGAACCACCGGACGGCTGCTGTCCGGCCTGGTCAGGGACGGCCTGGCGACCAGGTCGGCGGGGCGGCCGCCGCACTTCACCGCGGCCGCCCCGGACATCGCCGTCACCGCCCTGATCCAGGAGCGCGAGCACCGGCTCGACGCGGCCCGTTCACTGGTGCAGCAGCTCGTCGAGACGCACCGCGAGGCCCACCGGATCAGCAGGCCGGACATCGCGGTGGAACTCCTGACCGACTGGAAGGAGATCAGCGCGGCGGTGCACCGGCTCACCACCGGTTCCCAGCAGCAGGTCCGCGCCTTCGACCGGCCCCCCTACATCGACCGCCCGGGCAGCAATCTGGAGGACCAGGTACGGCGCCGGCGCACCGGGGTGACCCACCGGGTGATCTACGACCGGGCCGCGGTGGCCTGGCCCGGGCGGCTGACCGCGGACATCCTGCCGAGCATACGGACCGGCGAACAGGCCCGGGTGCGCACCGAGTTGCCGCTCAAGCTGGTGATCCAGGACAGCCAGGCGGCGATCATCCCCTTCAGCCTCGCGCCCGGCGGCCACTCGGCGGCCTACCTCATCCACCACTCGCCGATGCTCGCCGCACTGGAGGCGCTCTTCGAGGCCGAGTGGGAGCACGCCGTACCCCTGAAGGACACCAGCCCCCTCGCCGAACGCTCCGGACAGCCCGACGCCGAGACCCGTGCGCTGCTGGTGCTGCTCACCGTGGGCAACACGGACGCCGCAATCGCCCGCACCCAGGGCTGGAGCCAGCGCACCACGCAACGCCGGATCCACCGGCTGATGACCGAACTCGGCGCCTCCACCCGCTTCCAGGCCGCCGCGCTGGCCGCCCAGCGCGGCTGGCTCTGACGAGGCGCCGCTCGCGCCGTGGCCTCAGGCCCAGAACTCGTCCGCGGCGGCGATGTCCTCCACGCACTCGTCGAGGTCGGTGGCCTTCTCGCCGACGATGCGGAACACGATGCCGCCCGCCATGTCGAGCTTCTTGCCGGCCTGCTCGGCGGTGATCCGGTGCACGGCCATCACATGGCCCCGTCCGTCGACGAAGAGGTTGCGCAGCTCGGCCCTGAGCGTCCCGTTGGTCGCCGCGAACAGCTGCCCGTAGTAGCCGAGGACCGCGTCCACACCCTTGAAGTCACCGGACAGTCGGTGGTTCCCGGGAACGTGGTGGGTGCAGTCGGCCGTCAGGATCGTCCTGAGGGTGTCCATATCGCCCCGAGAGAACGCGTCGTACCCCTTGCGCACGAGTGCTGCGTGCGGATGTTCAGCCATGGCGTTTCGCCACCTTCCAAATCGAACAGGTTTGTGGCTGATCCATCCAGCCTGTCACTGCGCGAGCCGCCGGGCCACTCAGCCGGTTCGAGCGCTCGCAGCCACTGCCCCGACCGGCCGCCCCCGGGTGCGGGAGTCCCTGACCACGACGACGATCGACGGTGAGTGCGGTGCGTCACGCACCGGCCGGAGATGGAGAGCGAGAGTGAGAAAAGCCATGAGGATGCTCTTGACGGTCCAGATGGACACCGAGCTGGCGAACAAGGCGATCAAGGACCAGTCGCTGGCGACGATCATGAAGTCGGCACTGGGGGACCTCCACCCGGAGGCCGCGTACTTCGGCGCGAAGGACGGCCTGCGCACCGGATACATCGTGTTCGACCTGAAGGACCCGTCCGACATTCCCTCCGTGGCCGAGCCGTTCTTCCAGGCGCTCGGAGCCAAGGTGGCCTTCACTCCCGTGATGAGCTTCGAGGACGTCCAGGCCGGCCTCCAGAAGGCCTGAGCGCTCCGCGGCTGCGGCCTCTCCCTCCGGAGTCGGAAGGAGAGGCCGCAGCCATGTCCGGAATCGTGGCTCTACGACCGCTGGTCCGGCGGGAACATGGCGGGGTAGGGCTCGGCGAAGTCCGCGGAGCGGCTGACCTCGCGCCACTTCAGGTCGTCCTGCAGCAGCCGCTGGTCGAGCTGGACAGAGCCCTCGGCCGCGGTCACCCCGAGCGGCAGGTGGTCCGGGATGTCGTGCCGCTTGGCCACCGCCACCAGGATCTCCGCGGCCCGGACCGGATCCCCCGCCGCTCCGTCGGTGGACTGGCGGACGCGGGTGTTCATGGCGCCGACCGTTTCGGCGTAGGCCGGCGGGATGTCGTGGACGGCCATCGAGGAGCCCGCCCAGTCGGTCCGGAACCCGCTCGGCTCGACGACCAGCACCTTGACCCCGAAGGGCGCGGTCTCGGTGCGCAGCACCCGGCTGAAGCCGTCGATGGCGAACTTGGCCGCCTGGTACGAGGCGATTCCCGGGGAGCCGCCGACCCGGCCGCCCATCGAGGAGACCTGGATGACCAGCCCTCCCTTCTGTTCGCGCAGGATCGGCACGGCCGCCTTGGTGACGTTGTACACGCCCCAGAAGTTGGTCTCGAACTGCGCCCGGAAGTCGTCGTCGCTCACGGTCTCGATGGGCGCGACATTGGCGTAGCCGGCGTTGTTGACCAGCACGTCGATGCGGCCGAAGCGCTCCCGTGCCTCGGCGAGGGCCGAGCGCGCGGCCGCGGGGTCGGTCACGTCGAGTCGGATGGGCTGAACCCGGTCGCCGAATTCCGCGACCAGGTCGGCCAGCTGCTCGGGGCGCCGGGCCGTCGCGGCGACGAGGTCGCCGGCTTCGAGGGCGGCGCGGACGAGAGCGCGGCCCAGGCCGCGCGATGAGCCGGTGATGAACCAGATCTGTTGCATGCATTTAGCAAAACACTGTTGCACTAATAGCGCAACCCCGTTGCGCTACCATCGGGCCATGGACCAGTTTCAGCGCGCACGCTCACCCGAGGCCAAGCGGCAGCGCGAGGCCGCCATCCTCGACGCGGCCCGGGCGCTGGGGGCCGAGCAGGGCATCAGGCAGGTCACCCTGACGGACATCGCCGCCAGGACGGGGATGCACAAGTCGGCGCTGCTGCGGTACTTCGAGACGCGCGAGCAGATCTTCCTGCGGCTGACGGCCGAAGGCTGGCAGGAGTGGTCCATCGCCCTGGCCGCCAGGCTCCGGGAGATCGCCGAGCCCGATCCGGCGGCTGTGGCTCAGGCCTTCGCGGCCTCGCTCGCGCAGCGCGGAATGTTCTGCGACCTGCTCGCCCAGGCGCCGCTCAACCTGGAGCGCAACGTCTCGGTCGACGCGGTGCGCGACTTCAAACTGGCCACGCTCGCCGCCCGCCAGTCCATCTTCGCGGCGCTCGACGAGCGGCTCCCCGCCCTGGACTGCGGCGACGGCCTCGACCTGATCGCCACCGCGGTCTCCCTCGCCGGTGCGTTCTGGCAGATAGCGACGCCAGGCCCGGAGATCGCCGCGCTCTACCGCAGCGACCCCCGGCTGGCCCACGCCGTCGTCGAGGTCGAACCCCGCCTCGCCCGCATCCTCACCGCGACGCTCAGGGGCATGCTGCTGGCGCCGGCGTAACCCGGTCAGGGATCGCCGGAGCGGTCCCGGGCACCGCGCAGGGTGACAGCCGCGACCCCGCAGACGAACACCAGTCCGGCGCACAGGGCACCGCCCAGGTCGTGCGGCGGGCGGGCGGGCCAGAGCCACGGGGTGGTCTGCGCGGGTGGATGCCACTGCGTGTAGAGCGCGTACACCGCTGCGACCAGATATCCCGTCGGCCCGGTCCAGGACAGGCCGCCGTCGAGAGCCGCGGCGCACAGCAGGCCGATGCCGGTGATCCCGGCGACGTTGCGCAGCACGTCGAGCGTGCCGCCGGCGAGGTGCCCGCCGGTTCCGGCCGCGGCCAGCAGGGCGATCGCCGTCACGGTCAGCGCGACCGTGACGGCCATCCGCAGGTACGGGAGCCACCGGCCGGCCACGCGTTCCGGCTCGCCGAGCGGGCTCGGCGCGGTGGCCGCGATGCTCACCGCGGCGGCGGCCTCGAAGATCAGCGGCAGTTGCAGCGCGCCGTACGCGTCCCAGTGCCCGAGGAGTGTGAGCCGCAGCCCGACGGCGCAGGCCGCGATCGCCAGCAGGGCCATCGGGACTCTGCGGCCCACGGCGTACAGCCGCACCAGCCGGACGCCGGTCACGGGATCTGCGCCAGGGTGATCCGGCCCGCGCGCAGCGCCGCCAGGTGCTGCACCAGCCAGGCGTGCCGCGCGGGGGCCGGCAGCGCGGCGAAGCGTTCGGCCGCCGCGTAGGCCGCAGTCCCCGGCGTCAGGTCCGGCCACGGGTTCGGGTCCGGTTGGCCCGGTCCTGTGGACGGCGCCTGGGCCGCGGGGCCCGCTTGCCGTGCCGCCACCAGCAGCAGCGCCTTGGCCACCGCATCCTGTGCCTGGGATTCGCCGGGCTGGTAGTCGACGAGACGGGCGACCAGGTTCGGGCCGTACGACTCAGCCACCTGACCCTCTATCCGGCCTGCCAACTGTTCGACCGTCATGGAGGGACCCGGCTGCTGATCGGGAAGCACCAGGGGGACCACTCCCGGAGTGCCATTGACTCCCGGTGCGCCCGGCCGGATGCTGATGCCGTTGGCGGTGTCCTGCCGGTAGCTGACGGCCACTTGGAGGATTCGGGACGGCGCGCCCGGCAGGCCGGCCAGTTGGTCGAGCAGGGGGGCCAGGGCGTTCGTCGCGAGGGGCAGGTCGGCGGCGTAGGCGGGATTGAGGCAGATCGGGATCGCCGTGTCGCTGCATACCGGCGTGAACCGGAGCGGCTGATCGTCGGCGGCGTTGTGCAGCGCCGGGATGTCGATCATGCCCTGCCCGTCCATGGTGCCGGTCCCGGCCAGCACGACCGCGGTCCCGGCCGCCAGCAGACCGGCCCCGGTGAGGCCGGCCGCGGCCACCCGCACCGACCGGCGCGCCCAGCCTGCGGGCAGCGCGAGTCCACCGAGCAGCGCGGCGGTGACCCCGACGAGGAACATCACCTGAGCGATGGGCAGGTCGGGAACGAACGGGTAGAAGGTCGCCCCGCCCGCCTGCGGGCCCAGGTCCCAGGGCCCCGTGACGACGGGAGAGATCTGCCAGGCGGACTGGCTGCCGTGGATCGGCTGGGTGCTGAGCGCGAGGAGGAAGAACGAGGCGATGGCCGCCGGCGGCGCGGTGAAGCGGCTGGCCAGGAAGGTGCCGATGGCGAAGCCGAGGGCCGAGAACGCGGGCAGGCTCGCGGCGCCGACCACGGCCGGCCACCACAGCGGGCCGCCCCAGCTCGCCTGATGCTCCGTCACCCCGTACAGCACGGCCACGCAGCCCAGGTAGGCCGCCATGGCCCAGATCGTGGTGGCGGCCCAGGGGGCGAGCAGCCGCGCCCAGCGCGGCCGGGCGGTGGTCGTCACCTGCTCGGCGACCCGGCGCCGGGCCTCCCGCGACCCCATCCAGGCCGCGGCTCCGGTCACCGGTACGGCGAAGTCGAGCACCGCGCCGCTCTGCAGTCCGGCCGCGCGCAGGCTCCACAGCGGCAGCATGGCCATGTCCTTGCGGTACGTGGTGAGCCAGAACAGCCCGATCGCCACCGGCAGCAGCCACGCCATCGCGTTGTGGCGCAGTTCCAACCGCAGCAGCCGCAGCACCGCCGGCCCCCGGGCCCCGGCGGGCCGAAGCCGGGCAGCTGCGGGGGCCGTCGTCGCCGCGCTCATGACCGCGCCTGCGTGAGGACGGCGCTGTACCCGCGCTCGATCGGGGTGTCCCCGGCGTCCTGTCCCTCGCCGCGGGCCGCGAGGCCGTCCGGCGTGCCGTGGAAGACGATCCTGCCCCCGTCCATCAACGCGACCCGGGCGCAGGCGGTCGCGACGTCCTCGACCAGATGGGTGCTCACCACCACGGTCGCGCGCTGCCCCAGGTCCCGCAGCAGCGCACGGAACGTCACGCGTTGCTGCGGGTCGAGGCCCGCGGTCGGCTCGTCGAACAGCAGCAGCTCCGGCTCGTTGACGATGGCCTGCGCGATGCCGACCCGGCGCAGCATGCCGCCGGACAGGGTGCGCAGCCGGGCCTTCCTGCGGTCGCCGAGTTCGACCCTGTCGATCGCGGTCGCGACGGCGACACGGATCCGGGCCGGCGGCACCTCCTTGAGCAGCGCGAAGTACTCGACGTACTCGGCCACGGTGAACCCCGGGTAGTAGCCGGGGTTCTGCGGCAGGTAGCCGAGTCTGCGCCTGATCTCGCGACGCGGGCCGTAGCGGCCCGGATCACGGCCGAGCAGCCGCAGGTCGCCCGAGGACGGCGACATCGCCGTCGCCGTCATCCGCAGCAGCGAGGTCTTGCCCGCGCCGTTCGGCCCCAACAGCCCGAACACCCCCGGCCCCACCTGCAGATCCACCCCGGCCACCGCCGCGACCGCGCCGAAGCGCCGGGTCAGGCCGGTCATCTCGATGTTCATCGCACTCCTCCCCTACCGGATCCGGTTCCCTGCTGGACCGGTGATGGGCTCAAGGCTGCCCGCCGGGCCGTGCCGGGTCGTCACACCGGGGAGCGCGATACGCGGTGCTACCAGGGTGGGCGGTCCGCCCCGGGAACGGCCGAAGTCATACCCGGGTATGACCGTTCAGGAGTGATGGCCGGGCGGCCCCGGCCGCCTACGCTGTGACCGTGAAACGGCTGACAGCGATCGCGTCGGCGGCCCGGCACGCCCTCGTCCAGGTGCTGACCGGACCCGATCCGGCCCCGGCATGGCGCCGGCCCTCGCAGCAGCAGCGCCGGGCGGAGTACGCCGCGCTGGGCGCGGCGACGCTGGCGCTGTGCCTCGTCAATGCGACCCAGGTGAACCAGGCGGCCGCCGACGGCGCCCAGTCGCCGCCCGGCGCCTGGCAGGTGCTGCTCGCCATCGCGGCGGTGCTGCCGCTGCCGCTCGCGGTGACGTACCCGATGGCGGCCTGGCGGGTCGGATGGCTGGTCCTGCTGCTGTCGCCGCTGCTGCCCGCCGCCTGGTGGGGCGGCTGGCCGTGGGGGCCGCCGCAGGTGCTCGTGATGCTCGGGGTCTTCTGCCTGGCGGCGGTCCGGCAGCGGCGGGCGGCCGTGGGGTGGATGTGGTCGCTCACGCTCATCCCCTGGGTCGGGTGGCTGGTGAAGGACATTCCGAATCTTCACGGCCCGGCTGCCGCAACGGCGATCTTCACCGCCGTGGCGATCGCGGTGGACAGCGTCGGCTCCCGACTGCGCACCCAGCGCGCGCTGGCCGCGCAGACCGTCCGCACCGACACCGAACAGGCGCGGCGCGCGGTGCTCGAAGAGCGCACCCGGATCGCCAGGGAGCTGCACGATGTGGTCGCCCATCACCTGTCGCTGATCGCCGTCCAGGCCGAGACCGCGCCCTATCGACTGGGCGAGCTGCCGGAATCAGTCCGCGCCGAGTTCAGCTCGATGAGCGAGGTGGCCCGCGAGGCGCTGACGGAGATGCGCCGGCTGCTCGGCGTGCTGCGCCAGGACCAGCCGGCCGGGCTCGCGCCGCAGCCGCAGCTGGCCGAACTGCCCACGCTCATCGACGCCGCCCGGCGCGCGGGCGTGGAGGTCGAACTGTCGGTGCCCGCCGAATTCGGCAAGGTGCCCGCCGGCATCGGGGTGTGCGCCTACCGGATCGTGCAGGAGTCGCTGTCCAACGCGAGCCGGCACGCCCCGGGCGCAGCGGTCACGGTGTCGGTGGATCACGACGCACGCGCCGTCCAGCTCCGGGTCGCCAACGGCCCGGGCAGTGCCGCCGCCCGAGCGGGACGAGAGCGCGGATGCGGCCATGGCCTGAGCGGAATGCACGAGCGGGTAGCGCTGCTCGGCGGGTCGCTGTCGGCCGGACCGACAGCGGCCGGCGGCTTCCTGGTGTCCGCAGTGCTCCCACTGGGCGAGACCCCATGAGCGCCGCCGGCCCCGGCAGCACGCGCTGCCTGGTCGCGGACGACCAGGCCATGGTGCGCGAGGGCTTCGCCGCGGTGCTCGCCGCCCAGCCGGACCTGCAGGTCGTGGGCCAGGCCGCCGACGGCGCCGAGGCGGTGTCCCAGGCGCGCCTGCTGTCGCCCGACGTCGTGCTCATGGACGTGCGGATGCCGGTCATGGACGGACTCCAGGCCGCCAGGGAGATCCTGTACGGCGCGACGGAGCAGGATCGGCCGCGGGTGCTGATGCTCACCACCTTCGACCTGGACGACTATGTGTACGAGGCGCTGCGGGCCGGGGCCAGCGGCTTCCTGCTCAAGGACGCCACCGCCGCCGAACTGGTGCAGGCGGTCCGGGTGGTAGCCGGCGGTGAGGCGCTGCTCGCCCCGTCGGTGACCCGGCGTCTGATCGCCGACTTCGCCCGGCTGCCACGCCCGGACCAGCCCCCCGCGCCCGCGCTCGGCGTACTCACCCGGCGCGAGACCGAGGTGCTGCGACTGATCGCCCGCGGCCTGTCCAACACCGAGATCAGCAGTGCGCTGGTCATCGCCGAGCAGACCACCAAGACGTACGTCGGCCGGATCCTGGCCAAGCTCGACCTGCGGGACCGGGCCCAGGCCGTCGTGGCCGCGTACGAAACCGGCCTCGTCACACCGGGCTCCCCGTAGCTCACCGGTGGCTGCGGTGCGCCGTCGCCGGACCGAGCAGGGCGAGCAGGTCGAGTGCGTCCAGGCCGGACGAGCCGGGCGGCGGGGTGAAGACGAACAGGCGCTGGTCCTCGGCCGGGGTCAGCAGGACCTCGGAGTCGAAGACGATCGCGCCGATCTCCGGGTGCAGTACCCGCATCCGGCCGCGGCGCCGCACGCCGACCTCGTGCGCATCCCAGAGCCGGCAGAACTCCGCGCTCGCTCCGCGCAACCGTCTGAGCAGGGCGGCCGACACCTCGTCGGTACCCCGGCGGGCGACGGCCGCGCGCAGATCGGCGACAGCCTCGCGGCTGTGCTGGTCGTGCTCCTCGGGCGGGTACGCCTCGCGGACGGCCGGGTCGGTGAACCAGCGCCACACGACGTTGCGGTCCGGCCCCTCGACCGTGCACACGCAGCCGAACAGCGCCTCGGCCAGCGCGTTCATCGCCAATAGGTCGCCGAGGTCCCCGACCAGCTGGGCAGGGGTCTCCCGCAGGTGGTCCAGCAGGTACAACATGCTCGGCCGCACATGCGTCCCGGCCAGCCGTCCCACCGGCGGCGGGTAGCCCGCCAGCAGGTACAGGTGGTCCCGCTCGTCCTCGGTCAGCCGCAGCGCCCGGGCCAGGGCGGCCAGGATCTGCGTCGACGGCTGCGGGCTGCGCGCCTGTTCGAGCCGCATCACGTAGTCCGCCGACATCCCGGCGAGCAGCGCGACCTCCTCCCGCCGCAGCCCCGGCGTCCGCCGGTACCGCCCCTGCGGCAGGTCGGCCTCGCGGGGCTGAAGCCGGTGGCGCGACTTGCGCAGGAAGTCGGCGAGCTGACGGCGGTCCATGTCCATGCGTCCCATCATGCGACGTCAGTCGGCCGTTTCGGGGGCTTCCGGGCGGCTCGGCCTAGGACGGCTGGTCCTAGGGAATCGCGTCCGATTCACACGGCGGCACCGTGGTAGCACGGTAAGCGCATGACGCAGACACAGCTCGAAGCCGTTCAGTACATGTTGCGCAACCGCCCCGTGCTCGACCTCGCCGCCGACCTGACCGAGCAGCGGCGACTGTTCGACGCGATGCGGGAGTCCACCCCGCTTCCGAAGGGCACCACGACCGCCGACGGCCAACTCGGCGGCGTGCCGGTCGTCCTCACCGGCTCCTCCATTTCCTCCGGTTCCTCGGAGCCGGTCGTCCTGTACTTCCACGGCGGCGGCTACGTGCTCGGCACTGCTGCGACCGGAGTCGCACTCGCGGCGGGCCTGGCGGCCCGCGCGGGAGGACGGGGCATCTCGGTCGGATACCGGCTGGCGCCCGAGCACCCCTTCCCCGCGGCGGTGGAGGACGCGCTGGCCGCCTACCGCGCCCTGCTCGACGACGGAGTGCCGCCGTCGCGGATTGCCTTCGCGGGCGACTCGGCGGGCGGCGGCCTCGCGGTGGCGGCCCTGATCGCCGCGCGGGACGCCGGGCTGCCGCTGCCGTCGGCCGCGGTGGCCTTCTCCCCCTGGACCGACCTCACCCTCGCCGGAGCCTCCATCACCGGCAGGGCCCACGACGACCTCATCCTCACCGCGGACATCCTCGTCAACGCAGCCGCCGACTACCTCGGCTCCGCCGACCCCCGGTCCGCCCTCGCCAGCCCCGGCCTCACGGCCGACCTCCGCGGCCTGCCCCCGCTGCTGATCCAGGTCGGCTCGCACGAGATTCTCCTCGACGACGCGATCGCACTGGCCGCCCGCGCCGCCGCCTTCGACGTCGCGGTCGACGTCCAGATCGGCCCCGGACTCCCGCACGTCTTCCAGCGCTTCGCCGGCACCGGCCGACTGGACCAGGCGGACGCCGCGATGGACGCCGCAGGCGACTTCCTCCAGCGCGCCCTCGCGCTCGCCCCGGAGCCTGCGATTCCCTGACCGGCAACCGGAGAACGGCATGTGACGGATCATCACAGACCAGGGGCCGTCCGGATCGGACCGCTTGTTGGCGCCGTGGCGACAGGTCTACGGTGCGATGGCACACGCCGCACGCGTCCGACCCGAGCCGTCAAGGGGACTGCCACGTGGATGCTGATGTCGTCATCGTCGGAGCCGGTCCGACCGGACTCGTGCTCGCCTGCGAACTGCGACTGGCCGGGGTGCGTCCGGTCGTGCTGGAGCGGCTCGTCGAACCCACCGGCCTGTCCAAGGCGCTCGGCCTGATCGGACGGTCGGTGGACTCGCTCGACCATCGGGGCCGGCTCGACCGGTTCCGGGAACGCGCCGCCGTCGCGTTCCCGAACTCCGCGCACTTCGCCCTCATCCCCCTGGACGCGGGGAAGGTGGACAACCTCGGCCTGCGCGGGCTGTTCATCCAACAGGCGGCCACCGAGGAACTGCTGAACGAATGGGCACGCGACCTCGGCGTGGAGATCAGGCGCGGCCACGAGGTCACCGCGCTGCGGCAGGACGACGCCAGGGTGAGCGTCGAGGTCCAGGGTCCGCAGGGCCCCTACGGGCTCCGGGCCCGTTACACCGTCGGCTGCGACGGCGGCACGAGCGTCGTCCGCAAGCAGGCGGAGATCGGGTTCCCCGGCATCCCGCCCACATTCCTGCTGCGGCTGGGGGACGTCACGCTCGAAGGCGATCTGACGCCTCGGGACCTTCCCGATGTGCGGGTCCCGCTGATCCCGCTCGGAGCGGGGTACTACCGGGTGATCGTCACCGAGCCCTACCCCGCCGACCTGGACCGCGACGCCCCGATGACGCTGGACGAGCTCCGCGCCGCGATCCGCAGGGCGAACGGCGGCGCCGACCTGCCGATCAGCGGCACGCGGTGGCTCTCGCGGTTCACCGACTCCAGCCGCCAGGCGGCGCGGTACCGCAGCGGACGCGTCCTGCTGGCCGGCGACGCAGCCCACATCCACCTGCCCGCCGGCGGACCGGGGCTGAACACCGGTCTGCAGGACGCCTTCAACCTGGGCTGGAAGCTGGGTGCCGTGGTCGCCGGCTGGGCGCCGCCCGCGCTGCTCGACAGCTACCACACCGAGCGGCACGCGGAAGGCGAACGCGTCCTGCTGCACACCCGGGCCCAGGGCGCGCTGATGGGCGCGGGCGGAGACGCCCGGGTCGCCGCCCTCCGTGAGGTCCTCGGGCAGCTGTTCCAGTACGAGCAGCCGCTGCGCCATCTGCTCAACCTGATGTACGCGCTCGACACCTGCCACGACATGGGCGTGGCTGATCCGCACCCCCTGGCCGGCCGGTGGGCACCCGATCTCACCCTCACCACCTCCTCCGGGACCACCGGCGTGGCGGAACTGCTGCACCCTGCCCGGGGCGTCCTGCTCGATCTCACCGGGACGGGTGCCTTCGCCGGCGCCGGGTCCGGCTGGAAGGACCGGGTCAACGTCGTCACCGCCGACTGCGACGAGCCGCCCGCGGCTGCTCTGCTGATCAGGCCCGACGGTTACGTCGCCTGGGCGGCGGCGACGGACGCGGACCCGGTCGAAGGACTTGACCAGGCCCTCACCACCTGGTTCGGCGCCCCGAACTGACAGTCCCAAAGGTGCCCGGGGTGCGCGAGACGGTGTCAGAGTTGCGCGGCCAGCCGGGTCAGCGTCTGTTCGGCAGGCTCGCGACGTGCTTCGCGGTGGCCGGTGCCGGCCCACAGGTGCACCGCGCCGGGGTCGCCCGCAGCCGCGGCGGCCTTGCGCAGCGGGCTCGTCAGGTGGTGCAGTGCCGGGTAGCCGTACGGGGCGCGGTCGTCGAAGAGGTCCGTGAAGCGGTTGCGCAGGGCGCGGGCGGGGCGGCCGGTGAAGGCCCGCGTCAGCACGGTGCCCCGCCCCTGCGGGTCGGCAAGGGCGGCCTGATGGACGGGCGAGGCGCCGCTCTCGTCGGTGCGCAGCAGCACGGTGCCGACCATGGCCGCCCGCGCACCGGCGGCCATGACCCGGGCCACGTCGCCGGCCGTAGCCAGGCCGCCGGCGGCGATCAGCGGACGGTCGACGCTGTGGGCGATCAGCGCGACCAGGTCGGCGATCGGCGCCTCGGTCAGCGGCAGCTTCGGAGTCAGCGTGCCGCTGTGGCCACCGGCGGCGGCGCCCTGCACCACCAGCACGTCCGCCCCGGCCTCGACCGCGGCGCGGGCCTCGTCCAGGTTGGTGACGGTCTGCGCCACCAGGGTTCCCGCGCGTCGCAGCCTCGCCGTCACGGCGGGCCCGGGGATGCCGAAAGTGAAACTGACCAGGGCGACGGGGTCGGCGGTGAGCCGGTCGATCTTCTCCTCGAAGGCGTCGTCGTCCTCGACCGGTCCTTCTCCGAGGTCCAGGCCCTAGTGGTCGGCCTCGGGCTGGATGAGGGCGCGGTACCGGCGGAACGCACCACGCTCCACCGGCAGCGGGTTGGGGGCGAAGAGGTTGACCCCGAAAGGGACCCCGTGGGCCCGGACGGCGGCGATCCGTTCGGCCAGGGTCTGCGCGTCGGTGTAGCCGGCGGGGACGAAGCCGAGACCGCCGCTGCGGGCCGCCGCGGTGGTCAGCGCGGTCGTGGTCGCGCCGCCGGCCATCGGGGCGGCCAGGACCGGCACAGTGATCCCGAGCGCGCGCAGCAGGCTGTTCGTCATCGATCGTCCCTTCAATCCTCTGAGACGAGGTCAGACCCGGTCGAGCGGACGGTGGGGCTCGTCCGGGAGTTCCGCGGTGATCGTGTCGCCGGGGCGGACCACGCCGCCCGTCCGAACCACGCCCATGATTCCGGCCCGGCGCACGATGTTCCCGGCCTTGTCCCGGCCGACGACCTGCTTCAGCAGTCCGTCCTGGAAGGTGTCGATCTGCAGGCAGGGATTGCGCAGGCCGGTGACCTCCACGACGGCCTTGTCGCCGACACGCAGCAGGGTCCCGACGGGCAGGGCGAGCAGATCGATGCCGCTGGTGGTGATGTTCTCGCCCAGATCGCCGGGCGTCACGTCGAACCCCTCCCCGCCGACCTCGGCGAAGAGTTCCTCGTGGATGAGGTGGACCTGGCGCAGGTTCGGCTGGGTGGGGTCCTGCGCGACACGCGAGCGGTGCTTCACCGTGACGCCGGCGTGAATGTCTCCCTCCACGCCGAGCCCGGCAAGCAGGGTGATGCTGGCCCGGTTGGGCTTGGTGAACGAATACTGCCCGTTGCTGCTGACCGCCGTTACTGCCCCGCCCACCAGTGGACCCTCCGCTCGGTAGTGATGGATCACCACGAGCCTAGTCCGCGGGTGCCGGGCGAGCGGACCGGGTGCTGGTCCGCTCGCCCACGACAGGGCGACGTCAGGCCTTCGTCCATTTCTGGTTGGAGCCGCCGTTGCAGGTCCAGAGTTCGACGCCGGTGCCGTTGGCGCTGGCGCCGCCGCCCTTGACGTCCAGGCACAGGCCGGACTGGACGCCGGTGATGGTGCCGTCGGCGTTGACGTTCCACTGCTGGTTGCTCTGGCCGTTGCAGGTGTACAGGTCGACGTTGGTCCCGGAGGTGGTGCCCTGGTTGTAGGCGTCCAGGCACAGGCCGAGCGAGCGCAGCGTCCCGCCGGAGTAGGTCCACTCCTGGTTGGGGCTGTGGTGGCAGTCCCAGATCTCCTGGAGGGTGCCCGGGGTGGTGTTGGAGTTGGGGTCGTCAAGGCAGCGTCCGGAGGCGGTGCTCACGTACTCGGTGGCGGTGCTGGTGCCGGGCGGGGTGCGCAGCAGCTGGACCGCTCCGGGGCCGAGGTTGACGCTGTAGGTGCCGCTGATGGTGCCGATCGAGGAGCCGGTCCACAGGTCGGTGGCGGTCGGCGAGCCGGTGATCCCGGCGGCGGCCAGGTTGACGCTGACGGTCTGGCTGCTGCTGCCGGAGTAGTTGAACAGCCCGATGATCACGCTGCCGTCCGACTCGGTCTTGCTGAACACCTGCTGGTTGCCGTTGCTGACGATCCGTGAGGCGTCGATGGCGTCCTGGTCCACGGCCAGCACGGCCGTGTTCTTGAGGTAGCCGAGGTCGGTGGCATCGAGGTGGGTCAGGTCGGTGCCCAGGATCAGCGGGGAGGCGGCCATCGCCCAGAGGCTGAGCTGCGACTGCCGCTCCGGCGCGGTCAGCCCGTCGTTGGAGCCGTTGCCGACCTCGATCGAGTCGTAGTCGTTGAACGCCCCCGGGCCGCCGTAGGGCTGCCACGCCGCGACCTGGGCGTAGCGCTGCTGGATGTTGCCCCAGTCCGTCAGCGGAAAGCTGCTGCCGTTCGAGCCGCAGTAGCACTCGACGTCCCCGCCGGTGCGCCAGCCGTTGGAGTACTTCGCCCAGGTGCCCGCGCTGCCGATGGCGAGGTTGTTGGACAGCTCCAGGTGGATCGGGCGGCCGCTCTGCTGGAGCGCGGTCGACCAGGCCGTGACGTCGCCGACGTCGCCGGTCCCGACGCCGTCGATCTTGACGTAGTCGACGCCCCAGGAGGCGAACTCATTGGCCCAGGAGTTGATGAACGCCTGCGCGCCGGGCTTGCTGTAGTCGATGCCGACCATGCCGCCGCAGTTGTAGTTGCTCTCGGAGCTCGTGGTGGCGATGTCGTCCGCGTGGTAACTCGTGCCCTGGATGGGGGTGTTCTGGGCGACGGCCTGCTTGGAGATGCCCGGGGTGACGTAGATCCCGAACTTCAGCCCGTCGGCGTGCACATGGGCGGCGACCACGGCGATCCCGTCGGTGGAGCCCGAGGAGGGGAACTTGGTGGTGTCGGTCGCCCAGCGGCCGTACTGGTCCACCGCCGGGCCCTGGCTGCCGGGGCACTGGTAGTAGAAGTCGTCGATGTTGACGTACTGGTAGCCGATGGCCGCCAGCCCGCTGCTCTTCATGGCGTCGGCCTGGGCGTCGATCACGGCGGCGGTCGGCGCGTAGCGGACATAGCTCCAGCTGCTCCAGCCCAGCACCGGGGTCAGGCCGACGCCGTTGCTCTCGGCCTGGGCCTGCGGCATCGGCAGCAGCGCACCGGCCAGAGCCGCCGCGCCCGCGGTCAGCACGGCCACCAGCCCGCGGGCCCTTCGGCCGACGCGCCTGGGGATTCGCCTGGGGATTCTTGAACGCATGAGTGTCTCCGTCCTCGGTGTGCATGGGTGGGGGACATGCCGAGAGGAGCCTCTGGTCAGAGCAGCCGACCGGGGTCGGCGATGCTGCCCTGTCATGTGCGAGGCGACTGGAACTCAACCTCACAGCTGACGCAAAGTCAATATATGTTGCAGCATGGGCGAACCGGCTCTTGGATTTGTTTGATTGTGGCCACCAGGGGGCTCGTCGCCCAGCCCTGGGGCTGACCCCGCCCCGGGGTCCGAAATGCGGGCGGACTCATGCACGACATGTGAAAGTGTCACAATACCGGCCGGTATCAGCACTGTGGTCGGTTGAAGGGACGTCGTGTGAGCGATAACAACCTGGGGTCCGCGGCCCGGGACGACCTCCGGCGCACCGCCCTGGACGGCCTGCGGGACGCCCCCGGACTGCTGCTCACCGGCCCGACCGGGATCGGGAAGTCCCACCTGCTGGACCAACTCGTGCAGCAGGCACTGGCCGAGGGTGTGCGGGTGCTGCGCTGCTCCCCGGCGGAGGCCGAGCTCCCGCTGCCGTTCATGTGCCTGATCGACCTGCTCGAACCGGTGTCGGACGACGCGGTCGGCGCCCTGCCCGCCGGGCAGCGGGAGGCGCTGCGCGCGGCCCTGCTGCGCGGCGACGGCCCGGAGGCGGAGGCAGGCGGGGCACGGGTGCACCTCGCGGTGCTCACCCTGCTGCGCGGGCTCTGCGCCGAGGGCCCGGTGTGGCTGGTGGTCGACGACATCCAGTGGATGGACGAGCCGACGGCGCAGATCCTGGGGTTCGTGTCGCGCCGCGCCGCCGGTCTCGACCTCCGGGTGCTGGCCGGCGAGCGGGTGCCGCAGGGGCAGCCGTCCGCGCACGCGGGCCTGTGCCCGCCCGGGAGCCTGCAGCTGACGGTCCCGCAGATGGGCCCCGCCGACCTGGCCCGGCTGCTCGAACAGAGCGCCGGGGCGCCGGTCCCGGCCGGGACGGTGCGGGAGATCGCCGAGGTCACCCAGGGAAACCCGCTGTACGCGCTGGAGCTGCTGCGCTCACTGCCGCCCGCCGAGGACCGGACCCGGGTCCCGGCCGATGCCCCGGGGCCGCTGCGCGGCCTGCTGCTGGACCGTCTGCGCGCCGTGCCCGAGGAGGTGGTCGAGGCCCTGGTACTGGCCAGCGCCGCGGCCCGCCCCGACCTCACCCTGCTCGCGACCGCCGGGGACGAATCGGTCGCCGTGCACCTGGAGACCGCCGAACGCCTGGGGCTGCTGCGGATCGGCCTGGACGGGCAGATCCAGTTCGACAACCCGCTGATCAGGTCAGCCGTGTACGCCCAGGCGTCCGGGCAGGCCCGCCGGGCCGCGCACGCACGGCTCGCCACCGCCGTGACCGAACCGGTGGAGCGGGCCAGGCACCTCGCGCTGGCCAACCCGGCCAGGGACGAGGGGGTGGCCCTGACCCTGGCCGTCGCCGCCGCCTCGGCCCGGCGCCGCGGGGCTCCGGTCACCGCGGCGGAGCTGGCCGCCCTCGCCCTGGCCCGCACCCCCGCCGACGCCGGCCCGGTGCGCGCGGAGCGGCGCATCGCCAGCGCCCAGTACGCCTGCGACGCCGGGCTCTGGGACGACGCCCGGCGCGAGGCCCAGGGCGTGCTGAACGAGGAGGACGACCCTGCCACCAGGGTCCGGGCCCGGATCCTGCTGCTCATGTGTGCCGGCCAGGCGCTGGAGGGCGAGGGACAGCTGATCGCCGACGGGCTGGTCGAAGCCGCCGGCTCCCCCGCCCTGGAGGCGGAGCTCCGGTGCTGGGCCTCGGACCGGGACCTGCTGGCCGGACGGGTCGGGCAGGCGGCCGTCGAGGCGCGCCGGGCGGCCGGGTTGGCCGAGTCCGCGGGCGAGACCGCGGCGATGATCCGGGTCGAGGCGCTGACCTCGCTCGCCTACCTGCAGCGCCTCGGCGGCGACCAGGACGCGGAGACCACGCTGGCGCAAGCGCTGGACGTCGCCCGGGACCACCGCATCGACTATCTGCGGCTGTGGGAGACGCTCTCCACCGAGGCGATCTTCCATCTGCACGCGAACCGGCTCGCCGAGGCGGAGGCGTCGATCCTGGCGACCCTGGACCGCTTCGGCGACCAGGTGGGCGTCGAGGACGCGCTGCGGGCGCAGATCCTGCTCACCGACATCCGCAACCGGGCCGGCGACTGCGCGGGCGCGCTCGACGCGGCCCGCCGCGCCGCCGCCCTGAGCAAGGACATCGACGGCCTGGACGGTCCGGTGGCGTACGCGGCCGCCGCGGCCGAGTCCACCAACGGCTCGCTGGACCGGGCCCGGGAGCTCGCCGAGGAGGGCGCCCGGAACGCGCAGCGGGACGGCGACCGCTTCTGGTTCCTCTGGAACACGACCGTGCTGGGACGGGTGCACCTGCTCGCGGACGAGCCGGGACGGGCCGCGGAGGTCCTGCGCGAGGTGCGGGCCGTCGAGCAGTCGATGGGCATCGTGGACCCCGGCATCGGGCGCTGGCACCCCGACCTCGCCGAGGCACTGGTCGGCGAGGGGTCGCTGGCGGAGGCCGGGGAGTTCATCGAGGAGGTGTCGGCCACCGCTCGGCGGCTCGGCCGACTCAGCGTACTGGCCTGCCTGCAGCGCTCCGCCGCGCTGCGCTGCCTGGCGCTGGGCCAACTCACCGAGGCCGCGGCCCTCTTGGAGTCGTCCATCGCCCGGTTGCGGCAGGAGGCAATCCCGCTCGAACTGGCCCGGGCCCTGGTCGCCCTCGCCGACCTGGAACGCCGCCGACGCCGTCATGCCGCGGCCCGGCGGGCCACCGACGAGGCCTGGGAGCTGTGCCGGACCGCCGGGGCTCTCCCCTGGCTCGGGCGGATCGAACAGGGCCGGGTGCCGCGTTCGGGCCGCCGGGCGGAGGAGGTCTCCGCACTCACCGCTCCGGAGCAGCGGATCGCGGCGCTGGCCGCCGGGGGCTCCACCAACCGGGAGATAGCGGCGGCGTGCTTCGTCAGCGTGAAGACGGTCGAGGCCTCCCTGTCGCGGGTCTACCGGAAGCTCGGAGTGCGGTCGCGCACCGAACTGGTCAAGACGCTATCGGGCTGAACGGCGCAGGCAAACCCTCGTCCGCCGATCGGGGTCCCTACATTCCCGGACAAGTGACGGGGCATGGAGAGCAAGGGAGGGGTCGCCGGGAGCAAGGGTTTTCTCGGCTTATGTGACATGGCCACGCCTTCCTAGGTTGGGAGCCGCACCCCCTGCTCAGCAGGGCCCTCTCCCCCTGGAGGACACACCCCATGACCGCTCGTCGTCTCAAGGTCCTCGGCGCCCTCATGGCTCCGCTGCCCGTCCTGGCCGTCCTCGGCTCCCCCGCGGCCCAGGCCGCCCCGGTCCCGAATGTGGCGGTGCACGGCGATGTGATCCCGGCTGTCCAACAGGCGGTGCGCCACGGCGCGGTGGCCCCGTCCCAGCGGATATCCGTCACCGTGAGCCTGGCCGCGCGCAACGAGGCGGGCCTGGACGCCTTCCTGAAGCAGGTCGCGGACCCCAAGTCCAAGCTCTACAAGCACTACCTGACGGTCGCTCAGTTCGCGGCCCGCTACGGCGCCTCCGACGCCTCCGTGGCCCAGGTGACCGGCTACCTCAAGTCGCAGGGCCTCACCGTCGCCCCCGTTACCGGCGGGCACCTGTCGGTGACCGCCTCCGGCACCGCCCGGCAGATCGGCAAGGCCTTCGGGGTCAACCTGGTCAACTTCACCGACAAGAAGACCAAGCAGGCCTTCTACGCCAACGACGCCGACCCCAAGGTGCCCGCCGCCCTCGCGGCGAACGTCGTGGACGTGGCCGGCCTGAACAACCACGCCCAGCACACGCACTTCGCCCAGCGCAAGGTCACCCCGAACGCCGTCTCGCACGCCATCTCGGGTCTGACGCCCACTCAGGCGCGCAAGGCCTACGACCTGACCTCCCTGGTCAGCGGCGGCTACGACGGCACCGGCCAGACCATCTCGCTGGTCGAGTTCTCCACCTTCACCCAGTCGGACGTCACCGCCTACGACAGCCACTTCGGGCTCAGCCCCTCCACCCCCACCGTGGTCAAGGTCAGCGGCGGCACCACGGACAGCTCCGGCAAGGACGAGGTCGAGCTCGACATCGAGGTCATCCAGGCCCTGGCCCCCGGCGCCAAGATCAAGGTCTACGAGGCCCCCAACACCGTGGCCGGCGACGAGGCCATGTACTCCGCGCTGGCCTCTTCGGCCGCGCCGATCGTCTCGATCAGCTGGGGTGAGAACGAGGCGGCCATGACCTCCGCCAACCGCAGCGCCGACAACACCACCTACAAGGAGGACGCCGCCCAGGGCCAGTCCGTCTACGCCGCCTCGGGCGACAGCGGCTCGGACGACGCGGGCAACGGCGGCACCTCGGTCGACTTCCCGGCGGCCGACCCCTACGTGACCGGCGTCGGCGGCACCACGCTCTCGCTGACCTCGTCCAACGCCTGGAGCGACGAGACCGCCTGGTCCGGCAGCGGCGGCGGTGTCTCCTCCTACTACGCCACGCCGTCCTACCAGTCCTCGGTGAACAGCGGATCCAAGCGCACCGTGCCGGACGTGGCCGCGGTGGCCGACCCGAGCACCGGCTGGGCGATCTACGAGGCCGGCTCCTGGCAGGAGTTCGGCGGCACCAGCGCCGCCGCGCCGAACTGGGCCGCCTTCACCGCCATCTACGACGACTACGCGGCCGCCTCCAGCGAGTCGTCCCTCGGCTACGCCAACTCGGCCATCTACACCGACGCGACGGGCTCGAACTACAGCAACGACTTCCACGACGTCACCAGCGGCAGCAACGGCGCCTACAGCGCGGACACCGGCTACGACGAGGTGACCGGCTGGGGCTCGTACGACGGCGCCAACTTCATCACCGACAACCTCGGCTGAACGACGCCGGGCCCTAGCCCGTCCGCCTGTGACTGCCCGCCGACCCCGTCGGCGGGCAGTCACGCGTTTTTCACGAGTCCTGGTGCCGCAGGCGTTAGCGCCGCGTCGGCGCGGCGTTAGCGGGGCGCACCAGGCTCTGTCCCAGGAAGCCCGGGACGGGGGACGGGGCGGCCTAACGACCTGTCAGGCACATGCATCCCGGCGGAGTTTCGGGATCTACCCCCCATGGAGTGACCATGCAGGCAACCCGCCGACGCATAGCCGCGTCAGGCCTGGCCCTCGCCCTCAGCGGCGCCGTTCTCGTCCTCGGCACCGGCGGCAGCGCCCACGCTGCCACCACCTGCTCGCAGGACTACCTCCCGCTGCCCGACCCGGTCTGCACCCCGGGCGCGCTCAACCCGAGCGTCACCCAGAGCACGATCGGCAGCACCATCTGCGTGTCCGGCTGGACCGCCACGGTGCGCCCGTCCTCCTCCTACACCACCGCGCTGAAGATCACTCAGATCGCCGAGTACGGCTACGCCGACACCTCCACGGCCGACTACGAGGAGGACCACTTCATCCCCCTCGAACTGGGCGGCGCTCCGAAGGACCCCAAGAACCTGTGGCCCGAGCCGCACTCCGCCGCCAGCGGCGGCAGTTCCAGCGGGAAGGACTCGGTCGAGAACAAGCTCAAGAAGGCCGTGTGCGCCGGAACCGTCACCCTCGCCCAGGCCCGGAACGCGATAGCCACCGACTGGACCACCGCGCTGGCCGATCTCGGCCTCAGCTGACCGGCCTGCCGGCCCCCTGCTGCCACCCGATCCAATCCGCCCACCAGACCTGAGGAGTGACCATGTCGCGCATCTCGTTCTAGACCGGACCCGACATCGCCGGACCGACCCGTCGCGCCGCCGTTCCCGGCGTGCGCCTGTGCCCGGCCCGGCCCCCCTGCGGGCCGGGCACTCCCCCGCACCACCGACCCCTCCGAGACCCGTCCCGACCGAGGTGCTGCCGTGTGCCGACGATGCCCACCCTCAGCCCATGCGCTCTACGGCTGCCCGCTCTGCGGCGGCTGGGGCGAGGTTCTCCAGCTCACCGACGGCCGACTGGTGGCCGGTTCCGGTGGACCCGGGTGCCGTCGCTGCCCGCACTGCGGGCCCGCGTCGGACCCGGGACTGCCCGGTATCTCGGACTCACCCGCGCAGTCCGGCCGGTCCGGTCACGAATCGTCGGCGCCGTCGATCGCCTGCTGACCCCCGGGCGCGGTTCCGCCGTCCGGAGCGAGCAGGGCGTTGATGGCCTGGGCCTCGGGACGTCCGAGCGGGGCCAGCAGGTCCAGCGACTGCCGCAGCGTCTCCGCCGCCTCGTCCGGTCGGCCCAGGTCCTTCTGGAACTGCCCGATCAGGTGCAGCGCCTGCGCCTCGTAGGCCGGGTTGCCGTACTCGCGGGCGAGCCTGACCGCCTCCCTGGCGCAGGCGATCGCCTCCTCCTTCCTGCCGAGCGCATGCAGCGCGTCGGCCGTGGTGACCAGCGAGGCGAGATGCGTGTGCGAGGACGGCGCGTCCGCGGTCAGCGACCGTGCCTGCTCGGCGCGGTCGAGCGCCTCGCCGGGCCGGCCCAGCAGATTGAGCACATGGCCGAGGTTGTTGAGGTTCTGGGCCTGCGCGGGAATGTCCCCCAGCTCCCGGGCCTCGCTCAGGGCCGCTTCCATCGTCTCCCTGGCCCGTTCCAGAGCGCCCGTCCCCATGTACCCGATGGCGAGCCGGAAGAGCGCCAGGTAGCGGGTGGCACGGCTGCCGGACTCCTGCGCCAGCTCCACCGCACGCTCCAGGTAGTGCAGCGCGGACGCATGGTCGCCGCGCTCGTCCAGGGCCATGCCGACGTCGGCGTGCAGCCGGGACCGGCCGGTCAGATCACCGTGGAACTCCGCGGCTCGCAGCCCGGCGAGGCTGGCGGCCACCCAGTCGTCAACATGCTCCGTGCCGAAGTACAACGGCATGCTGTTGCAGGCGAGTTGCCAGGCCTGGCGGGCCCGCGGCCCCTCCGCGGCGGCCAACACCAGCGCCCGCACCGCCGCCGCCTCGGTCCGGAACCAGATCGCCGAGGCCTCGGCGCCGGACTCCTCCGCCGGGGGCTCGGTGGAGAGTTCGCGGGCCTCCGCGGTCTCCGGCCGGTAGAGCAGGTGCTTCTGCGAGCTGACCCGCTCCGCGGCGGCGGCCGTCGCGGCGAGGTAGTGGTCGAGCAGCCGGCTCTGCACGCTGTCCCGCTCTGCGGCGCCCAGGCTCCGCTCCGCGAGCTGCACGGTGTAGAGCCGGACCAGGTCGTGGCGGGCGAAGCGCCCGGCTGTGGTCTCCTGCACGAGATGCGCCGACGCCAGCGCGGCCAGCGCCTGCCGGGCGTCGGACCGAGTCCCGCCGATGAGGGCTGCCGCGGTCCGGCGGTCCACGTCGGGGCCGGCGTGCAGGCCCAGCAGTCGGAACAGTTCGGCGGCCGGTCCCGGCAGCGCGCGGTACGACAGTTGCAGGGCGGCCTCCACTCCGAGATCGGCGTCGTCGGTGGTGAGCGAGGCCAACCGGGCCTGCTCGTCGGAGAGTTCTTCGACCAGGTCGGAGACCGTCCAGTTGGGATGCATCGCGAGCCGGGCCCCGGCCACCCGCAGCGCCAACGGCAACCCGTCGCACAGGCGCGCGAGTTCGCGGGTGGCCTCGGCCTCGGCGGTGACCCGGTCGCGGCCGACGGTGCCGGCCAGCAGGTCGCGCGACGCGTCCGGAGGCAGCGCCTCCACCCGCAGCACCGTCGCCCCCTGCCGGGCCACCAGACCGCCGAGCAGATTCCTGCTGGTCACCACCACGGCGCAGCCCGCGCCCGAGGGCAGCAGCGGCAGCACGTCGGAGACCGCCCGCACATTGTCCAGGACCACCAGCACCCGGCGCTCGGCCAGCAGCGACCGGTAGAGGGCGACCCGCTGGTCGAGCCCGGACGGGATGTCCGCCTCGCGGGTGCCGAGCGCGTGCAGGAACCCGGTGAGCACGGAGGCGGTGGTCACCTGGGGAGCGGCGGAGAAGCCACGCAGGTCCGCGAAGAGCTGGCCGTCGGGGAATCCCGGGGCGCTCCGGTGCGCCCAGCGCAGCGCGAGCGAGGTCTTGCCGACCCCCGCGGGTCCGACCACCAGGGCGAGGCCCGGATCCGCGGGACCGCCGACGCCGCAGACCGCTTCGAGAGCACCGATCTCGGCAGTGCGTCCGACGAAACCCGCGCCCTCACTGGGCAGTTGGGCCGGTGCCGGCGGACGTCCCGGCGGGGGCGGGGGCGGGCCGAGCAGCACGGTGCCGGCCATGTCGAGGGAGCCGGCTCTGGAGACGGACGCCGTGGCCGGTTCGGCGCGCAGCACCGTCTCGTACGCGGCCCGGAGCGGGGCGCCGGGGTCGAGACCGAGCTCGGTGCTGAGCAACTCGCGTGTGCGGTGGAAGAGTTCGATGGCGTCGCTCTGCCGGTCTGCCTGGTAGAGGCCGAGGACCAGCAGCCGGACCAGCGGCTCGCGGAACGGGTCCTCCCGTACCGCCTGCTCCAGCGCGGTCACCGCCTCCTGCCCCCGGGAGAGCCTCAACTTGCGTTCGGCCCATGCCTCCAGGGCGGATATTCGTGACCCCGCGAGTTGCTCGGCCACGCCGTGCCGCAGCGCGCTGCTGGACAGGTCCGCGAGTGGAAGACCCTGCCACAGGTCCAGGGCCCGGCCGAGCAGGTCCGCGGCGGCCCGGTCGTCCTCGGTCCCTGCGGCCTGCTCGCACAGGGACCGGAACGCGTGCAGATCGACGTCCGAGTCGGCGCCCAGGAGGGCGTAGCCGGGGTCCCGGGTCACCAGGACCAGGCCGGGTGCGGTTCCGGTCCCCTCCTCCGCCCCGGTCTCGGCCAGCAGCCGTCGGAGTGCGGACACATGCCCCTGCAGCGCGGTGCGCGCCCGCGGCGGTGGCGCGCCGTCCCAGATCAGGTCGAGCAGCCGCTCGACGGGCACCACCCGGTTCAACTCCAGTGCGAGCACAGCCAGCACGGCGCGACGTTTGGGCGCGGCGATCGGCACCGTCGCGCCCTCACCGTCGGACAGTTCCACCGGACCCAGCAACCGCACCCGCATGATCACCTCTCGACTGCCCACCCACCCGGCCCCGGTACGGGCGCCGATCGGCATGAGCAGACTAGCCAGGTCCGGGTCCGGTCGCAGCCGTGGGGGCCGTCGGTGCCGCCGGGTCCGGGTCAGTGCTGGGCGAACTGAACCCGGGTCGCCTGCACGACGTCAGGTCGCACTGCGATGCCGTCGACGACCAGTTGCTCTCCGTAGATGTCGGTGATCCTGATCGCGGCACCGCAGCCGCTGCCCTGGGCGGAGAGGAAGTAGTTGTAGTCGGTGCGGGGCAGTTGCAGCCAGCCGCTACCGGTCCGGACCTCCAGCAGCGCCACCGGGTTCCGGTGACCGATCACCTGGATGCCGCACCAATAGCGGCTGGACCCGGCCTTGTACCGGATCGAGATGGTGCCGGACGAGCTGGGGCTCAGCAAGCTCCAGGTGATCGGGATCCGACCGCGGGAAATGGGAGCGAGCTTGGCGAACGCCTGGGTGCTGAGGTCGAGTTGCCCGGGTGCGCAGGGCGCCGGGCACTCGTTGGTGATCCGGACCGTGATGGAGGCGCCGCCGGCCGCGCGGACCAGCACATACGCTCCGCAGGCCTTGGACGACTCGTAGTCGGTGTAGTTCATCGCCGCGATCATGAGGTCGGCGCTCGGGCCGTACAGGCAGGCGCCGTCGCCGTTCCCGGCGGCATAGGCGGTGGCGACTCCCTGATAACCGACCCCGGGCCGAATCCGTCCCGCCAACGACGCTGCGGCCGTCCCCTTCTGCTTCTGCGCGGTGCTCGCAACCGACGGCCGAGCCGCCGCAGTGCTCGCCACCGGCTTCGCCTTCGGAGACGGGGACGCCGCCGACGACTGCCGCCCTGACGCGGTCGACGGGACGACCACCGGCTCGGACGCCACCGTCGTCACCGTGGCCTGCCCGACCGCGGCCACCCGGTCGGAGCTTCCACCCATGACCAGGTAGGCGACGAGTCCGACCACCGCCACGGCAACGGCGGAGACGAGGGCGACGCGCCGCCGGCGGCGGGAGATGGGTTCCACGATTGAGTCCTTACCTGTTTCTGGAGAACACGCGGTCCGTGTGAGACTCCGGCGAAGAGAACTTCCCACACACCAGTGGCCGCCCGGCCCAGAAAGGTTGCCTCCGGTCCGGCACCACGTTTCAGGTCGCACTCCGCGCGAGGCCCGAGCACAGCCAGGACCGCGCCGAGCAGCAGCCACCCTGCCCGGTGCCGCGTGGTCGTTCTCAGCGCCAGGGGTCCAGGGCCTGCTTGCCGCTGCTCCGGCCTTCTTCGAGCTGTCGCAGCACGTCCGGCCCCAGGGCCAGGGGGTGGATCTGCGGGGTGCCGGGCGGGTAGACGCCCTGGTCGATGAGCGCCTTGAGCTCGATGAGCAGCTCCTTGAAGGCGGCCGGGGCTGCGGCTGCCCAGTTGAAGATGTGCAGGCCCCTGACCTGGGCGTAGTGGGTGAACAGCAGGTCGCGGGTGGAGAGTTCGGCGTGCCCGGAGGCGGCCCCGAGGACGATGACGCGTCCGGAGAACGGCTTGGCGACCGTCAGGCTGGCCTCGAAGGTGGCCTCCCCCACCGATGCAAGGACCAGGTCGACGCCGCCGGTCAGGCGCAGGATCTCCTCGGCGAGATCGGGGCGTCGGCTGTCCAGGACCTCGTCGGCTCCCAGGGCCTTGACGATGGCGTGCTTGGCCGGGGAGGCCGTGGCGATGACGCGGGCGCCGTAGTGGCGCGCGAGGCGGACCGCGGCCTGGCCCACGCCCCCTGCCGCCGCGTACACGAGCACCGCCTGGCCCGGCTCGATCCCGCCCAACGGCTTCAGTGCCGCCAGCGCGGTCGCCCAGTTCAACACCAGGCCCAGGGATTCGGCGTCACTCCAGCCGGAGGGCACGGGGAGCACGCCGGCGGAGTGCATGGTCATGTACTGCGCGAATGCGCCCGCACCGACCCCCACGACGTGGGTGCCGAGCGGAAGCGGGCCCTCGACGTCCGGGGCGGCGGCCACGATCTCGCCGGCGGCTTCGAAACCTGCCGCGTAGGGCGCCTGCGGCCCACCCTGGTAGCTGCCACGGCTCTGCATGACATCCGCGAAGTTGACCCCTGCGGCACCCACACGGATCAGGTATTCACCTGGCCCCGGGACCGGGCGGGGCCGGTCGGCCGTGAGGACCAGGTCCTCTGGACCCCGGTGCGACTGCTGGACCAGGGCCTTCATCAGCTGCTCATCAGTGCTCAATGGTCGACTGGCAGTAGTCACGGAACCCGTTCGCGCACCGGCCGGAGACGATCAGGCCCTCGGCCTCGTAGTACCGCAACGCGCGTGCGCTGACACCACTGACTCGGGAAGCTTCGCCGATCTGCATACCCGCCGACAACGTCCCCGCGCACCCCGATCTTCCGATACCCGGCCCCGTCGGCCCGCCGGATCGCACAGCCGTTGGCCCCGTCACCGCGGCTCGATGCCTTTGATCCTGGTCGGAGTTCCGTCCGGGGCGAATGCGGGGTGGAAGGTGAAGGCGTGCGGCGCGGAGCCGTGGTCGTGGAGGTGTTCCAGCCTGGAAACCCCGTCCTGCCATGCGGGTGTCACACCGTCAGGTACCCACCAGCACACGTAACCCGGATGTCCTGTCTTCTCGAACCAGTCGTAACGCCTGTTCAGCGCCTCACGGTGCAGACCGGAATAGATGGCGTCGAAGGCGGGGCGCAGATCGGTCCAGAGTGAGAGGGTCGCGGCCAGTGCGGTGGTTTCCACCGTACGGCCCTTGCCGTACCAGGTCGGTACGGCGAACTCTCCCCATGCACCCCAGTCCGCCTCGAAGAGCGTGCCCCGGTCACCGTCTGCCGCTTCAGCACGCGCGAGGTACCCGGGGTGCCGGCTGATCTTCCGGTAGACGGCCTCACCAATCTCTTGACATCCTCTCCGCTCTAAAGGGTGGAGGTTCCCGCCTGGTCCGCCGTTGTCCGGCGTCCCTTCGGGTGGGTTCCTGCTTCGCCGCGCTGTGCCGGGACAAGTCCCGGTCTTACCCGCGCTCCACAGGCTGAGACCGCAAGTCCTGCGGCCTTGGCGACGTTGACCGCCGCGTTCACGTCCCGGTCAAGGACTGCCCCGCACGCTCCGCACGTCCATTCCCGGACGTTGAGGGGCTTGGGGCCGTCCTTGACCCCGCACTGCGAGCACACCTGAGAGGTCGGCTCGAACCGTCCGATCCGTTTGAAGGTGCGGCCCATCTTGATGGCCTTGTACTCCAGCATGGTGACGAAGGCCGACCATCCGGCGTCGTGAACGGACTTGGCCATACGCGTACGGGCGAGGCCCTTGACCGCCAGATCCTCAACGGCGACCGCTTGGTTCTCGCGGATCACCTTCGTTGAGAGCTGGTGGTGGAACTCGCGCCGCGCGTCGGCCACCCGGGCGTGCTGCCGGGCGACCTTCAAGCGGGCCTTGTCGCGGTTGCTGCTGCCCTTCGCCTTGCGACTGAGGGACTGCTGCGCGCGCTTCAACTTCTTCTCGGCGCGGCGCAGGAACTTGGGGCTGTCGATCTTCGTGCCGTCGGAGAGGATCGCGAAGTGCGTCAGGCCGAGGTCGATTCCGACGGCGCCGGTCCTCTGTGGCAACAGGTCGGCTGCCGGGTCGGTCTCCACGACGAAGCTCGCGAAGTACCTCCCGGAAGCGTCCTTGACCACGGTGACGGTGGACGGCGTGGACGGGAGCGCCCGGGACCACTTCACCGACACGTCACCGACCTTCGGCAGGCGCAGTTTTCCGCCCATGGTGATCTTCCATCCTGCGTTCGCGGTGAACCGGATCGACTGCCGGTTGTCGCGTCGGGACTTGAACCGGGGAGCGCCCATCTTCGGACGTTTGCCCTTGAGGCCGTCGAAGAAGTTCCGGTAGGAGGTCTCCAGGTCCCGGAGGGACTGTTGCAGCACCACCGATGACACTTCCCCGAGCCAAGCGCGATCCGGGGTCTTCTTCGCCGCCGTCAGCCGCTTGGACAGATCGGCGGCGGTGACGAACGGCAGCCCAGCCGCGCGGGCTTCCTCGCGGACGCGAAGCGCGTCGTTGAAGACAACCCGGGCGCACCCGAACGCGCGGGCCAGCGACGAACACTGACTGGCGGTCGGGTACACGCGGAACGAGTACCTGAGCTGCATACCCATGATCGTACTACAGTTGGCTTATGTCACCACGATGGAACCCAGATCCCGATGTACGCACCGGACGCCATGTCGTCTACAACCTGCACGTCCACTTGGTTTTCGTCACCAAGTACCGGCGGAAAGCGTTCACCGACGCCATGCTGACGCGCTGCGAGGGGATCATGCGTGAGGTCTGCGCAGACTTCGAAGCCGAGTTGAAGCAGTTCAACGGCGAGCAGGATCACGTACACCTACTGGTCCACTACCCGCCGAAGGTCCAGCTGTCCAAGCTGGTCAACAGCTTGAAGGGCGTCAGCTCACGCCGCCTTCGCCAGGAGTACGACAGCCACGTCCGCCGGTACCTGTGGGGCGGACACTTCTGGTCCGGTTCCTACTTCGCTGGTTCCTGCGGCGGCGCACCGCTCACCGTCGTCCGCCAGTACATCGAGAACCAGCAGCGCCCCACGTCGTGATCCTCACCCCGGAGCCGCAGAGAACTCCGCCGCTTCGCGGCTCCGGGTCAAGGATGCGCTTCACCCCCGGCCTAAAGGCCGGAGCACTACGCAAGATCAGAGGTAGAACTCGTTCGTGAGAGGTGCGGGATCGGCGAGAGGTGACTTCAGGACACCGAATGTGTACAGAGCAAGACGGGGCATGTGTCTCTTCCTGGTTGGGGTGCCTGGTTCAGACCCGGGTCGGTGGCTTACGCATGGGGCGAGGATTCGTGGGGCGTGACCGACTCGTCCCGTCGCGGGGTGCCCAGCCTGAAGGAACCCCTGCGCGACCGTGGGCGACGACCGAAGTCCAGGTGAAGGTAGCTGCCTCTGCGAGCCATGTCGAAGTTGCGATTTCCCTGCCCACGTGGCCTCTTGCACAGGCTCAAGCCGGCGTGCCGGGGCGACGCCAGCGGTCTCTCGTGCCTTGCGGGGGCTGACGATGGTGGCGGAGGCGACTCGCGCGCGTATCGTCGCCGCGGCCGAGGAACTCGGCTACGTGGTCGTGCCGTACGTCGACCGCTGGTTCTTCGGTCAGGTCGTCGGCGGCGTGGAACAGGTGCTGCGGGCCCCCGGTTTTGACCTGCTGCTGCACAACCTGGGTAGCGACGACGGCCGGGACCCGCTCTTCCGGGAGATGCCGCTGCGTCGGCGGGTGGACGCGGTGCTCGCCATGTCCTTGCGGAGGAACGAGGTTGGGGTTGACCGGCTCTGCGGGCTTGGGGCGACGGACGCGCAAGGGGTTTCAGCGGTCCGGGGTGAGGAGGGGTTTCACGTCCAGGATCGGGGTCGCGTCGAGGGCTTCGAGATTGCGGACGTGGACGCGGGTGCCCGCTACGGCGAGGATGTGGACGGTGTGCAGGCCGATCGGGTTGGGCCGGTCGGGTGCACGGGTGGCGAAGACACCCGTACGCGGCCGACTGGCGTCGCCTCGCGGGTGGACCGTGAGCGTGTCGCGGTCGGCGCGGTCGAGCCAGGTGAGCAGGAGCACGTCGGTGCCCGGGGTCAGGCCATCCAGGGCCGGGGCGTAGCGGTCCTCGAAGACCAGCCAGGCGTCAGGGGCGCCCTCGTCGGGCTGCCGGGGCGCGGTCGCCCGGTCGGACAGCGTCGACTCGACGCGCCCGATCGCGTGCAGCGGGTATTCGGTCAAGGGTTGTGGATCCTTCCTGATCAGGTGCGGCTCACGGCTGTCCTGCGCAGGGCGTAGGCTGCGGCGCCGAGGGCGAGCACCGCGCTGCCCCACAGCACCGAGCCCAGCGGCAGGGCGAAGGCCAGCACCAGGCAGCCGAACGCGCCGACGACCGGCACGATCCTGGCGGGGCGTCCCTCGGCCGGGCTCAGGGTCCAGGCTGAGGCGTTGGCGATGGCGTAGTAGGCCAGCACGCCGAACGAGGAGAAGCCGATCGCGCCGCGTACGTCCGTGGTGGCGGCCAGGACGGCGACCACGGCGCCGACCGCGAGTTCGGCGCGGTGCGGTATCTGGAAGCGGGGGTGGACGGCGGCGAGGCCGTACGGCAGGTGCCGGTCCCGGGCCATCGCCAGGGTGGTTCGTGAGACGCCGAGGATCAGTGCCAGCAGCGAGCCGAGCGCCGCGAGGGCCGCTCCGACCCGGACCACCGGGGCCAGGCCGGGGACCCCGGCCGCCCGGACGGCATCGGCCAGCGGCGCCGTGCTGCGGGCGAGTTGGTCCGGGCCGAGCACTGCCAGGACCGCCACGGCCACAGCCGCGTACACGGCCAGGGTGATGCCGAGCGCAATCGGGATCGCACGCGGGATGGTGCGCTTCGGGTCGCGGACCTCCTCGCCGAGGGTGGCGATGCGCGCGTAACCGGCGAAGGCGAAGAACAGCAGCCCGGCCGCGCGGAGCACCCCGCCGAACGTGGCATCCGCCCCCACGTCCAGGTGCCCGGCCGAGGCGGTGCCGCCGGCCAGGCAGGCGGCGACCACCGCGACCAGCACCGTCAGGACGACCGCGACGATGCCTCGCGTCAACCATGCCGCCTTCTGCACACCGACGTAGTTCACCGCGGTAAGCGCCACCACCGAAGCCACCGCGACCGCGTGCGCCTGCCCGGGCCACGCATAGGAACCAACGGTCAGGGCCATCGCCGCGCAGGACGCGGTCTTGCCGACCACGAACCCCCAGCCTGCCAGATAGCCCCAGAAGTCCCCGAGCCGCTCACGCCCGTAGACATAGGTGCCTCCGGACTGCGGGTAGCGGGCAGCCAGCCGGGCGGAGGAGGTGGCATTGCAGTACGCGACCACCGCGGCCAGCGCCAGACCCGGCAGCAACCCGGACCCTGCCGCCGCCGCAGCCGGCGCGAACGCGGCGAAGACCCCGGCGCCGATCATCGCCCCCAGGCCGATCACCACGGCGTCGAACACGCCCAGGTGACGCTTCAGCTCCCCCGCTCCAGCGGCTGCCGCCGACGTGCTCATTGCGCGATCCTAGCCCGCGTCAGCTTCTCCACGGCTGAGGTCGGGCGCTGCCAGCGCCTTGAGCGCGTTCAGGTGGTCGGTCACGAGTTCTGCCTCGGTGCCGCTGGACGCCCGGGGGGAGGTCCAGGTGTGCTCCGGGCCGTCGATGGTCATCCAGTACGCGGTGCCGACATATCCACGGCTCGACTCATGCTCCCAGTGGCTCTCGAAGCGGTAGTCGCCGATACGGGCGTACGGGATGAACAGGCCGGTCTGCGACTGGAGAATCCTGATGCCCCGCGTCGTCAGGCCGAGCCCCTCCGGACGTCCGCCGATCATTCCGAAGGCGCACAGCCAGACGGCGAGCACCTCCTCCTGCGCCGGGTCGAGTGCCAGCAGCCGGACGAACTTCCGCATCCTCGCCGGAAGTTCACCCGCTGCCACGATCCGGAACCGGCGCGTGCCGGGCGACGACCGCAGCCGCTCCCGCACCAACGAGGGCAGCCCCGGCGGCAGTTGCGCGGGTGCCTCGGCCGGGGACGGGTGCGGGGAGGCCGGGGCGAGGTTCCGGGCCAGGCAGATGCGGTTGACCGAGCCCCGGCCGCGCAGTTCCGGCAGCGGGCGGGCCCGGGACGCCTGCACGGAACGGATGTGCCGGTAGAGGGTCTCCATGTCCAGGAGTTCCGGGCCACCCGGTAGGCCGTTGGTGAGAACGTCGACGAGGACCCCGGTGAACGCGGTGTAGGTCTCCCCCGGCGGGGCCATCGCCTGTCGGGTGGCCGCTGCGGCGGCGAGGACGCAGACGCCCTCGACAGCGGCGCCGTCGGCCAGCCCGGCCCCGGCCGACATGGAGCCGAGCGAGGCGCGCCCGGCCCAGCAGCAGTCCAGGACGACGATCTTGTTCCGGCAGCGAACCGACGGCAGCTCCAGGACCCCGCGCAGATCCTGGTAGCGCAAGGCGGTCGAGGGGCGCATCCCCCGGGAGTGCGGAAGGGCGAGGCAGAACTCGTCGAAGGCCTCCAGCAGCCCGTGGCCCGCGTAGTACACCAGCAGCGTTCCGGTGGTCCGTGCCGCCACCTGCTCGACCACGTCGAGCACCATGGCGGAGCTGCCCGCTGCCTCCTCCGCCACCGTCACGCAGTTGTCGGGCGGCAGGCCCCAGACCCGCGGGTCGCACAGGGCGTCAGCCAGGGCGACCAGGTTGTTCCGGACCGCGGGCAGCGCCTCCAGGTGCTGGTACCGGTGGACTCCGATGAGGACGGCATGCGACTGACCGGGGTCCGCGAGTGCCTGGCCGCTCACTCCTCGCCGCCACCCGGCTCAGGCACGGCGGCAGGAGGGCCGAGGAGTTCGCCCGCCAGTCGGCGCACCGTCTCGTCGTCCGCCCCGCGGATCCGCACCGTGACGCCGTTGGCCTCCAGGTGGACCTCAGGCGGGCGGGACCGGGACGAGCGCCAGGTGGCGACCACCCCGACCACGAGGCTGGCGGCGGCGATCGAATTGCTGATGACGACATTGACCAGGTCCAGGCCGCCGTCCATCGACCCGGGTTCCCGGGAACCGGCGGCCAGGGAGAATTCCGCCTCGGAGCGCATGCCGGGGTCCGCCGCGAGCCATCTGTGCAGCGCAGCCGTGTCCGCTGCCGCGTCCTCCCCCAAAACCCGCACCAGGACCTGCACAGACCCTCCCCCGGCAATGCGCGGACCCATGGCGCCCTGGATATCTGAGGCACCGTCAACCACGATACGCGCAGCAGGGCCGCAGTCGTCCGGTGACAGGAAATCCGATCATGGCCGAAGGTGAATCTTCTTACCGGAACCGGATTCGCGGGGCAGCAGATGCGGCAGGATCAGTGCAACGTCCTTGGGACCGCAGCAGCCTCACCGGGGGGTAAGGCAATGAGCGAAGCAATTGTGGCGATCGACTTCGGCACCTCGACCTCTTCCGCGGCCGTCGTCGCGGGCGGCGGCGACTTCAAACTGATCATGGAACGTGGCACCCATTCCTGGTCCTGGCCGTCCTCCGTCTATCTGCAGGGCGAGACACTGCTGGTGGGAACTCCGGCCGAGCGCCTCAAGCGTCTCTTCCCCGGGAACTACCGCACCGAATTCAAAAGGGACTTCGCCCAACGGGCCCCGGTCCATCTCGGCGGACGCCCTTTCAGCCCCACCGCGCTGGTCACCCGGGTCCTGGAGGCGCTGCGCAGCGAGGCCGGGAACGCTGCCACCAGGGCGGTGCTGACCGTCCCCTCGGACTACGCGGGCCCGCACGACCCGCGCTGGCAGGAGATGATCACCGCAGGCCGGGCAGCCGGATTCGAGGTCGTGGAACTGATCTACGAACCCGTGGCCGCGGCCCTGGAACCGCCCGCCGACGGACCCTTCGCACCCGGGGACCTGGTGCTGGTCTACGACTTCGGCGGCGGAACCTTCGATGCGGCGCTGGTGCGGATCAACGACGGCTCGCAGGGGATGGGCCCCACCCTGCTCGGGCACCGGAGCCGTCCCGACATCGGCGGCATGGACATCGACCGCGACATCTTCACGTGGATCAAGGAGCACGGCCACGCCGACCTGGCCGACCTCGTCGACGACGCCGCGACGGCCGCGGACCAGGAGCAGCAGCAGGAGCAGAGACTCGCCGCCCAACGCGCCCGGATCGAACTCGGTTCGCTCTGCGTCCAGTTGAAGATCCAGCTGACCGAGCATCCGGTGGCCATGGAACTGTTCAAGGACCGCTACGAACTGGCCCTGGACCGGCCCACCTTCGACAAGCGGGCCCAGCCACTGATCGCCGAGACGATCGCCTGCTGCCTGGAACTCCTGGACGCGGCCGGTGTTTCGCCCGATCAGCTGGCGGGGGTGCTGCTCGTCGGCGGCAGCAGCCAGATGCCGCTGGTCACCGAGGCCCTGCGCAGGGCCTTCCCGGACCAGGACAGAGTGCGGATCTGCACCACCGCCGAACCCGAGTACGCCGTGGTGCGCGGCGCGGCCCGCTTCGCCGGCCTGGCCCGGCGCCGCTTCGCCTCGCAGTCGGGCCACCGCCCCCATGAGCGCGCGGTGCGCTGGACCCTGCCCGAGGGCTACGGGGAGCTCCTGCGGCATCGTGTCGGTGTCGGCGAGACCTACCGGGCCGGCATCGATCTGGCCGAGGTGCGGTTGGCCTCGGGTGCGGTGATCGGGCTGCGCAGCGTGGAGCCGGGCACCGTGAAGGCCTGGCACGTGGGCCCGGGGGCGGAGGTCCACAGCGGCGACTGGCTGCTGACCGCGCAGACACTGTTCCGCCCCTGGCGCTCCGGCGTTCCGCAGCCGGTCGGGTCACCGGCGCTGTCCGACGGATCGCTCTTCGTCTCCTCCGGGTCCGGACGGGTGGAGGCCCGGGTCACGGCCACCGGCGACCTCCACTGGGCGGCCGAGGTCGGCGGAACGCTCTCCACCGGCCCCGTCGTCCGCGACGGCACGGTGTACGTCGGCGACGCCGAAGGCCGCTGCCATGCGCTCGACGCGGAGACCGGGGCGCCGCGGTGGTCCGCACCGTACCGGGCCGAGGGCGCTGTCTCCTGCCCGCCCGCGGTCTCCGGACAGCTGGTCTGCTTCGGCTCCGCCGACCGGCGGGTGCACATCCTGGACACGGCGACCGGCAGCGCGGTCCACCGAATCGACGCGGGCGACGCGGTTCTGTCCCTGGCACTCTCCGGCCGCCTGCTGCAGGTCGTCTCGGCACAGGGCAGGCTGACCGTCCGGGACGTCCAGGACAGCCGCCTGCTCTGGTCCGCTCCGCTGCCGCTGCACGGCCTGCCGGTGTCGGCAGACGACACCGTGCTCGCCTGCTACCCGGACGGCGAGATGGTCCGGCTGCGCATGGCGGACGGGGAGGAGCTCTGGCGGGCCCGCTACGGGCCCGCGCCGGGTCAGATCGAAGCGATGCGGCGCAACTGGATCCGCGGCGGGGCGTACCGGGCCACGGCGGCCGCGCCGATCCTGGCCTGTGACGGAGCGGAGGTACCGGCGGAGCGCCGCCTGGTCTACCTGGCCGCACCGGACGGCTTCCTGACTGCCCGTACCCTCGCCGACCGGGAAGGCCGCTGGCAGGTCCGGCTGCCCGCAGCCGCGCTGAGCATGAGTGCCCGGGACGGCGTCCTGTACGTCGCCACGGCCGGTCCCGACCACGAAGTCCGGGCGTTCACCTCGGACGGACAGCCGACCGGCGCCCGGTACCGGACCTTCGGCCCGGTCGGCGCGGCGCCCGTCGCCGCGGACGGGGCGGTCGCCTTCCTCTCCGGCGACGGCACCCTCCACGCCCTCGCCGCCACGACCCTGCGCGGTCCCGCCCCGGTCGGCCCGGTCCCCCCGGTGAGCCGGGCGGCCCAGGTGCTCCCCGACGAGAACGGGGGCGCCCGCCGTGGCTGACTTCGACGTGCTCCGGGATGCCGCGCTGGTGCAGTTCGCCGAGCTGATCCAGGTCGCCGACCGGGCGGAAGCGGTGGAGACCAAGCGGCGGCTCATGGCCGCCCGGGCCCGGCTGGCGGACGGCAAGCTGACCGTCGTCGTCTGCGGCGAGTTCAACCGGGGGAAGTCGACGCTGCTCAACGCGCTGCTCGGCGAACCGGACCTGTTCCCGACCGACGACTTCTACACCACCAACCTGGTGACCCGGGTGGCCCACGGACCGGTCGAACGGATCACGGTCCGGATGGACGACGGGCCCGATCAGGAGATCGACCGCGCCCGACTCGCCGACTACGTCACCGAGACCGGCAACCCCGGCAATGCGAAAGGCGTCCTCGACGTCTCGATCGAGCTCCCCAATCCACGGCTCGGCTCCGGACTGGTGCTGATGGACACCCCGGGTGTGGGCGGCGTCTACAGCGCCCACACCGCGGCGACCGACTCGGTGCTGGCTCTCGCGCAGGCCCTGCTGTTCGTGACCGACATCGAGATCCTCACCGCGAGCGAACTCGCCTTCCTCCGCCGCGCGGCCAGGTCCGCCCGGGCCCTGGACGACCCGGACGCGATCCTGGTCGTGCTCACCAAGACCGACCTGGTCGCCGACCACGACGCCGTCCTGGCCGACACCCGGGGCAAGATCGCCCGAGCAACCGGGCGGCAGCCGGAACAGGTCACCGTCGTCCCGGTGTCCAGCCGCCTGCGGCTACGGGCGCTCCGGGACGGGACCGGCGACCAGGACACCGGCAACTTCGGCGAGCTGGAGCAGCTCCTCTGGAGCAGATTGATGCGCCGTCAGGCCGACCTGCTGCTCGGCGAGGCGCTCGCCGCCCTGGACGAGTCCTCGCTCGCGCTGCTGGAACCGATCGAGGCCGAGGCGGAGTCCCTGCGCACCCGCGCTGAGGACGCGGCCGAGAACCTGCGGGCGGCGCTGGTCGCGCGAAGGGCGCGGCTGACCGCGCTGGCCTCCGGCGATGCCGACTGGACCGCCGACCTCAAACGCGAGGTGCTCCGGATCGCCAACGAGGTCAAACTCCTGGCGCAGGACGACATCGACGCCCTCCGCCGACGGACGGAGGCCGACCGCCTCGGCGACAAGAGACTGCGGAACGACCACGATGCACTGGTCGAGGAACTCGGCAGGGACGTCGTGGAGGTTCTCGCGGCCGCCGCGAAGCGCCTCGACGACGGCACCGCACGGCTCCAGCAGGAGTTCTCCGAGCGGAACGACCTCCAGGTGGGGCGCTCCCACGTGGACTCGCTGCCCGCTCCCCCGGTCCCCCCGCTGAAGGTCCGCGAACCCGCCGCCAAGGACCGCAACGGCGCGACCACCCAGGGCTGGGTCGAACGCCACAAGCACGCGCAGGCCCTCGGCCTGGCCGGCGGCCGCGGCGGCCAGGTGATCGCGGGCCTGCTGCTGCCCATCCCCGGGGTCAGCGAATGGATCGGCCTCGCGGTCGGCACCGCCCTGGGCGGGCTCGTCGGCAACCTCCTGGACCAGCGGGCCGGCACGGCCGCCGAACAACGGCAGCTGCTGCTGGAGGGGATCGACCTGTGGCTCCAGCAGCAGCGCACCTACGCCCAACTGGCGATCGACGCCGCTGCCGACGACTTCAGCGACGCCCTCGTCGTCGAGCTCAGGAGCCGGATCGTCCAGGCCCGGGACAGCGCCGAGGGGGCGGTGCTGCGCGCACGACGGGCGAGTCGGCGCAGCGCGGTGGAGGCACGGACGCGTGAGGCGGAGCTCGCCGCGGAGCGGGCGCCGGTCGCCCGGGTGCGCGCCCAGGTGACAGCGCTCACCGAGGCACTGGTCGGGCTGCGGGGCAGCGGGGCGGAGGGCGACAGCGCCGGCGTCCGGGCAGGTGGGCAGGCATGAGCAGCGCCGACAGCGGGGCGGCCGCAGCACCAGGTGGCCTTCGGGCCCGTGTCGACGCGGCACTGGCCCGCGCCGTCGGACAGCTGCCCGCCGACCCTGCCCTCGCAGAGCCCCGCCGCGTGCTGCAGCAGAACCGCGACCAGTTCGCCCTGCCGATCTCGGTCGCCCTGGTGGGGCGCGTCAGCGCCGGAAAGTCGACGCTCGCCAACGCACTGCTGGGCGGCCGGATCGCGCCGACCGGGGTGAGTGAGCTCACCTTCAACGTCAACACGTTCCACTACGCGCCGGAGCCCCGGCTGACGGTCCATTACAAGGACCCGGACCGCCCCGTCGAGGTGCTGGCCGACGCCGGACAGGAGGCGCTCGCCGCGCTCACCGCCCGCCGGACCGGCGCCGACGCGGACCGACTGGACGCGATCGACTTCCTTGAGTTCGCCTACCCGAACCGGCGCCTGCGCGACTTCGGCCTGATCGACACCCCCGGTCTGGACTCGGTGTTCGGCACCGACTCCGCCAACACCCGCCGGTTCCTGGGGCAGTCGACGGACGACCCCCCGGACGGCATGCAGGAGCACAGCCGCAGGCATGCCGCCCGGGCCGACGCACTGGTGTACGTCGTCTCCAGTCGCGGCCAGGCCGACCGCGACCTGGACCTGCTGCGCGACTTCCAGGGCGGCGGCGCGGAGACGGTCAACCCGATCACCGTCCTCGGCGCCCTGACCAAGATCGAGCAGTACTGGCGGCCCGACCGGGAGGACGCCCTGGCCCACGCGCGCATGATCGCCCAGCACCACATGCGGCGCGCCGGAGCGCAGCGGCTGCTGCACGATCTGCAACCGGTGGCCGGCCTCGTCGCCGAGACAGCCGCCACTCTCACCGCCGAGGAGTACGACGACCTCGCCGCGCTGGGCCGCGCCGTCGCCCACGAGCGACTGAAGTACCTGCTGGAGGATGGCGGGACGTTCGGCCGGGCCGACCTCCCCGAACTGCCGGTCCCGGCCGTGCGCAGACATCGCCTGTTCGATCGGCTGAACGCGTTCGGCATCACCCATGCCTGCCGGCTGATCCGGGACCGGTGCGTCTCGGACCCGGCCGGGCTGCGCGCCCAGCTGGAGGTGGAGAGCGGACTGGTCGACTTCCGCAAGCTGCTGCTCGACCACTTCGGCCGCCGCTCCGACCTGATCAAGCTCCGAGGGCTGATCAACCGGGTCCAGTCGCTGGCCGACGCCCACGACGGCCGGGACCCGCGCGAGCCCGACTGGGCCCGCGCCGCCCTGCGACGCGCCACCGCCGAGGTCACTCAACTGGCCTTCAGCGAACACGCCTTCCAGGAACTGATGCTGGTTCACGACTACTACGCGGGCGCGCTCTCCTTCAGCGAGGCCGACGCGGCCGAGGCGCTGCGCCTGGTCGGCGCCCGCGGCGGCTCCGCCGCGCTCCGCCTGGGCCTGCCCCCGGACACCCCGGTCGAGCGCCTGGCCGCGTACGCCTACCAGCGGGGCAACCACTGGGCGGTCCAGGTGATCGACCCCGGCCACAGCGGAGCGACCCGCAGGGCCTGCCGCATCGTGCAGCGCTCGCTCGACGCGCTCATCGCCGAGCTGGGGGCGGAGTGAACGTACCCGTGCGGGGTGGGCCGGGAATCGGATTCCCGGCCCACCCCGCACCGGTGTGATCAGCTGCTGCTGAAGGCCTGCAGCTCCCACAGGGAGTAGCCGTACTGGGTGGCGCGCGCGGTACCGTTCATCCGCAGATAGCGGCCCGAACCGGTGACATTCAGCGTCTGGACCCCGCCGGTACCGGCCGTGGTGGAGTAGATCGTGGACCAGGTCGTCCCATCGTTGGAGGTCTGCAACTGGAACGCCGACGCATACGCCGTCTCCCAGTTCAGAACCACCTGACAAATGCTCTGCACCGAACCCAGATCCACCTGCAACCACTGCGGATCCGAGAACGCACTCGACCAACGCGTACCCGTATTGCCGTCCACCGCGTTCTGCGCCGGGGTGCCCGCGTTCTCCGCCGAGGACGCCGTTGCCGTCTTGTTCAACGCGACGTTCGTGGTCCCGCACGCACCGCCGCTGGTGGTTGCGGCATAAGCCTGCAGCTCCCACAGGGAGTAGCCGTACTGGGTGGCGCGTGCGGTGCCGTTCATCCGCAGATAGCGGCCCGAACCGGTGACGTTCAGCGTCTGGACCCCGCCGGTACCGGTCGTGGTGGAGTAGATCGTGGACCAGGTCGTCCCGTCGCTGGAGGTCTGCAACTGGAACGCCGTCGCATAAGCCGTCTCCCAGTTCAGGACCACCTGACAGATGCTCTGCACCGAACCCAGATCCACCTGCAACCACTGCGGATCCGAGAACGCACTCGACCAACGGGTACCGGTATTGCCGTCCACCGCGTTCTGCGCCGGGGTGCCCGCGTTCTCCGCCGAGGACGCCGTGGCGGTCTTGTTCAGGGCGATGTTGGTCGTTCCGCACCCGCCGCCGGCGGCGTTCACGACCCAGCTGAAGGCGGTCGATCCGACCGCCGCGGTGCTGTCGGTGGCGGTCACCGTCACGTTGGAGGTGCCCGCCGCGGTCGGGGTCCCGGAGATCAGGCCGGAGGTGGCGTTGATCGACAGCCCGGCGGGCAGTCCGGTGGCGGTATAGGTCAGCGTCTGGCCTGACGCCGAGTCAGTTGCGTGCACCTGCACGCTCGCTGCCGTGCCCACCGTCGAGATCTGGCTGCCGGGGCTCGTCACCGTCACCGTGTTGCCGGTGCCGCCGCTGGGCAGGGTCCACTGCTGCTGGGCGGAGTCGGTGCAGGTCTCGATGTCGAGCCGGGAGGCGGTGTTGCCGCCCGGATCGGTCAGGCACAGCCCCGAACTCGGGTTCAACAGCTCGCCGTTGGCCTGGTGGGTCCAACCCTGGGCCGCGGTGCCGTTGCAGGGATACCAGTCGACGTTGGTGCCGCTGGTCGTCCCGGCGCTGACCACGTCCAGGCAGCCGCCCTGGACCCGGAAGGTGTTGTCGCTGTACGGCGACCACTGCTGGCCCGCGCTGCCGTCACAGCCGCTGACGGTGATCGGGTTGCCCTCCGTGTTGAGGGAGTTCTGGTTGGCCAGGCAGAGGCTGTTGATCCCCTTGACCGCGCCGGTCGCGGTGGCGGTCCCGGTGGGGGTGGAGTTGCCGCCCTGCTCGTAGACGGCCACGTAGCCCACGCTCATGGCCGCGCCCGAGGTCGTCGCCGCCGTGGGGGTCGCGGAGCCGTTGACCCCGTCCGGGTAGTTGCCGCCCATCGCGAGGTCCCAGATGATGAAGAACCCGTGGTCGATGGCCTGCTGCCAGGCCGTGGTGCCCACCGAGGCCTCGGTGATGGTGCTCTCCACCGTGCCGTCCATCAGGAACTGCAGGGTCTCGGCGCTGGTGTCGGTGCGGTCGATGATGACCGAGTAGGTGTGGTAGCCGGTCTGGCAGGTGGAGCCCGCGCCGGGGCAGGCGATCAGGCCGTGTCCGGGGCTGTTGGCCGAGTCGTGGAGGGTCTGCGAGGCCTGGTTCAGGCCGTTGACGTCCTCCATCATGTCGATCTCGCCGGACTGGGGCCAGCCGCCGCCGGCCCGCATCGGGGATCCGAGGGCCCAGAACGCCGGCCAGTAGCCCAGGCCGTTGGCGGGATTGGGCTGCTGGATCGAGGCGGTCATCTCGAGCTTGCCGCCGGCCGGGGCCTGGAAGTCCTCGCGGGTGCTCTCCAGCCGTGCGGAGGTCCAGGTCCCGCCGTTGTTGATGGCCTTCAGGACGAGGTGGCCGTTGCCGTCCAGGTAGGAGTTGGCGGTCGAGCTGGTGGTCTGCTCGCTCTCCCCCGTCCCGTAGCCGGTGCCGATGTCGTAGAACCAGTTCGCCGACGACGGCGCGGAGCCGGCCGCCCCGGCGAAGTTGTCGCCGAACACGGTCGTCCAGCCGGACGGCGCCGGCGGCACGGTGTCCGCCTGCGCCGCCGGTGCGGCGACCATCGTGGTGGCGACGGCGCCGGAGAGGCATCCGGCGATGAGTGCCGCCGTGGCCAGGATCGAGCGTCCTCGCGCCGGCGTCCTGGACGCCTTCTTCCGAGGTTCGCTTCGGCGGCCGACTCCCCGGCCGATACGCGGTATGACGAACACGTTGCCTTCCCTTCAGCGCGGCTCGCGCCCTCCCGGTTCCAGCAGCAGGCATGGCGGAGCTGCGGCCGGGTGATGCCGCAACACGCTTGCCCGTAGGGCCGGTTGGCGTTGTTCGTGCAGAAGAGAGCGCTCTCTCGCAGCTGATTTCTACGGTGCATGCACATGCCTGTCAAGCGTTCGCACGCACAAGCCCGCCAAATCCGACCCACCATCAGAGACCCACCGCCGACGGTGCGCCGAAGCTGTCGCCGCTGGGCGGTCCCAGCGAAGATCACTGCCGTTGTTGATCGGGCGTGCGCGACGCGGATGGTGCCGCCCTTGGTGCGGTGCCGTCGAGCGGGCTCGTGATAATTTCGCTGCGGAGGCGCGTAGGTGCCCGCCCGGGACGAGATGTGCGCCGTACCCGGCCTGCCAGGACGACGCACTCAGGAGGCGTCATGGCCGCACGCACATCCTTGATCAATTTCGCGAGCCCGGCTCTCCGCCCTCGCGCGTTGGACATCCGCTGGATCCACGGCTCACCGTCGTCCAAGCACAACACCGACCCGGACATCCAGGTCCACGCCTACGACGAGCACACGGTCATCCTGCGGCAGAACATGGCGATCGACTACGAAGCACCGTTCCTGTTCCTGCTGTTCGGCAACGCCCGGGCGGTGCTGATCGACACCGGAGCCACAGCGTCCGCCGAATACTTCCCGCCGCGCAAGGTGGTCGACGAGCTCGTCGACGGCTGGCTCGCCCGCCACCCCCGACAGGACTACCACCTGCTGGTCCTGCACACCCACGCCCACGACGACCACATCGCGGGCGACGGCCAGTTCACCGACCGCCCCGACACCACGGTGGTCAACGCAGATCTCCCCACGGCCTGGCAGTACTTCGGGTTCGACCAGGACCCCACCGCCGTGGCGCGGGTCGACCTGGGAGGTCGCGTGCTCGAATGCCTGGCCACCCCCGGGCACCACGAGGCAGCCGTCACGTTCTACGACCCATGGACCGGGCTCCTGCTCACCGGCGACACGGTCTACCCCGGCCGGCTCTACGTCCAGGACTGGTCCGCATTCACCCAGACCATCGACCGCCTGATCGAGTTCAGCGAACACAGAACGGTCACCCACGTCCTGGGCTGTCACATCGAGATGACCACCGAACCCGGCGTTGACTACCCGGTCCGCACCACCTACCAGCCCCACGAACCCCCACTGCAGATGACCACCGGCCACCTCCACGAGATCCGCGCCGCACTCACCGACATCGGCGACCATCCCCACAGACTCGCCCGCCCCCTCTTCGTCATCCGCCCGGACCATTGAGCCCCGCCCAAGGAGCACTGCCGGCCGCCCCTGAAAACGCTGCGCTCGCGGATCACGGTCAGGTCGGGGATCCGCGGTGGTCTGCGTGGTGCACCACCGCCTGGAACATCCGGTCCCAAGTCCCGTCCGCGGACCAGCGCCGATGCCGCTCGTAGACGGTCTTCCAGTTCCCGGACCGCTCGGGCAGGTCACGCCACGGCACTCCGGTCCGGACCCGGAACAGGATGCCGTTGATCACCCGCCGATGGTCGCACCAGCGTCCGCCGCGACCACCGGACTTCGGCAGATGCGGCTCAAGTCGCATCCACTCGTCATCGGTCAGATCTCTCCGCCCCACGACCAGAACAACGATCCCATCGTCGGACAGTCACAAGATCCGCCGGACAGAGCCCAGGCGGGCCGTGGCGAATAGCGTCGCAGCCGCCCGCCGATCGCGGTGGCGGCCCCGGCGGGAGTCGATCTCGCCAGAGCCGGCGCCATGCTGAGTGACGTGCGCCTATCGGGCTACCGGGTGCCGCTCGGGCCTTCCTCGAACAGTTCGGCTTCATTGGAGACCGTCACGGCGCGGTCGAGCCAGTTGCCCAGGATTTCCTGGTCTTCGCAGTCGAGCACCCGCTGCCGGGCTTCCTCGGACAGGTGGACGTTCCGCTTGTCGAGCACGCGGAGCACACTGAATGCGATCCCGTGCACCTGCCCCTCCTCGCGTCCTTCCTCGCGTCCTTCCTCACGGCCCGCCTCGCGGATGCGTTGGGAGGTCTGAGAGCGGAAGAAATCCAGGTCGACGGTCATCAGGTCCCTCCAGAGGTCGGCGGCGGGGGCGGTGCCCAGGCCCAGTTCGGTGAGTTCGGCGAAGATCTGGGCGGTGTCCTCGTCGATGGTCTTCAGGGCGGTGGCCAGTGCCTTCAGTATGGCAGCGGCGTTCGGGTCCTTACCATGCGTGATGACGGAGAAGGTCGCCAGGGGGATGTCCGCGGCCGCGACCGCCGGATCGGTGATCGCGGGGACGTTGTGCGGGCCCAGGACCAGTGGCCGCACGGTGAGGGTGTCCCAGCCGGCGACACCGATGGTGACGGGTTCGGCGGCCCACCTGGCGGTGGCTCGGTCCTGGCAGGTGACCAGGAGCACAGGGGCCAGGCGGTACTTGGAGTACAGGTGGGCCAGGTAGTAGGCCCAGTTCCCCGGTTTGTCCGGGTCCTTCTTGCCCTGGGCCTCCACGGCCAGCAGATAGTTGGTCCCCGAGGCCGTGTCGACCTGCAGCAGGCTGTCGACCCGCCGCTCCAGCGGCTGGATCTCGGTGAGGTCGGTGGGCAGCAGGGAGACCGCGACCGGCTCCGGGAAGGGCAGGCCGAGCGCGGTGAAGGTGCGGGCGAAGATCCCCGGATCCTCCTGGAAGATCCGGTGCATCGCCTCATGGGAGGAACTGACCATGATCGGGACGCTACGACGCCCCCGGCCTACCCCGCTCGCATATGACCAGACCTCACCCGAAGGAGTGGTCCGCATCTCGCACCCTGTCTGGTCGCGGCAGGTCACGCGGTGCCTAGGGCCGGTCCCTCAGCGGCCCGCCGCGCCTATCGCCGCGGGGTTCGGTCTGGTGGCGGCGGCGAGGCCGGGCTGGAGGCGGCGGGCGACGTCGACGTGGTCGCCGGTCCAGATGAGGCGCACGGCGGTGGGGGTGGGCTGTCCGCAGTCGTCGCTCAGGTCCTGCCGGACCGATTCGACCAGGCGCGCGGCGGCCGCCGCGTTGAGCGGGACCGGGCCCGGTACGGGCGTGTGCCCACCGAGGCCGGTGGCCAGGTCGCGGTACCAGTCGGTCACCCGGGCCGCCGTCCCCAGGATCTGCAGGCCGGCGTCGGTCCGCTCCACACCGGCGCGCTCGCCCCCGGCGTTGTGCCACAGCGAGACCACGGCGTCCGCCGCCAGGCGCAGCCCGACGACCCCGGTCACCAGGGTGGTCATGTCCGCCAGCGGCACCGGCTTGGTGCCGCGCTCGGCGAGGTAGCTGCGGAAGGCGTCGTCGAGCCTGCGGGCCGCGGCGGCCGCCTCCCGGCCCTCCGGCAGCGGCAGGTCCACCGGGCCCAGTCCCGGCCCCGGGGCCGGTGCGGGAGCGCCGAGCGCGTACTCCACGGCGCCGGCCAGGTAGCCGGCCCCGGCGGTGTAGGCGTCGGCGAGCGCCCGGTCGACGGCGGCCTCGGCGCCGCGCGGCCAGAAGAACAGGGCGACGACCACGCTGACCGCGCAGCCCAGGGCGATGTCCTGGATCCGGAGCAGCACGATGTGCCAGTCGGGGTTCTGGCCGATGTTGAACAGCACGACCAGGGTGACCGTGAAGGCCGCCTGGCCGGCCGTGAACGAGACCGCCGCCGGGGCGACTCCGGCGATCAGGATCGCCACCGGCAGCAGGAACCACAGCACGGTCCCGTGATGGCCGATCAGCTGGAGCATCCCGGCGCCGATGACCGAGCCGATCACGGTTCCGGCCACCGCCCGCACCGCGTTCTGTCCGGTGTTCAGGGCGTTGGAGCGCAGCACGGACAGGGTTCCCAGGCCGACCCAGAAGGAGTGCTGCACGGTCATGACCTGGGCCAGGGTGACCGCGATCCCCAGGCCGACCGCGCCGCGCAGGCTGTTGTGCAGCCACACCGAGCCCTTCTCCAGGTGGGCCCGTGCCCGTTCCCGGGCCGAGGTCAGCGGGTTGCTGAGGGCCCCGGGTTCGCGGCCCAGCAGCCGGTCGGGCCAGCTGCGCCGTTCGGCGGCCGCGGCCAGGGAGACGTTGCCCGCGATCTGCAGCACGGCGAATCCGGTCTCCTGGGCCCGGAAGGACGGGTCCAGGGCGGCGACGAAGGTGTAGGCCTCCGCTATGCCGTTCCCCGTCGGCGGGTCGGCCGGCAAACGCGTGGTGGAGCTCTGCTCCATGCCGTCCATGGCCGTGCGCAACCGCTCCGCCGCCGTCCCGAGCACCCCGGGATCGCCGTGCAGGTCCCCGAGCAGGTCGGCCGCACGGTCCAGGACGTCGGCCGCCGCGCGGCGGACGTCGCGGGCGGCCGGGTCGCAGACGGGGGGGTCGTCGGTGTAGTCGGCCCGGTCGTCCAGGATGGTGCTCAGCCAGGTCAGCTCGTCGACCAGGCGGACCAGGGCCCGCGAGGTGGTGGACAGTCCGGTGGGCCGGTAGGGGGTGGCGTTGAAGGCGCGCCGCAGGTCCGCCGCCGCGGCGGCGGCCTGCTTCGCCTTGGCGCGGCACTGCCCCGCGCCGGGAGCGTCCGCTCCCCTGGCCAACTGGGCGGCTTCGGTGCGCAGTCGGGCCGCGACGGTGCGGCACACCCGCGCGGCCGGGCCGCTGAGGGGATCCGCGCTGGGCCTGGGCCACAGCAGGGAGACCGCGAGCAGCGCGGCGCCGCCGGCCAGGCCCGCGCCGGCCAGCCGGTCCGGGAGCTGCGACAGCGGCGCCGGCGTGGTCACCGGCAGCACGAAGGCGAGCAGCAGCGCGGTCGCGGTGCCGGCCAGGACGGAGCTGACCACGCCGGAGAACAGCACCAGGAATCCGACCACGATGGTGACCACGACGGCGAGCCAGGTCACCCGGGCCGTCAGCGTGCCGAGGCAGATCAGCACCGCCCAGGCCACCGCGAGCCCGGCCTGGGCCCGCAGCCGCTGCACCATCGGGCCGGTGAACTCGACCAGCAGCAGCATCGAGAAGGATCCGAACGCGGCGAAGCTCGCCATCGCGGTCGAGTGCAGCACCTGGGTGCACAGGGCGAACAGGGCGGGCATGACGATCGCGGTGCGTGCGGCCCGGCGGAACGCCGCCAGGCCGGGGTCGTGGGCACGCAGCCACTGAATCGCTTGCGCGGGTCCGATCCGGCTCGGTGCCTGCATACGACCTGCCCACCTCCCGTCGACGGGATGCGCTGGTACCCCGTCGGGACCAAGTATCCCGGTGACCGCACCGCCGCGCCTCGCGTATCCGGAGATCGAACGCGCGCGGTGCCGGCGGGAGCCTCAGGCGTCGACCGGTTCGCGCCAGGTCTGCTCCTCGTCGAGCAGCCGGTCGGCGATCCGCCGCACCGCGCCGTCGAGCTGCGCGCGGTCCGCCGGGTCGTCGCCGTCCCAGCCGTCGAGCTGGGTGCCGAGCCAGGCGCGCCAGGCGGTGGTGAGCCGTTCCACCTCGCTGTGGCCGTCGGGCGTCAGCGAGAGCCGGTCGTCGTCCAGCCGGGCGTAGCCGGCCCGGGAGACCCCGACGAAGGCCGGCTCCAGCACCTCGGCCGGCATGTGGTGGGCGTGGGCGACCTCGGTGACCGTGGTCCCGCCGCGGGCCCGGGAGCGCCAATGGATCTGGCCCAGCGCCCAGGCCTGACCGGGCGTCAGCCGGGTGCCGGAATCGGCCAGGATCTGACGGGCCGCCTGCGGGCCCGCCTTGCGCAGGGCCCGGGAGACCGCCCGCTCCAGCTGCCGGTCCGGGTCGGCGCCGTCCGGGGCCGAGAAGCCGTCGCCCATGTCGCCGGCGCCGGCCCGGGAGCTGTCCCGCAGCGGAACCTCCTTGAGCAGGAAGGCGATGACGAACCCGGCCAGGGCGACCAGGACCACCCACCGGAACACGAAGTTGATGGTGTGGGCGTAGGCGTCGATGATCGGCGCGGACTGGGCCGGCGGGAGCGCGTGCAGCAGTTTGGGGTTGAGCGCCGAGGCGGGCGGCACACCCGGCACCTTGGCCAGGGCCTTGGCCAGGTTGGGGGTGAACTGGCCGGTGTACAGGGTGCCGAAGACGGCGGTGCCCACCGAACTGCCCAGGGTGCGGAAGAAGGTGACGCCCGAGGTGGCGGTGCCCATCTCCTGGTAGGCGACGGTGTTCTGGACCGCGATGGTCAGCACCTGCATGGCGGAGCCGATGCCGAGGCCCAGGACGAGCATGTAGAGCGACTCCAACCACACCCCGGTGCCGCGCCCCATCGTGGACATCAGGAACAGGCCCACGGCCATCAGCGCGGTCCCGACGATGGGGAAGACCTTGTACCGCCCGGTGCGGCCCACCACGGTCCCGGACACGATCGACATCGCCAGCAGCCCGGCCACCAGCGGCAGCGTCCGCAGCCCCGACACGGTGGCCGAAACACCGTCGACGAACTGCAGGTAGGTCGGCAGGTAGGTCATCGAGCCGAGCATGGCGAAGCCGACGATGAAGCTGAGCACCGAGCAGACCGTGAAGACCGGGTTGCGGAACAGGTGCATCGGCAGCATCGGCTCCGCCGCGCGCAGTTCGACGAAGACGAAGGCGGTCAGCAGCAGCACCGAGCCAACGAACAGGCCGATGATGGTAGCCGAGCCCCAGGCGTGCTCGTTGCCGCCCCAGGACAGCCCCAGGATCAGCGCGGAGGCGCCCAGGGCGACCAGCACGATCCCGGCGTAGTCGATCAGCGGCTTGGCCGCGGACCGGACGGAGGGGATGTACCGGGCGGTCATCGCCAGCATCACCACCGCGACCGGGATGTTGACGTAGAAGCACCAGCGCCAGGACAGGTGGTCGGTGAACAGCCCGCCCAGGGTCGGGCCGAGCACGGTGGTGACGCCGAAGACCGCGCCCAGCGCCCCCTGGTACTTGCCGCGCTCGCGCAGCGGGATCACGTCCGCGATCAGCGCCTGCGCGGTGACCATCAGCCCGCCGCCGCCGATGCCCTGCACGGCGCGGGCGGCGATCAGCATCAGCATCCCGTTGGAGACGCCCGCGACCACCGAACCCGCGACGAACACCACCGCGCTGATCTGGAAGACCACCCGGCGGCCGAACATGTCGCCGAACTTGCCCACCAGCACCGTGGAGACGGTCTCGGCCAGCAGGTACGCGGTCACCACCCAGGACATGTGCCCGCTGCCGCCCAGGTCGTCGACGATGGTCGGCAGCGCGGTGGACACGATCGTCTGGTCCAGCGCCGCGAGCAGCATCCCCAGCATGATCGTCACAAAGATGACGTTCATCTGACGACGGCTCAACGGCGCCCCCTCGGCCGTGGACGGTGCAGCGACAGTTGTACTCATCGCACCACTATCGGGCTTCAGCACCGTGCGCGACACCAGGCGCAGTCCCGCAGTCGAAACGTTCATCCCAATGGCACCCTGCCTTCGAGCGACGGTCCTGGCAGACTGCCGCTGACGGCCCGGTCTCGGCGGCCCGGGTGCGTGCGGAGAAAGAATTTCGGCCCGAATCCAACAGCCGTGTCGATCCCCGGCCGGCCCGTTCGACCTATGGACGGCCGAGGGACGACCGAGGCGACCGACGACCTGATGGTGAGGAGACGACCATGTCGAAGTACATGCTGATCATGCGGGGCACCGACGAGTCCATGGCGAAGATGATGCAGACGCCGTTCGAGGAGATGCTGGAGACGGTGGGGCGCTTCAACGAGGAGCTGATCCGGGCCGGGGTGCTGGTGGCCGCCGAGGGTCTGGACGACCCGACCCAGGGCGTGGTGGTCGACTTCAGCGGCGAGACGCCGGTGGTGACCGACGGCCCGTACGGTGAGACGAAGGAGCTGTTCGGCGGCTTCTACCTGATCGATGTGGCCTCGAAGGAGGAGGCCGTCGAGTGGGCCAAGCGGCTCCCGGCCGTGGCGGGCTCCAAGTGCGAGGTGCGCCGGGTGCCGAGCATCGAGGAGTTCCCGCAGGACAACGAGTGGATCGTCAAGGAGCGGGCGTGGCGCGAGCAGACCGGCCAGCTCTGACCGCCGCCGACACCCACTGCCCGCCGCACCGCGAGTCGGCGCGGCGGGCGGTGGAGGCCCTGTGGCGGATCGAGTCCGCCCGGATCGTGGGCGCGCTGGCCCGCTACACCGGGGATCTCGAACTCGCCGAGGACGTCGCCCAGGAGGCGGTGGCCGAGGCGCTGGTCGCCTGGTCCCGCGACGGCGCTCCGGAGAACCCGGTGGGCTGGCTGCTGGCGACCGCGCGGCGGCGCGCCATCGACGCCTTCCGCCGGCGCTCGGCGCTGGACGAGCGGTACGCCCTGCTGGCCGGCCGGCTCGCCGAGGGCCAGGCCTACACGGGGGCGGCGGTGCCGGACAGCCGGTCCGACCTGCCGTGGGACCCGGACCAGGTCGACGACGACGTCCTGGCGCTGATGTTCGTGGCCTGCCATCCGATCCTCGCCCCCGAGGCCCGGGTGGCGCTGACCCTGCGCGCGGTCGCCGGCCTGTCGAGCGAGGAGATCGCCCGGGCGTTCCTGGTACCCGTGACCACGCTCCAGGCCCGGATCACCCGCGCCAAGAAGACGATCGCCGCAGCCCACGTCCGCTTCGAGCTGCCACCGGCCGAGGAGCGCCGCGAGCGCCTGGGCGGGGTGCTGAGCGTGCTGTACGTGATCTTCACCGAGGGTTCGACCGCGACCAGCGGCGACCGCCTGCTGCGCACCGACCTGGCCTACGAGGCGATCCGGCTGATCCGGACGCTGGCAGCGCTGGTCCCCGACGAACCGGAGGTCCTCGGGCTGCTCGCCCTGTGCGAGCTGACCTGCGCCCGCTTTCCGGCGCGCACCGGGCCGGACGGCGACCCGGTGCTGCTGGAGGACCAAAACCGGCGGCTGTGGGACCGCTCGGCGATCCGCCGCGGCCTGGCCGCGCTCGGCCGGGCCGCGACGACGGGGCGCGGCCTCGGACCGTACGGGCTGCAGGCCGCGATCGCGGCCTGTCATGCGTCGGCGCCGTCGGTCCAGGAGACCGACTGGGAACGCATCGTGCTGCTGTACGAGGCGCTGGGACGGGTGGCCCCCTCCCCCGTCGTCGAACTCAACCGGGCCGTGGCCGTCGCCATGGCCCACGGACCGCAGCAGGCGCTGCCGATCGTGGACGGCCTGGCGGCCGCCGGGCGCCTGGCGGGCTCGCACCTGCTGCCCGGCGTGCGCGGCGAACTGCTCGCCCGGCTGGGCCGCACCGTCGAGGCCCGCGCCGAGTTCGAACGCGCCGCCGGCCTGTGCCGCAACCTGCCTGAGCGGTCCGTACTGCTGCGCAAGGCGGCAGCCTTGCACCACCACGACTGACGCTCCCGGTCTGTTCGACTCAGCCGGGGTAGCCTCCGGCTTCGAGGTCGTCGAGCAGGCTCGGGTGGGTGGGCTGCCAGTCGAACGTCTCCCGGGTGATCGCGCTGGAGGCCCGCTGGTCCAGGGCGAAGACGTTGCCGAGGAATCCGAAGGATTCCGTCGGCACGGCCTCGGTGGGCAGGCCGAGCCGACGGCCGATGACCTCGGCGATGGCGCGCATGCTGTCGCCTTCGTCGGCGACCGCGTGCACCACGGTGCCGGGAGCGCCCTCCTCCAGGACCAGGCGGACGAGCCGGGCCGCGTCCAGACGGTGCACCGCCGGCCAGCGCTGGGCGCCGTCGCCGACATAGCCGGAGACCCTGGTGCGGCGGGCGGCCCCGATGAGAACCGACGCGAACCCGTACGGCCCGCCCCGGTCGTGGACCGACCGCGGGAGACGGACGACCCCGGAGCGGACGTCCTGACCGGCCAGATCGAGGACCGCTTGGGCGTTGCGTCCGCGACCGCCCGTGGGACCCTCGGTCGGCGCCGGGTCTGCTTCGGTCGAGGGGCGACCGGGAACGGCGGGGGTGCCGGACGCGATGACCAGCGGCTTCCCGGTCCCCTTGAGGGCGGAGCCGAAGGTCTCGACCGCGAGGGTCTCCTCGGCGACGCACCTCGCGAAGTCGCTGAAGTCGTTGCCGAAGGCGAGGTGGATCACCCCGTCCGTCTCGGCGGCGCCGGCACGCAGGCTCTCGGGATCGTTGAGGTCACCGCGCAGCGCGGTGGCTCCCGCGGTGGTGACGGCCCGCGCCGAGGCATCGGAGCGAGCCAGGGCGAGAACCTCGTGGCCGGCGGCTACGAGCTCGGGGACGACCGCGGAGCCGATTCCGCCGCTGGCACCGGTGATGAAGACACGCATGGGAGACTCCCTCAAGTGATGGGACTATGGTCTCATCACCGTAGCAGAGTGATGGGAACATGGTCCCGTTGATAGGATGCGGCCATGCCCCGATGGGAACCCGACGCGCGCCAGCGCCTTGTCGCCGCCGCGCTGCACCTGTTCTCCGAGCAGGGCTACGACGACACGACCGTCACCGAGATCGCCGAGCGCGCCGGGCTTACCAAGAGCACCTTCTTCCGGCACTTCCCGGACAAGAAGGACGTGCTCGCCGCCGGCCAGGAGACGCTGTCGCGGCTCCTGGCCGAGGGCATCGCCGCGGCACCCGAGGACGCCACCCCCCTGACCGCGGTCACTGCCGGGCTCGAACGAGCAACAGCGGTGATGACACCGTTCAACCGCGAGCTCGGGCCCCGGCTTCAGGCCGTCATCGCGACCAGCGCCGAACTCCAGGAACGCAACCAGCTCAAGCAGGTCGGCATGGCCGCAGCCATGGCGGACGCGCTCCGCGCCCGCGGAGTGAAGGACGTGGTGGCCACCCTGTCCGCCGAGCTGGGCATGCTGGCCTTCAAAGAGGCATACGCCGCCTGGGTCACCACGGACAACCAGCAGGAGTTGGGCGAGCTGGCCCGAACAGCCTTGGACCGGCTGCACAACGCGCTCACCGAGCTCGACTGACCGGCCGCCGCGGCGCGCGACGGCCGGCCTTCGACGCCTCAGTTCCTCCGGTCCTCGCTGACGTCGATCGCGCGGCGCAGGTGGGCCAGGCCGTAGGCGAAGGCGCGGTCGACGTCTCCCCCGAGCCGGAAGGCGCCGGACAGCTCCATCCCGATGAAACCGGTGGCCCATGCGGTGATCAGGCGCGCGGCTTCGAGTGCGTCCTGCTCGCCTGCGAGTTGCCGGGACACGCGCAGTACCGGACCGGCGGCGCGAGCCAGCGCCTCGGGCGGTGCGAGCATCGACATCATCAGCCGGAACCCCTCGGGGCGGTCCCGGGCGAACCTGCGATATCCGTGCACCAACTCCTCGAGCGAGCCGTCGGTCGCCTCAAGCCGCGCGGTCAGATCGTCGATGGTGGCCTCGGCCACCGCGGCCTGCAGTGCCGCGCGGTCGCGTACATGCTTGTAGAGGGACGGCGCGCGTACTCCGACGCGCTCGGCGACGCTCCGCATCGTCAGTCCCTGTTGACCGCCCGCCTCCAGGATGTCGCGTCCCGCCGCCACGATCGCACTCAGCGAAGTCTTCTCAGGAGTCGGCACCGTCCGCCCTTTCCGTCCCCCAAAGCTATTGACCGTAGCCATGATAGCTACCTATCGTAGCCATCATACTGCCCGGAACCCACGAAGGAAAAACCATGAAGCTCGCTCCGCACCTGCACCGCCTCGGCAACGACGTGGTGGCGTGCTACCTGATCGACACCCCCGAAGGAATCACCCTCGTCGACGCGGGCCTCCCCGGCCACTGGAGCGACCTGCAGCGCGAGCTGCAGTCCCTGGGGAAGACCGCCGGCGACATCCGCGGACTCGTGCTGACCCACGGGGACTCCGACCACATCGGATTCGCCGAACGCCTGCGGCGTGAGCACGGGGTGCCGGTCTTCGTGCATGCCGCCGACGCCGTCCGCGCCCGTACCGGTGAGAAGCCCAAGACCGCGTTCGGCCCCATGCGGATCGGCCCCACGCTCGGCTTCTTCGGGTACTCCATCCGCAAGAACGGCCTGCGTACCCAGTACATCCAGGAGGTGACCGAGATCGCCGGAGGCGAAACCCTGGACCTTCCCGGAAGCCCGGTGATCGTGCAGATGCCGGGACACTCGCCGGGCAGCGTCGCGGTGCATGTGCCGCTCGCCGACGCCGTCTTCGTCGGGGACGCCCTGACGACCCGGCACGTGCTGACCGGGCGCACCGGCCCGCAGCCCGCGCCGTTCACGGACGATCCGGCCGAGGCGCTCGCCTCACTCGAAAGGATCGCCGGGCTGCAGGCCTCCTGGGTTCTCCCCGGCCACGGCGCCCCCTCGCACGCGTCCCCGGCCGAGGTGACCGAGGCGGTCAAGCAGGCCGGCGCGTAGCCGGGTGTCCCTGGACGTCGGTACCGGCCCGGGTGGGTCCCCCTGCACGGCGCGTGATCGGCCGTCATCTCAGCGATAGACCTGGATGCGGTCGATCGACATGGTGATCGGGTGGGTCGAGGTCGGGAATCGTCCGGGCTGGGCCGAGACGCTGAGGTTGGCGATCAGATAGGCGTGCCAGTGGGCGCCGACGCCGGTGTGGTCGCTCTGGGCGAGGCGCAGGCTGTGAGTGTCGTCGCCGAGGTACCAGCTGACGTCGGTCGCGCCGAAGCGCACGGCGACGGTGATCCACCTGCCGAAGCCCACCAGCGGCGAGTGGACAAAGGCAAAGGTGTCCGCGCCCTCGGAGTGGTTGGCGAACTCGACGATGTCGGGCGTCTCGCTGTGCCACTCCATGAGGTCCACCTCGTTGCCGCCGCGCCAGGTCCACACGCCCGGCCAGGCGCCGTGGCCTCCGCCGTCCAGGCGGCCGGGGAGCTTCATCCGGACCAGTGCGTAGTCGCCGGTCCGCAGCTGGAACCCGTTGCCGCCGTTGGCACCTGAACGCCAGGGCTCCGTGCTCAGCAGACCGGTCTGCCAGGAGCCATGGGCGCTCCTGGCAGTGGCCGTCACCTTCAGCACGCCCCGGCTGATCTTCATCGCGGACGGGTCGAGCCGATCGAGCTTGAAGTCCCTGCGGTCGCTCGTCCCGTCCGCGTAGGCGGTGGTGGAGTCGGCCCACACCGCGCCGCGGTGCCCCCAGCTCTGCGACCCGAACTGCTCGTCGAAGACCAGGGCCTGATGCTGCGCCACTCCTGCCCGGGCCCCCGGAGCGGGGAGGAGCAGGGCCGCCAGCACTGCTGCGGTCAGTCCGCACAGGACGGATGCATGTGGCACGGCGCGCATATCGCTCCCGGTTTTGGTTGAGGTGAGCCAGAGGAACCGGATCGATCCTCTCCCTCATTTCCCTGGAGCGAACGACGCGACTCCGCGGTGGTCCCCTGTTCGGCCCAGTCGGCGTGACCGCGGCCCCGTCCGCCGACGGCGACGGACGGGGCCACGGGTCGGCCGAAAGTGACCGGTCAGGCCTTGCCGGTCAACCGCCAGATCTGGTTCTTCTTGGTGGCCAGCGCGCTCGCCGCATCGCAGGTCCACTGGTGGATCAGCGCGCCGGGGGCGGTGGAGACACCGGTGACGTCCACGCACTTGCCGCTGTTGACGGCCACGAGCTGGTAGTCCTGGCTGTTGCCGAGCGCGGTGACGGGCTGGAGCGTGAACTCCTGGTTGGTGCCGCCGTTGCAGGTCCACTGGTCGACGGCGGCGCCCTCAGCGGTGGAAGCGCCGAGGATGTCCAGGCACTTGCCGCTGAGTTCGTTGACGACGGTATAGGTGTTGGCCACTCCGGCGACCGGCTTGAAGTCGAGCATCTGCTGGTACCCGCCCTCGCAGTTGTACTGCTGGTACTGGGTGCCGTTGGCGGTGCTGAGGTTGGTGTCGTCCAGGCACTGGTTGCCACCGTTCTCGCTGATCGCGACGGTGGAGATGGTGGTGTTGGTCGGCGGCAGCAGGGTGATGGTGTAGCCGTCGCGGGAGTCGGTCCACGGGACGGTCAGCGAGGCGCTGTTGGAGCTGACCGTGAGGTTGGTGTCCGAGACGGTGACCGGTCCGTTCATGGCCGCGCCGCTGATGTAGGGCAGGCGCTGCAGGATCGCGCGGACCTGCCCGCCGGAGACCACGGAGGTGGTGTTCAGGCCGGTCAGGTTGACGGTGACATTGCCGGTGTTGCCGTTGCTGCCGAGCAGGATCTTGGCGTTGCCGGCGGTGTTGTCCTTGGTGGCGAAGCCGTCGGTGTTGGTGCCGGGGATGAAGTTGACGATGTTCCCGGTCTGCGAGCCGTAGAAGCGGTAGGTGAACCACTCGCCCTTGGGCAGGTACTGTCCGGCGCTGTTCTTGGTGAGCAGCGCCGCCTCGTCGTCGTGCAGGGCCGTGCCGGAGGCCCAGTTGCCGCGCAGGCCGTCGGCGCCCGCGCGCTCCAGGCGGGAGATGAACCAGCCGCCTCCGCCCGGGGTCTGCATGGAGGCGGTGGCGTACTCGTTGATCTGGTAGGGCCGGGTGTTGGTCAGCCCGTAGCTCGACAGCAGGGTGTTGGCCGCCGAGGCGTCGGTGACGGGGTCCCCGGGTTCGTCGTGCCAGCTGTAGATGTCGGGGGCGACGTTGTTGGCCTTGACGTAGGCCAGGTAGGTCTTCCACCAGGTGTTGCTCGAACTGGGCTGGCCGGCGCTGCTGGGGCCGACGATGAGCTGGCTGGGGAAGGCGGCGCGGACGGCGGCGTAGAAACGGGACCACATCGCCAGGTACTGGGTCTGGGTGCGGGCCCAGAACCCGCTGCCGTCGGGCTCGTTCCACAGGTCCCACTGGACGGTCATGCTGTTGGCCTTGACGTCCCCGATGAGCTGGGTGACGAAGGCGTCGAACGCGGTCCAGTCGCCGTTGTCGCCGGGGAAGGCCTGGCTGGTGGTGCCGTCGGCACCCCAGAGGTCGTGCGGGAGGATCACGAAGGTGCCGCCCAGCGCGGCGGTGCGCTTGTACTGGGCCAGGGTGGAGGCCCAACGGGTCTGGTAGTCGGCCAGGCTGGTGGCGTAGCCGCCGCTGTTGAGCTGGGCGCCGCCGGCGCGCATGAAGTGCCACTTGATGTCGGTGTAGAAGTGGTCCTGGGGCAGCGACCCGGTGGGGGTCATCCCGTAGATGGTGCCCGAGGCGTGGTAGCTGGGGGCGCCGCCGGCGGTGGCGAAGGCGACGGTGACGCTGGTGTCGGCGGCGTGCGCGGTGGTGGCGGGCAGGATCCCGGCGGCCAGGATTCCGGTGGCCAGGGCGGCGAGGGGGACGGTCAGTCTGCGGCGGTGCGGATGCATGGCGGCTCTCCCGACTGGTTGGGGGGTTGTTGGTGGCGGCGGCGGACCTACCGGTGCAGGGCGCTCCGGTGGCCGTCGTTCTGGGGGTGGGTGCGCCGGATGTGATCGTCGGCAAGCAGCAGGTAACTGCTGGCGGTCCAGGTGTAGGCGCGGTCGCGCAGCCCCTGGCCGGTGCGGGCGTCGAAGTTCTCGGCGAAGCCGAACTCCTCGCACAGCCGCCGGAACCGGGAGCTGACGGTGTCGGCGAGTTGAATGTGGCCGGCCCGGCGAAGGCCGTCCTCGATCAGGACGGTGGACGGGGCCCAGATCGGGCCGCGCCAGTAGCCGTCCGCCTCATAGTGGGGCGAGTCGGGGTGCTCGGTGGCCAGGCCGTGTTCGGTCAGGTGGCCGGCGATCCGCTCGGCGAGTGCGGCGCTGATGTCCCGGGGCAGGTGCTCGCCCAGCACGATCGGCAGGAGGTCGAGCAGGCTGCGGCTGCCGGAGCTCTCGCCGGTGTGCGGCGACCGCGCCAGGAACCGCTCTCCGTCCCACAGTTGGTCGACGAGGGCGTCCAGCACGGTGGTAGCGGTGGCGCCGAACTCGGCGGCGTCGCCCAGGTGCCCGAGCTCGCCGGCCAGCAGCGCGAGTTCCTTCAACTGCAGGACCAGCAACGCGGCTAGGTCAGGGGTGACCAGAACGCGGTGCGGGTCAAAGGTGGTGGCGTTGTCCCAGCCGCTGTCGTTGCCGTGCTGGTAGTGCGGGAGCGCCTCACCGGGGGTGCGGCGGGCATCGAGCCAGAACCGGGTCCAACTCTTCAGTCGCCGGTACGCGCTGTCGAGTTGGTCAGCGTCCAGCGGGCGGGGCAGGCGCTCGCGCAGGCGGCGCAGCGCCCACCCGTGGACGGGCGGCTTGACGAAGTTGTAGAGCACTTCGGAGTGGGTGACCGAGTCCGGCAGCGCTCCGGTCTCGTCCTGGTGGTCGAAGGGCAACTGGAACTGGTCCCAGGAGAGTTCGGGAGCGGCGCGGGCCAGGGCCAGGGAGTTGAAGCAGTGGTCCCAGCTCCACACCTTGTCCATCCAGTGCTTGGACATCAGCACCCCGGGCCTGCGCAGGAAGCCGTCGGGACGCACGGTGGCGGACCACAACACATAGGCGGCCAGATCGGCGGCGGGCGCCACCCCCGCCAGCGGGGTGGACAGGCCGGCCGCGAAGTCGTCGAACGCCAGGCGGGCCCGGTCCGCCGTCGTGCTGAAGTCCTGTGCGGGGGCGTAGGGGTGGCGGGCGCTGTCCATCTCCTCCAGCACGGCCTCCCAGTGCGGGGCGCCGTGCAGGGTGAGTCGGCGGTCGCTCCCGGCCAGGCCCTCGGCGCCGACGACCTCGCCCACGCCGCCGGCCAGGAGGGTGATCCGGTAGCGGCGCCCGGTCTCGTAGGAGCTGAACTGATAGGAGCCGTCGACGGGGCTGCGGAAGAAGTAGGTGCCGGTGAACGGGGTGAGCCGGCCCTCGGCGGGACTGACGGCCAGGTCCAGGCCGTGGCCGCGCAACCGCAGGGTGTCCGCGTCCTGGTAGACGATCTCGATGCGGCCCTCGCCGCTGCTCGCCGTCAGCATGCCCGGCGTGGGCCGCCAGTCGGCAGCAGCGCGCTCGCCGGTGTCGGGGAGTTGGGGCACCAGGCGCAGGACCGGGTGCATGCCGTTCTTGTGGGAGACCAGGTGCAGGTCGGACGAGCGGGTGTGCAGAGCGGTGACCGGCGAGAGGTCGAACCAGGACCCGTAGTGGCTGAACGGTATGTCCTCTAGGGCGAACGTCGGGCCGTGGGCGGAGTCGGTCAAGGCAGAGCTCACTTCGTGTGGTGTGGGGCCGCGAGCGGAAGGGACAACGGGGGGCGGGGGATCAGTCCTTGACCGCTCCCGTGGTCACCCCTGCGGCGACGTAGCGCTGGGCGAGCACGAGGATGACCGCGGCGGGGATCGAGGCCACCACGGCGGTAGCCATGATCGCGTTCCACTGCTGGTTGTTGTTGCCGATGTAGTGGTAGATGCCCAGCGTGATGGGCTGGTTGGCGCCGCCGTTGTCGAGGGTGCTGGCGAAGACGAAGTCGGACCAGGACCACAGGAACGCGAACAGCGATACGGTGACGACCGCGTTGCGGCTCATCGGCAGCACGATCGACCAGTAGCTGCGGATCGGTCCCGCTCCGTCGATCTGGGCGGCCTGCAGCAGTTCCCCGGGGATGCCCGACATGAACGCGGTGAAGATGAGGACGGCGAAGGGGACGGCCAGGGTCGAGTCGGCGACGATCAGGCCGGGGACGGAGTCCATCAACCCGAGGCTCAGGTAGATGGCGTAGAAGCCCATCGCCATGATGATCCCGGGGATCATCTGGGCCACCAGCATCAGGAAGCCGACCAGGCCGCCGCCGCGTGGCCGCAGCTTCGCCAGCGCGTAGCCGGCCGGCGCCGCGAGCGCGACCGTCAGCACCACGGTCCCCAGACCGATCGTCAGACTGGTCCCCAGGTAGGGAAGTTGCTGAGCGAGGACCAGGCGGTAGCCCTCCAGCGTGCCGTGCAGAGGCACCAGGTCGGGCGTGGTGCTGCGCATGTTCTGGTCGCGGGTCAGCGAGACGTTGACCATCCAGTAGACCGGGAACAGCATGACCGCGGTGAACACCAGGCCCAGGGTGGTCTTCCACCATGCCCGGCTCATGCGGTGTCCTGCTTGCGCTGGACCCGGATGTACATCAGTCCGAAGGCCAGGGCGACCAGGACCAGCAGGTTTCCCACGGCGGCGCCGGGCCCGAACTCGGGCAGCAGGCTGCCGAAGCCCAGCCGGTAGGACCAGGTGGCGAAGGTGGTGGAGGCGTCGACCGGACCGCCCTTGGTCATGATCCAGATGATGTCGAAGACCTTGAGTGTGTAGACGAGGCCCAGCAGCAGCGTGATCGCCGAGACCGGGCGCAGCAGCGGGAAGGTGATCCGCCGGAAGCGCTGCCAGGCGTTGGCGCCGTCCAGCGCCGCGGCCTCGTACAGCGAGGCGGGGATGGCCTGCAGGCCGCTGTGGAGGACGACGAGGTTGAAGGGGACCCCGATCCAGATGTTGGCGATGACGACCGAGGCCAGCGACCAGGAGGGCGAGGTGAGCCAGTCGACCTGGCCCATGCCCAGGGCGCGCAGCGCTGCGTTGACGATGCCCGAGTCGCTGTTGAGCATCCACGACCAGGTGGAGGCGGACACGATCAGCGGCAGCAGCCACGGCACCAGGAACAGCGCGCGCAGCGTCGCGGACAGCGGGAAGTGCTGGGTGAAGAACACCGCCAGGGCCAGGCCGATCGTGTACTGGAAGGTCAGCGACACGGCGGTGAAGACGACGGTGTGGGTCAGCGCGGGCCAGAAGGTGGGGTCCTGGAAGACCTTGGTGTAGTTGTCCCAGCCCGTGAAGGGCGCGCCGCCCTGGACGAAGGAGCGCACGGTGTAGTTCCGCAGCGACAGGTCGAGGTTGCGGTAGAGCGGGTAGGCGTAGAACACGCCCAGGTAGATCACGACCGGCGCCAGGAACCCCCAGGCGGTCCATTGCTGCGACGTGCGCGACCGCGTCGGTGCGGCGTCCGCCGCTTGTGCGGTGTGGTTCATCGGCGGTGTGGTCCTTCAGTCGGGCCGGGGCCTGCTACTTGACGGCAGCCTGGGCCGCGGCCAGGGCGTCCTTGGGCGACTTGGATCCGGTCAGCGCCGCCTGGACCGCGCCCCAGAGCTGCTCGGAGATCTTGGGGTACTTGGTGCCGAGGTCGTCGCTGGTACGGCCCTTGGCCGCTTGGACGGCCTGCACCCACACCTGCAGTTCCGGGTTGGCTGCGACCTGCTTGTCCTGCACGGCCTTGACCGGCGCGATGTAGGACAGCGTGGTGTCCGTGGCCAGGGAGTTCTCGGCACTGCTCAGGCAGGACACGATCTTGTCGGAGACCGCGTAGCGCGCGGTGTCGCTCTGGACCGGGACGGTGACGAACTCGCCGCCGGTGGGCGCGGGCGCGGTGCCGCCGTTCTCGGCCGGGATGGCGACGGTGCCGTAGTCGAAGCCGGCCTTCCTGGCGTTGGCCAGCTGCCAGGTGCCGTTCTCGGCGAAGGCGTACTGGCCGGTGGCGAACTCCTGCCAGCTGGTGGTCTGGGTGTTGTTGATGACCGAGTTGGGCGCGTAGCCGTTCTTGAGCCAGTCCCGCCACAGGGTGACCGCGGAGACGGCCTGGTCCGAGGAGAGGTCGGTGAGCTTGGCGCCCGACCCCCAGAACCACGGCAGGAACTGGAAACTTCCCTCTTCGGTGCCGATCGCGGAGAAGGTGATGCCCTTCTTCCCGGCCGCCTTGACCTTGGCCAGCGCGGCGGTCAGCGACGCCCAGTCCTTGATGGAGGCGGCATCCACGCCCGCGGCCTTCAGCACGCTCTTGTTGTAGTAGAGGGCCAGGGTGTTCGCGCCGATCGGTGTGCCGAAGGTCTTGCTGCCGCTCTGCCCGGCGGCGAGCAGGTTCGGGGACACCTGCGAGGTGCCGATCTTGTTCTCGGCCGTGCTGGTGAGCACACCCGCGTCGGCCAGCGTCGACACCACCGGGTTGTCCACGATCAGGACGTCGGGAGAGTTGTTCTGCTGGGCCGCCAACAGCGTCTTGTTGGTCAGGTCGCTGGTGTCGAAAGCGGTCCGCTTCACCTTGACGCCGGCCGCGCTGCCGCAGCTGTCGAGCAGCTTCACCCACGCCGAGCCGTTGTCGAACTGCGGGTAGGGGTCCCAGATCGTGAAGGTGCCCTGAGCGGCCGAGCCGGCCGCGCCGGCCTTGGCGCCCGTGGAGCTGCAGGCCGCAGCGCCGGAGAGCACCACCGCGACCGACAGCGAGGCGAGGGCGAGTCTGCGGGGGATGGATCTGTTCATGGCATGTGTCCCTTGTCCGATGCGCTTGGAGCGCGTTACGCGGAGGTGTCGAACCGGTTGCGCGAACCGGTTCGACAGGGAACATAAGGCTGGCGAAACCAACCGTCAAGGCTTCTGGTCGAACCGGTTCGCTGCGCATAGGATGAGGCGTCGAAGGTGCGAGAGGGAGCTGCATGAACATCGGGGAAATCGCCCGTCGCGCGGGGGTCTCGCGCAGCACGGTCTCGTACGCGCTCAGCGGCAAGCGGCCGGTGTCGCCGGTGACCCGCAAACGCATCCAGGACGTCATCGACGAACTGGGCTACGTCCCCAACGCGTCCGCCCGCGCCCTGGCCGAGGGCCGCACGCGCACCATCGGGCTGGTGATCCCGCCGGCCAGCAAACGTCTGACGCACATGCAGCTCGACTTCGTCGCCAGCGTCGTCGACGCCGCGGCGCAGGTCGACCTGGACGTGCTGCTCTCCCCCTCGGGCGGCGACCACGACCAGTCCTTCGAACGCCTCGTCTCGGAGAACCGCGTCGACGGCGTCATCCTGATGGAGATCCGTCTGGAGGACGCGCGGGTGAGCCGGCTGCGCGAGTCGCGCATGCCCTTCGTCGGCATCGGCCACCCCGCCCAGGACCAGCGGATGTGCTGGGTCGACGTCGACTACGCGAGCCTCATCAACCACTGCGTGCAGCACCTGGCCGACCTCGGCCACCGGCACATCGCCCTGCTCAACCGCTCCCCCGAACTGGTCGCCGCCGGATACGGCCCCGGCCACCGGGCCAGGGCCGGATTCATGGACGCCGTACGGGAACGCAATCTGCAGGGCATCGAGCTGCTGTGCGGCGACGATGCCCGCTCGGGCCAGGAGTGCATCACCGAACTGCTGCGGACCCACCCGGACGTCACCGCCCTCGCCACCATCAACGAGGCCGCGCTGCCCGGCATCCAGCGCGCCCTGGACCAGGCCGGCCGGCGTATCCCGCAGGACTTCTCCATCACCGGCGTGGTGGCCAGCCACTGGGCCGAGGACTTCCGTCCGCCGCTCACGGCCGCGGACGTCCCGGCGACGGAGATGGCCGCTCAGGCCCTCTCACTGCTGACCGAGCGGATCAGCGATCCGTCCACCCCGCCCCAGCACATCCTGATGACCCCGTCCATCACCCTGCGCCACAGCACCGCCGCCGCCGGGATCGGATCGGTACGCTCACCGTTGTAGCCGGTTCGTGATGACGGTCGATCAGTGGCTGCTACGGTCGACAGGCAACGAGGGCGGGCCAGTGCGGCGAAAGGAACCGGTGGCGGTGGAGAGCGCGAGCAGGCATTCGGGCCTCGCCCGGCTGTTCGCGGTGCTCGCGGTCCTGGTCGGCCTGTTCCTCATGCACGGCGCTCCCACCGCGGCGATGGGCGACTGCCACGAGTCGATGGCTCTGACGCTGCCGGGCGCACATCCCATGGCCGCGACAGCCGCGCATACAGCGGCCGGCCCCTCCGTGCAGACGCAGCGGCAGAGCGAGACGGCGACCGGCTCGCAGGGCACCAGTTGCGTCACCACCCCGATCCGCGGCCACCTGACGCTCCCCGCGCCGGTGCTGGCGTTCGCGGCCCTGGTGGCTCTGACCGTGCTGCTCGGCACCGGTCGGCTCGGGGGTGCGCGCTCCGCGCGGCGCCGAGGTCCGCCGCCGACCGGCGGTCGGCAACTACTCCTCCAGGTGTGCATCGCCCGGACCTGACAGGACCACCGGTCCCCTCCTACGTACGCGAGGGGCGCCGGGGCCGGTCCTGCCCGAAGTCCGTGCGCCGCGAACGGCGCTCACCTGAGAGAGCACCCATGTCTTCCTTCCCCCTGTCCCCGTCCCGTCGGCGAGCCGCTGCCGTGGCCCTGGCGGCATCCGCCCTCGCGCTGACGCTGGCCGCCTGCGGCTCCAGCGCCGGCACCGGATCGGCCATGCCCGGCATGTCGGGGATGACCGACAGCACAACGCCGTCCGCGTCCGCGATGCCCACCATGAGCGGCATGGACGCCATGCCCTCGGGCGACGGCCTGTCCGCGACCAGCGGCGGCTACACCTTCACCTCGAACGCGGCCGCGCCCACCGCCGCCAAGGCGTCCGCCTACCGCTTCACCATCACCGGCCCGGACGGCAAGCCGGTCACCGACTTCGCCGTCGACCAGACCAAGAAGCTGCACTTCTACGCGATCCGCTCGGACCTGACCGGGTTCCAGCACATCCACCCCACCCTGTCTGCCGACGGCACCTGGACCGCGCCCCTGGCCGCCCTCACCCCCGGGACCTGGCGGCTGTTCGCCACCTTCACCCCCGACTCCGGCTCCGGCAAGGGCACCGACTTCGTCCTCAGCCGTACCGTCACCGTCGCGGGCACATCCACGGACACCGCCCTCCCCAAGGCGGCCACCAGCATCACCGTCGACGGCTACACCGTCACCCTGAGCGGCGAGATGATGGCCGGCATGGCCCACCCCCTGACGGTCACCATCACCAGGGGCGGAAAGCCCGTCACCGACCTCCAGCCCTACCTGGGCACCTACGCCCACCTCACCGCCTTCCACGCGGGCGACAGTGCCTTCGCCCACCTTCACCCCACCACCGCCGTGACCGGTGACCACGGCGGTCCGACCCTGTCCTTCCACGCCGAGCTGGCCAAAGCCGGCGACTGGCGGCTGTTCCTGCAGTTCCGGACCGCAGGGACGCTGCACACCGCCGCCGTCACCGTCCACGTGAGTTGACCCCGGAGCGGCCGGGGCGCTGCCCGTGCGGCGGCGCCCCGGCCCGCCCTGTCCCGCAGACGGCGATGTGTAGCATGCGAGCGTGCCGAAACTGTGGAACGAGACGATCGAGGCGCACCGCCACGCGGTGCGTGACGCGATCATGGAAACCACAGCGGCCCTGGTCACCGAGCACGGCCTGGCCTCGGTGACGATGACTCAGATCGCCGAGCAGGCCGGCATCGGGCGCGCGACGTTGTACAAGTACTTCCCCGACGTCGACTCGATCCTGATCGCCCGGCACGGGGGTCATGTCGCGGCCCACCTCGCGCAGCTCACCGAACTCCGCGAGCAGGCAGGCACCCCCGCCGAGCAGCTGCACGCGGTCCTCGGGGCCTATGCCCTCATCTGCCACCACCGGGCACGCCACGCCGGCAGCGACATCGCGGCGCTGGTCCACCGCGGCGAGCCCCTCGCCCGCTCCGAGCAGCGGCTCGTCGAGCTGTTCCGGGACGTGCTCGCCGAGGCTGCGGCGGCCGACGGGCTCCGCACGGACGTCCCGCCGGAGGAGCTCGCGACCTACTGCCTGCACGCGCTGTCCGCAGCGGCGGGCCTGCCGGACGAGGCCGCGGTGCACCGCCTGGTGACGGTCACCCTGACCGGCCTGCGCCCTGCGGACATCCGATAGCAGCGGTCTCAACCGCCCACGGGTGCAACGTCCTCCGGGGCGTCGACCAGACCGAGCTTCAGGTGCTCCACATGGAATATGGCCTGGTCCAGGAGTTCGGCGACATGGTGGTCGTACAGGGCGTAGACCATGGAGCGCCCGTGCCGTTCGACGGTGACCAGGCCCAGGTTCTTCAGCAGCCGCAGTTGGTGCGAGCAGGCCGAGCGTTCCATCCCGGCGGCCTCCGCCAAGTCACTGGCCGCGCACGGGCCCTCGACCAGCCGGGCCAGGATCAGCAGCCGGGACGGGGTGGCCAGGGCCTGCAGCAGGGTGGCCACGTCGGCGCTGCCGACATGGTCCAGCCGCTCGCGTGCGGTGGCGCGCTTCTTCTCGACGACTCCATGACCCATGGTGGCATCCTACCCATGACGCGTGAATGATTGTTCAAGCGATCCGGTATGGTGGACGAGTCGCCCCGTCCGGCCCCTGCGAAGGAACCACGCCTCCATGTCCCCGACCCTCACCCGGCGCCCGGCCCCGGCCGCCGCAGCCCGTGACCCGCTGACCGCCTCCAAGCGGCGCACGCGGGTGTTCGCGCTGGCCGAGGCCCGCTGGGCGGCGGCCGCCACGCTCGCGTTCCTGATCGCGCTGCCGCTGCAGCTCAGCGGTGTCCCCGCATGGGCCTGGGCGCCGCTCTACGCCGTCGCCTACGTCGCCGGCGGCTGGGAGCCCGGCTGGGCCGGACTGCAGGCGCTGCGCGGGAAGACCCTGGACGTTGACCTGCTGATGATCGTCGCCGCCCTCGGCGCGGCCTCGATCGGGCAGGTCATGGACGGCGCGCTGCTGATCGTCATCTTCGCCACCTCCGGCGCCCTGGAGGCGCTGGCCACCGCCCGCACCCAGGACTCCGTGCGCGGCCTGCTCGACCTCGCCCCCACCACCACGACCCGCCTGCTCGACGACGGCACCGAGGAGACGGTGGCCACCGGGACCCTGGCGGTGGGCGACACCGTCCTGATCCGCCCGGGCGAGCGGATCGGCGCCGACGGACGGGTCCTGGACGGCGCGAGCGAGGTCGACCAGGCCACCATCACCGGCGAGCCGCTGCCGGTGGCCAAGGAGGCGGGGGACGAGGTCTTCGCCGGAACCCTGAACGGCACCGGCGCACTGCGGGTGAAGGTCGAACGCGACGCCTCCGACTCGGTGATCGCCCGCATCGTCGCCATGGTCGAGGAGGCCTCCGAGACCAAGGCCCCCACCCAGCTGTTCATCGAGAAGGTCGAGCAGCGCTACTCACTGGGCATGGTCTTCGCCACCCTCGCGGTGTTCCTGGTCCCGCTGGCCTTCGGCGCGGCCGTGACCGGCTCGCTGCTGCGCGCCATGACCTTCATGATCGTCGCCTCCCCCTGCGCCGTGGTGCTGGCCACCATGCCGCCGCTGCTGTCCGCCATCGCCAACGCCGGACGGCACGGCGTGCTGGTGAAGTCCGCCGTGGTGATGGAGCGCCTGGGCCAGGTCGACGCGGTCGCGCTGGACAAGACCGGCACCCTGACCGAGGGCACCCCCCGGGTCACCGACATCCGTCCGCTGACCGGCTCGCGCCTGTCCGAGGACGCCCTGCTGACGCTGGCGGCCGCAGCCGAGCACCCCAGCGAGCACCCGCTGGCCCGAGCCGTGGTCGGCGCCGCCCGCGCACGCGGCCTGCGCCTGCCGACCGCGCAGGACTTCAGCTCCACCCCCGGCATCGGCGTCACCGCCGGCGTCGACGGAGCCGCGATCGCCGTCGGGGCCCCGGCCCGGCTGGTCGACGACGCCTCCGGGGCCCTCGCCGCGCGAGCGACCGTCATCGCCGGGGAGTTGGAGAACGGTGGCCGCACCGCGGTCCTGGTGGTGCGGGACGGAACCCCCGTCGGCGTCCTGGGCATCGCCGACCGGCTGCGTCCCGACGCCGCGACCACCGTCGCCGCGCTCACCGCGCTGACCTGCACCGCCCCCCTGCTGGTGACCGGCGACAACCCGCGCGCCGCCGCGCGGCTCGCGGCCGAGGTCGGCATCACCGACGTCCGCGCCCAACTGCTGCCGCAGGACAAGGTCGCCGCCGTCCGGGAACTGGAGACGGCCGGACGCAGGGTGCTGGTGATCGGCGACGGCGTCAACGACGCCCCCGCACTGGCCGCCGCGCACACCGGCATCGCCATGGGCCGGGCCGGCTCCGACCTCGCCCTGGAGACCGCCGATGCGGTCGTCGTCCGCGACGAACTGGCCACCGTCCCCACCGTGATCCGCCTGTCCCGGCGCGCCCGCGCGCTGGTGGTGCAGAACCTGGTCATCGCCTCGGTGTTCATCTCCGGCCTGGTCGTCTGGGACCTGGCCGGCCACCTGCCGCTGCCCCTCGGCGTGCTGGGCCACGAGGGCTCCACCGTCATCGTCGGCCTCAACGGACTGCGACTGCTGCGCGACGCCGCCTGGCAACGCGCCGCACAGGCCGGCACCGCACAGGCCGGCACCGCCTCGCCCATTGGAGAGCGCCGGTGAGCCACCGCAGCAAACGCGCCGCCACCACCCCACCCCCAGCCGCGCCGCGGCCCACCGTCACCGTCTGCCGCGGCTGCTGCTGCGGCACCGCCAAGGTCCCCCGCCTGGACCACGAGGCCCAACTCGCCGACCTGCGCACGGGCCTGGCGGAGGTCGCCACCGTCCGCCGCGTCGACTGCCTGGACGCCTGCGAGCACGCCAACGTCATCGTCGTCCAGCCCTCCGCCGAGGGCCGCCGCGCCGGAGGCCGACCCGTGTGGCTCGGCCTCGTCAACGACCCCGACGCCGGAGCGGACATCACCGCCTGGGTCGAGGCCGGAGGCCCCGGCCTCGCAGACCCACCCGACATCCTCGACCTCTACGCCTTCACCCCCTCCCGCCGGATCCAGAAGGACTTCGATTCCTGATCTTGTTGTCAAGCGGCTGCCGTGACGGGTGGCATCGGCTCGTAGCACCGTCCGTCACGCAGCAGGGCCCACAAAACGTTGACGCGCCTTCGGGCGAGGGCGAGGGCGAGGGCGAGGACAGCCTGAGTATGCCGTTTGCCCTCAGCGCGCTTTCGGTCGTAAAAGCGGCGGGGCTCGTCGCAGCCTCGGATGCTGATCAACGCCGAAATGGCCGTCGGCTTCTCTCGGGTCACGCTGGTGTGCTGGGGTTGATCGTACGGGTGCGGTCGCACGCTCGCGGGTCAGGCCGCGGAGTGCCAGCTGTGGGGCGGGGAGTAGGAGGGGGAACGCTCCAGCCGCCGCCAGCGGACGATCGGGATGGAACGGGCGGGGGCGCGCGAAGCGACGGCGGCGCGGGCGACCAGGACGGCGGTGAGGGCGGCCAGTTCCTCGGCGGTGAGGCTGCCTTTGACGACCCGTACAGCTGAGTCTTCGTTCACGGTTGAGATCCTCCTTGCTGGACGGATGGTTACTGGGGCGGGTTGCCGTGTTTGCGGGCGGGGAGGTCGGCGTGCTTGCTGCGGAGCATGTGCAGGGAGCGGATCAGGACCTGGCGGGTGGTGGCCGGGTCGATGACGTCGTCCACCAGACCGCGCTCGGCGGCGTAGTAGGGGTGCATCAACTCGTCCTTGTACTGCTTGACCATCTGCGCCCGCATCGCCTCGGGGTCGTCCGCCTCGGCGATCTGGCGGCGGAAGATCACGTTGGCCGCGCCCTCGGCGCCCATCACCGCGATCTCATTGGTCGGCCAGGCGTACGACAGGTCCGCGCCCACGGAGCGGGAGTCCATCACGATGTACGCGCCGCCGTAGGCCTTGCGCAGGATCAGCTGGATCCGCGGCACCGTGGCATTGCAGTACGCGTACAGCAGCTTGGCGCCGTGCCGGATGATGCCGCCGTGCTCCTGGTCCACCCCGGGCAGGAACCCGGGCACGTCCAGCAGCGTCACCAGCGGGATGTTGAACGCGTCGCACATCTGCACGAAGCGCGCCGCCTTCTCGCTGGCGTGGATGTCCAGCACCCCGGCCAGCGACTGCGGCTGGTTCGCCACGATCCCCACCACCTGGCCGTCCAGCCGGGTCAGCGCCACGATCACGTTGGTCGCCCAGCGCTCGTGGATCTCCATGTACTGACCCTCGTCGGCGATCTCCTCGATCACCTTGCGCATGTCGTACGGCCGGTTGCCGTCGGCCGGCACCAGGTCCAGCAGCGCCTCGCAGCGCCGGTCCACCGGGTCCTCGGTCATCTCCGCCGGCGGGGTCTCCCGGTTGTTCTGCGGCAGCATCGACAGCAGGAACCGGACCTCCTCCAGACAGCCGCGCTCGTCGTCGTAGGCGAAGTGCGAGACACCCGAGATCTCCGAGTGCACATCCGCGCCGCCCAGCCCGTTCTGCGAGATCTTCTCGCCGGTCACCGCCTGGACCACGTCCGGGCCGGTGATGAACATCTGCGAGGTCTCGCGCACCATGAACACGAAGTCCGTCAGCGCCGGACTGTAGGCCGCGCCACCGGCGCACGGGCCCAGCATCACGCTGATCTGCGGGATGACGCCCGAGGCCCGGGTGTTGCGCTGGAAGATCCCGCCATAGCCGGCCAGCGCCGTGACGCCCTCCTGGATCCGCGCACCGGCCCCGTCGTTCAGCGAGACCAGCGGCGCACCGGCGGCGATGGCCATGTCCATGATCTTGTGGATCTTCTGCGCATGCGCCTCCCCCAGCGCCCCGCCGAAGATCCGGAAGTCATGCGCGTACACGAACACCGGACGACCGTGCACCGAACCCCAACCGGTGATCACACCGTCGCTGTAGGGCTTCTTGCTCTCCAGCCCGAACCCGGTGGCCCGGTGCCGGCGCAGCGGCTCGACCTCGTTGAAGGAGCCGTCGTCCAGCAGCAGCGCGATCCGCTCCCGCGCCGTCAGCTTCCCCTTGGCATGCTGCGCCTCGGTGGCGCGCTCACTCGGACCCGCCAGCACCTGCTCCCGGATCGCCCGCAACTCGGCGACGCTCTCGCGCAGTGCAGGGTTGCGCGGCGGTGCCTCGGACCCGACGGACGCCTCGTCCAGGACAGTCATCCCCATCAACTCCCAGTCCGTCAGGTGAAGGCCACTGGGACAAACGTGGCCGCCCACCGACCTGCGATACAAGCCCAACCGTGCGATACGGCGGGAAGTCTGGTCGTTTCCCCCGTGCTTCGCGGGCAGGTTCGGATCCGCCCGCGAGGCCGCCTATCGGGCGGCCGGAACACTGCTCGCGGCGTGCAGCGCGGCCGTCAGCGCGGCGCGGCCGTCCACGGCCAGCTTCCGGTAGCAGTGCGTCAGGTGCTTCTCCACCGCCCGACGGGACACGCCCAGCTCATCGGCGATCGCCTGGTTGGTGAGCCCGGAGGCCGCGAGCTCCGCCACTTTGCGCTCGGCGGAGGTCAGATCCGCCCGCACGGGAGGCGGCGAAGCCTGCTTGCCGAGGCGTGCCCGGGTCCGGGCGGCCACCCACTCCGCCCCGCATTCGGTGGCGATCCGGTGCGCCCGCCACAACACGTCCTGGGCGTCCTCGGGCATCGTCGGCAGCAACCGCTCGCCCAGGGCGAGGAGTGCCCGGCTCAGCTCGAAGCGGTCGGCGGACGTTTCGAGCACCTCCACCGCCTCGTGCAGCAGGTCGACCCCGGCCGATCCGTCCACCACCTTGCCGCGCGCGCTCAGCGAACGGCCCAGCGCGGCCGGGGCGCCCCACTCGCGGGTCCGCTCCAGTTCGAGCAGGCTCAGCTCGTCCGCCCGGTCGCGGTCGCCGAGGCGCAGGCACACGAGCGCGGCCCCGGACGCCCAGGGGACGAGGGCGGGGTTGCGCCAACCGCGCTGCTCCAGGCGGTGCCCGATGCCCAGGGAATGCTCCAGGGCAGCGTGCAGGTCGCCTCGGTGCGCCGCCGTGGCCGCGCGCAGCATCGCCAGTGACACCGAGAGGCAGGAGTCCTCGGGCGCCGCCCAGGGCACCCCGAGCAGGCGGTCGCTGAGGGTCGCGTCCCGCGTCTGCAGAGCCACCGTGGCAAGGGCCCGGGCCGACAGGATGGCCACCTCGCCCTCGTCGCCCGCGGCGAGTTCGAAGGCCGCCAGCGCCCGGCTCCGGGCCTCCGACAGCTGCCCGTAGGCAAGGTGCACCCTCGCCTGTTCGACCATCACCAGGGTCCGCTCAGGGCCGGGTTCTTGGTGCGTGGAGTGGCGGTGGGCGATGCCGAGCCAGCTGGTCAGGCCCTGCACCGAGTCGGCGGCGATCAACACCGTCAGTATCAGCGGTATGGGCGTGTGCACATGGCCGGGCAGGGCCGGCTCGCGGGCCAGGATCGCGTGGGCCAGCGGTGCGACCTCGGCGGCCGGGAGGTCGATCGTGATGGTCGCGGCGAAGAGCAGCGTCATCAGCAGTTCCCGTTCGGCGGCGGATTCCATCCCCGGCTCGGGCCCCAGCGCGCGGAACCGCCTGACCGCGGAGGCGAGTGCCCCAGGGTCCCGCGCCGAGACGTAGCGGATCCGGGCTTCCAGGCTCAGAGCCAACTCCCGGTCCACTTCCGGTAGTTTCTCGACCGGCCCGAGGCCGTCCGCCACGTCCCGCAACAGTTCCTCCACGGGCAGCAGCGACAGCCCGAGCGCGATCGGGCCCAGCCGGGTCACGGCTGCGGCCCGCTCCCGGACCGAGTTGAGCAGCGGCAGGGCCTGCGAGACGTGACGGATGGACGCCGACGACGAGAACCCGCGTTCCGCCGTCGCCAGGTCCACCAGCAACCGCGCCCGCTTGCTGTCGTGCGAGGAGCAGTCGAGCAGGGCACGGCGCAGGTAGCTCGCGGCAGTTACCGGGGCCCCGCGGCGCAGCGCCGTGTCCGCGGCGGCCCGCAGGATGTCGGTCGCCCAGGCGCCCTGCTTGGTGGTTATCGCCAGGAGTTGCGCGGCCACCTGCTCGGCCGGGTAGCCGCCGGAGTGGAGCAGCGCCGCGGCTGCCGCGTGCAGTCGGTCGCGCTCAGTCGCCAGCGGCGCCTCCTCCAGCGCCTCCTCCACGATCGGATGGACGAAGCGCGGTGGTTGATCCTCCGTCAGCAGACCGAGCCGTTGCAACAGGCGCAACGCCTCGTCCCGTTCCACCTGGTCCAGTCCGGCCAGCTGTCCGACCAGATCAAGGTCTGCGTGCCCGCCCAGGATGGCCAGGGCGTGCGCGACCCGGCGGACCCGCTCGGACTGCCATTCGAGGCACAGCCGCAAGCGCTGGCGCAGCAGGGTGGGCCGCAGGGCGGCGACGAGCGCGGCATTCGCCGCGGTCGGTCGGACGTCGTGCAGTTCCGTCTCGGCCAGGAGGGCGGCGAGGAACATCGGATTCCCTCGCGTGGTCCGATGACAGGCGAGGACGAACTCCTCGTCGGAGGCGGTCCCGAAGTGGCGGCGCACCAGGGTCCCGACGTCGTCAGGATCGAGTGCGCCGGGGAACAGGGTCAGGGATGCGTTCGCCGTCACCTCGCGTACCGGCCGGTCCTCGGAGAGCTCGTCGCCCTCACGTACCGTGCACACCAGCAGGACCCGCATCTGCCGCAGCTGTCGCGAGAGTTGGCCCAGCAGGCGCAGCGATGCGGGATCCGCCCAGTGCAGATCGTCGATCAGCAGCAGCAGGGCCTGGTCGCTGCAGATGTTCGCAAGGAGGGACAGCAGGCCGATCAGGACCGTGGGGTCGAGATCGACGTGGGCCTCGCCGCTCCCGCTCGGGAACTCGTCCTCCAGAGCGGACAGGGCATCGTGGGCGCTTCCTGACGTCCACGACTTCGCCGTTTCGGGCGTGACGCGGCGCAGCGCCGACTCCAGCAACTGCCGGACCACCCCGAGCGCGAAGCCGCGCTCCGTCAGCGCGGCGCTCGCGCGCAGGACCAGCACGTCGTGCGCCGCCCCGATCCCGGCCACGGCATCGAGCAGCGTGGACCTGCCGATCCCGAGCGGGCCGGTGATCACCAGCAGGCTGCCGTGGCCGGCCTGGGCGCCGCGCATCGCCGCGGTTACCTGATCAAATTCGGGCTGGCGCTTGAGGAGCATGGGTCGGCGATCTCCTAGAGTGCTGAGTTGGGGCGGGGGAGTTCCGGTGATCGGAGCCGTCTGCCCGGGCGAGCGGGGTCACCACGCGTTCCAGCCAGTGGACCGGGATCTCACCACGCTGGACGATGTCGGCGGTGAGGTCGGCCCATTCCAACGCCTGTGCGGTACCCCAGTCGGCAGTGAGACGCCGCTCCTCCTCAGCGAGTCGCAGGGCTTCTGCGTGCTCCCGGCAACATTCGTGAGCAAGCGCGGCCAGGGAGCGCCAGGGCAGCAGGCCGGGGCTCTCCCATCCCCGGGCCAGCAGCCGCCGTCCGCACTCCCGCAGCTCCGCGAGCGCGTCCTGGGGTCTGCCCTGTGCCAGCAGTAACAGGCCTCGGACGAAGAGGAGTTGGTTCCAGGCGAAGCCGTGTTCCGAGCCGGATGGCAGTTCCGCGTAAGCGATCAGCTCGGCCTCCTTCCACCGGCCGCAAGCGATGGCCACCAGCGCCCCTGCGGCGCGGGTGGCCGGGACCATCGTCGAGTGCCAGCTGCCCTCCGGCATCGCGGTCCGGGCGAGCGCCAGATCCCGGGCGGCGGAGTCGATCTGACCGCACCTCAGGCTGAGCTCGCTCCTGACGAGCAGGGCGTAGCCGATGAGTGCCGGAGCACGCCGGGACCGGGCCTCGGCCAACACCGCGTCAAGGCCCTGCCGCGCAAGCCCGGTTGCGCCGGCGAGACCCAGGGCGCGGCAGGCCAGCACCCTTGGGTGGAGCGGCAGCCCACGCGCCGGGGCACGCAAGGCGGCCGAGGCGAGTTCCCGGACGTTCGCCGCATTGCGACCCTGGAGCGCCCCGCGCCAGGCGGCCGCGGCCAGAGCGGTGGGATCCTGTGGCCGGCGCGGCAGCGCGGGCAGGTCCGGTTCGGTACCGCCCAGGCCACGCTCACCCTGGACGGCGCTGTCGGCCAGCCAGTACAGACCGAGCAGCGCGGCCCGATCCCGGCCATGCTCCACACCCTGACTCCGGTCCGGGCCCCGATCCAGGCCTCGGCGACTGTCGCTGTCAGCCGCTGCCGGCGCCAGCGCCGGTGCTGGGGCCGACGTCGGATACAACGCAGCAGCCGACGCCGCGCTCTGGGCGAGGGCCGGCCCCGGAGCCGTGCCCAGGGCGGAGGCCCAAGCCGGGACCGTCACCGGGCCTGGGGGCGGAGCCGGGGTCATGCGTGGGGTGTCGGCCGTGTAGGCGAGGGCCACTGCCCGGCGGGCCGAGTTCGCGTCGCCGCGGGCGAGCAGCAGATCCGTGGCGATCGCGCGGTGCCGCCCTGCGTCCGGGCCGCCCTCGACATCACCCCCGACCGGGGCCACGATGACCTGGGTCAGCTGTCGGTCACCCGCCTCGGGCGTGACCCGGCAGTGGACCGCCCCGAGTTCCACCCGGATGCGGAGCCGCTCCGCGGCGCCGACCGGCTCCTGCAAGGCACGTTCCAGGCAGCGCACAGCCAGTGCGTGCTCATTGCGGGACACCGCCGTCGCCGCGGCACGGCGCAGCACTCCGCTGACCCAGGGCTCGCCCAGCGGGCGAGCCCTGATGAGCAGTTCGGCCAGCGCCTCGTCGCCGACGGCGGCCCGGTGGCCGAGCCGAGCCGCCTGCCGATAGAGCCGCCGGCGGTCCGCGTCGTCCATCCCGGCCAGCAGCCGCTCCGCGGTCGACGGGTCGGCCAGCCGCGGGGGGTCGTCCGCCGCCACCAGACCGCCGGCGCGCAGCACCCGCAGCGCCGCCGCGGTCGTCATGGTCCGCTCCTCGACGAGCCCGGACAGCAGCCGGGTCGGCAGCAGCGGGCCGCAGACCGACAGCACGCGCAGCAGTGCCAGCGGCTCCTGTATCAGCCCCTCGGCCAGCTCGGCGGCACGGTCGCCTTTCGCGCGGGAGGCGTGCACGCCCAGATCCCTGCGGTCTGCCTCGGCCGGCCGTGCCCCTGCCTCTCCCCCGCTCCCGGCCGCGCCGCCGGACCGGGCGAGCAGCCGCAGCGTCGAACGGAGGACCGCCGGGTTGCCCCCCGACACCTCCACGGCGCGGGCACAGAACTCGGCGTCCGGTGCGTCGGTCCCGGTCCCGGCGCTCAACGTCCGCACGGCGTCCGGGCCCAGCGGGCCGAGACTGAGCACGTGGCCCCTCGCAATGGGGGACCCGGCCAGGGCCAGCAGCTCCGCGCAGTCGTCGGACACGTTGTGCGGCGTACCGGACATGGCGAGGATCACCGACAGCGGCGCGTCGTGGTGGCGCCTGAGCACCGCGCAGAGGACCTCTCTGGAGTAACGGTCAGCGCACTGGACGTCGTCCACCGTGATGGTGACGGGCTGTCGGTGCGCGGTGTCCAGCAGCGTCCGGCAGAAGCCCTCGACGTCGGCGGCGCCGTGCCGGGCCAGGACGGGCTCCAACCATGGGGCCAGGCCGGGAACGCCCTGGACCGCGAGCGCATGCGCCAGTTGAGCAGCGATGCCGCAACCGGCCGACTGGTCGGGTGAGCCCTGCGCCGCCAGCACGATGACGCCCAGGGACCGGGCGTAGTCCGCGGCCTGACGCAGCAGAACGGACCGGCCGGTACCGGGCAGGCCGCAGACGGCTACCGACGACGGTTGCCCCTCAGCGACCTCCAACGTCAGCCGACGCAACAGGGCCTGCTCGATGTCGCGGCCGATCAGCAGCGTGCCGCCGTCCTGCGGCGACGCGGCCGACGGCCGAGCGAGACGCAGGTGGCGCGGTTCAGTACCGGACATGGCGGGACAGTCCTTTCTGCGACGCTCCGGACTGCGACGCTCCGGGCCCGAACATTCCGGGCCCGGACATTCGGGACCCCATGCGTTCGGCGATTCCTCCGTCGAAGACAGCAGCGAGCTCACTGCGCCGGGAAATGCCCAACTTCCGATAGGCATTGGTCAGATGGAGTTCGACCGTGCGGAGCGCGACGAAGAGGATCTCGGCGATCTCGCGGTTCGAACGCCCTTCGGCCGCCAACGCGGCCACCCTGCGCTCGCTCTCGGTCAGGGTGTCGGCGCGCGACCCGGTCATCGGACGTACTCGGCCGCCGGTGGCCACCAGGAGATCGCGTACAGTGGATCCCAGCCCCGCCGCCCCGCACTGGACCGACAGGTCGAAGGCACGTCGCAGGTGCAGCCGGGCCTTGTGCACGTTGTCGTCCCGCAGCAGTGCGGTCCCCAGCGCGTGTTCGGCCTGGGCGCAGGCAAGCCGGGCCGGGGAGCAGGCCAGCACGTCACAGGCCTCCGTCAGCAGATCGGTCCCGGTGCGGTCGCCCGCCGCCAACCCCCGGGCCAGCAGGGCGAGGCCGATACTGCGTGGAGTTCCCCAGCGCTCGGCGACCTCCTCCCCGTACGCGGCCGCCTCCCTGGCCTCGGACGGCCGGCCGAGCGCGGCCAGCACCCCCGCCGCCTCGGTCCACCAAGGCAGGAAGACCGGGTTGTGCACCCCGGCCTCGCGCAGCAGCCCGCCGCAGGCATACAGCGAGCTCAACGCGGCCTCCAGATCGCCGCGTTGCCGCTCCAGCGCGGCCCGGGTCCAGAGGTAGGTGGGGTACTCCCACAGGGAGTCCCGGTATCCCGGCCTGTCGATCAGCCGCAGCACCTGCTCCGCGCCAGTGGTGTCGCCCTGCTGGGTGAGGATCGCGGCGAGCGCCGTCAGCGCGGAGCTGGTCCGGCGCCGCCAGCCCGGTTGCTGCCTGATGCGCACCGCGTGCTGGGCGTCGGCGCGGGCCTCGTCGAGGTCCCCGATCCCGTAGCGGACGGCGGCCCGCGCGGTCAGCGCGGTGGCATACCCGGAGCCGCGCTCCTCGCCCTGGCCCGGGGCCAGCAGGTGGTCGAGGGCGACGATGGCTGGCTCGCTCTGGTCGGCGAGGTGCAGCATCAGTGCCGAGGCGATCACCGAGTACCGCCTCATGCCGGTCGGCGGCCCCGGCGCCGCCGACGGTCCGGGGGTCCCCTTGGCCTGTTCGGCGACGGCCGCGGCCATCGCCCCGCCGAGCGTGGACAGCAGGGCATGGGCGTTCGTCAACGCTTCGTCACCCGCGTGGTGCTGATGGCGGGTCGGCGTGACCACGGACCGATCGTGCACCCAGGAGATGGTCGAGCGGTCGAGGCCGCCGGACAGCAGCAGCGCCGCGTCCAGCAGCGTCCGGCGCTCGCCGTCTTGGCCTCGGGGGCTGTCGCCGGCGCCGTCCGGCTCGTCCAGGACCTGGGCCAGCAGCCGCACGGACTGGCGGACGCGGCCCATGCCGACCGACCGGTCCACGCCCTGCGGGGCGCGCGCCGGACCACTCGCGTCCTGCGGGTCCAGGGCGAGCAGGCGACGGAGATGGCGCAGCGCGGAACTCGGATCGGTGGTCGCCAGCAGTCCGGCAGCCTGGCTGTGGATCGTCCGGGACACCGAGGTCGGCTCGGAGGACGAGAGGCGCAGGGCATGGGTGAGATAGCGGACGGCGGTGGCCGACTCTCCGCGCAACCGCGCCATCCGCGCGGCCCCGTGCAGGGCGTTGACCATCCACGGTTCGCTCGGCTCGCTGATCTTCAGCAGCACCTCGGCGACCTCGCCCAGCGGTCGGCCCGCATCCTCCAGGAGCTGGGCCGCGCGAATCCGCTGCCGCGCGAGTTCCTCCGGCCCGACCAGACTCAGTAGCGCCAGCCGCAGCGTCTCGGAGGCGAGCCGCGACCCGTCCGGCGACAGGGCCCGGCGTACCCGAAGCTGCTCCAGGGCCCGGAGGACCGAAGGGATCGGCAGGCCGCTGAGTCCGCCCACCAGCCGGGCCGAGGTCGTCCCGAGTACCGCCGACGCCACCGCCACCGGAAGCACCTGCGGCAGCTGCCGCAGGTCGGCCAGGAGCGCGTCCTCGGCGAGCTGCCGGCCCACCGGGACCAGCAGCCGCGCCGGCTCGCTCTTCGCGCACACCTCGTCCAGCAGCGCGTTCAGCAGGCCGGGGTTGCCCTGGCTGACCTCGAAACAGGTGCGGTTGAGCGCCCCTGTCGCCCGCCCGCCGAGCCGTCGGCGCACCACCGCGGCCACAGCGTCGGGTGTCAGGGCGGCGAGGTTGACGGTGTGCCAGTGGTCCTGCGTGAGCAGTTCGGCGAGCGCCGGATCGGCATCCAGGATCGTCCCGGTCGGGGCGGAGAGCACCACCAGCAGCGGCAGACCGGCCGCTCGGCGCAGGGTGAAGGCCACCGAGCGCAGCGACTGGCGGTCGCACCGGTGCACATCGTCGATCGCGATGATCACCGGCCGCTTCTCCAGCAGCCCGGTCACCACCCGGTGCCAGTGCGCCAGCGGGCCGTAGGCGGTCGAGCCCGATTCCAGCTCGGCGACCGCGTCGGCGGTTCCCGGTCCCTCCGTTCCGAGTCCGGCGAGCAGGGAGCGGAGGGTGAGCTGTCCACTCGCGCGCGAGGCCTCGGAGCAGCGGGCCCGCAGCACGGTCGCCTGCCGACCCGACTCCAGCAAAAAGGCGTCCAGCAGCGCGCTGCGGCCGATGCCGGCCGGCCCCCTGAGCAGCGCGGCAGCCGGCCGGCCGGCCCGGGCTCCGGCCGCGAGCGCGGTCAGTACGGAAAGCTCATTCTGTCTTCCGGCCACTGTCGCGGCCGACGGATTCCCGCGAGCCTCCACCAGAATTCGACCTCCCCGAAATTACCCGAAAGGGGGAGCCCGACCAGCAGACTCCACAGCCCTGCGGTAAATGAAGATGCAACAAACGGATTCATGACCCAGAAACAGATGCTCGTCGCCGACCGGGAAAGTCAGAAAAGAGCGTATCCATTGCGCCAATCCCACGGGGTTTCAGGATCGAGAGGTCGGGGCCCCCGGGGCACCGGTGAGAAGAGTCGGCCCGGCGGATGCGACGGGGCTCGGCACCCGTCGGGGAACGTCCACGCCGTGGCGGGGCAGACCTGCGGCAAGGCTCCACCGAAGCGCTCGACGGCCATTGCGGCACCCCCAGTCTGTCATCGAGTCCGACCGGTGGCCGGACTGCGTGATGGGTCGCCGGAGGGCAATCGCGGGATGCCGACCCGGCGCGACGCGGCACCGTCCCTGCGCACCGGCAGGCGGGACCGCTCCCCGGTGCGTGGTGATGCTGCCGTGTGCATCACCATACCGTGTGCACGTCATTTGGCGGGCGCATTCCGTATGAACTGTCTGTAACACGAGTTAATGAAGAACCCTCAAGTTTTCCTCAAATTACGACTGATACTCAGGCTGAACTCCCGACAACTGCGGAACGGGAGAGGGCCCGGTCGAATTCGACACGGGTCGGCGGGTCGGCGCCGGGCCGCGCACAGGTGAGGGCGGCCGCGCGGGCGGCCCGGGACAAGGCCTCGACGAGGCCCGGGTCGGTACCGGCCGTGCCCGCCGCCTCCTGCGGGCCCTTGGCGTACCGCAGGAGGGCGCGCGCACGAGGACCGTCGGGCCCCACCGAACCGCCACCCAGCAGGCCGGCCTCCAGCAGTCCGCTGATGAGGCCGGACATGAACGCGTCGCCCGCCCCGACGGTGTCCACGACCTCGACGGGCGTCGGCGGCTGGTGCCGGTTCCCGCCCGGCCAGAAAGCCTCCGCGCCGTCCCCGCTGCGGGTGATGACGACGAGTGCGGGTCCGCTGCGGATCCAGCGGTCGGCGACCTCGTGCAGGTCCTGCCCCGGGTAGAGCCAGCCGAGATCCTCCTCGCTGGCCTTGACCACGTCGCTCGCGGCGACAAGACGCTCGACCCGCGGCCGCTCCTCGGCAGGGGCAGCCAGCAGGGCGGGCCGGATATTGGGGTCGTAGGAGACGGTGCACCGGCTGCGCGCGGCCGTCACGGCCGCGAGCACCTGGGCCGAGCCGGGGGCCAGGGTGGCAGCGATTGATCCGATGTGCAGATGGGCGATCAGACCGGTGCGGGCCGATTCGGTGGCTGCTTCCGGGAGCTCCCAGACGATGTCGAACTCGTAGCTCGCCGCCCCGCGGTCGTCTATGGTCGCGGTGGCCGTTGAGGTCGGGGCCTCGACCACGGAGCCATCGGTGAGCACCACGCCGCTGTCGCCCAGATGGCGCTGCAGTTGCCGCCCGTGCTCGTCCCGGCCCACCCGGGTGGCCAGCCGCACCGGGTGGCCCAGCCGGGCCAGTCCCAGGGCGACGTTGGCCGGGCTGCCGCCCGGACATGCGCGTTGCCGCCCGTCCGGGCCGAGCAGGATGTCGGTGAGCGCCTCACCGATGACAAGAACGGGCGATTCGGGTGCCGACACGCGATCTCCTCCAGTGGATGTCAGGACGTCAGAAGCCCTGACGGTTACGGAATGACCTGGATCTTTCGGCCCTTGCCGGACTTGAACTGCTGGAGCGCCGCGGTGTAGTCGTCCAGCGGGAGCCGGTCGCTGATGAACACCTCCGGGTCCAGCACCCCGGTGGCGAAGAGGTCCGCGGCGCGCTCGTAGCTGTGCAGGACCGCCATGGAGCCGGTGATGGTGATCTCCTGGTTGTAGATCCGGTAGGGCTCGATGGTGGCGCGCGCGGCGTAGTCGGCCACGCCGAACTGCAGGAAGGTGCCGCCCTTGCCGACCCGCCCGATCGCGTCCTGGATCGCCTGCTGGTTGCCGGTGGCGTCGATGACGACATCCCAGCCGCGCGGCCGCTCGATCTCGTCGGCGGAGGTGACGGCGTTCGAGCAGCCCAGCAGCCGGGCCGTGGTCAACCGGTCGCTGTTGATGTCGACCATGTCGACGCTGGACGCCCCGGTGCGCTTGGCGAGCTCCAGCATCATCAGGCCCATGGTCCCGGAACCGTAGATCAGCACCTGGGTGGCCAACTGGTTGCGCAGGACGTCGTATCCGCGCACGGCGCAGGACAGCGGCTCGATCAGCGCCGCGTCCATGGTGCGGACATGGTCGGGCAGCTTGACGCAGTTCGCCGCGGGCGCCACCGCGAACTCCGCGGCTCCGCCCGGAGCGGTGACCCCGATCGCGGCGTAGTTCTCGCAGAGGTTGTCGCGGCCGAGGCGACAGTAGTGGCATTCGTGGCAGTAGAGGGACGGATCGGCCGCCACCTGGTCGCCGACGGCCAGGTCGCGGACCTCCGCGCCGAGCGCGACGACCTCGCCGGCGAACTCGTGGCCGGGGATGATCGGCAGGGTCGGTGCGAACTCGCCCTGCAGGATGTGCAGGTCGGTTCCGCACAGGCCGCAGGCGGCGACCTGGACCACGACGTCGCGGGGGCCGGGCGTCGGGTCCTCGACGGTTTCGACCCGCACCACCCCGGGCGAGCTGATGACGGCTGCCTTCACTTGACTGCTCCAAGGGAGAGGCCCTGGACCAGCTTGTCCTGGGCGGCGAACCCGGCGATGAGCACGGGCAGGGAGATGCAGACGGCGGCGGCGCACACCTTGGCCAGGAACAGGCCCTGGCTGGTGACGAAGCTGGTGAGGAACACCGGTGCGGTGCCCGCCACGACGCCGGTCAGCACCTCGGCGTACAGGAGTTCGTTCCAGCTGAAGATGAAGGCGATCAGCGCGGTGGCGGCGATGCCGGGGGCGGCCACCGGGGCCACGATCCGGCGCAGGGTGGTCAGCAGCCCGGCGCCGTCGATGGCGGCCGCCTCCAGGATCTCCTTGGGGACCTCGGCCAGGAAGGAGCGCATCATCCAGACCGCGATCGGCAGGTTCATCGAGGTGTAGAGGATGACCAGCAGCCAGATGGTGTCCAGCATGCCGGCGTACTTGGCGATCAGGTACAGCGGCAGCAGTCCGGCCACCACCGGCAGCATCTTGGTGGACAGGAAGAAGAACATCACATCGGTCCACTTGCGCACCGGTTTGATCGACAGCGCGTAGGCGGCGGGGATCGCCAGCACCAGCACCAGCACGGTGGAACCGATGCTGGCGGTAAGGGAGTTGATCAGCGGCGGCCAGGGGCTGACGCCGGTGGTGGCGCCGAAGAACTCCCGGTAGCCCTGCAGCGTCAGGCTCGCGCCGATGCTCGGCGGGTTGGTGGCCGCGCTGGACTCGCTGTGCAGCGAGGTGAGCACCATCCAGGCGAAGGGGGCGAAGAAGAGCAGGCCGCACAGCCAGGCCAGCAGACCCAGCAGGCTGCGGTTGCGGTTGTCCTTGCGGTTGCCGTTGCGATTGCGCTTGCGCGTGGCGCCGGCACTGGTCACAGCGTCTCCTCCCGGAACAGCGATGAGACGGTTCTCAGCGCGAAGGTGGCGATGACCAGCGAGCAGGCGACCACGATGACGCCCTCCGCGGAGGCCTCGCCGTAGTCGTGGCCCTGGTAGAAGGTCTCGTAGACGGTGTAGGGCAGGTTGGCCGTACCCAGCCCGCCAGAGGTCAGCGTGAACACCGCGTCGAAGTTCTGGACCACGTAGATGCTGCCGAGCAGGGCAGCGAGTTCCAGGTAGCGGCGCAGGTGCGGGAAGGTGAGGTAGCGGAACACCTGCCAGCTGCTCGCCCCGTCGACCCGGGCGGCCTCGACCACGTCCAGCGCCCGGCTCTGCAGCCCGGCCAGCAGGATCAGCATCATGAACGGCGTCCACTGCCACACCAGCGCGGCCTCCACCGAGATCAGCGGGATCACCGACAGCCAGTCGGGCTGCGGCGCGTTCGCGCTGCCGAACAGGCTCCACACCCAGGTCAGCACACCGTCCAGGAGCCCGTAGGAGGCGTTGTAGATCGCATGCTTCCAGAGCAGCGCCGAGGCCACCGGCACCACCAGGAACGGGGTGATCAGCATGGTCCGGACGATGCCGCGGCCGCGGAACCTGCGGTCCAGCAGCAGCGCCAGGCCAAGGCCCAGCAGCAGGCTCACCAGGACCACCGAGGCGGTCAGCACCACCGTGGTCACGATCGCCGAGCGCAGCGCCGGATTGGAGAACGCGTTGCGGTAGTTGGACAGGCCGCCGAACCCCCGGTTGCCCGGGTCCAGGGCATTCCAGCGCATGAACGAGATGACCAGGGTGCCCACGAAGGGCAGCTGCGTGACCACGATCATGAAGACCAGAGCCGGCAGCAACGGACCCCTGCGGGCCCACGCGCCACGGGGTTTGGCGCTCTGCGGGAGCGCCGCCTGCTTCGCTCCACGCAGCGGGGGTCGCAGGCGTCCGGCCGGCGAGACGATGCTCATGGGTTTTCTCCTCTCCTCCGCGCCGGGGACCTCCCGACCCGGTCGGCGGGTCGGGAGGGGGTCAGCGGTGGCGTCGGGGACGGCGTCAGGAGTGGCGTCGGGTGGGGATGAGGGGACGGGGAGGTGGTCACTGGCCGGCATGCTGGGCGCCGACCTTGGCTGCGAGGGCCTGGCCGGCCCGCAGCGCCTGCGCGACGCTGGTCTGACCGGCGATGGCGGAGCTGATCTGCTGGGAGACCTCGGTGCCGAGGTCCTCGAACTCCGGGACGCCGACGAACTGGATCCCGGGGGCCGGCCGCGGCTGCACGCCTGGGTTCTGCGGATTGGCCGTGGTCAGCGCGGTCAGCGTGGGCTGGGCGAAGGCCGAGGCGGCGGCGAGGTACTGGGCGTTGGAGTAGGTCGACGTGCGCTTGCCGGCCGGGACCTTGGACCAGCCGAGGGTGTTGCCGACCAGAGTCTCGTACTGCTTGCTGGAGGCCCAGGAGATGAACTTCCAGGCGTCGTCCTGGTGCTTGCTCGCCTTCTGCAGACCCCAGGCCCAGGTGTAGAGCCAGCCCGAGCTCTTGGTCAGGTCCACCGGGGCGGGCACATAGCCCATCTTCCCGGCGACCGGTGAGCCGGCGCCGTCCAGCGCTCCGGCCGCGGAGGTCGCGTCGTACCACATGGCGACCTTGCCCTGCTCCACGTCGTTGAGGCACTCGGTGAAGCCGGCCTGCGGCGCCCCCGCCTCGCCGTGCGCGCGCACCAGGTTGACGTAGAAGTCGGTCGCCTTGGTGAAGGCCGGGCTGTTGACCTCGGCCGTCCAGTTCTTGTCGAACCAGGTGCCGCCCATGGTGTTCACCACGGTGGTCAGCGGGGCTATCACCTCGCCCCAGCCCGGCTGTCCGCGCAGGCAGATGCCCTTCATACCGGGCTGGGCGCCGTCGGCCGCCGCCGCCAGCGTCGCCACCTGGTCCCAGGTCGGGTTGGCGGGCATGGTCAGTTTCTTGGCCGCGAAGACGTCCTTGCGGTACATCAGGAACGACGATTCGCCGTAGAAGGGCTCGGCGTAGATCTGCCCGTTGGCGGTCAGCGACTGCTGGATACTGGGCAGGATGTCGCTCTGGTCGAAGGTGGTGTCGGCCTGGGCGCGTGAGGTGAGCGGGGCCAGCCAACCGTTCTTGGAGAAGATCGGTACCTCGTAGTTGCTGATGGTGGCCACGTCGTACTGGCCGGCCTGGCTGGAGAAGTCCTGGGTGATCTTGTCGCGGACGTCGTTCTCCGGCAGCACGGTGAAGTTGACCGTGATGCCGGTGGTCTTGGTGAAGTTGTCCGCCGTCAGCTTCTGCAGGTCCGCCATCTGCGGGTTGTTCACCATCAGCACGTTGATGGAGTGACTTTGCGCGCTGGTGGACCCACCGGCGCCGCCGGCGCCGCTGCAGGCCGCGAGCAGAGCGCCGCAGAGGGCCACCGCCCCGATCGGAGCGGTTCTGCGCAGGAGGGTGTGTCCGATTGCCATGGTTCTTCCTTCACTTGAGGAATCCGGCCGGGTGGGACCTGGCCCAGGACAGGTGTGATCGACGTGCGGCCACAGGCCCGGGGGCCGGCCGCAACGGGAACTGCATGCTGCTGGGTGTCGCCTGGTGGGTGCCGTCAGACCCGGATGACCTGCGGCCCCATGAGGCCGTACCGATGGGCTTCGGCGCTGGACAGTCCGGTGTCCGTGACGATCGCCTCGAAGTCGCCGACCTCGGCGAAGCGGCAGAAACTGCTCGCCCCGAACTTGCTGTGGTCGCCCATGAAGACCCGCCTGCGCGACACCTGCAGGGCCTTGGCCTTCACATCGGCCACGACCGGATCGGGTGTGGTCAGGCCGAGTTCGCGGGAGATCCCGTTCGATCCCAGGAACGCCAGATCGATGACGAACCCCGAGAGCATCGCGCAGGCCCAGGAGCCCACAGTGGCCATGGTGCGGGCTCGCACCCGACCGCCGAGGAGCAGCACGGTGGTGTTGCTGGAGTCGGCGATCGCCCCTGCCGTGGACAGCGACGCCGTCACTACCGTCAGCGGCCGGTCGGTCGGCAGCAGCGCCGCGAGGATCTGCGGGGTGTAGCCCTCGTCCACGAACACGGTCTCCGCCTCGCCGAGCAGTTTGACCGCTTCGGCAGCTATTCGGCGCTTGTTCTCGACGTGGAACGTGACGCGCTGGGCCAGATCGGTCTCGAAGCCCGCACTCTCCACGGGATAGGCACCGCCATGGGTACGGCGGACCAGCCCCCTGCGCTCCAACTCGCTCAGATCCCGCCGGATGGTCTCCGGCGCAACCCCGAAATCAGCGGCTGCGACGGTGACTTCGACCCGCCCCGCATGCCGTGCGAGGCCAAGGATCCGATGCTGCCTCTCTTCTGCCCGCACCACCGTCACCCGCCTCTCTCCGTACCCGTTCGGGCATCAGGGGCCCGAATGTGCCCGCAAGAGATTTATACCGTCGCCCCGCGGTTCCCTACTGCCCCAGGACGGTCAAGAAGAAGCCCGATATTTACCCGCTTCTCCTTGGAATGCGCACAGGTCAGATGCGCTGATCCGGCTCACGCTCGCACTCCCGTGCCCGCATGTCGCCACAGGACGCCCGATTCGGGCGGAACACCCACATCCGACATCCCCTGGCGGGAACCCGCTACTACGCCGTTCCTACCGAGGCGGGGGCGATGCGTCGATGTAATAGGGCAGGTAGGCGTCCAGGACCGCGTCCAGGTACTGCTCCCCGGTGAGATCGGCGCGGAAGCCCGGGACGAGGTGCTGCAGGCGGGCGATCGAGGCCTGGGTGATGGCGGGGGTGCCGGGGAGGTGCACGCGCTCGGCGGCCGTGCCCAGGCGCTTCTCGATGCCGTCCACTACGGACTCGATCGGCTGAGGCGCCCCGGAGGCGACGTTGATCGCCTCACCTCGGACGCCGTCGGCGAGGAGGCGGGCGATCACGTCCATCAGGTCGCGGACGTCGAGGAGATCGCGGTGGGCGCCGTCCAGGATGGTGACCGCGCCGCTCTGGATCTGCTGGGCCAGCGCCGGGATCAGCTGGTGCCGCCGCTGGTGGCTGCCGACCAGGTGGCTCAGCCGGAGGATCAGGAAGTCGACACCCGCCGAGCGGACTGCGGTCTCCAGGGCGAGCTTGTGGCGGCCGTAGACGTTCGGCGGACAGAGCGGCCCGTTCTCCACTCCGGGCACGGCCGCCGACCCGTACATCGCGTAGGAGGCGGTGGAGAAGAACAGCGCGGTGCGGCCCTCCTCCCGGCAGCGGCGCAGCATGCCGTAGAGCAGGTCGGCCTCGCGGTCGAACTGCGCGGGATCGGTCACCGAAGTGGCCGAGACGCCCGCCGCGAAGGCGGTGGTCTCGGGGAACCGGTCCGCGAAGGTGTCCGAGAGATGGCGGGCGATGAACCCGTTACCGATGATGTGCATCGCTGTCCTCGACTTCCTGGAGCGTGCGCAGCGCCGCGACCAGGGTGCGCGCCTGGACGTTGAGATAGTGGCTGTACTTCAGCAGTTCCGTGAGTTGACGGAGCGTCATCCAGCGGAAGTCCTCCGGGGTCCGGGCGGGGAAGTCCTCGTCCGCCTCGATGATCAGGTACTGGTTCTCCGCCTGGTAGAAGCGGCCGCCCTCCTCCGAGAGCATCGTGTCGAAGAGGGTCTGCTCGGCGCGCCGGTCCCGCACGAGGTCCAGGAACGGCGGCTGGTCCTCGGCCGACAGGTGCGCGTAGTTCTCCGGCGTGCACTGGACGGTGGGGCCGAGTTCTACCACGTCCAGGTAGCCGGGCTCGACGTGCGCGCTGATCAGGGTGTGCAGCACCCCGTCGAATCGCTTCACCAGCAGGGCGATGATGCCGCCGCCGTGCGGTTCCAGCAGTGGCTGGGTCCAGGCCGCGACCTCCCGGTGGCTCGAACTGACGTCGACACCGATGATGCTGAAGAAGAGTCCGCGCTCGTGCGAAATGGCCTCCGCGGTGCGGTTCCAGCCGCTTCCCGCGGTGCGCTCGACCTCGCGCAGCGGCAGCAGCGCGGCGGTGAGCTCGTGCTCGCTCTGCCTGCTGGTGATCCAGCTGCGGATCTCGACATCGGAGTGGAGGCTGCCGCGGCCGCCGTCCTCGGCGCCGGCCCCGACCCGCCAGTCCGGCATGCAGGACAGCACCGTGCGGGCGTCCATGTTGAGAAGGTTCTCGTGCCGCAACAGCGCGTTGATCTGACGGAGGGTCAACCAGCAGAAGTCCTCGCCCGCTTCGACCTCGGGGCCGACCTCCACCACCATGTTGCGGTTCCGCTTGCAGTAGAACCACGAGCCCTGCTCCGACTGCAGTACGTCGGCCAGCACCTTCGTCCGGCCCGAGTCGCCGGTGCGGAAGCAGTCCAGGTAGGGCACCGCCGAACCACCGTGCACCCGGCTGTAGTTGCTCTTGGTGGCCTGCACGGTGGGCGACAGCTGCACGCCGTTGACGTTGCCCGGTTCGGCCTTCGCCTGCATCAGGCAGTGCAGCACCCCGTTGATCTCGCGGACGGCGATGCCCAGGATGCCGATCTCCGGCTGGTTGATGATCGGCTGCATCCACTCGCGGGTCGGTCCGAAGCCGGAGCGGACCTGCAGCCCCTGCACGGAGTAGAAGCGCCCACTGTGGTGCTGCAGATTGCCCGTTCCCGGGTCGAAGTCCCAGCCGGACAGCTCGTCGAAGGCGACCCGCCGGACGTTCTGGACATGCGCGCGCTGCCGTCCGGCCAGCCACGCGAAGAACTGGTCGTCGCTCATCACCTCGCCCTCGACCGCCGTGGCGGAGGCCGCGAGTCTGGCGGTCAGCAGGGAGCCGGAACGGTGCAGCAGACCTGTCATGCTGGACTCGGGCATCATGGGCCTCTCTGTGGAGCTGGCGTAGGTGCTCTCCTGCCGCTCCAGCGTCCACCGAGGGCTTCGGGCGTGCGGCCAGAGATTGCCGCTTGCCAGAAGCGCGCGGACGCGCTACAGGCTCCAGGGGATGGGCAGCGCCCGGTTGTTCCCGTACGCCGACGGTCAGTCGCGCGGCGGCGTGGGGACGGCGATCGCCGTCAGGGCGAAGCCCTCGCGCACCGCCCAGCGGCCGTTGAAGCCGTCGAGCGTCGAGTCCCCCCAGTGCGGGCCGGGGACCAGCAGGCGGGCGGTGAACGTCCGCCGCTCCGGGTCGAAGAGCACCCGGGCCTTCTCGAACTCCAGGAACTTCCCGGTCAGCGGGAACCACGTCTTGTAGACGGACTCCTTGGCGCTGAAGAGCAACACCTCCCAGGGCACCTCGGGAGCGACGTGGCGGAGCTTTGCCACCGCGGCCCGCTCCTCCGGCAGCGACACCGCTTCGAAGACACCCTCGGGAAGCGGTCGGGCGCGCTCCGCGTCCATCCCCACCGAGAACAGGTCCGACCGGCGCACCACGGCCGCCGCGCGGTAGCCGTCGCAGTGCGTGATGGCGCCCAGTACCCCGTCCGGCCACAGGGGTTCGCCACGCGCACCCGACAGCAGCGGCACGTCGGCGATCCCGAGCCGGGACAGCGACTGGCGGGCCAGCCGGCGCCCGGTGGCGAACTCGTTCCTGCGCGACTCCACGGAGTCGGCGATCAGGGCCGCTTCCTGGGGGAAGAGCGGCGGTCCTGGCAGATCGCCGAAGACCGAGGACACCTGCACGGCGGGCGGCAGCAGCGCTTCGATCACGTCACCGCTCCCTGCGCACGGGCAGGCGCTTGCGCGGCCGCCTGCGGGAACACCTCGCGGAGCAGCGGGTCGGGTTTGCCCCAGCGCTGCCACTCCCTCGGGTAGCCCAGCGACACCTCGCGGTGGGGCACGCCGTCGTGCCAGGTGACCCGCGGAATATGCAGGTGTCCATACACCACGGCGGCCGCCCGGTAGCGGATGTGCCAGTCCGCCGTGGCCTCGGTGCCGCACCACAGCGCGAACTCCGGGTAGCGCAGGACCGCGGTGGGTTCGCGGACCAGCGGCCAGTGGTTGACCAGCACCGTGGGCAGCTCGGGGTCGCAGTCGTCGAGCCGCTTTCGGGTGTAGCCGAGCCTGGAGTGGCACCAGGCTTCCCGGGAGGGGTGCGGGTCCGGGTGGAGCATGAACTCGTCGGTGCAGACCACTCCGGCCTCATGGGCCCGGGCGAGCCCCTCCCGGCTGTTGCGGGTGCCGGCCGGAAGAAAGCTGTAGTCGTAGAGGGCGAAAAGCGGCGCGATGGTGACCGGGCCGCCGGGACCGGTCCACACCGGGAACGGGTCCTCGGGGGTGAGCACGCCCAGGAAACGGCAGCGGTCGACGAGGTAGCGGTAGCGCTCCACGCCGCGGAGCGTCACCGGGTCGTCCGGGTGCGTCCACAGCTCGTGGTTACCCGGGACCCAGATGACCTGGCCAAACCGGTCCGCCAGCAACGCCAGGGCCCATTCGACGTCGGCGGCCTTCTCCGCGACATCGCCCGCGACGATCAGCCAGTCGGCGTCGTCGCGCGGGAAGAGGCCGTCCACGATGTCCCGGTTCTGCTCGTAGGCCACGTGCAGATCACTCACCGCGTACAACCTGCCACCGGGCGGTCGGACCACCGGTCCCATGCCCACCGCCTCTCTCCTGCGTGCCGCATCCGTCCCGTGCCTCTTACGTGCACAGAATCCGATTGTGCGCGACAGAAGGCCGGTTGCGGGCCGACGCTCGCAGGTCCGGGGAAATGACCAGAGTTCGGGCGTCTGCGGCCGATGGGTCTTGTGCTCCTGCCAGGCATGCCGTGGATAGTGACCTACGGCACTTCGAGCGCGCCGGCCCTGGACAGGGAGGACCAGCTGTGACGAACCCCGAGTTCTTGCAAGTTCACCGCGCCATAGGCGAACTCCGCCGGTGTGTCGACGTGCTGTCGGCCCGTGCGAGCGATTCTCCAGCACTGCGCCGGCTCACCAACGACGTCGACCGGCTGGACCTGGACGCCGAGGACGTCCGGCTCCAACTGGCGTTGCCGGTGCCGCTGCCGGACGCACCAGCCGACTCCGGTACCAGGTCCGGTACCAGGGCTGCCACGATCCCGATCGTCCAGATCCGGGACGACCCCTACGCCCACACCCTCTGGCACGGCGCGGACGACGAAGGAATCGGGGGCCACCGCCGGCAGCACCGCTGACCCGACCGGTGACCCTCAACGACGAAGGACTGACCTGACTGATGAGTTCTACCTCTGTGGACAGCGGCCTGTGGGTCCGCCGGTTCCATCCCTCCCCCGTCTCGGCACACCGCCTGGTGTGCTTCCCGCACGCAGGCGGCTCGGCCAGCTTCTATCTCCCGGTCTCGGCGCAGCTGAGCCCGAAGGTCGACGTTCTGTGCGTGCAGTATCCGGGCCGACAGGACCGGCGGTCGGAGAAGGCCGTCGAGGACATCGGCGTGCTCGCGGATCAGGTCTTCGAGGCGCTGGGCGACTGGGCCGACACCCCGCTGACCTTCTTCGGTCACAGCATGGGCGCGATCGTCGCGTTCGAGGTGGCCCGGCGCTTCGAGCAGATCGGCCCCGAGCCGGTCCGCCTCTTCGCCTCCGGCCGCCGCGCGCCGTCCCGCTATCGGGACGAGAACGTGCACCAGCGCAGCGACGACGGGATCGTGGCGGAGCTGCAGGCCATGAGCGGTACCGACTCGCGGGTCCTCGGTGACGAGGAGATGCTGCGCATGGTGCTCCCCGCCCTGCGCAGCGACTACAAGGCGGTGGAGACCTACCGAAGCGAGCCGGGCGCCTCGGTGTACTGCCCGATCACCGCGCTCGTCGGCGACAGCGACTCCAAGACCACACTGGACGAGGCCCAGGACTGGGAGACGCACACCACCGGCGGGTTCGACCTGAAGGTCTTCCCCGGCGGCCACTTCTACCTCAACGAGCGGGCCGCCGACGTCATGGCCGTCCTCGACAACCACTTCACCGCCGACTCCGTGTCGCCCGGTGCCTGATCCCGGCACCCAGGGCCGGCAGGCACCACAACCATTCAGTCAAACTGCGGCACCCGACACTCCCTTGGAGAGAAACCCACCATGACCGAGATCAGAGAAGTCCAGGTCGCCGACGGCGTCTCGTTCTTCGTGCCGCAGGCGGAGGGCGCGCTCTTCTCCGAGGTGCACTTCATCTACAACGAGATCTTCGAGGAGCGCACCTACCTCAAGCACGGCATCGAGCTGACCGACTCCGCGGTGATCGTCGACGCCGGAGCCAATGTCGGCCTCTTCTCCGCCTTCGTGAAGCAGGAGTTCCCCGGTGCCCGGGTGCTGGCCGTGGAACCGATCCCGCCCATCAACGAGGCGCTGCGGAAGAACCTCGAGGCACGCGGCATCGAGGGCGTCGAGACCCGGAGGGTCGCCCTGGGCGGCAAGCCGGAGTCGGGTGTGCACTTCACCTTCTACCCGTCGCTGCCGGGCAACTCAACGCGCTACCCGGAGCAGAAGAAGGTCGGCCAGGACCTGACCATCCAGCAGATCGGTCAGGAGGAGGTCGACCGCATCATGCAGGGAGTGGATGTCGAGGTCGAGGTCGAGCGGCTCTCCTCGATGCTGGGCGAGTGGGCGCCGGAGGGCCCGATCGACCTGCTCAAGATCGACGTCGAGGGCGCCGAGCTCGACGTCATGGACGGTCTGGACGCAGAGGACTGGGCGCGGGTCCAGCAGGTGGTCATCGAGGTCCAGGATCTCGACGGACGGCTGGACAAGGTCACGGGCATCCTGGAGGAGCAGGGCTTCCGGATCGTCAACGAGCCTGCGGCCAACCTGCCGGAGGAGTTCCGCTACTCCATGGTGTATGCCACGCGGGCGGCCTGACGCTTCGTCCGACCGGCTGGAGAGATCGCGCTCCGCCCCTGCTCCTTGGTTCCAGGGAGTAGGGGCGGAGTTGTGCGTGCTCCGGTCAGGAGATGCCGAGCTCCTTGTCGATCAGGTCGAACATCTCGTCGTCGGTGGCCCCGTCCAGTTCCGCCTCGTCCGGCTCGTCCGTGGCAGCCTCGACGCCGCTCACCAGCGACAGCAGCTCCCGCAGCCGGGCAGTGACCTTGACGCGCACGTCGGCGTCGACGCCGGCAGTTCCGTCCGTGCCCATCGATGGGACAGCACCCGACCCCGGCACCGCGGCGACGATGGCCGCCTCCAGACTGTCGATCTCGGCGAGCAGCGCCGAGCCGGGCCCGTCGTCGGTGTCGGATCGGGTGTCGGGGCCCAGCAGTTCGGTACGCAGGAACCCGGCGAGATCGATCGGGTTCGGGTAGTCGAACACCAAGGTGGCGGGCAGGCGCAACCCGGTCACGGCCGACAGCCGGTTCCGCAACTCCACCGCCGTCAACGACCCGAAACCCGACTCCCTGAACGCCCGCCCCGGCTCCACCGCATGCGCACCCGCATGCCCCAGGACGACCGCCGCCTGTGCCCGCACCACCTCCAGCAACTCCGCCGCACGCTCAGCCGCCCCCAGCCCCGACAACCGCTCCCGTAGGCCCGATCCACCCACCCCGGCGGCCGACGCGGCGCTCTCCAGCGCCGCCACCGCCTCCGGCAGCTCACCCAGCAGCGCACTGGGCCGCACGCCGGTGAACGCCGGACCGAACCGCGACCAGTCCACGTCAGCCGCCACCACCATCGGCTCCTCACCCGCCAACACCCGCTCCAGCGCCGCCAATCCCGCAGCCGGCGCCAGCCCCACCAGCCCTCGCCGCCTCAGGTAGTCCTCCACACCATCCGCGTCCGCCATGCCGCCCTCGGCCCATGGCCCCCACGCCACCGACGTGCCCACCAACCCCCCAGCCCGACGCCGCTCCACCAACCCGTCCAGGAACGCATTCGCCGCCGCATAGGTCCCCTGACCCGGAGCACCCACCACCCCCGCGAACGACGAGAACACCACAAACCCGTCCAACTCCCGATCCCGCGTCAACTCATCCAGATACACCGCACCCAGCACCTTCGCCCGCATCGAAGCAAACCGCTCCACCGTCAACCCATCAATCACCCCGTCATCCACCACACCCGCCGCATGCACCACCCCATCCACCGGATACCGCTCCAGCAGGGCCTCCACCGCGCTGCGATCGGCGACATCACACGCCTCGACGACCGCCTCAACCCCCAGCCCCGCCAACTCCGCCACCAACTCCACAGCACCCGGCGCCCCCAGACCCCGACGACTCGTCAACACCAACCGACCCACCCCGGCCCCCGCCAACCACCGCGCCACCCGCACACCCAACGCACCCGTACCACCCGTCACCAACACCGTCCCACCAGCCCGCCACACCACACCCGAACCACCACCCGACCCCGACACCCGCACCAACCGCCGACCGAACACCCCGGACCGCCGCACCGCCACCTGATCCTCACCCGAACCGGCCAGCACACCGGCCAGGCGCCCCACCACCCGCCGATCCACCACCCCCGGCACATCCACCAAACCACCCCACCGCTCCGGCACCTCCAACGCCGCCACCCGACCCAACCCCCACACCGACGCCTGCACCGGATCCACCACCCCATCCCAACCCCCCACCGACACACCACCACACGTCACCACCCACAACCGACCACCCACACCCGCATCACCCAACGCCTGCACCAGGACTGCGGACAGCCACAACACATCGTCCACACCACCGTCATACGCACCCGCCAGCAGCAGCACCCCAGCCACCTCGCCCACACCGGCAATCCGCTCGGCCAACACCCCACGCTCCACGCCCGCTTCGCACTCCACCACCACCGCGTCGACACGCAGCCCCGCAACCACCGAGGTGACCCACTCGTCCCCCGCACACCCCTGGGGCACGGCCACCAGCCAACGACCCGTCAACACGCCACCCGACACACCATCCAGCGGCTTCCACTCCGTCCGATACAGCAACCGCTCCACCTTCGAGGCCTCGGCCCGACCCCGCCGCCAGGACGACAACGCCGGTACCAGCTCACCCAGCACCGCACGATCCACCGCCAACGACCCTGCCAACTCCTCCAGATCACCACGCTCCACTGCGTCCCAGAACCCTGCCTCCGCGCCCCCGGACACAACCGGGCCAGCCACCCGGGCCTCCGGCCAGAACCGTTCGTGCAGGAACGCATACGTCGGCAACTCCACCCGCCCGGCACCCGAACCGGCGAACACACCCGCCCAATCCACCACCGCGCCCTGGACGTGAAGTCCGGCGATGGCAGCCATCACAGCCCGGGCCTCGGAACGGTCCTTGCGCAGCGCCGGAACCAGCACACCGACGGAGTCCTCCGCCAGGCAGGCCTGCGCCATCGCGGTCAGCGTGCCGTCGGGGCCCAGCTCCAGGAACCGGGTGACGCCGTTCTCCTCCAGCCGCTTCACACCGTCGGCGAACCGGACCGCCTGCCGCACGTGCGACACCCAGTACTCGGGCGTGGCCAACTCCTCCGGAGTCGCCAACTGACCGGTGACGTTCGAGACCATCGCGAAGCGAGGCCGCTCCTCGTAGGTGATGCTCTCCGCCACCTTGCGGAACTCCGCCAGCATCGGCTCCATCAGCGGCGAGTGGAACGCATGACTCACCCGCAACCGCATCGCCTTTCGGCCGAGCGCCTCCACCTGGGAGACGACCTCCAGCACGGCGGCCTCTTCGCCGGAGATGACGACCGCGTTCGGGCCGTTGACCGCCGCGATGCCGACCTGGCCGGCGAAGGTCTCCAGCAGCGGGAGCACCTCGGCCTCGGAGGCCTGCAGCGCGACCATCGCGCCACCGGCGGGCAGCGCCTGCATCAGGCGACCCCGCGCCACCACCAGACGGCACGCGTCCTCCAGCGACATCACCCCCGCCAGATGGGCGGCGGCCAGCTCACCGATGGAGTGGCCGACCAGGTAGTCCGGCCGGATACCCCACGACTCCACCAACCGGAACAACGCCACCTCGACCGCGAACAGCGCAGGCTGCGCGAACGCGGTCCGGTTCAGCGCGTCCGCGTCGTCTCCGAACACCACCTCGCGCAGCGGCACATCCACCAGTCCGCACACGGCGTCGAAGGCCTCGGCGAACACCGGGAACGCCTCATACAGTTCCCGGCCCATCCCCAGCCGCTGCGAACCCTGCCCCGCGAACAGGAACGCCGTCCGGCCACCGGATCGACCGTTGCCCAGGACCACGCCGGAGTCGGGTTCACCCACCGCCAGAGCGCGCAGGCCACGCAGCAGCTCGTCCCGGTCGCCGCCCAGCACCACCGCGCGGTGCTCCAACGCCGAACGCGTCACCGCCGCCGAGAGCCCGAGATCAGCCAAGGCAACCGCCGGATCGGCGTCCACGAACGACGCCAGCCGCCCCGCCTGGCTCCGCAACGCGCTCTCACTCGCACCCGACACCATCACCGGCACCACCGGCAGGGACACCGGGGTCGGAGCATCCTCCTCGACCGGAGCCCCGACGACGACCGGGGACTGCTCGATGATCACATGCGCGTTGGTCCCGCTGATCCCGAACGACGACACACCCGCCCGACGCGGACGGTCCACCTCGGGCCACTCCCGCTGCTCCGTCAGCAGCCGGATGTCGCCGGCCGACCAGTCCACATGCGGTGAGGGCACCTCCGCGTGCAGGGTGCGCGGCAGCACGCCGTGCCGCATCGCCTGGACCATCTTGATCACACCACCGACACCCGCGGCCGCCTGCGAATGGCCGATGTTCGACTTCAACGAGCCCAACCACAGCGGCCGGTCGGGCGCCCGGTCCTGACCGTAGGTCGCCAGCAGCGCCTGCGCCTCGATCGGGTCACCCAGCGTCGTGCCGGTCCCGTGACCCTCCACCACGTCCACGTCGCGCGACGTCAGCCCCGCGCCCGCCAGCGCCTGCCGGATCACCCGCTGCTGCGAGGGACCGTTCGGCGCGGTCAGACCGTTGGACGCACCGTCCTGGTTCACCGCGGAGCCCGCCACCACCGCGAGAATGGTGTGCCCGTTACGCCGCGCGTCCGAGAGTCGCTCCACTAGCAGCATGCCCGCGCCTTCGGACCATGCCGTGCCGTCGGCGCCGGCTCCAAAGGCCTTGCACCGACCGTCCGGGGCCAGGCCGCGCTGCTGGCTGAAGTCGACGAAGGTGTCAGGGGTCGACATCACCGTCACGCCACCGGCCAGGGCGAGGTCGCACTCGCCCGACCGAAGCGCCTGCGCGGCCAGGTGCAGGGTCACCAGGGAGGACGAGCACGCGGTGTCCACCGTCATGGCCGGCCCCTCCAGCCCGAAGGTGTAGGCGATACGTCCGGAGTGGACGCTGCCGGTGTTCCCGGTCAGCAGGAACCCGTCCGACTCGTGGACTCCCCCGCGCAGGCAGAAGGTGTAGTCCTGACCCATCACTCCGGCGAAGACCCCGGTCCGGCTGCCGCGCAGCGAAGCGGGATCAATGCCCGCCCGCTCCAGCGCCTCCCACGAGGTCTCCAGCAGCAACCGCTGCTGCGGGTCCATCGCCAGCGCCTCACGCGGCGCGATTCCGAACAACGCGGCATCGAACATCGCCGCCCCGTAGAGGAACCCGCCCTCGCGCACATAGGTCCGCCCCAGGTGATCGGGGTCCGGGTCGTAGAGCCCTTCCAGGTCCCAGCCACGGTCGTTCGGGAACCCGCCGATCCCGTCCTCGCCTCCGGCGACCAATCGCCACAGGTCCTCCGGGGTCTCCACCCCGCCCGGATAGCGGCAGGCCATCCCCACGATCACGATCGGGTCGTCGTTCATCGCCACCATCGCGGGCACGGCGCGCACGTCCGCACGACCCGTACCGTCCGCGCCCAGCACCTCACCCAGGACGAACCTGGCCAGCGCCACCGGCGTCGGGTGATCGAATACGAGCGTCGCCGGCAGCCGCATCCCGGTCACGGCGTTCACGCGGTTGCGCAACTCCACCGCCGTCAGGGAATCAAAACCCAGCCCCTTGAACGACTGCTCCGACGCGATCTCCCCGGAAGAGGCGTACCCGAGCACCGCCGCGACCTGGCTGCCCACCAGCTCGATCAGGAACGGTTCGCGATCGGCCACGGGCAGCGCCAGCAGCCGCTGCGCCAACTCGTCCTGTGCGCCCGCGCGCACGCCCAGCTGCGCCGTCCGTCGCGTCGGCGTGCGGACCAGGCCGCGCAGCAGCGCCGGCAGCGACTCGCCCTGCCTGCGCAGGGCGGCGAGGTCCAGGTTCACCGGCAGCAGCACCGGCCGTCGCACTCCCGCACCGGCCGCGAGGACCGTGTCCAGCAGCCCCAGGCCCTGCTCGACGCCGAGGGGCAGCATTCCGTTGCGCGCCAACCGGCGCAGTTCGGCGTCGCCCAGCTCGCTGGTCATGCCCGCACCCGGCACCCACGGACCCCAGGCCAGCGACACCGCCGGCAGTCCCTGGCCCTGGCGCAGCTGCGCCAGACCGTCCAGGAATGCGTTCGCCGCCGCATAGTTGGCCTGCCCGGCGTTCCCGAACGTCCCCACGACCGAGGAGAACAGTACGAAAGCGGCCAGATCCAGACCCTGCGTCAGCTCGTGCAGGTTGACGGCCGCATCTACCTTCGGGCGAAAGACGGCGGCCATCCGCTCCGGCGTCAGTGCGGAGACCACACCGTCGTCCAGGACCCCGGCCGTGTGCACGACCGCGGTGAGCGGGTGTTCGGCCGGTACAGCGCTCAGCAGCTCGCCGAGCGCCTCACGATCGGCCGCATCGCACGCCACGACCGTGACCTCGGCACCGCGCGCGGACAGTTCCTCGACGAGCTCGCCCGCACCGGGCGCGTCCCACCCGCGACGGCTGGCCAGGACAAGGTGCCGCACCCCGTGCTCCGCCACCAGATGAGCTGCGACCAGAGCGCCCAGGCCGCCGGTGCCACCCGTGACGAGCACGGTCCCGGACGTGGCCAGAGTCGGGGCGTCGGCGGGGGTTGCCTCGCCCTGCTCCGGCTGCTCCGGCTGGTCTGACTGCTGTGACGGCACCCGGCCGAGTCGCGGTACGAACACGGCGCCCGCCCGCACCGCCAACTCCGGCTCGCCCGAAGCCAACGCACCCGCGACGACCTGCCACGCCTCCACCGAACCGTCGACGTCCAGCAGCACGAACCGGCCCGGGTTCTCCGCCCGCGCCGCACGCACCAGACCCCACACCCCCGCCAGCACCGGATCCGGGACCTGCTGATCCACACCCACCGACCCCTCGGTCACCACCACCAACCGCGAACCCTCGAAGGCGGGCTGGGACAACCACTCCTGCACCAGGCCCAACGTCCGGTCCACCGCCGCATACGTGCCGTCCACCAGCCCGCCGGCCTCCGGCACGACCCGCACCAGCACGTCGGCCGGCACCGCCGCCAGATCCACCTCGGCCAGATCCGCCAGCACGGGCGGTGCGCCATCACCAACGACCGGTACGGGCAGCGACGTCCAGTCGACCTGGAACAGCCCGTCCCGGAACCTTCCACCGCGCGCCGCAGCCAACGCCGCCGCGGACACCTCACGCAACACCAACGACCCCACCGAGGCCACCACACCGCCCAGGCCGTCCACCACCGTCAGGCCGAACCCGTCCTCGCCGCGCGGGGTCAACCGCACCCGCAGCGTGGCGGCACCCGACGCCGACAGCGACACACCACTCCACGAGAACGGCAGACTCACCCGCCCCGAACCAGCCCCCGCACCCGCGGCCAACCACGCATGCAACGCCGCGTCCAGGAGAGCGGGGTGCAGACCGTAGGCGGAGGCGTCCGCCTGCTGCTCCTGCGGCAGCTCCACCTCCGCGAACACCTCCCCACCCGCACGCCACACCGCCCGCAGGCCCCGGAACGCCGGACCGTACACATAACCGTCGCGCGCCAGCTGGTCGTAGAACCCGTCCAACCCCACCGCCACCGCACCCACCGGCGGCCACACCCCACCATCGAACCCGGTCCCCGACGGGGCCCCGGCACTCACCACACCCGACGCATGACGCACCCACACCTCATCGTCCACCCGCGAAAACACACCCACCGACCGACAACCCGACTCATCCACACCACCCACCACCACCTGCAACCGCACCCCACCACGCTCCGGCACCACCAACGGCGCCTCCAACATCAACTCCTCAACACGCCCACAGCCCACCTGGTCACCCGCATGCAGCACCAGCTCCACAAACGCCGTCCCCGGCAACAGCACCACACCCGCCACCACATGATCCGCCAACCACGGCAACTCCTGCACCGACAACCGACCCGTCAACACCACCGCATCCGAATCCGCCATCGCCACCACCGCACCCAACAACGGATGCCCCGCCGCCGCCAACCCCACCGAACCCAAATCACCCGACCGCGACCCCGCCCCCTTCGGCCAAAACGCACGACGCTGGAACGCATACGTCGGCAGATCAACCCGCCCAGCACCGCCGAAGAGCACCGACCAATCCACCACGGCACCGTGAACGTGCAGTACGGAAACCGCGGCCATCACCGCCCACGCCTCGGGGCGGTCCTTGCGCAGCGCCGGAACCAGCACGCCCGCGGAGTCCTCCGCCAGGCAGGCCTGCGCCATCGCGCTGAGCGTGCCGTCGGGACCCAGCTCCAGGAAGCGGGTGACCCCGTTCTCCTCCAACCACTTGATGCCGTCGGCGAACCGGACGGCCTGGCGGACGTGGCCCACCCAGTACTCGGGCGAGGTCAGTTCCCCAGCCGTGGCGAGTCGCCCGGTGACGTTCGAGACGATCGCGAGGCGCGGCTCGTGGTAGTCCACGCTCTCCGCCACCTGGCGGAAGTCCGCGAGCATCGGCTCCATCAGCGGCGAGTGGAACGCATGACTGACCGTCAGCCGCGTCGCCTTGCGCCCCATCGCCCGCACCTGCTCGACGATCTCCTCGACCGCGGCCTGTTCGCCGGAGACGACGACCGCGTTCGGGCCGTTGACCGCCGCGATGCCAACCTGGCCTTCCAGCAGGGGCAGCACCTCCGCCTCCGACGCCTGCAACGCAACCATCGCCCCACCGGCAGGCAGCGCCTGCATCAACCGGCCACGCGCCACCACCAGACGACAGGCGTCCGCGAGCGACAGCACCCCGGCGACGTGGGCGGCAGCCAACTCACCGACGGAGTGACCGACCAGGAAGTCCGGCCGCACACCCCACGACTCCACCAACCGGAACAACGCCACCTCGACCGCGAACAACGCCGGCTGCGCGAACTCGGTCCGGTTCAGCAGCTCCGCATCCCCGCCGAACACCACCTCCCGCAACGGAGCATCCACCAGAGCGCACACCGCATCGAACGCCGCCGCGAACACCGGGAACGCCTCATACAACTCCCGACCCATCCCCAGCCGCTGCGAACCCTGCCCCGCGAACAAGAACGCCGTCCGCCCACCGCTCCCAGCACTGCCGGTCACCACGCCCGGCGAGAACTCCCCCGCCGCCAACGCCTCCAGACCCCGCACCAGCTCACCCCGGTCCGCACCCAGCACCACCGCCCGGTGCTCCAACACCGACCGCGTCACCGCCGCAGACAACCCCAGATCCGCAGGTGCCAGCTCCGGGGCCGCCGCCACGAACGACGCCAGCCGCCGGGCCTGACCGCGCAACGCGCTTTCGCTGGCACCCGACACCACCACCGGCACCACCGGCAGCGCAGCGGTGACCTCCTGGACCACGGGCTCCGGCACCGGGGCCTGCTCCACGATCACATGCGCATTGGTCCCGCTGATCCCGAACGAGGACACACCCGCCCGACGCGGACGACCCAGCTCCGGCCACTCCCGCTGCACCGTCAGCAACTCCACCGCACCGGCCGACCAGTCGATGTGCTCGGACGGCCGCTCCGCGTGCAGGGTGCGCGGCAGCACCCCGTGCCGCATCGCCAGCACCATCTTGATCACACCACCCACACCCGCAGCAGCCTGGGAGTGCCCGATGTTCGACTTCAACGACCCCAACCACAGCGGCCGCTCGGGCAAGCGGTCCTGCCCGTAGGTCGCCAGCAACGCCTGCGCCTCGATCGGATCACCCAACGTCGTCCCCGTCCCGTGCGCCTCCACCGCGTCCACATCCCGCGGCTTGAGCCCCGCCCCGGCCAGCGCCTGCCGGATCACCCGCTGCTGCGACGGACCGTTCGGCGCCGTCAACCCGTTCGACGCACCGTCCTGATTCACCGCCGACCCCGCCACCACCGCCAGCACCGCATGCCCACGGCGCCGCGCATCCGAGAGCCGCTCCACCAGCAGCATGCCCACACCCTCGGCCCACGCGGTGCCGTCCGCACCCGCACCGAACGCCTTGCACCGGCCGTCGACAGCCAGGCCACGCTGCCGACTGAACTCCACAAACATCTCCGGCGTCGACATCACCGTCACACCACCGGCCAACGCCAGATCGCACTCACCCGCCCGCAGCGACTGCACCGCCAGGTGCAACGCCACCAACGACGACGAACACGCCGTATCCACCGTCACCGCCGGACCCTCAAGACCAAACGCATAGGAAATGCGACCGGAGGCAACGCTGCCGGTGTTCCCCGTCAGCAGGAAACCGTCCGACTCCTCCGAGACCCCTCGCAGGAACGACCCGTAGTCCTGCGCGATCGCCCCCGCGAACACACCGGTCCGGCTGCCGCGCAGCGAACCCGGATCAATACCCGCCCGCTCGAACACCTCCCACGAAGTCTCCAGCAGCAACCGCTGCTGCGGATCCATCGCCACCGCCTCACGCGGCGAAATCCCGAACAACCCCGCATCAAACAACGCCGCCCCATACAGGAACCCACCATCACGCACATAGGTCCGACCGGAGCTGTCCGGGTCGGGATCGTAGAGCCCGTCCAGATCCCACCCACGGTCAGTCGGGAACCCCCCGATACCCTCCCCGCCCTCAACCACCAACCGCCACAAGTCCTCCGGCGACTCCACCCCACCCGGATACCGGCACGCCATCCCCACGATCACAACCGGATCGTCATCCACCGCCACCAGCGCAGGCAGCGCACCACCGGAGACCGCGTCCTGACTACCCAGTACCTCATCGAGGACGAACTGGGCCAGAGCGACCGGCGTCGGGTGGTCGAACACCAACGTGGCCGGCAACCGCAGACCCGTCGCCGCGTTCACCCGGTTGCGCAGCTCCACCGACGTCAGCGAGTCGAAGCCGAGCACCTTGAACGTCTGATCCGGAGCGACCTCCCCGGCCGAGGCATACCCCAGCACCGCGGCCGCCTGGCCGCAGATCAACTCGACCAGGAACCGACTCCGGTCAGCCGACGGCAACGCCACCAGACGCTTCGCCAACTCCCCCTGCCCACCGGCTCGCACACCCATCTGCACCATCCGCCGCGCGGTCGTCCGGACCAGGCCGCGCAGCATTGCCGGCAGCGCCTCGCCCTGCCCGCGCAGCGCGGCCAGGTCCAGGTTCACCGGCAGCACCACCGCCCGCTCCAGACCCGCCCCGGCATCCAGAACCGTGTCCAACAGGCCCAGGCCCTGCTCGACACTCAGCGGCAGCATCCCGCTGCGCGCCATCCGCCGCAGATCCGCATCACCCAGGTCACTGGTCATCCCCGCACCCGGCGCCCACGGACCCCACGCCAGCGACACCGCCGCCAGACCCTGCGCACGCCGCACCTGCACCAAAGCATCCAGGTAGGCGTTCGCCGCACCGTAGTTGGCCTGACCCGCATTCCCCAACGTCCCCACGACCGAGGAGAACACCGCAAAGACAGCCAGATCCAGGCCCTGCGTCAGCTCGTGCAGATTCGTCGCCGCGTCCACCTTCGGACGCCAGACCGCCGCCATCCGCTCCGGCGTCAGCGCGGAGACCAGCCCGTCGTCCAGGACCCCGGCCGTGTGCACCACACCGGTCAACCGATGCTCCGGCGACACACCGGCCAGTAGCGCGGCCAGCGATTCGCGGTCGGCCGCATCACATGCCACCACCGACGCCTCGGCGCCCAGCGCCTCAAGTTCCGAGACGAGTTCGGCTGCGCCGGGGGCGGCCGAGCCACGGCGACTGGCCAGCAGCAGGTGCCGCACACCGTGCTCCGTAACCAGCCGGCGGGCCACCAGCGAACCCAGACCACCGGTGCCACCAGTGACCAGCACCGTGCCATTCCGGTCCAGGACGGTCGGCAGGGTCAGCACCACCTTGCCCACGTTCTTCGCCTGGCTCAGATACCGGAACGCCTCCGGCGCCCGACGCACATCCCACACCGACACCGGCAACGGCACCAACACCCCCGCCTCAAACCACTCCACCAACACCGCGAACATCTCCGCGACCCGCCCTGGATCCGTGTCCATCAGGTCAAACGCCCGATACACCACACCCGGGTGGGCCGCAGCCACCGCATCCGGCTCACGCACATCGGTCTTGCCCATCTCCACGAACCGACCCCCACGCGGCAGCAACCGCAACGAGGCATCCACAAACTCACCCGCCAGAGAATCCAGCACCACATCCACCCCGGCACCACCGGTCACCGCCCCGAACGCCGCCTCGAAGGCCAGGTCACGCGACGAGGCGATGTGCGCGTCGTCCAGCCCCAGCCCCCGCAACGCCCCCCACTTGCCCACACTCGCCGTCCCGAACACCTCCGCACCCAACCCACGCGCCACCTGCACCGCCGCCATCCCCACACCACCCGCAGCCGCATGCACCAACACCCGCTCACCCGACTGCAAACCACCCAAATCCACCAGGGCGTAATACGCCGTCAAAAACGCCACCGGAACCCCCGCCGCCTGCGCAAACGACCACCCAGACGGAACCCGCACCACCATCCGCGCATCCGCCACCGCCACCGGCCCGAACGCCGCCGGGAACAACCCCATCACCCGATCACCCACCGCCAACCCGACCACACCGGGACCGACCTCGGTCACCACACCCGCACCCTCAAGACCCGGCAACCCCGCATCCCCCGGATACATCCCCAACGCATTCAGCACATCCCGGAAATTCACCCCCGCAGCCCGCACCGACACCCGCACCTCACCCGCACCCAACTCCCGCACCGCACCCGGGTACTCCACCAACCCCAGACCCTCCAGGGTCCCCTGCTCCACAATCCCCAACCGCCACGCACCACCCACCCCCGGAACCGCCAACACCGACGACTCAGAGGCCACCCGCGCAAGGCGCGGCACAAACACCCCACCCCCACGCACCGCCAACTCCGGCTCACCCGAAGCCAACGCACCCCCGACGGCCTCCCACGACTCCACCGAACCGTCGACGTCCACCAACGCGAACCGGCCCGGATTCTCCGCCCGCGCCGCACGCACCAAACCCCACACCCCCGCCAGCACCGGATCCGGCACCCCACGACCCACACCCACCGCACCCTCAGTCACCACCACCAACCGCGAACCCTCGAAGGCAGGCTGCGACAACCACCCCTGCACCAGCCCCAACACCCCACCCTCCGGCGTGACCCGCACCACCACATCAGCAGGCACCGCCACCGCATCCACCTCAGCCAGACCCCCCACCACAACCACCGCGCCGTCACCAGCAGCCGCCACCGGCAACGGCGACCAATCCACCTGGAACAACCCATCACGGAACGCCCCACCACGCGCCGCAGCCAACGACTCCGCCGACACCTCACGCAACACCAACGACCCCACCGAGGCCACCAGTCCACCCGATCCGTCCACCACCGTCACACCGAACCCATCCGCACCCACCGCGGCCAAACGCACCCGCACCACCGACGCACCCGACGCCGCCAACGACACACCACTCCACGAGAACGGCAGACTCACCCGCCCCGAACCAGCCCCCGCACCCGCGGCCAACCACGCATGCAACGCCGCGTCCAGGAGAGCGGGGTGCAGACCGTAGGCGGAGGCGTCCGCCTGCTGCTCCTGCGGCAGCTCCACCTCCGCGAACACCTCCCCACCCGCACGCCACACCGCCCGCAGGCCCCGGAACGCCGGACCGTACACATAACCATCGCGCGCCAGCTGGTCGTAGAACCCGTCCAACCCCACCGCCACCGCACCCACCGGCGGCCACACCCCACCATCGAACCCGGTCCCCGACGGGGCCCCGGCACTCACCACACCCGACGCATGACGCACCCACACCTCATCGTCCACCCGCGAAAACACACCCACCGACCGACAACCCGACTCATCCACACCACCCACCACCACCTGCAACCGCACCCCACCACGCTCCGGCACCACCAACGGCGCCTCCAACATCAACTCCTCAACACGCCCACAGCCCACCTGATCACCCGCATGCAGCACCAGCTCCACAAACGCCGTCCCCGGCAACAGCACTACACCCGCCACCACATGATCCGCCAACCACGGCAACTCCTGCACCGACAACCGACCCGTCAACACCACCGCATCCGAATCCGCCATCGCCACCACCGCACCCAACAACGGATGCCCCGCCGCCGCCAACCCCACCGAACCCAAATCACCCGACCGCGACCCCGCCCCCTTCGGCCAGAACGCACGACGCTGGAACGCATACGTCGGCAGATCAACCCGCCCAGCACCGCCGAAGAGCACCGACCAATCCACCACGACGCCACGGGTGAACACCACGGCCACGGCGGACAGCACCGCTGCCGCCTCGGAGCGGTCCTTACGCAGCGCCGGAACCAGGACGACACCGTCGTCCGTGCTCAGGCAGGACTGGGCCAGCACGGTCAGCGTCCCGTCGGGGCCCAGCTCCAGGAAGCGGGTGACCCCGTTCTGCTCCAGGCACGCGATGCCGTCTGCGAAGCGCACGGCCTGGCGGACGTGCGACACCCAGTACTCGGGGGAGGTCAACTCCTCCGCCGTTGCCAACTGGCCGGTGACGTTCGAGACCACCGCGAGGCGGGGTCGCTCATAGCTGATGCGGGTCGCCACCTCGCGGAAGTCCGCGAGCATCGGCTCCATCAGCGGCGAGTGGAAGGCATGGCTCACCCGCAGCCGCGTCGCCTTACGCCCCAAGCCCCGGAAGTGCTCGGCGATCTCCTCGACCGCAGCCTCGGCCCCCGAGACCACGATGGCGTTCGGGCCGTTGACCGCCGCGATGCCGACCTGACTCTCAAGGCCTTCCAGCAGCGGCAGCACCTCCGCCTCCGAGGCCTGCAACGCCACCATCGCCCCACCAGCGGGCAGCGCCTGCATCAGACGACCACGCGCCACCACCAGACGGCACGCATCCTCCAGCGACATCACCCCCGCCACATGCGCCGCAGCCAACTCACCGACGGAGTGACCGACCAGGAAGTCCGGCCGGATACCCCACGACTCCACCAACCGGAACAACGCCACCTCGACCGCGAACAACGCCGGCTGCGCGAACTCGGTCCGGTTCAGCAGCTCCGCGTCCCCGCCGAACACCACCTCCCGCAACGGAGCGTCCACCAGAGCGCACACCGCATCGAACGCCGCCGCGAACACCGGGAACGCCTCATACAACTCCCGACCCATCCCCAGCCGCTGCGAACCCTGCCCCGCGAACAAGAACGCCGTCCGGCCCCGCACCACCGAGCCGGAGACCGCCGCTGCGGAGCTGCCACCCTCGGCCAGCTCAGCAAGCCCGGCCCGCAGTTCGTCCAGCCCGGTGCCGACCACCACCGCCCGATGCTCGAACAGCGAGCGCGTCGTCACCAACGACGCACCCACCGCGTGCAGATCGACTCCCGTCTCAGGCTCGGCGTCCACCCACTCCAGCAGCCGCTCCGCCTGCTTCCGCAGGGCGGCCCGACTCCGGCCGGAGATCACCCAGGGCACAGTCGTCAGCGGAGCGGCATCAGCCGTCGGCGCAGGCGCAGCAGCGGACTCGTCCGCGGCGTCGGCCTCCGGTCCGGGGGCCTCCTCCAGGACCGCGTGCGCGTTGGTGCCGCTGATTCCGAACGAGGAGACCGCTGCCCGGCGCGGGCGGTCGTCGGCCCGCGGCCACTCCTGACGCTGCGTCAGAAGCTTGATGTCGCCGGTCGACCAGTCAATGTGCTCGGACGGCCGCTCCGCGTGCAGGGTGGGCGGCAGCACCGCGTGCCGCATCGCCATCACCATCTTGATCACACCACCCACGCCGGCAGCCGCCTGCGTGTGTCCGATGTTCGACTTCAGCGATCCCAACCACAGCGGCCGGTCCGTCGGGCGGTCCTGCCCGTACGTCGCCAGCAGCGCCTCCGCCTCGATGGGGTCGCCCAGCGGCGTCCCCGTCCCGTGCGCCTCGACCGCGTCGACGTCCGAGGCGGAGAGCCCGGCACCCGCCAGGGCCTCCCGGATCACCCGCTCCTGTGCCGGGCCGTTGGGAGCTGTGAGACCGTTGGACGCGCCGTCCTGGTTCACTGCGCTGCCGCGCACCAGCGCCAGCACCGGGTGGCCGTGGCGCCGGGCGTCCGACAGCCGCTCCACCAGCAGCATTCCGATGCCCTCGGCGGGGCCGAAGCCATTCGCGTCGGCCGAGAACGCCCGGCATCGGCCGTCGGCCGACAGGGCGTGCTGCCTGCCGAAGTCCACGAACATCTCGGGGCCGGCCATCACGGTCACCCCGCCCGCGAGGGCGAGGTCGCACTCGCCCGCGCGCAGCGACTGCACGGCCAGGTGCAGCGCCACCAACGACGACGAACACGCCGTGTCCACCGTCACCGCCGGACCCTCAAGACCGAAGGCGTAGGAGATCCGGCCGGAGGCGACACTTGTCGTGCTGCCGGTGAGCAGGTGCCCGCCCAGGTCGGTCTGCGCCTCCAGCGAACGCGGAGTGTAGTCCTGGGAGATGGCGCCGACAAAGACGCCGGCCCGGGTGCCGCGCAGCGCCGCCGGGCCGATACCCGACCGCTCGACGGCCTCCCAGGTGACCTCCAGCAGCAGGCGCTGCTGCGGTTCCATGGCCAGCGCCTCGCGCGGCGATATCTCGAAGAACTCGCTGTCGAAGGAGGCCGCGCCGTGCAGGAAACCGCCCTCTCGGACGTAGGTCTTGCCCGGCCGGTCCGGGTCGGCGTCATAGAGCCCGTCCAGGTCCCAACCGCGGTCCGTCGGGAACCCGGAGACGGCGTCCGTCCCGGAGGAGACGAGTTTCCACAGGTCCTCGGGCGTCTCGACCCCGCCGGGGAAGCGGCAGCCCATCGCGACGATCGCGATGGGTTCCTGATCGCGCGCTTCCAGGTCCTGCAGCCGCTTGCGTGTCTGACGAAGGTCGGCCGTGACCAGCTTGAGGTAGTCCCGCAGCTTCTCTTCGTTGCTCGCCATGTGAAACGCCGCTTCCCTAGAGGGACCCTTGGGGATCCAGAACACCGAGTCCGAGAACGAGTCCGCGAGCGGACTCAGGAAATGCCCAGCTCTTTGTTGATCAGGTCGAACATCTCGTCGTCCGTGGCCGCATCGAGCACGGCATCGTCTGTCACTCCTTCAGCCCCGCCGCTCCACTGCGACAGGAGTTCGCGCAATCGGGCGGTGACCCGGTTGCGGACATCGCTGTTCGAGCCGGCGGTCCCGTCGGCGCCCGCCTCCGCATCGGAAGATACCGCGGCCGCGACCAGCGCTTTCTCCAGCTTGTCGATCTCCGCGAACAGGGTTTCGGAGGTCTGCGAAGCCTCCATCGGCGCGCACTGGTCGAGCAGATGCCGGGCCAGGGCCGCTGGTGTCGGGTAGCTGAAGACCAACGTGGACTTCAGCCGCAGTCCGGTCGCCGCGTTGAGGCGGTTGCGCAGCTCGACCGCCGTCAGCGAGTCGAAGCCCAGCGACTTGAACGGCCGCTCGGTCTCGACGCTGTCCGCGTCGGAATGGCCGAGGACCGCGGCCGTGTGACTGCGGACCAGGTCGAAGGCCGCCCGCTCGCGCTCATCCATGGGGAGCAGTCGAAGACGGTCCGCGAACGACTCCGAGGCACCGGCGGCAGTCGCGTCGGCGGCAGCGGCCCGCCGGAACGGCGCCTGGGCCTGCACCAGTCCCCTCAGCAGGGCGGGCGGCTCACTGCCCTGGCCGCGCAGCGTCGCCGAGTCCAGGAACGTCGGCATGAGGAACGCCTGATCGGCCGTCACCGCCGTGTCGTAGAGGGCGAGTCCGTCCGCCGCGGGCAGCGGAGCCAGGCCAATTCGGCTGATCCGCTGGATGTCCGCCTCGCCCAGTCCGCCTCCCATGCCGCCACCGGTCTCGGCCCACAGGCCCCAGGCCAGCGACAGTCCGACCTGGCCCCGGGTGCGGCGATACTGGGCCAGTGCGTCCAGGAACGCGTTGGCGGCGGCGTAGTTGCCCTGCCCCTGGGAACCGAAGGTGGCGGCCACGGACGAGAACAGCACAAATACGGAGAGGTCGAGATCCTGGGTCAGTTCGTGCAGGTTCCACGCGGCGTCGACCTTGGGGCGAAGGACCGCGTCGATCCGTTCCGGGGTCAGCGACTCGATGACACCGTCGTCCAGGATGCCGGCGGTGTGGACCACGGCGGTGAGCGGGTGTGCCTCGGGGACGCCGGCCAGCAGCTCGCGCAGGGCGACCCGGTCGGCCGCGTCGCAGGCGGCGACAGTGACGGTTGCCCCGAGCGCGGTGAGCTCTGCCGCCAACTCGGTTGCGCCGGGGGCCTCCAGGCCGCTACGGCTGGTGAGCAGCAGCTGCCGCGCGCCGTGCACGGTGACCAGGTGGCGGGAGAGCAGGCCGCCGAGGGTGCCGGTGCCGCCGGTGATGAGCACGGTGCCGTTGGTGTCGAGGGCGGTGGGGATGATGAGCACGACCTTGCCGACGTTCCGCGCCTGGCTGAGGTAGCGGAACGCCTCCGACGCCCGGCGCACGTCCCAGGTCTTCACCGGCAGCGGCCGGAGGATCTGCCGCTCGAAGAGCGAGAGCACCTCGGCGAGCAGCACGGCGGTGTGGTCGGGGTCGACATCACGCAGGTCGAAGGACTGGTAGTGGACGCCAGGGTGGTCGGTGGCGATCTGCTCGGCGTCGCGGAGGTCCGTCTTGCCCATCTCGATGAAGCGGCCCCCGCGGGGCAGCAGCCGCAGCGAGGCGTCGATGAACTCCCGGGCCAGCGAGTTGAGGATGACGTCCACGCCCTTGCCGCCGGTGGCGGCCAGGAACTTCTCCTCGAAGTCGACGGTCCGGGAGGAGGCGATGTGCGCATCGTCCAGGCCCATCGAGCGCAGCGTGTCCCACTTGCCGGGGCTGGCGGTGGCGAAGACCTCCGCGCCCAGGTGGCGGGCGAGCTGCACGGCGGCCATACCGACGCCGCCAGCTCCCGCGTGAATGAGCACCGACTCACCCGGACGCAGGTCGGCGAGATCCACCAGCCCGTGGTAGGAGCTCAGGAAGACGATCGGGGCCGCGGCGGCTTCGACCGCGGACCAGCCGTCGGGCGTACGGGCCAGCAGCCGGTGGTCGGTGACGGCCAGCGGCCCGTAGGCGCCGGAGAACATGCCCAGGACCCGGTCCCCCGGCGCTAGCCGGGTGACGTCCGTACCGACCTCGACGACCACACCGGCGCCTTCCCGGCCCGGCACCTCGCGGTCCAGCATCCCGAGGCAGACCAGGACATCGCGGAAGTTCACCCCGGTGGCGTGCATCGCGACGCGCACCTCGTTGGGCGCGAGCGGTGCGGTGGCCTCCGGGCAGGGGACCAGTGCCAGGTTGTCCAGGGTGCCGGTGGCGGTGACGTCGAGGCGCCAGGCGTTGGTGCCGACGGGCGGCAGCAACCCCCGATCCGAGGCGGCCCGCGCAAGTCGGGGTGCGTAGGCGGAGCCGCCACGGATCGCAATCTGCGACTCGCCGGAGGCGAGCGCGGACGCGAGCAGTTCGGACTGCGGGTGGTCGTGGTCCTGGTCCTGGTCCTCGTTTCGATCGCGGTCAAGGTCGACGAGCACGAAGCGCCCGGGGTTCTCCGACTGCGCCGAGCGGACCAGTCCCCACACTGGGGCCCAGGCGAGGTCGACCGACTGCTCGTCGTCCTGCACCGACATCGCACCACGGGTCACCAGTGCCAGTCGCGAATCGGCGAAGTGGTCGTCCGCGAGCCAGTCCTGAATGAGTGCCAGTGCCTGGTGCACTGCGGTCCGCACGTTTTCCACTGTGCCGTCCGGCGTGCCGTCTGCCATGGTCGCGGCGGCTTCGAGCCCGCACCCGACGACCACGGTCTCCGGCAGCTGCAGGCCCTCGGCCACAGCGGCGCCGAGAGCGGCGAGGTCGGGGAAGCTGCCGACCGGGGCCCCGAGGAGCTCCGCACCCGAGCCGACGGACGCCCAGCGAACAGCGTCTCGGGCCGCCGGACCGGGATCGGCGACGGTCGTCCAGTTCAGGCGGAAGAGCGAATCCCGGTGCGCAGCGGCGCTGCGGGAGTCGGACAGCGACCCCAGCTCGATGACTCGCGTGATCAGCGAATCGGCAGACGCGACGAGTTGCCCGGTCGGGTCCGCGACGCTCAGCGAGAGCGTGTCCTCGCCTCGCCCGGACAGCCGTACCCGGAGCGCCGAGGCGCCCGACGCCACCAGCGACACACCGCTCCACGAGAACGGCAGGCGCACCTCCACGGGACCGCTCTGGCCACCCGCCGCCAACCAGGCGTGCAGCGCCGCGTCCAGGAGGGCGGGGTGCAGACCGTAGGCGGAGGCATCCGCCTGCTGGTCCTCCGGCAGCCGCACCTCGGCGAAGACGTCCTCGCCGAGACGCCAGACCGCCTGCAGGCCCTGGAACGCGGGGCCGTAGGCGTATCCGTCGAGTGCGAGCTGCTCGTAGAAGCCGTCCAGTGCCACCGGCACCGCGTCCGTCGGCGGCCACACTCCACTGTCGAACGTCGTCTCGGCACCGGCCTCGGAACCCAGCACCCCAGTGGCATGGCGCACCCACACCTCGTCGACGGCAACGTCCCCCTGCCGGGAGTGCACGCTGACCGACCGACGACCCGCGTCGTCCAGGCCGCTGACCACCACCTGGAACTGCACTCCGCCACACTCGGGGACGACCAGCGGCGCCTCCAGCGTCAGCTCCTCCAGTACGCCGCAACCCAGTTGGGCACCGGCCTGGAGCGCGAGCTCGACGAACGCCGTTCCCGGCAACAGGACCGCACCTGCCACCACGTGATCAGCGAGCCACGGCTGCGATCCCATGGACAGCCGCCCGGTGAACAACGCCCCGTCACCCCCGGCCAAACCCACCGCCGCGCCCAGCAGCGGATGCGCGACCGCCGCCATGCCCAACTCCACCGCGTCACCCGACGAAACCCGCGCGGGTGTCGGCCAGTAGGGACGGCGTTGGAACGCATAGGTCGGGAGATCGATCCGGCGCGCGCCCGTACCGGCGAACAGCGCTTCCCAGTCCGTCTCGCCGCCGTGGATGAAGGTTCTGGCGATGGCGGCCAGCAGCGTTGCCGCCTCGGGGCGGTCCTTGCGCAGCGCCGGGACGAGCAGGGCGTCGTCCGTTGCCAGGCACTCCTGGGCCAGAGCGGTCAGCGTGCCGTCGGGGCCCAGCTCCAGGAAGCGGGTGACTCCCTGCTCCTCCAGCCGCTTAATGCCGTCGGCGAACCGGACGGCCTGGCGGACGTGGCCCACCCAGTACTCGGGCGAGGTCAGCTCATCCGCCGTGGCGAGTCGCCCGGTGACGTTCGAGACGATCGCGAGGCGCGGCTCGTGGTAGTCCACGCTCTCCGCCACCTGGCGGAAGTCCGCGAGCATCGGCTCCATCAGCGGCGAGTGGAACGCATGACTGACCTTCAGGCGCGTCGCCTTGCGGCCCATGTCCCGCATCAGCTGGGCGATCTCCTCGACCGCGGCCTCTTCGCCGGAGACGACGACCGCGTTGGGGCCGTTGACCGCCGCGATGCCAACCTGGCCGGCACAGGACTCCAGCAGCGGCAGCACCTCCGCCTCCGACGCCTGCAACGCAACCATCGCCCCACCGGCGGGCAGCGCCTGCATCAGACGACCACGCGCCACCACCAGACGGCACGCATCCTCCAGCGACAACACCCCCGCCACATGCGCCGCAGCCAACTCACCGACGGAGTGACCGACCAGGAAGTCCGGCCGGATCCCCCACGACTCCACCAACCGGAACAACGCCACCTCGATGGCGAACAGCGCCGGCTGCGCGAACTCGGTCCGGTTCAGCAGCTCCGCGTCCCCGCCGAACACCACCTCGCGCAACGGAGCGTCCACCAGAGCGCACACCGCGTCGAACGCCGCCGCGAACACCGGGAACGCCTCATACAACTCCCGACCCATCCCCAGCCGCTGCGAACCCTGCCCCGCGAACAAGAACGCCGTCCGCCCACCGCTCCCAGCACTGCCGGTCACCACGCCCGGCGAGAACTCCCCCGCCGCCAACGCCTCCAGACCCCGCACCAGCTCATCCCGGTCCGCACCCAGCACCACCGCCCGGTGCTCCAACACCGACCGCGTCACCGCCGCAGACAACCCCAGATCCGCAGGTGCCATCTCCGGGGCCGCCGCCACGAACGACGCCAGCCGCCGGGCCTGACCGCGCAACGCGCTTTCGCTGGCACCCGACACCACCACCGGCACCACCGGCAGCGCAGCGGTGACCTCCTGGACCACGGGCTCCGGCACCGGGGCCTGCTCCACGATCACATGCGCATTGGTCCCGCTGATCCCGAACGAGGACACACCCGCCCGACGCGGACGACCCAGCTCCGGCCACTCCCGCTGCACCGTCAGCAACTCCACCGCACCGGCCGACCAGTCGATGTGCTCGGACGGCCGCTCCGCGTGCAGGGTGCGCGGCAGCACCCCGTGCCGCATCGCCAGCACCATCTTGATCACACCACCCACACCCGCAGCAGCCTGGGAGTGCCCGATGTTCGACTTCAACGACCCCAACCACAGCGGCCGCTCGGGCAAGCGGTCCTGCCCGTAGGTCGCCAGCAACGCCTGCGCCTCGATCGGATCACCCAACGTCGTCCCCGTCCCGTGCGCCTCCACCGCGTCCACATCCGTCGCCGCCAGTCCGGCCCCGGCCAGCGCCTGCCGGATCACCCGCTGCTGCGACGGACCGTTCGGCGCCGTCAACCCGTTCGACGCACCGTCCTGGTTCACCGCGGAGCCCGCCACCACCGCCAGCACCGCGTGGCCACGGCGCCGCGCATCCGAGAGCCGCTCCACCAGCAGCATGCCCACACCCTCGGCCCACGCGGTGCCGTCCGCACCCGCACCGAACGCCTTGCACCGGCCGTCGACAGCCAGGCCACGCTGCCGACTGAACTCCACGAACATCTCCGGCGTCGACATCACCGTCACACCACCGGCCAACGCCAGATCGCACTCACCCGCCCGCAGCGACTGCACCGCCAGGTGCAACGCCACCAACGACGACGAACACGCCGTATCCACCGTCACCGCCGGACCCTCAAGACCAAACGCATAGGAAATGCGACCGGAGGCAACGCTGCCTGTGTTCCCCGTCAGCAGGAAACCGTCCGACTCGTCCGAGGACTCGCGGAGGAACGACCCGTAGTCCTGCGCGATCGCCCCCGCGAACACACCGGTCCGGCTGCCGCGCAGCGAACCCGGATCAATACCCGCCCGCTCGAACACCTCCCACGAAGTCTCCAGCAGCAACCGCTGCTGCGGATCCATCGCCACCGCCTCACGCGGCGAAATCCCGAACAACCCCGCATCAAACAACGCCGCCCCATACAGGAACCCACCATCACGCACATAGGTCCGACCGGAGCTGTCCGGGTCGGGATCGTAGAGCCCGTCCAGATCCCACCCACGGTCAGTCGGGAACCCCCCGATACCCTCCCCGCCCTCAACCACCAACCGCCACAAGTCCTCCGGCGACTCCACCCCACCCGGGAAGCGGCACGCCATCCCCACGATCACAACCGGATCATCGTCCACCGCCACCAGCGCAGGCAGCACGGCACCGGAGACAGTGTCCTCACCACCGAGCACCTCGCCCTGGATGAACCGGGCCATTGCCACCGGGGTCGGGTGGTCGAACACCAACGTGGCCGGCAACCGCAGACCCGTCACAGCATTCACCCGGTTGCGCAGCTCCACCGACGTCAGCGAATCGAAGCCGAGCACCTTGAACGTCTGGTCCGGTGCGATCTCACCCGTCGAGTCATACCCGAGTACCGCCGCGACCTGACCACACACCAGCTCGACCAGCAGCCGGGTCTGATCGGACCGCTCCAGCCCCAGCAACCGCTGCTCAAGACCCTGTACATCACCAACTCGTGTGCTCGCAGCGATCGCGCGGCGACGGGGCGCACCGACCAAGCCCCGTAGCAGCGCGGGCAGGGCGTCGCCCTGTGCACGCAGCGCGGCCAGGTCCAGGTTCACCGGCACCACCACCGCCCGCTCCAGACCCGCCCCGGCATCCAGAACCGTGTCCAACAGGCCCAGGCCCTGCTCGACACTCAGCGGCAGCATCCCGCTGCGCGCCATCCGCCGCAGATCCGCATCACCCAGGTCACTGGTCATCCCCGCACCCGGCGCCCACGGACCCCACGCCAGCGACACCGCCGCCAGACCCTGCGCACGCCGCACCTGCACCAAAGCATCCAGGTAGGCGTTCGCCGCACCGTAGTTGGCCTGACCCGCATTCCCCAACGTCCCCACGACCGAGGAGAACACCGCAAAGACAGCCAGATCCAGGCCCTGCGTCAGCTCGTGCAGATTCGTTGCCGCGTCCACCTTCGGACGCCAGACCGTCGCCATACGCTCCGGCGTCAGCGCGGAGACCAGCCCGTCGTCCAGGACCCCGGCCGTGTGCACCACACCGGTCAACGGATGCTCCGGCGATACAGCGGCCAGCAACTGCTTGAGCGCCGTCCGGTCGGAGGCATCACACGCAACGACCCTGGCGTCCGCACCCAAACCGGTGAGTTCCGAGACGAGTTCGGCTGCGCCGGGGGCGGCCGAGCCACGGCGACTCGCCAGCAGCAAGTGCCGCACACCGTGCACGGCCACCAGCCGGCGCGCCACCGACGAACCCAACCCGCCCGTACCACCAGTGACCAGCACCGTGCCATTCCGGTCCAGGACGGTCGGCAGGGTCAGCACCACCTTGCCCACGTTCTTCGCCTGGCTCAGGTACCGGAACGCCTCCGGCGCCCGACGCACATCCCACACCGACACCGGCAACGGCACCAACACCCCCGCCTCAAACCACTCCACCAACACCGCGAACATCTCCGCGACCCGCCCTGGATCCGTGTCCATCAGGTCAAACGCCCGATACACCACACCCGGGTGGGCCGCAGCCACCGCGTCCGGCTCGCGGACATCGGTCTTGCCCATCTCCACGAACCGACCCCCACGCGGCAGCAACCGCAACGAGGCATCCACAAACTCACCCGCCAGGGAGTCCAGCACCACATCCATGCCTTCGCCACCGGTCACCGCCCCGAACGCCGCCTCGAAGGCCAGGTCACGCGACGAGGCGATGTGCGCGTCGTCCAGATCCAGCCCCCGCAACGCCCCCCACTTGCCCGCACTCGCCGTCCCGAACACCTCCGCACCCAACCCACGCGCCACCTGCACCGCCGCCGAACCCACACCACCCGCAGCCGCATGTACCAACACCCGCTCACCCGGCTGCAACCCGCCCAGATCCACCAACGCGTAATACGCCGTCAAAAACGCCACCGGCACCGACGCCGCCTGCGCAAACGACCACCCAGACGGCATCCGCACCACCATCCGCGCATCCGCCACCGCCACCGGCCCGAACGCCGCCGGGAACAACCCCATCACCCGATCACCCACCGCCAACCCGACCACACCGGGACCGACCTCGGTCACCACACCCGCACCCTCAAGACCCGGCAACCCCGCATCCCCCGGATACATCCCCAACGCATTCAGCACATCCCGGAAATTCACCCCCGCAGCCCGCACCGACACCCGCACCTCACCCGCACCCAACTCCCGCACCGCACCCGGGTACTCCACCAACCCCAGACCCTCCAGGGTCCCCTGCTCCACAATCCCCAACCGCCACGCACCACCCACCCCCGGAACCGCCAACCCCCCAGCAACCACCCGCGCCAACCTCGGCACGAACACCGCACCCCCACGCACCGCCAACTCCGGCTCACCACCGGCCAGGGCACCCGGAACGGCCTCCCACGACTCCACCGAACCGTCGACGTCCAGCAGCACGAACCGGCCCGGGTTCTCCGCCCGCGCCGCACGCACCAGACCCCACACCCCCGCCAGCACCGGATCCGGCACCTCATGGCCCACACCCACCGCACCCTCAGTCACCACCACCAACCGCGAACCCGCAAACCACTCGCCCGCCAACCACTCCTGCACCAGCCCCAACACCCCACCCTCCGGCGTGACCCGCACCAGCACATTCCCGGGCACCGCCGCCACATCCACCTCAGCCAGACCCCCCACCACAACCACCGCGCCGTCACCAGCAGCCACCACCGGCAACGGCGACCAATCCACCTGGAACAACCCATCACGGAACGCCCCACCACGCGACGCGTCCAACGACTCCGCCGACACCTCACGCAACACCAACGACCCCACCGAGGCCACCAGTCCACCCGATCCGTCCACCACCGTCACACCGAACCCATCCGCACCCACCGCGGCCAAACGCACCCGCACCACCGACGCACCCGACGCCGCCAACGACACACCACTCCACGAGAACGGCAGACTCACCCGCCCCGAACCAGCCCCCGCACCCGCACCCGAACCAGCCCCCGCACCCGCGGCCAACCACGCATGCAACGCCGCGTCCAGGAGAGCGGGGTGCAGACCGTAGGCGGAGGCGTCCGCCTGCTGCTCCTGCGGCAGCTCCACCTCCGCGAACACCTCCCCACCCGCACGCCACACCGCCCGCAACCCCCGGAACGCCGGACCGTACGCATAACCATCGCGCGCCAGCTGGTCGTAGAACCCGTCCAACCCCACCGCCACCGCACCCACCGGCGGCCACACCCCACCATCGAACCCGGTCCCCCACGGGGCCCCGGCACTCACCACACCCGACGCATGACGCACCCACACCTCATCGTCCACCCGCGAAAACACACCCACCGACCGACAACCCGACTCATCCACACCACCCACCACCACCTGCAACCGCACCCCACCACGCTCCGGCACCACCAACGGCGCCTCCAACATCAACTCCTCAACACGCCCACAGCCCACCTGGTCACCCGCATGCAGCACCAGCTCCACAAACGCCGTCCCCGGCAACAGCACCACACCCGCCACCACATGATCCGCCAACCACGGCAACTCCTGCACCGACAACCGACCCGTCAACACCACCGCATCCGAATCCGCCATCGCCACCACCGCACCCAACAACGGATGCCCCGCCGCCGCCAACCCCACCGAACCCAAATCACCCGACCGCGACCCCGCCCCCTTCGGCCAAAACGCACGACGCTGGAACGCATACGTCGGCAGAACGATCCGACGCGCGCCCGTACCGGCGAACACCGCCTCCCACAGCGTCGGCACACCATTGACATGCAGCCGCGCCAAAGCGCCGACTGCGCTTAGCGGCTCGGGGCGGTCCTTGCGCAGCGCCGGGACGAGCAGGGCGTCGTCCGTTGCCAGGCACTCCTGGGCCAGAGCGGTCAGCGTGCCGTCGGGGCCCAGCTCCAGGAAGCGGGTGACCCCGTTCTCCTCCAACCACTTGATGCCGTCGGCGAACCGGACGGCCTGGCGGACGTGGCCCACCCAGTACTCGGGCGACGTCAGCTCATCCGCCGTGGCGAGTCGCCCGGTGACGTTCGAGACGATCGCGAGGCGCGGCTCATGGTAGTCCACGCTCTCCGCCACCTGGCGGAAGTCCGCGAGCATCGGCTCCATCAGCGGCGAGTGGAACGCATGACTGACCTTCAGGCGCGTCGCCTTGCGGCCCATGTCCCGCATCAGCTGGGCGATCTCCTCGACCGCGGCCTGTTCGCCGGAGACGACGACCGCGTTCGGGCCGTTGACCGCCGCGATGCCAACCTGGCCTTCCAGCAGGGGCAGCACCTCCGCCTCCGACGCCTGCAGCGCCACCATCGCGCCACCGGCGGGCAGCGCCTGCATCAACCGGCCACGCGCCACCACCAGACGACAGGCGTCCGCGAGCGACAGCACCCCGGCGACGTGGGCGGCAGCCAACTCACCGACGGAGTGACCGACCAGGAAGTCCGGCCGCACACCCCACGACTCCACCAACCGGAACAACGCCACCTCGACCGCGAACAACGCCGGCTGCGCGAACTCGGTCCGGTTCAGCAGCTCCGCATCCCCGCCGAACACCACCTCCCGCAACGGAGCATCCACCAGAGCGCACACCGCATCGAACGCCGCCGCGAACACCGGGAACGCCTCATACAACTCCCGACCCATCCCCAGCCGCTGCGAACCCTGCCCCGCGAACAAGAACGCCGTCCGCCCACCGCTCCCAGCACTGCCGGTCACCACGCCCGGCGAGAACTCCCCCGCCGCCAACGCCTCCAGACCCCGCACCAGCTCACCCCGGTCCGCACCCAGCACCACCGCCCGGTGCTCCAACACCGACCGCGTCACCGCCGCAGACAACCCCAGATCCGCAGGTGCCAGCTCCGGGGCCGCCGCCACGAACGACGCCAGCCGCCGGGCCTGACCGCGCAACGCGCTTTCGCTGGCACCCGACACCACCACCGGCACCACCGGCAGCGCAGCGGTGACCTCCTGGACCACGGGCTCCGGCACCGGGGCCTGCTCCACGATCACATGCGCATTGGTCCCGCTGATCCCGAACGAGGACACACCCGCCCGACGCGGACGACCCAGCTCCGGCCACTCCCGCTGCACCGTCAGCAACTCCACCGCACCGGCCGACCAGTCGATGTGCTCGGACGGCCGCTCCGCGTGCAGGGTGCGCGGCAGCACCCCGTGCCGCATCGCCAGCACCATCTTGATCACACCACCCACACCCGCAGCAGCCTGGGAGTGCCCGATGTTCGACTTCAACGACCCCAACCACAGCGGCCGCTCGGGCAAGCGGTCCTGCCCGTAGGTCGCCAGCAACGCCTGCGCCTCGATCGGATCACCCAACGTCGTCCCCGTCCCGTGCGCCTCCACCGCGTCCACATCCCGCGGCTTGAGCCCCGCCCCGGCCAGCGCCTGCCGGATCACCCGCTGCTGCGACGGACCGTTCGGCGCCGTCAACCCGTTCGACGCACCGTCCTGATTCACCGCCGACCCCGCCACCACCGCCAGCACCGCATGCCCACGGCGCCGCGCATCCGAGAGCCGCTCCACCAGCAGCATGCCCACACCCTCGGCCCACGCGGTGCCGTCCGCACCCGCACCGAACGCCTTGCACCGGCCGTCGACAGCCAGGCCACGCTGCCGACTGAACTCCACAAACATCTCCGGCGTCGACATCACCGTCACACCACCGGCCAACGCCAGATCGCACTCACCCGCCCGCAGCGACTGCACCGCCAGGTGCAACGCCACCAACGACGACGAACACGCCGTATCCACCGTCACCGCCGGACCCTCAAGACCAAACGCATAGGAAATGCGACCGGAGGCAACGCTGCCGGTGTTCCCCGTCAGCAGGAAACCGTCCGACTCCTCCGAGACCCCTCGCAGGAACGACCCGTAGTCCTGCGCGATCGCCCCCGCGAACACACCGGTCCGGCTGCCGCGCAGCGAACCCGGATCAATACCCGCCCGCTCGAACACCTCCCACGAAGTCTCCAGCAGCAACCGCTGCTGCGGATCCATCGCCACCGCCTCACGCGGCGAAATCCCGAACAACCCCGCATCAAACAACGCCGCCCCATACAGGAACCCACCATCACGCACATAGGTCCGACCAACGGTGCTCGGGTCGGGATCGTAGAGCCCGTCCAGATCCCAACCACGGTCAGTCGGGAACCCCCCGATACCCTCCCCGCCCTCAACCACCAACCGCCACAAGTCCTCCGGCGACTCCACCCCACCCGGATACCGGCACGCCATCCCCACGATCACAACCGGATCGTCATCCACCGCCACCAGCGCAGGCAGCATCGCACCGACGACAGCATCCCCGCCCATCACCTCACCCAGGACGAACTGGGCCAGCGTCACCGGCGTCGGGTGGTCGAACACCAACGTGGCCGGCAACCGCAGACCCGTCACAGCATTCACCCGGTTGCGCAGCTCCACCGACGTCAGCGAATCGAAGCCCAGCACCTTGAACGTCTGGTCCGGTGCGATCTCACCCGTCGAGTCATACCCGAGTACCGCCGCGACCTGACCACACACCAGCTCGACCAGCAGCCGGGTCTGATCGGACCGCTCCAACCCCAGCAACCTCTGACCGAGACCCTGCGCACCGTCCGCCCGCGAGCTCGCAGCGACCGCGCGGCGACGGGGCGCACCGACCAAGCCGCGCAGCATTGCCGGCAGCGCCTCGCCCTGCCCGCGCAGCGCGGCCAGGTCCAGGTTCACCGGCAGCACCACCGCCCGCTCCAGACCCGCCCCGGCATCCAGGACCGTGTCCAGCAACCCCAGGCCCTGTTCAACGCTCAGCGGCAGCATCCCGCTGCGCGCCATCCGCCGCAGATCCGCATCACCCAGGTCACTGGTCATCCCCGCACCCGGCGCCCACGGACCCCACGCCAGCGACACCGCCGCCAGACCCTGCGCACGCCGCACCTGCACCAAAGCATCCAGGTAGGCGTTCGCCGCACCGTAGTTGGCCTGACCCGCATTCCCCAACGTCCCCACGACCGAGGAGAACAGCACGAATGCGGACAGATCGAGGTGCTGGGTGAGCTCGTGCAGGTTCGTCGCCGCGTCCACCTTCGGACGCCAGACCGCCGCCATCCGCTCCGGCGTCAGCGCGGACACGACACCGTCGTCCAACACGCCGGCCGTGTGCACCACCGCGGTAAGCGGATGCTCAACCGACACCGTCGCCAGAGTTTCCGCGAGTGCCTGCCGGTCGGCTATGTCACAGGCAAGCACCGAGACCTGTGCGCCCAAACCGGTGAGTTCCGAGACGAGTTCGGCTGCGCCGGGGGCGGCCGAGCCACGGCGACTCGCCAGCAGCAAGTGCCGCACACCGTGCTCCGTAACCAGCCGGCGCGCCACCAGCGAACCCAGACCACCGGTGCCACCAGTGACCAGCACCGTGCCCTCAACGTCCAGGACGGTCGGCAGGGTCAGCACCACCTTGCCCACGTTCTTCGCCTGGCTCAGATACCGGAACGCCTCCGGCGCCCGACGCACATCCCACACCGACACCAGCAACGGCACCAACACCCCCGCCTCAAACCACTCCACCAACACCGCGAACATCTCCGCGACCCGCCCTGGATCCGTGTCCATCAGGTCAAACGCCCGATACACCACACCCGGGTGGGCCGCAGCCACCGCGTCCGGCTCGCGGACATCGGTCTTGCCCATCTCCACGAACCGACCCCCACGCGGCAGCAACCGCAACGAGGCATCCACAAACTCACCCGCCAGGGAGTCCAGCACCACATCCATGCCTTCGCCACCGGTCACCGCCCCGAACGCCGCCTCGAACCCGAGATCACGCGACGAGGCGATATGCGCGTCGTCCAGCCCCAGCCCCCGCAACGCCCCCCACTTGCCCACACTCGCCGTCCCGAACACCTCCGCACCCAACCCACGCGCCACCTGCACCGCCGCCGAACCCACACCACCCGCAGCCGCATGCACCAACACCCGCTCACCCGACTGCAAACCACCCAAATCCACCAGGGCGTAATACGCCGTCAAAAACGCCACCGGCACCGACGCCGCCTGCGCAAACGACCACCCAGACGGCATCCGCACCACCATCCGCGCATCCGCCACCGCCACCGGCCCGAACGCCGCCGGGAACAACCCCATCACCCGATCACCCACCGCCAACCCGACCACACCGGGACCGACCTCGGTCACCACACCCGCACCCTCAAGACCCGGCAACCCCGCATCCCCCGGATACATCCCCAACGCATTCAGCACATCCCGGAAATTCACCCCCGCAGCCCGCACCGACACCCGCACCTCACCCGCACCCAACTCCCGCACCGCACCCGGGTACTCCACCAACCCCAGACCCTCCAGGGTCCCCTGCTCCACAATCCCCAACCGCCACGCACCACCCACCCCCGGAACCGCCAACACCGACGACTCAGAGGCCACCCGCGCAAGGCGCGGCACAAACACCCCACCCCCACGCACCGCCAACTCCGGCTCACCCGAAGCCAACGCACCCCCGACGGCCTCCCACGACTCCACCGAACCGTCGACGTCCACCAACGCGAACCGGCCCGGATTCTCCGCCCGCGCCGCACGCACCAAACCCCACACCCCCGCCAGCACCGGATCCGGCACCCCACGACCCACACCCACCGCACCCTCAGTCACCACCACCAACCGCGAACCCTCGAAGGCAGGCTGCGACAACCACCCCTGCACCAGCCCCAACACCCCACCCTCCGGCGTGACCCGCACCACCACATCAGCAGGCACCGCCACCGCATCCACCTCAGCCAGACCCCCCACCACAACCACCGCGCCGTCACCAGCAGCCACCACCGGCAACGGCGACCAATCCACCTGGAACAACCCATCACCCACAACCCCACCACGCGACGCGTCCAACGACTCCGCCGACACCTCACGCAACACCAACGACTCGATGACAGCAACCAGCCCACCCGTGCCGTCGGCCACCGTGACGCCGAACCCGTCCTCGCCGCGCGGGGTCAACCGCACCCGCAGCGTGGCGGCACCCGACGCCGACAGCGACACACCACTCCACGAGAACGGCAGACTCACCCGCCCCGAACCAGCCCCCGCACCCGCACCCGCGGCCAACCACGCATGCAACGCCGCGTCCAGGAGAGCGGGGTGCAGACCGTAGGCGGAGGCGTCCGCCTGCTGCTCCTGCGGCAGCTCCACCTCCGCGAACACCTCCCCACCCGCACGCCACACCGCCCGCAACCCCCGGAACGCCGGACCGTACACATAACCATCGCGCGCCAGCTGGTCGTAGAACCCGTCCAACCCCACCGCCACCGCACCCACCGGCGGCCACACCCCACCATCGAACCCGGCCCCCGACGGGGCCCCGGCACTCACCACACCCGACGCATGACGCACCCACACCTCATCGTCCACCCGCGAAAACACACCCACCGACCGACAACCCGACTCATCCACACCACCCACCACCACCTGCAACCGCACCCCACCACGCTCCGGCACCACCAACGGCGCCTCCAACATCAACTCCTCAACACGCCCACAGCCCACCTGATCACCCGCATGCAGCACCAGCTCCACAAACGCCGTCCCCGGCAACAGCACCACACCCGCGACCGCGTGATCGCGCAACCACCCGTGGGTCTGCAGCGACAGCCTGCCTGTGAACAGGAAGCCGCCATCGTCCGCCAATGCCACCGCCGCACCCAGCAACGGATGGTCGGCCGAACCCAGACCCACCGAACCCAGCTCACCCGACTGCAGCAGCGATGCCTTCGGCCAGAACGCACGACGCTGGAACGCATAGGTCGGCAACCCGACCCGAACCGCGCCCGACCCCTCGAACACCGCCTCCCACTGCACCGGCACGCCGTTCACGTGCAACTGGCCAACCGCCGCCAGCACACCGACCGCCTCGGGGCGGTCCTTGCGCAGTGCCGGGACCAACACACCCGTGGAGTCCTCCGCCAGGCAGGCCTGCGCCATCGCGGTGAGCGTGCCGTCGGGACCCAGCTCCAGGAACCGGGTGACCCCGTTCTCCTCCAGCCACGCGATGCCGTCGGCGAAGCGCACGGCCTGCCGCACATGCGACACCCAGTACTCGGGTGACGTGAGCTCGTCCGCCGTGGCCAACCGGCCGGTGACGTTCGAGACCACCGCCAGGCGCGGCTGCTGATACTCCACGTCTTCCGCCACCTCGCGGAACTCCGCGAGCATCGGCTCCATCAGCGGCGAGTGGAAGGCATGACTCACCCGCAGCCGCCTGGTGCGACGGCCCAGCGCCTCGATCCGCGCCCCGACCTCCAGCGTCACGGCCTCCGTGCCCGAGACCACGACCGCGTTCGGGCCGTTGACGGCCGCGATGCCAACGTGACTCTCAAGGCCTTCCAGCAGGGGCAGCACCTCCGCCTCCGACGCCTGCAGCGCCACCATCGCCCCACCGGCAGGCAGCACCTGCATCAGACGACCACGCGCCACCACCAGACGGCACGCATCCTCCAGCGACAGCACCCCGGCGACGTGGGCGGCGGCCAGCTCGCCGATGGAGTGGCCGACCAGGAAGTCCGGCCGGACCCCCCACGACTCCACCAACCGGAACAACGCCACCTCGACCGCGAACAACGCCGGCTGCGCGAACGCCGTGCCGTTCAACGCCTCCGCGTCATCCCCGAAGACCACCTCGCGCAACGGAGCGTCCACCAGAGCGCACACCGCATCGAACGCCGCCGCGAACACCGGGAACGCCTCATACAACTCCCGGCCCATCCCCAACCGCTGCGAACCCTGCCCCGCGAACAAGAACGCCGTCCGGCCCTCCGTCCGGACCGAACCCGACACCACATTCGCAGCCGACTCGCCAGCCGCCACCGCTGCCAGCCCACGCACCAACTCGTCGCGGTCCGCGCCAAGAACGACCGCGCGGTGCTCCAACGCCGACCGCGTCACCGCCGCAGACAACCCCAGATCGGCAGGTGCCAGCTCCGGGGCTGCCGCCACGAACGACGCCAGCCGCTGGGCCTGGTCACGCAACGCGCTCTCGCTCGCACCGGACACCACCACCGGCACCACCGGCAGCACCGCCGTGGCCTCCACCACCACCGCCTCCAGCACTGGCGCCTGCTCCACGATCACATGCGCATTGGTCCCGCTGATCCCGAACGAGGACACACCCGCCCGACGCGGACGACCCAGCTCCGGCCACTCCCGCTGCTCCGTCAACAACTCCACCGCACCGACCGACCAGTCCACATACGTCGACGGCTCGTCAGCGTGCAGGGTGCGCGGCAGCACCCCGTGCCGCATCGCCAGCACCATCTTGATCACACCGCCGACACCGGCGGCCGCCTGGGAGTGCCCGATGTTCGACTTCAACGACCCCAGCCACAGCGGCCGCTCGGGCAAGCGGTCCTGCCCGTAGGTCGCCAGCAAGGCCTGCGCCTCGATCGGATCACCCAGGGTGGTCCCCGTCCCGTGCGCCTCCACCGCGTCCACATCCTGCGGCTTGAGCCCGGCCCCGGCCAGCGCCTGCCGGATCACCCGCTGCTGCGACGGACCGTTCGGCGCCGTCAACCCGTTCGACGCGCCGTCCTGATTCACCGCCGACCCCGCCACCACCGCCAGCACCGCATGCCCATGACGCCGCGCATCCGAGAGCCGCTCCACCAGCAGCATGCCCACACCCTCGGCCCACGCGGTGCCGTCCGCACCCGCACCGAACGCCTTGCACCGGCCGTCGACAGCCAGGCCACGCTGCTGGCTGAAGTCGACAAAGGTATCGGGCGTCGACATCACCGTCACACCACCGGCCAGCGCCAGGTCACACTCGCCGGACCGCAGCGACTGCACCGCCAGGTGCAGCGCCACCAGCGACGACGAACACGCCGTGTCCACCGTCACCGCTGGCCCTCAAGGCCGAAGGCGTAGGAGACCCGACCCGAGATCACACTGCCCGTCGTACCAGTCAGCACATACCCGTCGGAATCGTCCGAGGCGCCCCGCAGTCGCGAGACGTAGTCCTGACCCATCGCCCCCGCGAACACGCCCGTCCGGCTGCCGCGCAGCGAACCCGGATCAATACCCGCCCGCTCGAACACCTCCCACGAAGTCTCCAGCAGCAACCGCTGCTGCGGATCCATCGCCACCGCCTCACGCGGCGAAATCCCGAACAACCCCGCATCAAACAACGCCGCCCCATACAGGAACCCACCATCACGCACATACGACCGCCCCGAAACACCCAGCTCCGGATCGAACAACCCGTCCAGGTCCCAACCACGGTCAGTCGGGAACCCCCCGATACCCTCCCCGCCCTCAACCACCAACCGCCACAAGTCCTCCGGCGACTCCACCCCACCCGGGAACCGGCACGCCATCCCCACGATGACCACCGGATCGTCGTCAACAGCCATCGCCACCGCAGGCAGCAGACCACTGGAGGCGGCCTCGGAGTCACCCACGACCTCCGACAGGACATGCTCGGCCAGAGCGACCGGAGTCGGGAAGTCGAATACCAGCGTGGCCGGCAGACGCATGCCGGTCACCGCGTTCACCCGGTTGCGCAGTTCCACCGACGTCAGCGAATCGAAGCCGAGCACCTTGAACGTCTGATCCGACGCGATGTCCCCGGCCGACGCATGCCCCAGCACCGCCGCAGCCTGGGCGCAGACCAGCTCCAGCACCGCCCGCTCGCGATCCGCCGCCTGCAGCCCGACCAGCCGCTGCTCCAGTTCGAGCCGCCCACCGGCACCGGCTCCTGCCCCGACAGCCGCGCTACGACGGGCCGGCGTCCGCACCAGGCCCCGCAGCAGTGCCGGAACGGTGTCAGCCTGCCCCCGCAGGGACGTGACGTCGAGGTTCACCGGCAGCAGCAACGCCCGCTCCAGGCCCGCGCCGGCCTCCAGGACGTGCGTCAGCAGGTCCAAGCCCTGCTCGGCGCCCAGCGGCAGCATTCCGTTGCGCGCCATCCGCCGCAGATCCGCCGCACTCAGCTCGCTGGTCATCCCGGCGCCCGGCGCCCACGGACCCCACGCCAGCGACACCGCCGGAAGACCCTCCGCACGCCGCACCTGGGCCAGTCCGTCCAGGAACGCGTTCGCCGCCGAGTAGTTGCCCTGGCCCGCGCCGCCGAACGTCCCCATCACCGAGGAGAACAGCACGAACGCGGCCAGGTCCAGACCCTGCGTCAGCTCGTGCAGGTTGGTCGCCGCGTCCACCTTGGGACGGTAGACGGTGTCCATGCGCTCCGGCGTCAGCGCGGACACCACTCCGTCGTCCAGCACGCCGGCGGTGTGCACCACCGCAGTCAGCGGATGCTCCGCCGGAACCGCGTCGAGCAGGGCTTCGAGTGCCTGCCCGTCGGCGGCGTCGCAGGCCGCCACCGTTACCGCTGCCCCAAGCTCCGTCAACTCCCGGACCAGCTCCGCGACACCCGGCGCCGCCGAACCCCGCCTACTGGCGAGCAGCAGGTGCCGCACACCGTTCTCCCTCACCAGACGGCGGGCCACCAGCGAACCCAGACCACCGGTGCCACCGGTGACCAGCACCGTGCCATTCCGGTCCAGGACGGTCGGCAGGGTCAGCACCACCTTGCCGATGTTCTTCGCCTGGCTCAGATAGCGGAACGCCTCCGGCGCCCGACGCACATCCCACACCGACACCGGCGACGGCACCAACACCCCCGCCTCGAACAGCTCCACCAGCACGGCCAGCATCTCGCCGAGCCGCTCCGGGTCGGTGTCCATCAGGTCGAACGCCTGATAGGCCACACCCGGGTGCGCGGCAGCCACCGCGTCCGGCTCGCGGACATCGGTCTTGCCCATCTCCACGAACCGACCCCCGCGCGGCAGCAACCGCAACGAGGCATCGACGAACTCACCCGCCAGCGAGTCCAGCACCACATCCATCCCGGCACCGCCGGTCACCTCCGCGAACGCACCCTCGAACCCGAGGTCACGCGAGGAGGCAATGTGCGCGTCGTCCAGGCCCAACCCCCGCAGCGCCCCCCACTTGCCCGCGCTCGCCGTGCCGAACACCTCCGCGCCCAAGTGACGGGCCACCTGCACCGCCGCCATACCCACACCACCGGCCGCCGCGTGGACCAGCACCCGCTCACCCGGCTGCAACCCGCCCAGGTCCACCAGGGCGTAGTAGGCCGTCAGGAAGACCAGCGGCACCGACGCCGCCTGCGTGAACGACCAGCCCGCCGGAATCCGCGCCACCGTACGGGCGTCCGCCACCGCGACCGGCCCGAACGCCGCCGGGAACATCCCCAGTACCCGGTCGCCCACCGCCAACCCGACCACACCGGGACCGACCTCGGTCACCACACCCGCACCCTCAAGACCCGGCAACCCCGCATCCCCCGGATACATCCCCAACGCATTCAGCACATCCCGGAAATTCACCCCCGCAGCCCGCACCGACACCCGCACCTCACCCGCACCCAACTCCCGCACCGCACCCGGGTACTCCACCAACCCCAGACCCTCCAGGGTCCCCTGCTCCACAATCCCCAACCGCCACGCACCCTCCCCCGGAACCGCCAACCCCCCAGCAACCACCCGCGCCAACCGGGACACGAAGACCGCACCCCCGCGCACCGCCAACTCCGGCTCACCACCGGCCAGGGCACCCGGAACGGCCTCCCACGACTCCGCCGCACCATCGACGTCCACCAACGCGAACCGGCCCGGGTTCTCCGCCCGCGCCGCCCGCACCAGACCCCACACCGCCGCCAGCACCGGATCCGGCACCTCACGACCCACACCCACCGCACCCTCGGTGACCAGAACCAACCGCGCCTCCCCAAAGCGCTCCTCCGCCAGCCACTCTGCCACCACACCCAGCACCCGACCGGTCACCGCACGCACAGCACCCGGCTCCGCCGTGACCCGCACCAGCACATCGCCGGTGACCGCCCCGTCCAGCTCAGCCAGATCCGCCACCTCGACCCAGTCACCCCCACCCGCAGCGCCCACCGCCGACGCCACCCAGTCCACCTGGAACAACCCGTCGCGGAACGCACCACCATGGGCCGCCGCACCGAGCGGCTCACCCGAAGCCTCCCGCAGCACCAACGACTCGACCTTGGCGACCGCACCGCCGACCCCGTCCGCCAGCTCCAGCGAAACGGTGTCCGCTCCCAGCTGCGCCACCCGCACCCGCAAGGTGCGGGCACCGGCTGCCGCGAGCGAGACTCCGCCCCAGGAGAACGGCAGGCGCAGCGCACCCACGCCCGAGGCAGGGCCACTCAGTAGAACGGCGTGCAGCGCCGCGTCCAGCAGCGCGGGGTGCAGACCGAACGTCCCCGCGAGCGCCTCGTGGTTCTCGGGCAGGCCCACGACGGCGAAGACCTCGTCGCCGCGCCGCCACAGCGCCTGCAGGCCGCGGAACGTAGGCCCGTAGGCGTAACCGACCTCGGCGAACCGCTCATACACACCCTCGACGGACTCGGCCACCGCACCCACCGGCGGCCATACCGCGAAGTCGAACGCACCGCCGTCAAACGCACCGGCCGCGCGCGCCGGGGCATCGTCCGCCAGCGAACCGCTCGCGTTCAGCACCCACGGCACGTCATCCGACGCACCGTCACCTCGTGAGTAGATGTCCAGTGTGCGCTCACCGGACTGCCCCGGTGCACCCACCACGACTTGCAACTGGACTCCGCCACGCTCCGGTACGACCAGTGGCGCCGCGATCGTCAGTTCCTCCACGCGACCGCAACCGACCTCGTCACCGGCCCGTACCGCCAGTTCCAGGAATCCTGTCCCCGGGAACACGACCACGCCTGCGACGCGGTGGTCCTCCAGCCATCCGTGCGACTGCAGCGACAACCGACCGGTGAGCAGGTAACCGCCGCCGCCCGCCAGTTCCACCGCCGCACCCAGCAGCGGGTGGTCGGCGGCCGTCAGACCGAGGCCGGCCGCGTCGCCCGAGGCGGGTACGGCCTTCGGCCAGAAGTGGCGCCGCTGGAAGGCATACGTGGGCAGGCCGATCCGGCGCGCGCCGGTGCCGGCGAACAGTGCCGACCACTCCACCTCGACGCCATGCGTGAACAGCCCGGAGGCGGCCGAGAGCAGCGTTGCCGCCTCGGGTCGTCCCTTGCGCAAGGCGGGGACCAGCAGCCCGTCCGCCACCAGGCAGGCCTGTGCCATCGCGGTGAGGGTGCCGTCGGGACCCAGCTCCAGGAACCGGGTGGCGCCGTTCTGCTCCAGCCACGCGATGCCTTCAGCGAAGCGGACGGCCTGGCGGACGTGGGACACCCAGTACTCGGGTGAGGCCAACTCCCCTGCAGTGGCGAGTTCGCCGGTGACGTTGGAGACGATCGCCAGCTGCGGCTCCTGGTACTCCACGCTCTCCGCCACCTGGCGGAAGTCCGCGAGCATCGGCTCCATCAGCGGCGAGTGGAACGCATGACTCACCGTCAGCCGCGTCGCCTTGCGCCCCATCGCCCGCACCTGCTCGGCGATCTCCTCGACCGCGGCCTGTTCGCCGGAGATGACGACCGCGTTCGGGCCGTTGACCGCCGCGATGCCAACCTGGCCGGCATAGGACTCCAGCAGCGGCAGCACCTCCGCCTCCGACGCCTGCAGCGCCACCATCGCCCCACCAGCCGGCAGCGCCTGCATCAGACAGCCACGCGCAACCACCAGGCGGCACGCATCCTCCAGGGACAGCACACCGGCTACGTGCGCGGCAGCCAGCTCACCGATCGAATGACCGACCAGGAAGTCCGGCCGCACACCCCACGACTCCACCAACCGGAACAACGCCACCTCAACCGCGAACAACGCCGGCTGCGCGAACTCGGTCCGGTTCAGCAGCTCCGCGTCCCCGCCGAACACCACCTCCCGCAGCGGCAGATCCACCAGCCCACACACCGCGTCGAACGCCGCCGCGAACACCGGGAACGCCTCATACAACTCCAGGCCCATTCCCAGCCGCTGCGAACCCTGCCCCGCGAACAAGAACGCCGTCCGGCCCTCCGTCCGGGCCAAACCCGACACCACATTCGCAGCCGACTCGCCAGCCGCCACCGCTGCCAGCCCACGCACCAACTCATCGCGGTCCGCACCGAGAACGACCGCGCGGTACTCCAACGCGGACCGCGTCACCGCCGACGAGAGCCCCAGATCAGCCGCTGCCAGCTCCAGGTCCGCCGCCACGAACGACACCAACCGCTCGGCCTGGTCACGCAGCGCCTGGATGCTCGCACCCGACACCACCACCGGCACCACCGGCAGCACAGCGGTGGCTGCGTCGTCGACCAACGGCTCCGGCACCGGGGCCTGCTCCACGATCACATGCGCATTGGTCCCACTGATCCCGAACGAGGACACACCCGCGCGGCGCGGACGACCCAGCTCCGGCCACTCCCGCTGCACCGTCAAAAGCTCGACGTCACCGGCAGACCAGTCCACATGCGGCGATGCCACCTCCGCGTGCAGGGTGCGGGGCAGCACCCCGTGCCGCATCGCCTGCACCATCTTGATCACACCACCGACACCCGCAGCCGCCTGGGAGTGCCCGATGTTCGACTTCAACGACCCCAGCCACAGCGGCCGGTCCGCATCCCGGTCCTGCCCGTAGGTCGCCAGCAGCGCCTGCGCCTCGATCGGATCACCCAGGGTGGTCCCCGTCCCGTGCGCCTCCACCGCGTCGACATCCGTCGCCGCCAGTCCGGCCCCGGCCAGCGCCTGCCGGATCACCCGCTGCTGCGACGGACCGTTCGGCGCCGTCAACCCGTTCGACGCGCCGTCCTGATTCACCGCCGACCCCGCCACCACCGCCAGCACCGCATGGCCACGGCGCCGCGCGTCCGACAGCCGCTCCACCAGCAGGACACCGACACCCTCGGCCCACGCCGTCCCGTCCGCACCCGCACCGAACGGCTTGCACCGGCCGTCAACAGCCAACCCACGCTGCCGACTGAACTCCACGAACATCTCCGGCGTCGACATCACCGTCACACCACCCGCCAACGCCAGATCGCACTCGCCCAACCGCAGCGACTGCACCGCCAGGTGCAACGCCACCAACGACGACGAACACGCCGTATCCACCGTCACCGCCGGACCCTCAAGACCAAACGCATAGGAGACCCGACCCGAGATCACACTGCTGGTGGTCCCGGTCAGCAGGTAGCCGTCGGACTCCTCCGAGGTTCCCCGCAGGTATGACCCGTAGTCCTGACCCATCGCCCCCGCGAACACACCGGTCCGACTGCCGCGCAGCGAACCCGGATCAATACCCGCCCGCTCGAACACCTCCCACGAAGTCTCCAGCAGCAACCGCTGCTGCGGATCCATCGCCACCGCCTCACGCGGCGAAATCCCGAACAACCCCGCATCGAACGACCCGGCCCCATACAGGAACCCGCCGTCCCGCACATACGACCGCCCGGGCACCCCCGGTTCGGCGGCGAACAGCCCGTCCAGATCCCAGCCGCGATCGGTCGGGAACCCGCCGATCCCGTCGCCGCCCTCGATCACCAGCCGCCACAGGTCCTCCGGCGACTCCACCCCACCCGGGAAGCGGCACGCCATTCCCACGATCACGACCGGATCATCGTCACCAGCCACCACCGGGGGCAGCAGCGCGTCCGAGGCGACCTCCGGGCCGCCGTGCAGGGTGTTGGCGAGATGGGCCGCCAGAGCCGCCGGAGTCGGGTAGTCGAAGAGCAGTGAGGACGGCAGCTTCAGACCGGTCGCCATCTTCAGCCGGTTGCGCAGGTCCACGGAGGTCAGCGAGTCGAACCCGAGGTCCTTGAAGGTGCTCCGGGATGCCACCTGGTCCGCGGACTCATGGCTCAGGATGATCGCGACATGGGTGCGAACCAGGTCGAGGAGCGCGCTGCGGCGCCGCGCGTCGGACGCCTCGGGAGCGGCAGGGGCTGCGAGTGCCTGCGTCGGTGCCGCGGGAACGACTCCAGCCGCAGCAGCGGGGGTGACAGCGCGCGTCGCTGGAGCGTCACCGAGCCAGTAGCGGCGGCGCTGGAAAGCGTAGGTCGGCAGTTCGACCCGGCGCGCGCCGGTGCCGGCGAACAGTGCTGCCCAGTCGACCTCGGCGCCGTGCGCGTAGGCCTCGGCCAGTGAGGCGAGCATCCGTGCCGGGCCGCCGTCGGCGCGGCGCAGCGTCCCGATCGCGGGTGCTTCCAGGTCGGCCGCGTCAACGGTCTCCGCTATGCCGGAGGTCAGCACGGGGTGGGAACTGACCTCGACGAAGAGGTCGTACTGCTGCTCGACCAGGGCTCGGACGGCTTCCTCGAAGCGCACCGGCTGCCGCAGGTTCCGGTACCAGTAGGCGCCGTCCAGCGTCGTCGTGTCCACGAAGGCGGCGTCCACGGTGGAGAAGAAGGGCACCTCGCCCGGACCCGGTGTCAGGCCTGCCAGCAAGACCGACAGTTCGTCCTTGAGGGCCTCGACGTGCACCGAGTGCGAGGCGTAGTCGATCGGAACCCGGCGGGCCCGGATGCCCTCGCTGTCGGCCCATGCCTGCAACTCCACGAGGGCGTCCGCGTCGCCGGCCACCACGACCGACACCGGTCCGTTCACCGCGGCGACCACGAGCCGGCCCGCCCAGCGGACCAGCAGTTCCTCGACCGCAGCCAGAGTCAACGGCAACGAGACCATTCCGCCACGCCCGGCGATGGCCGAGATCGCCCGCCGACGCAGTGCCACGACCCGAGCGCCGTCGGTCAGCGACAGGGCGCCCGACACGCACGCCGCGGCGATCTCGCCCTGTGAATGGCCCATCACCGCGGCGGGAACCACACCGAAGGAGCGCCACAGCTCCGCGAGCGAGACCATGACCGCCCAGGAGACCTGCTGCACCACGTCCACGTGGTCCACCGCAGGGGAACCCTCGGCCCCGCGGAGCACGTCCATCAGCGACCAGTCGACCCAGGGGTCCAAGGCGTCCGCGCACTCCCGCATCCGCGCGGCGAAGGCGGGGAAGTGCTCCAGCAGGTCACGGCCCATGCCGACCCACTGGGCACCCTGCCCGGGGAACACGAACACCACCGGGGCGCTGCCACCGCCCTGAGCGGCGCCGGCGGTCGACCGACCCTCGACCAGTCCCGGCACGCTGCGGCCCTCGGCCAGCGCCCGCAGGCCGCGCCGGACTTCCTCCGGGTTCTGACCCGTGATCACGGCACGGTGTTCGAAACCGGTCCTGGTGGCAGCCAGCGAGAAGCCGATGTCGGCGATGGACGGCACCGGGTCGGCGTCGACCTGCGCCAGCAGCCGACCGGCCTGGGCCCGCAGCGACTCCTCGGTGCGTCCCGACACCACCCAGGGCACCGTCGGGACGTCCACCAGGACGGGGCCGCCGCCGAGCGGGTCGCCCAGGTCTCCGGCGTCTCCCGCTCCGGCCCACTCGGACAGCACCACATGGCAGTTGGTCCCGCCCATGCCGAACGCGCTCACGCCGGCCAGCAGCGGCTGGTCCGCCTGCGGCCAGGGGCTCAGCTCGGTGGAGACCCGAAGGTTCAGGGCGTCCAGCGGGATGTCCGGGTTCGGCTTCTCGAAGTTCAGGCTGGCCGGAAGCTCGCGTCGGCTGATCGACAGGACGGCCTTGAGCAGACCGGTGATCCCGGCCGCGCTCTCCAGGTGCCCGACGTTCGTCTTCGCTGAGCCGACCACCAGCGGTGCATCGTCCGCGCGGGCCGCGCCGAGCACCGCACCGAGTGCGGCGGCCTCGATCGGATCGCCCAGCTTCGTTCCGGTGCCGTGCAGTTCGACGTACTGAACGTCCGCGGGGTCGACCCCCGCCGCCCGGTACGCGCGCCGCAGCACGTCCTCCTGGGCCGCGCGTTCGGGCGCGGTCAGGCCCTCGCCGCCGCCGTCGTTGTTGACCGCGCTGCCGCGGATCACGCAGTGGATCGGGTCGCCGTCGGCGATGGCCTGCGACAGCTTCTTGAGCACGACGAGCCCGCCGCCCTCGCCCCGGACGTAGCCGTTCGCCCGGGCGTCGAAGGTGTGGCAGCGGCCGTCGGGGGACAGACCGCCGAACTTGGCCGAGGCGACCAGGCTGTCGGGGGCGAGGGTCAGGTTGACGCCACCCGCGAGGGCGAGCTCGGACTCGCCCCGCCGCAGGCTCTCGCACGCCAGGTGCACGGCGACCAGGGAGGAGGACTGGCCGGTGTCCACGGTGAGGCTCGGACCGCGCAGGCCGAGGATGTAGGAGAGCCGGTTGGCGATGATGGCCCGGTTGAGCCCGGTGAAGGTGTGCGGGCCGATGCCTTCCAGACCCTGCTGGTGCGAGAGCGTCGCATAGTCGTCCCAGGTGGCCCCCACGAACACCCCGGTGCGGCTGCCGCGCAGCCTGCGGGGGACGATCCCGCCCTGTTCCAGGGCCTCCCAGCCGAGCTCTAGGACCAGCCGCTGCTGGGGGTCCATCGCCACGGCCTCGCGCGGCGAGATACCGAAGAAACCGGGATCGAACCGGTCGACCTGGTCGAGGAAGCCGCCCCAGCGGCTGTTCGCCTTGCCGGGCGCGGAGGGGTCCGCGTCGAACAGCGCATCCGTGTCCCAGCGGCCTTCCGGGGCCTGGACCACGGCGCTCTCGCCGGCGCGCAGCAGTTGCCAGAACTCATCGGGATTGGAGGCCTTCGGAAGGCGGCAGGAAATTCCGACCACCGCTACGGCGTCGTCCAGGGAACGTCCGTCTTCTGGCAACACGGGCACAGCCTCCACCTTGCGAATCCGAATCATCCCTGCACGCGGCACAGTCGGGTCCGAGACCATATGTGGCCCCACCCTGATGCCGGCGGGGAGGAGTTGTCCCACAGGTCAGGCACCATCTAGGGGTACCTCTACTCTTCGTTGCCGATCTTCGTTGCCGATCTTCGTCACCGGGGCCGGGCGACGGTCCGCAGGCCGGTCCCGGGCTCGGACGCTAGCACCGCCGTTCTTGGGCGGTCGCGTGCCGCCGGCGTTGTCTAGGGAATTCCAGGGAGTGCGGCAGGACAGTGTCGACAAGCGTTACCTGGGCGACGTATTTTTTACTCATGCAGGTAACCAGTGTGGCCGAGGACAGGCGACCGTTCACGACCACAGCCCGGCGGGCGCAGATCGTGCAGGCCGCGATAGAGACCATCGCCGAGGTCGGTTTCTCACGGGCCTCGTTCGCGCGGATCGCGGAACGGGCGGAGCTGAGCAGCACGCGGCTGATCTCGTACCACTTCGCCGGCAAGGACGAGTTGATCCAGCAGGTGGTCGGGGAAGTGTCGTCCGCGCTCGGCGCCTTCGTGTCCGACAAGGTGGACGGCCAGGGCACGGCCGCGGCGGCGCTGCGCGCCTACATCGAGGCCAAGGTCGAGTTCGTCGCGAGCCACCGCACGCAGATGAAGGCACTGCTGTCGATCTTCCTCAGCGGCGGGCTGCACTACGACTCGGCGACCGACCAGAGTGTCGTCTCCCCGGTCGAGGGCATCCTGCGCCAGGGTCAGTCCGGCGGCGAGTTCCGGGACTTCGACGCACATGTGATGGCGACGACCATTCAGCGAGCCGTCGACGGGCTGCCGTTCATGCTGGAGGCCGACCCCGACCTGGACCTGCGCCACCACGCGCGGGAACTGGTGACCTTGTTCGAATTGGCCACGCGCCAGGATCTACTGGAGTGCACATGAGCAACAGCGAAGAGCCCCAGGGCAACCTCGGTCTGCACGTGGTCGCCATGCTGGTGGTCGACCTGGCCGGGCCGATCGCCCTCTACTACGGCCTGCACGCGGCCGGCGTCGGGAACGTGCTCGCCCTCACCGCCGGGACGGTGCCACCACTGCTGAACACGGTGGTGAAGTTCGCCAGGAAGCGGAAGGTCGACTCGCTGGGGCTGTTCGTCGCGGCCGTCATGGTGCTGAGCATCATCGTCTCTCTGATCACCAACAGCCCCCGGTTCCTGCTGTTCAAGGAGGGATGGCTGACCGGCGCGGCCGGTGTGGGCTTCCTGGTCTCGCTGTGGGGCCGCCGACCGCTGGCCTTCAGCTTCTCCCGTCCGCTGCTGGAGCGACGGTTCTCCAACGGGTCGGAGACCTGGGACGATCTGTGGGACCGGGTGCCGCAGTTCCGCCGGATCTGGCACGTGTCCACGGTCTTCTGGGGCGTGGGTCTGATCCTGGACGCCGGCCTGCGGGTGGGCATCGCCTACGCCCTGCCGGTCAACATGGTCCCGCTGTGGAACGGAATCCAGTACGGCGTCTTCACCCTGGTCCTGCTGGTGATCACCAACATCTACCACGCCAACTCCGGCCTCTGGGAGATCCTCGCAGGCAGCAGTCCGGGGGCGGACGCGGCCCCGGACTCCGCCGAGCAGGCGACAGCCGGCCAGGACGCCCCGTCGAGCAACCGCTGACCGTCGGCCCGGCCTCAGCCGACAGCCCGACCGCCGTGCGGGCGGTCGGGCTGTCGGCTGTCGGCTGTCGGCTGTCGGCTGGAGCCGGTGTGGTTCAGGCGTCCTCGTGGAGCCCGATAGCGCCGGAGGGGCAGATCAGTTCGGCCTCGCGGACGTAGCCGAGCAGGTGCTCGGGCGGGTTGCTGAGCAGCAGTTCCACCAGGCCGTCCGTCTCATTCTGCTCGAACACCGCGTCGGCGGCCATCACACAGTTCCCGGCACCCACACAGCGCTGCCGGTCGATCGTGATCTTCATCGGTCTCTCCTCATCATCATGGTCAGGCGAACCGGGGCCTCGCCCGGGGGCCGGGTCGGGTAGGGCTTCGGGGGCTGATGGCTCAGGGGCTCCGGGCCTCAGCGGGAGGCTGTCATCCGCTCCAGGACGGGCACCAGGTCGTGCGGGCTCGGCATGGACTCGGACTCCGCGCGCAGCCGCTCGGCGGCGTCCGCGAAGCCCGGCTCGGCGATCATCCGGCGGATGCTCGCGAGTACCTGGTCGGCGGTGACGTCGCGGTGGTGCAGATAGAGGCCGGCTCCGCTCTGCTCCAGGGTCTGCGCCCGCAGCACGTGGTCGGAGACGGACGTCGACACGATCAACTGCGGCACCCCGCAGACCAGCGCGGTCGCGTAGGAGCCGTAGCCGCCGTGGTGGATCACCGCCGAACAGCTGGGGAGCAGGGTGTGCAGGGCGACCGAGTCGACCACCCGGGCGTTGCCGGGCACCGCGCCGAGGGCCTCGCGCTGGGCCGGCAGCAGCGCCGCCACGACTTCGAGGTCCTCGCCCGACAGGGCTTCGAGGATGTCCGGCACCGACACGTAGTCGCCGCCGTAGTCCTCGGTGTTGGACGCCCCGAGGCTCAGGCACACCCTCGGCCGCTTCGGCGCGTCCCGCAGCCAGTCCCACACCACAGCCGGGCCGTTGTAGGGGATATGACGCATCGGCAGTTCGCGGGAGGCGGTCGGCATCCGCACGCTTCCCGGCAGCGAGGTGATGGTGGCCTGGCCGTGCAGCATCTCCTCGTCGCAGCCGAAGCCGAAGGGCTTGGACTGCTCGGTCAGCCAGTCGGCCAACGGGTCCACTCGCTCTCCCTCCGGGGCGGCTGCCATCAGCTCCAGGAAGGTGTTCCGGGTGCGCCCCCAGACGTCCTCGCACCACATCAACCGGGCGTGGGCCGCGCCGCTGATCCGTGCCGCGATGGCGCCGGCGTAGGCGAGCGGGTCGCGCACCACCAGGTCCGGCTTCCAGCTCTCGGCGAACGCCGCCAGGTCCTTGACCATGGAGTCGTTGTAGACGGCGAAGGCGTAGGGCACGCTCAACTCGTAGCGCTCGCGCAGTTCGGCCCAGTCCACCTGGCCGGGCTCGCAGCGGCTCCAGTTGGTGCTGGCGAAGTCCTGCGACTCGCGGTAGGCGGTCATGTCCTTGTAGATGTCGTGGTCCTCCCCGACCGGGACGGCGGTCAACCCGGTGCCGGTGACCGACGCGGTCAGCCGCGGCGAGCTGGCCACCCGCACCTCGTGTCCTGCCGTGGTCAACGCCCATGCCAGCGGCGTCATGCAGAACAGGTGCGACTTCTCGGACAGGGTGACGAACAGGACGCGCATCATGCTCCCTCGGATCGGTGGCCGGTCGCCGGGTCGGACGGCAGCACGTCGCCCAACCAGGTCAGCACGGCCTCGGCCGTGGTCCCGGCGTGGGACTCCATCATGGTGAAGTGGTTTCCGACGACATCGACGACCTTCGTCGCCTTGTCCCAGCTGCTCTGCCACTCCTCCGGCCGCAGCAGGCCGGCCTGCTCGACAGTCACCGGCGCCTCGGTGGGGCGCACCAGCACCACCGGGGCGGCCAGGTCGTCGGGGGCCCACTCGTCCACGACGCGGATGTACCAACTCATGGCGCTCAGGCGGTCGCTGTCCATATAGGCGAACATCGACTCCCGGTCGAACATGCCGCCGATCATCTCGCCGGTGAAGCGGATGAACGGCGAGTCCACGCCAGGCATATAGGTGTCCAGCAGGACGACCGCCGCGGCTGGCGTGCCGGCCTGCTCCAGACAATGGGCGGCGGCAAGGGCCAGGATCCCGCCGGAGGACGATCCGAGCAGCACGAAGGGCTTGCCGTCCGCGCACCGCATCGCTGCCTCCGCCTGCACCTGGGCGACGGCTTCGAGCGAAGCCGGGAGCGACTCACCGCGGCCGAAGCCGGGGGTGGGCAGCGCCCAGACGTCGCGTTCGCCGCGGAAGGTGCCGGCGAAACGGGCGTACTGGTGAACCCCGGCCAGGGCGACATAGGAGCTGAAGCAGATCAGGCTCGCTCCGGCCCCGGCGCCGCCGGCGGCCAGTTTGACGCCCCTGGGGGCGCGGTCCAGGTCGGCCGGACCGTTGAAGACCGAGCGCAGCTCGGCGGCCGCCTGCAGCAGGGCGAAGCCCTGGTCGATCCGGTCGAGCTCGCAGGCCTTGCGGAACAGCGCGCCCAGGGTGTCCTCGGACTGGGCGCTGTGGGCGCTCTGGCCCGGGACGGGCGCGGCATCCACGGTGCCGCCCGCGCTCGGGGAGTCGTCCGCGACGAGTTCCTCGGTCAGGTGGTCGGCCAGCGCGTCGGGGGTGTCGAAGTCGAACACCAACGTGGGCGGCAGTCGCAGCCCGGTGACCGCGTTGAGCTGGTTGCGCAGCTCCACGGCGGTCAGCGAATCGAAGCCCAGCTCGGCGAAGTGCCGGTCCGGTGTGACGTCCGCGACCGAGGCATGGCCGAGGACGGCGGCCACCTGACCGCGCACCAGGTCGAGCAGGATCTGTCGCCGCTCCTCCTCGGTGCGGCCGGACAGCTGCGCGGCCAGCGGGACGGGGGAAGAGGTCCCGCCGGCGGTCCGCCGCCCGGCGGGCCTGGCCGCCGGGCGCAGCACCGCGCCGTTGCCGCCCCGCACGGCGCCCTGCCCCAGCGCGACGAGCGCGGCGATCGGGACGTTCAGGGCGGCGTCGAACAGCGCCAGGCCCTCCTCCGGGGAGAGCGGGCGCATCCCGTTGCGGGCCATCCGCTCCAGGTCGGTGTCCGTGAGACCCGCCGTCATCCCGGCGTTGCCGCCCCACAGTCCCCAGGCCAGGGAAGTGGCCGGCAGGCCCACCGCGCGGCGGTGCTGGCTCAGCCCGTCCAGGAAGGTGTTGGCGGCGGCGTAGGCGGACTGGCCGGCCGAGCCGAAGGTTCCGGCCGCCGAGGAGAACAACACGAACGCGGACAGGTCCAGCTCCGCGGTGAGCTCGTGCAGCAGCCAGGCGGCGTCGGCCTTGGGCCGGAGCACCCGGTCCAGTTGGTCGGCGCTGATGGTGGTGAGTGTCCCGTCGTCCACGACGCCGGCGACATGCACGACGGCGGTGAGCGGGTGCTCGGCGGGGACGGTGCCCAGCAGTTCGGCGACGGCCGCGCGGTCGGCGGCGTCGCAGGACACCAGCCGGACGTCCGCGCCCTGGCCGGTCAGCTCGGCGACGAGCGCTTCGGCGTCCGGCGCGTCGGGTCCGCTTCGGCTGGTGAGCAGCAGGTGGCGGGCTCCGTGCGCGGCGACGAGATGGCGGGCCATCAGGCTGCCCAGGGCGCCGGTCGCGCCGGTGACCAGCACGGTGCCGTTCGCGTCGATGGTGGCGCGGTCGGCCGCCGCGCCATTCTGAACCGGCGTCAGCGCGGCCAGCCGCAGCGCGTCGTCGCGCAGCACCGCCTGCGGGTGTGCGGCGGCGATCGCGGCGAGCAGGTCGGGCAGCGAGGTCTCGCTGCCGGGCAGGTCGATCAGCTGCAGTCGGCCGGGGTGCTCCAACTGGGCGGATCGGACCAGGCCCCATACGGATGCCGCCGCCAGGTCCGTCACATCCTCGCCGGGTTCTGCCGCGACAGCACCTTCGGTGACGATCACCAGCCGGGAGGTGACGAACCGTTCGTCGGTGACCCAGCGGCGGCAGACGTCGAGGACATCGGTGAGCAGCGCGCGCACCGCCTCGGGGACGGCCAGCCCGCGACGGACGTCGCTGTCACAGACCAGCAGGACGGCCTCGGGCATCGTCATGCCGGTGTCGAAGGCAGCGGCGAGGGCGTCGATGTCGGCGTAGGACTCCAGCTGGACGCCGCCGACGTCCAGCGCCGCAGCGACCCCGCTACCGCCCTGGCCCAGCAGCCCCCAGCGCAGGGTCTCGGCCGCCGGGACCAGCAGCTCGGAGGTGGACACCTGCCAGTCCAGCGTCAGCAGCGAGTCCCGGGCGCCGGGGCCCGAGTGCCGCAACTGGTCCGCTCCGACCTTGCGCAGCACCAGGGTGTCGGCGGTGGCGACCAGTTCGCCGGCGGTGTCCGTCACGGTGACGGAGTACTCGTCGTGGCGGCCGGTCGGCGCCAGGTGGGCGCGCAGCGCGGTGGCGCCCACGGCGTGCAGCGACACCCCACTCCAGGCGAACGGCAGCATCGGGTCCGCGGAGACGCCCTCCACGCCGATCAGGGCGCCCACGAGGAGCGACTGCAGCCCGGCGTCCAGCAGCGCGGGGTGGAGGCCGTAGCGGGCGGCCTCGGCGCGGTGCTGCTCGGGGATGGCGACCTCGGCGAAAATCTCCGGGCCGCGCTCCCAGACCGCTTGCAGGCCCTGGAAGGCCGGCCCGTAGGAGAAACCGGACTGCGCGAAGCGCTGGTACCAGTCGTGGGTCGGTATCGGGGTCGCACCGCTCGGGGGCCAGGCCGTCGAGGCCGGCGCGGGCTGCGCCGCCGCCTCCTGGGTCAGCAGGCCCTGGGCGTGGCGGATCCACGGCTCGTCCGGCCCCGCCTCGGCCGGCCGCGAGTGCACGGTGAACGGCCGCTGCTCGGAGTCGTCCGCCTCGTGCACCTCCAGTTGCAGTTGGACGGCGCCGTGCTCGGGCAGCACGAGCGGTGTCTCCAGGGTCAGTTCGGCCAGGCGGCTGCAGCCGACGCGGTCGCCGGCGTGGATGGCGAGGTCCAGATAGGCGGTGGCGGGCAGGATCACCCGACCCAGCACCGCATGGTCCGCGAGCCAGGGGTGGGACCGGGTGCCGAGCCTGCCGGTGAACACCACGCTGCCGGACTCCACCAGGGTGACGGCGGCGCCGAGCAGGGGATGGCCGGCGTCGTCGAGTCCGGCCGCGCCCAGGTCGCCGGTCCAGGGCGCTCCGTCGAGCCAGTAGCTCTTGCGCTGGAAGGCGTAGGTGGGGAGCGCGACGCGTCCGGCGCCGGGGAAGAGGGCCGCCCAGTCGACGTCGACGCCGTGGGTGAACAGCCCGGCCATGGCCGTGAGCAGCGCGGTCAGCTCCGGGCGGTCCTTGCGCAGGGCCGGGACCAGCAGGGCGTCGTCGTCAGCCAGGCAGCCCAGGGCCATCGCGGTCAGCGTGCCGTCGGGGCCCAGCTCCAGGAAGCGGGTGACCTTGTGCTGCTCCAACCAGCGCACCCCGTCGGCGAATCGGACCGCCTCCCGGACATGTCCCACCCAGTACTCGGGCGACATCAGCTGCTCGGCAGTGGCCAGTTCACCGGTGACGTTGGAGACCACGGCGAGACGGGGTTCCTGGTAGGTGAGGCCGTCCGCGACCTGGCGGAACTCCTGGAGCATCGGCTCCATCAGCGGGGAGTGGAAGGCATGACTGACGCGCAGTCGGGTCGCCTTGCGGCCCAGGCCCCGGACGTGTTCGGCGATCTCGTCGACTGCGCCCTCGGCACCGGAGACCACGACGGCGTTCGTGCCGTTGACGGCCGCGATACCAACATCGTCGCCCAGGAGCTGCAGAATCTCTGCCTCGGATGCCTGGAGGGCCGCCATCGCACCGCCGGCCGGCAGTGCCTGCATCAGCCGTCCGCGCGCCGCGACCAGGCGGCAGGCGTCCTCCAGTGTCAGCACGCCCGCCACATGGGCTGCGGCCAGTTCGCCGATGGAGTGGCCGACCAGGTAGTCCGGGGTGATCCCCCAGGACTCGACCAGCCGGAACAGCGCCACCTCGACCGCGAACAGCGCCGGTTGCGCGAACGCGGTGCTGTTCAGCGCCTCGGCGTCCGCGCCGAACACCACCTCCCGCAGTGGAGTGTCGACCAGCGCGCAGACCGCGTCGAAGGCCTCGGCGAACACCGGGAACGCCTCATACAGCTCCCGGCCCATCCCCAGCCGCTGTGAGCCCTGGCCCGCGAACAGGAACGCCGTGCGGCCACCCGACCGGGCCGACCCCACCACCGCGTTCGGCGCGCTCCCGCCGTCCGCCACCGTGGCGAGCCCGCTCAGCAGTTCCGCGTGGTCGCCGCCCAGCACCACCGCCCGGTGCTCGAACAGCGACCGCGTCGTCACCAGCGAGGCAGCGACGTCGTGCAGCCCCGCCTCGTCATCGACGAACCCGGTCAGCCGCTCCGCCTGGCCGCGCAGTGCTTCGGCGGTCCTGCCGCTCAGCACCCACGGGACGACGCTGGGACGATGCACCGGTTCGTCCGGTGTGGGTTCCGGCTCGCGCGGGGCCTCCTGCAGGATGGTGTGCGCGTTGGTGCCGCTGATGCCGAACGAGGACACGCCCGCGCGGCGGGGTCGGCCCTCGTCCGCGGGCCATTCGCGCGGGGCAGTCAGCAGCTCGACCGCGCCGACCGACCAGTCCACGTGCGTGGACGGCTCGTCGACGTGCAGGGTCTGCGGCAGTACGCCGTGCTGGAGGGCCAGCACCATCTTGATCACACCGGCCGCACCGGCCGCCGCCTGGGTATGGCCGATGTTCGACTTCACCGAGCCCAACCACACTGGCCGGTCCGCGGGCCGGTCCTGACCGTAGGTGGCCAGCAACGCCTGCGCCTCGATCGGGTCACCCAGCGTCGTGCCCGTGCCGTGCGCCTCCACCACGTCCACATCGGACGCCGAGAGTCCCGCGCCCGCCAGAGCCTGCCGGATCACCCGCTGCTGCGAGGGGCCGTTCGGGGCGGTCAGACCGTTCGACGCACCGTCCTGGTTCACCGCGGACCCGGCGACGACCGCCAGCACCGCATGCCCGTTGCGCCGCGCGTCCGACAACCGCTCGACCAGCAGCATCCCCGCACCCTCTGAGAAACCCGCACCGTCCGCCTGGTCCGCGAACGCCTTGCACCGACCATCGGCCGCCAACCCGCGCTGACGACTGAAGTCCAGGAACAGACCCGGCGTCGACATCACCGTCACACCACCCGCGAGGGCGAGATCGCACTCACCCGAACGCAACGCCTGCACCGCCAGATGCAGCGCCACCAGCGCCGACGAACACGCCGTATCCACCGTCACCGCCGGCCCCTCCAACCCGAAGGTGTAGGAGACACGGCCGGACATCACGCTCGCGGAGTTGCCGGTGCCGAGATGCCCTGCCACGTCCTGGGCGGCTGCCAGCGGGCGGGAGGAGTAGTCCTGGTAGTTGGTCCCGGCGAACACGCCGGTCCGGCTGCCGCGCAGCGAGACCGGGTCGATACCGGCCCGCTCGAACGCCTCCCACGAGGTCTCCAGCAGCAACCGCTGCTGCGGATCCATCGCGAGGGCCTCGCGCGGGGAGATGCCGAAGAACGCCGGGTCGAAGTAGGACACCCGGTCCAGGAAGCCGCCGCCGCGCGTCGACACCCGCCCCGGCTGACCGGGATCGGGGTCGTAGAGGGACTCGACGTCCCAGCCCCGGTCGGTCGGCCAGTCGGCGATCGCGTCCACGCCGCCGGACAACAGCTGCCAGAAGTCCTCCGGCGTCTCCACCTTGCCCGGGAAGCGGCAGCTCATCGCCACGATCGCGATCGGGTCGTCGTCGGTCGACCGCAGCACCACCTCGGTGGCGGCCGGACGACGCTCGGTCAGGCCCGCCCGCAGGTGCTCGGCCAGCACAGCGGGGGTCGGGTGGTCGAAGATGAGGGTGGCCGGCAGCCGCCTGCCGACCGCCCCACTGAGGGCGTTGCGCAGTTCCACGGCGGTGAGCGAGTCGAGGCCCAACTCCCGGAACGCGAGCGACGGTTCGATGTCGTCCGGGCCGGCGTGGTTGAGCACGACGGCGACATGGGCCCGGACCAGTTCCAGGAAGCCCCGGCGCTGCTCGCTCTCGCCCAGCGCGGACAACTGCTCCATCAGGCTGGGGCCTTCGGTGGACTGCGACGCGTTGCCGCCGTGCTCTGACGAGCGCGCAGTCAAGGCCCGCTGCGCGTCCGGGATCTCGTCGAGCAGGGGCCGCGGGCGCACCGAGGTGAAGGCGTGGGCGAACACCTGCCAGTCGATGTCGGTGACGGCCAGCGTGGTGTCGTCCTGGTCGAGTGCCCGTTGCAGCGCGGACAGTGCCAGGTCCGGTGCCATGACGCGGACGCCGTGCCGCTCCAGCCGTTCGCCGATCCAGCCCTTGGCCATGCCGCCGTCGGCCCACGGGCCCCAGGCAACGGAAGTAGCCGGCAGGCCGCGCGCCCGGCGCTGCTGCGCAAGGGCGTCCAGGAAGGCGTTGCCCGGCGCGTAGTTGCCGTGGCCGGGCGCACCGACGGTGCCGGCTGTGGAGGAGAAGAGCACGAAGGCCGACAGGTCCAGCCGCTCGGTCAGGGCGTCGAGGTTGCGGGCGCCACCGACCTTGACCCGCAGGACTCTGGCGATCTGATCGGGTGTCAGGCTGGGGATCACACCGTCCTCGAGGACGGCGGCGGTGTGCATGACCGCGGTGAGCGGGTGCTCGGCCGGAATGCCGTCGATCACGGCGGCCAGCGCGTCGCGGTCGGCGACGTCGCAGGCGGCCAGCTCGACCTGGGTTCCCAGCGCGGCGAGTTCGGCGACCAGCTCGTCGGAGCCGGGCGCGTCCGGGCCCCGGCGGCTGACCAGCAGCAGGCGCGGGGCGCCGCTGCGGGCGAGCCAGCGGGCGACGTTGCGGCCGATGCCGCCGGTGCCGCCGGTGACCAGGGTCGTGCCGGTGGGGGTCCAGCGGCGGGCCGCGCCCAGTTCGCCGGTGTCGGCCCGGACCATGCGTCGGGCGAGCACGCCGGTGGACCGGATCGCGACCTGGTCCTCGTGGCCGATCCCGGCCAGCACGGCGACGAGGCGTTCGGCGGCGGCGGTGTCGAAGGTCTCGGGCAGGTCGACCAGACCGCCCCAGCGCTCGTACTGCTCCAGGGCGACCACCCGGCCGAAGCCCCAGACCAGGGCCTGCGCCGGGAAGTCGACGCCCTGGGACGGGTCGGTGGCGACCGCGCCGCGGGTGCCCAGCCACAGCGGGGCGCGGAGATCGAGCTCGTCCAGTGCCTGGACCAGGGCAACGGTTCCGGCGAAGCCACGGGGGAGGCCGGGCTGGTCGGAGTGGTCCGCAACGTCCGTGCCCAGCAGGCAGAGCACGCCGTCGACCGGGGCATCCGCCGACGCGGCCCGCAGCAGCTCGGCGATGTGGGCGCGGTCGGCCTGCGGGTCCACCGGCACGGCGACCGGGTGCGCCCCGGCTGCGCCCATCGACCGGAGCAGCAGGTCGGCCCGCTCAGGCTCGGCGCCGGTGTCGGTGCCCGTGTCGGGCAGGACGACCAGCCAGGTGCCGCGCAGGGTCGAGGCGGCGGGGGCGGCCAGCGGTTTCCAGCTGATGCGGTAGCGCCAGGCGTCCACGGTGGAGCCTTCGCGGCTGCGCCTGCGGTAGTCGGAGAGCGCGGGCAGCAGGTCGGACAGCGTCTCCTGGTCCAGGTCCAGGGCGGTGGTGAGGCTCCCCAGGTCGCCGCTCTCCACCGACTCCCAGAACCGGGCGTCGATCGCCGCACCGGGGGCGGTCACGACCGGGGGCGCGGGTTCGGGCCAGTAGGTGCGCCGTTGGAAGGCGTAGGTCGGCAGGTCGACGCGGGCGCCGCCGCCCAGGACTGATGGCCAGTCGACTACTGCTCCGGCCCGCACGGACAGCTCGGCCAGCGAGGTCAGGAAGCGCGCCGGGCCGCCGTCGTCGCGCCGGAGCGAACCGACGACGACGGTGCCGGCCAGGTCCAGGTCGTCCAGGGTGTCGCGGATCGCAGCGGTGAGCACCGGGTGCGGGCTCACCTCGACGAAGGCGCGGTAGTCCTGGGCGGCCAGCGAGCGGATCGCGTGTTCGAACCGCACGGTGCGGCGGAGGTTCTCGTACCAGTACTCGGCGTCCAGCAGCGCGGTGTCCTGCCAATCGCCGGTCAGCGTGGAGAAGAACGGAACGGCAGCGGACCGCGGTTGAACGGGCTTCAGGTCGAGCAGCAGCTGCTCGCGGATCTCCTCGACGTGGGCCGAGTGCGAGGCGTAGTCGACCGGGATCTGCCGTGCCTGGACGCCCTCGGCGGACAGCTCGGCGACCAGGTCCCGCACAGCGGCCGCCTCACCGGAGACCACCACGGACTGCGGGCCGTTGACGGCCGCCACCGACAGCCCCCCGTCCCAGGGCGCCAGCCGGCGCTCGACGTCGGCCAGCGGCAGCAGCACGGACGCCATGCCGCCGCGACCGGCGAGCGCGAGCAGCGCGCGGCTGCGCAGCACCACCACCCGGGCCGCGTCGCTCAGCGACAGTCCGCCCGCCACGCAGGCGGCGGCGATCTCGCCCTGGCTGTGCCCGACCACGGCGGCGGGCCGCACTCCGCGCGACTGCCACAGCCGCGCGAGCGCGACCATGACCGTGAACAGCGCGGGCTGCACCACGTCCAGGCGGTCCAGCGAGGGAGCTCCCTCGACGCCGCGCAGGACGTCCTGCACCGACCAGTCGACGAACTCCTCGACAGCGGTCGCGCACTCGGCGAAGCGGTCGCGGAACTCCTGGTCGGAGTCCAGCAGTTCGGTGGCCATGCCGAGCCACTGCGCGCCCTGTCCGGGGAAGACGAACGCGCTGCGGCCGTCGACGTCGGCCGTGCCCCGGACCACGCCGGCGGCGGGGGTGCCGGTGGCCAGTGCGTCCAGGCCGCGGAGCAGGCCGTCGCGGTCCTCGGCGAGGACGGTGCCACGGTGTTCGAACATGGAGCGGGACGTCGCCAGCGACCAGGCCAGGTCGGCGAGCGGGAGCCCCGGGTCGGTACGCAGCCGGGTCCGGAGCCGGTCGGTCTGGGCCTGCAGGGCGTTGGCGCTGCGCCCGGAGACCAGGAACGGGAGGACGGCGGTGGCGGGCGGGGTCGAGACCTCGACGGGCTCCGCGGACTCGAGCGCGGGCTCAGCCTCCGTCGGCTGCTCGATGATGACGTGCGCGTTGGTACCGCTGACGCCGAAGGAGGACACCCCGGCCCGGCGCGGGCGGTCGCTCTCGGGCCAGGGCCGGGCCTCGGTGAGCAGTTCGACCTGCCCCGCGGTCCAGTCGACGTGCGAGGACGGCGCGTCCACGTGCAGGGTCTGCGGCAGCAGCCCCTCCTGCATGGCCATCACCATCTTGATCACACCCGCCACGCCCGCGGCCGCCTGGGTGTGGCCGATGTTGGACTTGACCGACCCCAGCCACAGCGGCTGGTTCTCCGGCCGGTCCTGGCCGTAGGTGGCGAGCAGCGCCTGCGCCTCGATCGGGTCGCCCAGGGTGGTGCCGGTGCCGTGCGCCTCTACGGCGTCGACGTCGGCGGTCGACAGCCGGGCGTCGGCGAGCGCCTGCCAGATCACCCGCTGCTGCGAGGGCCCGCTGGGGGCGGTCAGGCCGTTGGAGGCCCCGTCCTGGTTGACCGCGCTGCCCCGGACGACCGCCAGCACCGGGTGTCCCTTGCGCCGGGCGTCGGACAGCCGCTCCACGACCAGCACACCCGCGCCCTCGCCCCAGCCGGTGCCGTCGGCGGCGTCGGCGAAGGCCTTGCAGCGGCCGTCCGAGGACAGCGCCCGCTGCATGCTGAACTCCAGGAAGAGTCCCGGAGTCGACATCACGGTCACGCCGCCGGCGAGGGCGAGGTCGCACTCCCCCGAGCGCAGCGCCTGCACGGCCAGGTGCAGGGCGACCAGCGAGGACGAGCAGGCGGTGTCCACCGTCACGGCCGGGCCTTCCAGGCCCAGGGTGTAGGAGACGCGGCCGGAGACCACGCTTGCGGCGTTGCCGACGCCGATATGGCCTTCCATGCCGGTGGGGGCGGTCAGCAGCAGCCCGACGTAGTCCTGGCCGTTGGTGCCGACGAAGACGCCGGTGCGGCTGCCGCGCAGCGACACCGGGTCGATGCCGGCCCGCTCGAAGGCCTCCCAGGAGGTCTCCAGCAGCAGCCGCTGCTGCGGGTCGGTGGCCAGCGCCTCGCGCGGCGAGATACCGAAGAACCCGGCGTCGAAGTCACCGGCCCGGTCCAGGAATCCGCCCGCACGGCTGTAGGTCCTGCCGGGCTTTCCGGGCTCCGGGTCGTAGAGGGCGTCGGTGTCCCAGCCCCGGTCCGCCGGCCAGTCGAAGACCGCGTCGCCGCCGGAGCGGACCAGCCGCCACAGCTCCTCGGGTGAGTCGGTTCCGCCGGCGAACCGGCAGCCCATCGCGACGATGGCCACCGGCTCCTGGCGTGCGGCCTCCGCCTCGCGCAGTCGCTGCCGGGTCTCGTGGAGATCGCCGGTGACCTTCTTGAGGTAGCTGAGAAGCTTCTCCTGCTCGTTCATACCCACTCACCCACCTTGCTGATCGAGCCGACCGCATCGGTCACGCGACTGTTCACCTGTTCACCGGTCAGGAAATCCCTAGGTCGTTGTCGATGAAGTCGAAAAGATCATCCGCGCTTGCGGAACCGATCAGGTCCCGGACGCCGTGCGCCTCCTCCCCGGACCCCGCCCCGGTCTCGTGCAGCCTCGCCGCCAGCGCCTGCAGCCGCGAGGCGATCCGGCTCTGCTGCGCACCGTCCTCGCCCAGTGCGGCGAGTGCGGCCTCCAGCCGGTCGAGTGCGTCCAGCACCGGCCGGCCGGCGTCCTGGTCGGTGGCCACCAGCGAGCGCAGGTGCCGGGCCAGGACGCGGGCTGACGGGTGGTCGAAGAGCAGCGTGGCCGGCAGCTGCAGTCCGGTCGCGACGCCCAGCCGGTTGCGAAGTTCCACCGCCATCAGCGAGTCGAAGCCGAGCTCACTGAACGCGCGGTCCGCCTCGATCTCCTCCGCCGAGGAGTGGCCGAGCACGGCCGCCACATGGGTGCGGACCAGCTGGACCAGCACCCGCTCCTGCTCCGCGGCGTCGAGCGCGGCCAGTTCGTCGCGCAAGGTGCCGCCGCGGGTGGCCGCCCCGGCTCCGGCCGCCTCGCCGCGGGCCGCGAGCAGCTCCCGTACCTCCGGGAGGTCGGCGAGCAGCGGGCCAGGACGCAGGCCGGTGAAGGCCGGTGCGAAGCGCTGCCAGTCGAGGTCCGCGATGGTGAGGGCGGCTTCGCCACGGGCGATGACCCGCTCCAGGGCGCTGATGGCCAGGCCCGGCTCCAGCGGGGCCACGCCGCCGCGCCGCATCCGCGCCTCGGTCTCGGAGTCGCCGACCATGCCGGCGCCGGCCCAGGGGCCCCAGGCCACCGAGGTGGCCGGCCGTCCCTGCGCGCGCCGCTGCTGCGCCAGCGCGTCCAGGAACGCGTTCGCCGCGGCGTAGTTGGCCTGGCCGGCGGAGCCGACCGTGCCGGAGAAGGAGGAGAAGAGGACGAACGCCGACAGCTCGCGGTCCCGGGTGAGCTCGTCCAGGTGGGCGGCGGCGGCCAGCTTGGGCCGCAGCACGGTCTCCAGGCGCTCGGGGGTGAGCGTCTCCAGCAGCCCGTCGTACAGGACCCCGGCGGTGTGCACCACGGCGTCGACCGGGTGGTCGGCGAGCAGCTGCGCCAGCGCCTCGCGGTCGGCGACGTCGCAGGCGGCGATCGTCACCTCGACGCCGCGGGCCGTGAGTTCCGCCTTCAGCTCGGACGCGCCCTCGGCGGTCTCGCCGCGACGGCTCGCCAGGACCAGGTGCTGCGCGCCCCGGTCGGCCAGCCAGCGGGCCACACGTGCGCCCAGCGCACCCGTGCCGCCGGTGACCAGCACGGTGCCCTCAAGTCGCCAGTCCGGCAGCTCGGCGCCGGGCTCGGCCGACGGCTGCTCGGCGCGGACCATCCGCCTGGCGAGCACTCCGGAGGCCCGGACGGCCACCTGGTCCTCGCCCTGGCGTCCGGCGAGCACCGCACACAGGCGGGTCACGGTCCGCCGGTCCAGCTCGGTGGGCAGGTCGACCAGCCCACCCCAGCGCTGCGGGTGCTCCAGCGCCGCGACCCGGCCGAGGCCCCAGACCGCCGCCTGCACCGGGGACGCCACGGCCTCGCCGTCGTGCACCGCGACCGCTCCTGTCGTCGCGCACCACAGCGGTGCGCCGACCTCCAGGTCGCCCAGGGCCTGGGTCAGCGCCAGCGTGGCGGCCAGGCCGCCGGGGGTGGCCGACCGGGCGGCGGTCGGCTCTTCGTCCAGGGCGAGCAGGGAGAGCACGCCGCCGACCGAGCCCAGCCCACCGGGCAGCGAACGCAACTGCTCGGCAAGGGATTTGCGGTCGGTGGACGAGGCGTCCACCGGGACGAGCCGGACCTGCGAGCCCTGGCCGGTCACTCCGTCCACGATCGCGGACACCCACGGGGTACCGACGCGCTCGGCGGACACCGCCAGCAGCCAGGTCCCGGAGAGCGCGGGCGCCGGGTCGTCGGCGACCGGCCGCCAGCTGATGGCGTACTCCCAGGAGTCCATCGCGGACTGCGCCTGCCCTCGGCGGCGCCAGGACGACAGCGCGGGCAGCAGCCGGCTCAGCGGCGAGTCGCCGTCGATGTCCAGCCTGGCGGCCAGCTCGCTGAAGTCCTCACGCTCGACGGCCGCCCAGAACTGCTCGTCGACCGACGAGCCGGACGGGTCGGCGGCGGGCAGCGGCTGCGCCGCCTCGAGCCAGAACGGACGGCGCTGGAAGGCGTACGTGGGCAGGTCGACGGTGCGGGCGGGGCCGCCGTTCAGCGTCGACAGGCCGACTCCGATGCCCCGCACATACAGCGACCCGGCGGCCAGCAGGGCAGTTCGCACCTCCGGGCGGCCACGGCGCAGGACCGGAACCGCCACCGCCTCGGCCGGAGCTTCGAGCAGGCTGTCGAGTGCCATCGCGGTCAGGGTGGCATCGGGGCCGAGCTCCACGAAGGTGCGCACCCCGTCCGCCTCCAGTCGCCGTATGCCGTCGCAGAAGCGCACGGCCTCACGGACGTGGCGGACCCAGTACTCCGGTGACCGCAACTGCTCGTCCGTGGCCGGCTCCCCGGTCAGGTTGGAGACGATCGGGATCATCGGCGTGGCATACCGCATGCCTCGCGCGACCTCTTCGAACGTCGACAGCATCGCTTCCATATGAGGTGAGTGAAACGCATGGCTGACCCGCAAACGCCTAGTCTTCCGCCCGAGTTCGGCGAAGTGCTCGGCGATCCGGGTCACCTCGGCGTCGTCGCCGGACACCACCACGGCCGAAGGACCGTTGACGGCGGCGATGCCGATCCGCTCTTCCAGGCCGGTCAGCAGCGGGGCGACCTCGTCCTCGGCTGCCTGCAGCGCAACCATCGCGCCACCCCTCGGCAGGGCCTGCATCAGCCGTCCACGGGCGGCGACCAGGGCGCAGGCGTCCTCCAGCGACAGCACCCCGCCGACGTGGGCGGCGACCAGCTCGCCGATCGAGTGGCCGATCAGCACATCGGGGGTGATCCCCCAGGAGCGGACCAGGTCGTAGAGGGCGACCTCGAAGGCGAACAGGGCGGCCTGGGTGTAGGCGGTCTGGTCGAGGAGAGCGGCGGCGTCGGATCCCTCGGCCGCGAAGACCACCGCGCGGAGCGGCTGGTCCAGGTGGCGGGAGAGCTCGGCGCAGGTGCGGTCGAAGGAGCGGGCGAACACGTCGAACCTGGCGTGCAGTTCCTGCCCCATGCCTGGGCGCTGGGCGCCCTGTCCGCTGAACAGGAACGCCGTCCGGCCGGTCGCCCCGCTCCGGCCGCTGACCAGGGACGGGGACTCCTCCCCGCGCCCGAGCGCGGAGAGCGCGGCGAGGAGGCCCGCTCGGTCCTCGGCCACCAGCAGGGCGCGGTGCTCGAAGACCGAGCGGGTGGTGGCCAGCGAGTGGCCGACGTCCCGCAGGTCCAGCTCGGGGCGGGCGGCCAGGTAGCTGCGCAGCCGCTTGGCCTGGTCGGCGAGCGCGGCGGCGGAGCGGCCGTGCAGCGGCCAGGCGGCATCCTCACGGTGTGACGGCTCATCACTTACGGGGATGGGCCGGGTGGTCGGGGACTCGATGATGACGTGGGCGTTGGTCCCGCTGATGCCGAAGGAGGAGATTCCGGCTCGGCGGGGCCGGTCGGCCTGCGGCCAGTCCACTGCCTCGGTGAGCAGCCGGATGTTGCCCGCCGACCAGTCGACGTGCGTGGACGGTTCGCTCACGTGCAGGGTGCGCGGCAGCAGGCCGTGCTGCATCGCCAGCACCATCTTGATCACCCCGGCGGCGCCCGCCGCGGACTGGGTGTGGCCGATGTTCGACTTCACCGAGCCGAGCAGCAGCGGCTGCTCCTGCGGACGGTCCTGGCCGTAGGTGGCAAGCAGCGCCTGCGCCTCGATCGGATCGCCGAGCTTTGTCCCGGTGCCGTGTGCCTCGACGACGTCCACGTCGGCGGCCGACAGCCGGCCGCTGGCCAGCGCGGTGCGGATGACCCGCTGCTGGGACGGGCCGTTGGGGGCGGTCAGGCCGTTGGACGCGCCGTCCGAGTTGACCGCGCTGCCGCGCACGATCGCGAGCACGGGGTGTCCGCGCCGCTCGGCGTCGGACAGCCGCTCCAGCAGCAGCATCCCGGCGCCCTCGGCCCACCCGGTACCGTCGGCGTCGTCGGAGAAGGCCTTGCACCGGTTGTCCCCGGCCAGGCCGCCCTGGCGGTCGAACTCGGCGAAGGCGCCCGGGGTGGCCATCACGGTCACACCGCCGGCCAGCGCGAGGTCGCTCTCCCCCGCGCGCAGCGACTGCGCCGCCCAGTGCAGGGCCACCAGGGACGAGGAGCAGGCGGTGTCGATGGTGACTGCCGGGCCTTCCAGGCCCAGGACGTAGGCGACGCGGCCGGAGGCGACGCTCGCCGCGTGCCCGGTCATCAGCTGGCCCTGGGAGTCCTCGGGGACGGCGTGCGCCGCCGAACCGTAGCCCTGGTAGTTCGTGCCGACGAAGACACCGGTCCGGCTGCCCTGCAGGCTCAGCGGGTCGATGGTGGCCCGCTCCAGCGCCTCCCAGGAGATCTCCAGCAGCAGTCGCTGCTGCGGGTCCATGGCAAGGGCCTCACGGGGTGAGATGCCGAAGAAGTCGGCGTCGAACTCGGCGGCGTCGTAGAGGAAGCCGCCACCGATCCGGGCGTTGCCGAGCTGGCTCTGCCAGCCGCGGTCGGCCGGGTACTCCGAGACCGCGTCCACCTCGCCGGACAGCAACTGCCAGAACTCCTCGGGGCTGTGGACACCGCCGGGGAAGCGGAGACCCATCCCGACGATGGCGATGGGCTCGTCGGCGGTGCTGCTGACCGCTCCGGCGACTGTCACGGACCCGGCCGCCGCCTCGTCGCCGAGCAGTTCGCCGCGGACGAAGCGGGCCAGCGCCAGGGGTGACGGGTAGTCGAAGACCAGGGTGGCCGGAAGCCGCAGGCCAGTGGCCGTGTTGAGGCGGAGGCTGAGCTCGATGGCGGTGAGCGAGTCCACGCCCAGGCCGCGGAAGTCGCGGTTCGGCTCGATCGCCTCGGGACCGGCATGTCCCAGCGCGAGCGCGGTCTGGGCGCGGACCAGGTCAAGGATCGCCGGTTCGCGGTCGGCGGGCGGGAGTTCGTCCAGTCGGTCCTTGAAGCTGTCCGCCGCCGTGCTCGCCGAGGACGAGGCCATACGCCGCCTCGAGGTCGTCGCCAGACCGCGCAGCATGGCGGGCACCCCCGCCACCGCCTGCGGATCACGCAGGGTCGCGTGGGCCAGTGCGATCGGCACCACGACCGGCTCGCTGCCGCGGCAGGCCGCCTCGAACGCCGCCAGGCCCTGCTCGGGGGTCAGCGGCAGCATGCCGCCGCGCGCCATCCGGCGCAGGTCCGTGGCGCCCAACTCGCGGGTCATGCCGGCGCCCTGGGCCCACGGACCCCAGGCCAGCGAGGTCGCCGCCAGCCCAAGACCGTGGCGCACCCGCGCCAAGCCGTCCAGGAACGCGTTGGCAGCCGAGTAGTTGCCCTGCCCCGCACCACCGAACGTGCCCGCGACCGAGGAGAACAACGCGAACACGGAGAGGTCCAGGTCGCGCGTCAGCTCGTGCAGGTTCACCGCCGCATCCACCTTCGGACGCAGCACCGCAGCCAACCGCTCCGGCGTCAACGACGACACCACCCCGTCGTCCAACACACCGGCCGTATGCACCACACCCGTCAACGGATGCCCCGCCGACACCCCCGCCAACAGCCCCGCCAGCGCGTCCCGGTCCGCCGCGTCACACGCGACGACGGAGACCTCGGCACCCAGCGCCGCAAGCTCCGACGCCAACTCCCCCGCACCCGGCGCCGCCAACCCACGCCGACTCGCCAACACCAGATGCCGCACACCCCACTCCACCACCAGATGACGCGCCACCAACGCACCCAGACCACCCGTACCACCCGTCACCAACACCGTGCCGTCCACGTCCAGGACCGACGGGACGTCGGCCTCGGCGGCCACGCGTCCGAGCCTGGGCACGAACGCCGCGCCCTCGCGCAGCGCCAACTCCGGCTCGCCCAGCGCCAATGCGCCCGCGAGTGCCTCCTGGGACGCCGTGCTCGCGTCCGTGTCCAGCAGCGTGAACCGGTCGGGGCGCTCGGCCCGCGCGGCTCGCACCAGGCCCCAGGCGGCGGACAGCACCGGGTCCGACACCTGGTCGTCGAGGGCCACCGCACCGTCGGCGACGACCACCAACCGCGAGGACTCGAACCGCTCCTGCGCCAACCACTCCTGCAGCACCAGCAGCAGCCGCCCGGTGGCCGAATGCGCGGCTTCGGCCAGGGCGCCGTCCGTGGGCTTCAGCCGCAGCAGAACATGCGCGGAGACAGCCTCGGTCGTCGCCGCCAGGGCGACCAGGCCCTGCACGTCGTCGACCACGGCCCAGTCCGACTGGGCACCGGCCTCCCCGAGCGGCACCGGTACCCAGTTCACCTGGAAAAGCGTCCTGCTGCGCACTCGGGAAGCACGCTCGTCGTCGGACGCCACGCGCAGCACCAGTGAGGTGGCCGCGGCGACCGGCCGACCCGTCCCGTCGGCCAGCGCGAGCGCGAGCGAGTCGTCGTCCTGCGGTGTGATCCGCACCCGCAGCTCCGTCGCGCCGGACGCCAGCAGCGACACACCGCCCCAGGCCACCGGCAGGCTCGTTACAGCGCCCGCCGAGCAGGCCTGCAGCGCCGCGTCCAGCAGCGCCGGGTGCAGGCCGTAGGAGCGCGCGTCGGCGAGCTGGGCCTCGGCCAGCCGCACGGTCGCGAACACCTCCTCGTCGGCTGCCCGCCACATCGCCGTCAGTCCCTGGAAGGCAGGACCACAGGTGTGGCCGTGCTGGGCCGACCGCTCGTAGAAGTCGTCCAGCGGCACCGGCTCAGCGCCCTCCGGCGGCCACACCCCGGCGTCGAACTCCAAGGCAGCCGCGGGCAGTTCGCTCAGCAGGCCGGTGGCGTGACGCACCCACAGCTCGTCGATCGCGTCGTCGTCCGCCCGGGAGTGCACGCTCACCGACCGGTGACCCACGTCGTCCAGGCCGCCGACGACCACCTGCAACCGCACCGCTCCACGCTCGGGCAGCGTCAGCGGCGCTTCGAGCGTCAAGGTCTCGATCTGTCCGCAGCCCACCGCGTCGCCGGCTCGCACTACCAGCTCCAGGAAGCCCGCCTCGGGGAACGTCACCGCACCCGCGATCACGCGGTCCCGCAACCACTCGTGCGACTGCAGTGACAGCCTGCCGGTGAACAGGTATCCGCCGACCTCCGCCAACTCCACTGCCGCGCCCAGCAGGGGGTGGCTCGCAGAGCCGAGGCCCACCGCGCCGAGATCGCCGAACATCGCGCCGGAGAACTTCGGCCAGTAGTCACGGCGCTGGAACGGATAGGTGGGCAGGTCGACGGGTCGGGCTCCGGGCAGGAGCGCCGACCAGTCCACGTCGACTCCGTGCGTGAACAGCCCGGCCACGGCCGAGAGCAGAGCCGTCAGCTCGGGCCGGTCCTTGCGCAGGGCCGGGGCCAGCACGCTCTCCGGCTCCGTGAGGCAGCCCCGCGCCATCGCGGTCAGCGTGCCGTCCGGCCCCAACTCCAGGAACCGGCTCACCCCTTGTGCCTGCAGGGTGCGTATGCCGTCGGCGAAGCGCACCGGCTGCCGGACATGGCTCACCCAGTACTCCGGTGAGGTCAACTCGCCCGGCGCGGCCGGCAGACCGGTGACGTTCGAGATCACCGTCAGGCGCGGCTCGTGGTACTCCACGCTCTCTGCGACCCGACGGAACTCCGCCAGCATCGGCTCCATCAGCGGCGAGTGGAAGGCATGGCTCACCCGCAGCCGGGTCACCTTGCGACGCAGCTCCCGGAAGCTCGCGGCGACCGCCTCGACCGCAGCCTCGTCACCCGAGATCACCGTCGCGTCGGGGCCGTTGACCGCAGCGATGCCGACCTGGCCCGCAAGACCCCCAAGACTCTCCGCCACCTCCGCCTCAGAGGCCTGGAGCGCCACCATCGCCCCGCCGCTCGGCAGCGCCTGCATCAGCCGGCCCCGCGCCGCCACCAGGCGACAGGCGTCGGCCAGCGACAGGACACCGGCCAGATGCGCGGCGGCCAGCTCGCCGATCGAGTGACCCACCAGGAAGTCGGGCCGCATGCCCCACGACTCGACCAGCCGGAACAGCGCCACCTCGATCGCGAACAGGGCGGGCTGGGAGTAGCCGGTCGCGTTCAGCAACTCGGCGTCGTCACCGAAGACCACGTCCCGCAGCGGGCGCTCCAACTCCGGATCCACCTGGGCGCACACGGCGTCGAAGGCCTCCGCGAACACCTCGAACGCCGCATACAGCTCCCGGCCCATGCCGGGCCGCTGGGAGCCCTGGCCGGCGCAGAGGAACGCCGTCCGGCCCTCGGAGCCGACAGCGCCTGTCAGCACCTGCGCCGAGAACGAGTCCGTTGCCAGTGCACGCAGTCCGCGCAGCAGCTCGTCCCGGTCCTCGCCGAGCACCACCGCGCGGTGGTCGAACGCCGACCGGGTCGTGGCCAGGGAGACGCCGACATCGCGGGGAACGAGCTCGGGGCGCTGCTCCAGGTGGGACAGCAGCCGCTCGGCCTGGTCGCGGAGGGCGGGGCCGGTCATGGCTGCGAGCACCCAGGGAACCATGCCCTCGGCCGGTGCGGCAGCGCTCGATTCCGAAGCCTCGACAACGGGCGCCTGCTCCAGGACGACGTGCGCATTGGTGCCGGACATGCCGAAGGCCGACACTCCGGCCCGGCGCGGGCGATCCTGCTCGGGCCAGTCCCGCTGCTCGGTCAGCAGCCGCACCTCACCGGCCGACCAGTCCACATGCGTGGACGGCTCAGTCACGTGCAGGGTGGACGGAAGCACGCCGTGCCGCATCGCCAGCACCATCTTGATCACACCGGCCACGCCCGCGGCCGCCTGGGTGTGACCGATGTTCGACTTCACCGAACCGAGCCACAACGGCCGGTCCGCCGACCGCCCCTGGCCGTAGGTGGCCAGCAGCGCCTGCGCCTCGATCGGGTCGCCCAGGGTGGTCCCGGTGCCGTGCGCCTCGACCGTGTCCACGTCCGCCGCCGACAGCCCGGCGCCGGCCAGCGCCTGACGGATCACCCGCTGCTGCGAGGGGCCGTTGGGCGCGGTCAGGCCGTTCGACGCGCCGTCCTGGTTCACCGCGCTGCCCGCGACGACCGCCAGCACCGGATGCCCGTTGCGCCGCGCGGCCGACAGCCGCTCCAGCACGAGCACGCCGGCGCCTTCGCCCCAGCCGGTGCCGTCGGCGGTCTCCGAGAAGGCCTTGCAGCGGCCGTCCTCGGCCAACCCGCGCTGGCGGCTGAACTCCTGGAACGCGCCCGGCGTCGACATGATCGTGACACCGGCGGCCAGCGCGAGGTCGCACTCACCCGCGTGCATCGCCTGCACCGCCAGGTGCAGCGCCACCAGCGACGACGAACACGCCGTGTCCACCGTCACCGCCGGACCCTCCAGGCCCAGGGTGTAGGCGATCCGGCCGGAGATGACGGCCGCCGCGTTGCCCGTGCCGACGTAGCCGTCGGTGCCCTCGGGCGTGCTGAGGAGCAGCCCGGGGTAGTCCTGACCGTTGGAGCCGACGAACACACCGGTCCGGCCGCCGCGCAGGGACCACGGGTCGATCCCGGCCCGCTCGAAGGCCTCCCAGGACGTCTCCAGCAACAGCCGCTGCTGCGGGTCCAGGGCGACAGCCTCACGCGGCGAGATGCCGAAGAAGGCCGGATCGAACCCGGCCACCCCGCTGACGAAGCCGCCGTGGCGGGAGTAGCTGGTGCCTGCCCGGCCCGGCTCGGGGTCGTACAGGGCGTCGAGGTCCCAGCCGCGATCGTCCGGGAACTCCGAGATGGCGTCCCTTCCCTCGACCACCAACTGCCAGAGGTCTTCCGGCGTGCTGACGTCACCCGGGAGGCGGCAGCCCATCCCGACGATCACGATCGGATCGTCCGCGACACCCGGGGCCACCAGGCTTGTCCCGGCCGCGCCCTGCTCCGGCTCGGCCCCGCCGAACAACTCCTCGTGCAGGAGGGCGACCAGCTCCACCGGCGTCGGGTAGTCGAACACCAGCGTCGCGGGCAGCCGCAGGCCGGTCTCCACCTGCAGCCGGTTGCGCAGTTCCACGGCCGTCAGCGAGTCGAAGCCGGAGTCCCGGAACGCCCGCCGGGTCTCCAGCATCCCGGCGTTCGCGAACCCCAGGACTCCGGCAGCCTCGGTCCGCACCAGTTCCAGCAGCGCCCGCTCGCGGTCGCCGGCCGGCCGTGGGGCCAGCCGCTCGCGCAGTCCGGACGAGGACGGGAGCGGGACCGAAGTGCCGCCGTTCTCCAGTGCGGCCCGCGCCTCCGGAAGGTCCCCGAGCAGGGCGCTGGGCCTGGTACTGGTGAAGCCGGGGGCGAAGCGGGCCCAGTCCACGTCGGCGACGACCGTCGTCGGGTCGCCCGCGCTCAGGACCTGCCGCAGTGCGGCCAGTGCCGCCGACGGCTCCAGCGTGAGCAGGCCGCGGCGGCGCAGGTACTCCTCCGCGCCGTCCTCGGCGGCCATCCCGCCCTGGCCCCAGGGCCCCCAGGCCACTGCCTGGCCCGCCAGCCCGCGGGCGCGGCGCCGCTCGGCCATGGCGTCGAGGTAGGCGTTGGCGGCGCAGTAGCCGGCCTGGCCGCCGCTGCCCCAGACGCCCGCGATGGAGGAGAAGAGCAAAAACGCGTCCAGCGGCCGGTCGCCGAGCAGCGCGTCCAGGTTGGCCGCGCCGGACAGCTTGGCCGCCAGCACGGCGCCGAAGCGGTCGGCGTCGAGGCCGGCGAAGGGCACCGTGTCGGTGACCCCGGCCGCGTGGACGACCGCGTCCACCGGATGCTCCGTCAGCAGCGCCCGCAGCGCCTCCCGATCGGCGACGTCGCAGGCGGCGACGGTCACCCGGGCGCCCAGCACGGCCAGTTCCGCCGAGAGTTCGGCCGCGCCCGGTGCCTCCGGGCCGCGGCGTCCGGTCAGCACCAGGTGCTCCGCGCCCTGTTCGGCCGCCCAGCGGGCGACATGGGCTCCCAGAGCGCCAGTACCGCCGGTGATCAGCACCGTGCCGCGAGGCTGCCAGCCCGGCCCGGCCGGTTCCGGGCCTTCGGCGTGCACCAGCCGGCGCGCGTACGCACCCGAGCCGCGCACCGCGACCTGGTCCTCACCGCCGTCGGCCAGCAGTGCGACCAGCCGTGCGGCCGCGCGGCGGTCGACCTGCTCGGGGAGGTCCAGCAGACCACCCCAGCGGTCGGAGAGTTCCAGAGCCGCCACCCGGCCCAGACCCCAGACGGCGGCCTGGAGCGGATCCGGTGCGCCGTCCGACCGACCGGTGGACACCGCACCGCGGGTTCCGATCCATAGCGGAGCCGCCACACCGGCGTCGCCCAGCGCCTGGATCAGCTGCACGGAGCGGAAGAGGTCATCGGTCACGGCGAGCAGCGAGAGCACGCCCGCGAACTCGCCCAGCGCGCCGATGCCCTCAGCGCACCGGGCCCGGTCCGTGTCCGGTGTCCACTCCAGTACCGTCGGCTCGATGCCGTGCGCCGACAGTCCGTCCAGCACCGAGGCGACCCAGGGGTCCTGGGCCGTGCCCTCGCGCAGCACCACCAGCCAGCGCCCGTGCACCGCCGCCTCGGGCAGCGCCGTGAGCGGCTCCCAGGTCACCCGGTAGCGCAGCCGGTCCAGGCGCTCCTGCTCGCGCCGTCCGCGCCGCCATGAGGACAGGGCCGGCACCAGGGTGCGCAGGGACTCCTGGTCCACCGCGAGGAAGTCGGCGAGCGAGGCCAGGTCCTCCCCCTCGACGGCGTCCCAGAAGCGGGCGTCCGCCGGGTCGGTTCCGCTCGGCAGGGCGGTCTGCGCGGCGGCCGTAGGCGCCAACCAGAACGGCTCGCGCTGGAACGCATACGTCGGCAGAGCGACCCGGCCCGCGCCGGTACCCGCGAACAGGGCGGTCCAGTCCACCCGACCGCCGCAGCTGAAGTACCCGGACACGGCCGCGAGCAGCGCGCCCGCCTCGGGGCGGTCCCTGCGCAGCGAGGGGACCAGCAGCAGCTCGTCGCCCTCGACGCAGCCCTGCGCCATCGCCGTCAGTGTGCCGTCGGGGCCCAGCTCCAGGAACCGGCTGACCTTGAGTGCCTCCAGCCGCCGCAGCCCGTCAACGAACCGGACCGGCTGCCGAACGTGCGCGACCCAGTAGCCGGGGGTGGTGAGCTCCCCCGGCTCGGCGAGCCGGCCGGTGACGTTGGAGACGACCGCCAGGCGCGGCTCGTGGTAGGTGATGCCCTCCGCCACCAGGCGGAACTCCTGCAGGATCGGATCCATCAGCGGGGAGTGGAAGGCATGGCTGACCCGCAGCCGGGTCGTCTTCCGCCCCATCGCGCGAACCTGCTCGGCCACCCGTTCGACCGCGTGGTCCGCACCGGAGATCACTGTCGACCGGGGCCCGTTGACGGCCGCGATCCCGACCTGGTCCACGCGCCCCTGCAGCAGCGGCAGTACCTCCGCTTCGGAGGCCTGCAGCGTCGCCATCGCCCCGCCGCTGGGCAGCGCCTGCATCAACCGGCCCCGGGCGGCGACCAGTCGGCAGGCGTCCGGCAGGGACCAGACCCCCGCCGCACAGGCCGCGGCCAGTTCGCCGACCGAATGACCCATCAGGTACTTGGGCTTGACGCCCCAGGACTCCAGCAGTCGGAACAGCGCCACCTCGACGGCGAACAACGCCGCCTGGGCGTAGCCGGTTTCGTTGAGCAGCTCGGCGTCCTCGCCGAACACCACCTCGCGCAGCGGTCGCGGCAGTTCGCCGTCGAAGTGGCCGCAGATCTCGTCGAAGACCGTGGCGAACATCGGGAACCCCGCATACAACTCCCGGCCCATGCCCAGCCGCTGGGACCCCTGGCCGGTGAACAGGAAGGCGGTGGCACCGCGGACGGTGCGCCCGCGCACGGCCGCCGGGTCGGCGCAGCCCTCGGCCAGCGCGGTGAGCCCGCGCACGGCCGACTCCTGATCGTGCGTCAGGACGACACCCCGGTACTCCAGCGCGGCCCGGGTGGTGGCCAGCGAGTAGCCGACGTCGGCCGGTTCGGCCTGCTCGCCGTCGCGCAGCCGGGACAGCAGTCGGGCGGCCTGCGCCCGCAGCGCATCCTCGCTGCGGGCGGTGACCACCCAGGGGACGACGGGCAGCGCGAGCGGCGGGGGGATGTCCTCGGCGCCCTCGGCGGCCTGTTCCTCGGCCGGCACCGGCGCCTGCTCGATGATCACGTGCGCGTTGGTGCCGCTGATGCCGAACGAGGAGACCGCCGCCCGGCGGGGTCGGTCGGTCGGTGGCCAGTCGATCTTGTCGGTGAGCAGCCGAACCGCCCCGACCGTCCAGTCGATATGCCGCGACGGCTCGGTGACGTGCAGGGTCTGCGGCAGGACGCCGTGGCGCATGGCCATGACCATCTTGATGATGCTGCCGACGCCCGCCGCGGACTGCGAGTGCCCGATGTTCGACTTCAGCGACCCCAACCAGAGCGGGCGGTCCTCGTCGTGCTCCTTGCCGTAGGTGGCGAGCAGCGCTTGCGCCTCGATCGGGTCGCCGAGGGAGGTGCCGGTGCCGTGCGCGTCCACCGCGTCCACATCGGACGCGGTGAGGCCGGCGTTGGTGAGGGCGGTGCGGATGACCCGCTGCTGGGAGGGGCCGTTGGGCGCGCTCAGGCCGTTGCTGGCGCCGTCCGAGTTGATGGCCGTGCCGCGGATCACCGCGAGCACGGGGTGGCCCAGGCGCTGCGCGTCGGAGAGCCGCTCGACCAGCAGCATGCCGATGCCCTCGGACCAGCCGGTGCCGTCGGCGTCGTCGGAGAAGGCCTTGCAGCGGCCGTCGGCCGCGAGCCCACGCTGCCGGCTGAACTCGTAGAACATCGCGGGTGTGCCCATGACGGCCGCGCCGCCCGCCAGCGCGAGGTCGCACTCGCGGCGGCGCAGCGACTGACAGGCCCAGTGCAGGGCCACCAGCGACGACGAGCAGGCGGTGTCGATGGTGACCGTGGGGCCTTCGAGCCCGAGGGTGTAGGCGATCCGGCCGGAGGCGACCGAGGTGGCGTTGCCGGCCAGCAACAGGCCCTGCACGCCCTCGGGGAACTCCGACACGCCCGCGCCGTAACCGGAGGTGGCCGCGCCGACGAAGACACCCGCGTTGCTGCCGCGCACCGAGGTGGGGTCGATCCCGGCCCGCTCGAACGCCTCCCAGGAGACCTCCAGCAGCATGCGCTGCTGCGGGTCCATCGCCAGCGCCTCTCGCGGCGAGATCCCGAAGAACGCCGGGTCAAAGCGCGAGGCGTCGTGCAGGAAGCCGCCGCCCTTGGCGTAGAAGGAGCCAGGCTTGTCGGGGTCGGGATCGTAGCCGGCCTCGATGTCCCAGCCGCGGTCCACCGGGAAACCGGAGATCGCGTCCTGGCCCTCGTCGACAAGTCGCCAGAGGTCCTCCGGGGAGTTCACATCCCCCGGGTAGCGGCATCCCATCGCCACAATCGCGACGGGCTCCTGGTCCCTGGTCTCCAGCTCCCGCAACTGCCGCTTCGTCTGCCGCAGTTCACCGGTCACGCGCTTGAGGTAGTCCAGGTACTTGTCGTCGTCTGCCACAGCCGCCACATCCTTGAGCCGAGCGGTTCCCCGCGTCCGACCGATCAGAGCATTCCGAGTTCTTTGTCAATCAGGTCGAACAGCTCGTCCGCTGTCGCAACGGAGTCGAGTGCCTCGTCGTCCTTGTCGGGGGCATCGGCACCGTTGCGCTGTTCCTTCCACTTCGCTGTGAGGTGCAGGAGCCGGTCGGTGATCTTCGAGTACTCCGCCGCACCGACCGCGCCACCGTCAGTGGCAGCGGCGCTCAGCGCGGCCTCCAGCCGGTCCAGCTCGACCAGAAGCGGCAGCGGCCCGGGGGTTCCGGCGGCGGCTGGGAGCTTGATCTCCCCGAGCAGGTACTCGACCAGCACGATCGGCGTCGGGTAGTCGAACACCAGCGTGGCCGGCAGTCGGAGCTTGGTCGCAGCGTTGAGGCGGTTGCGCAGCTCGACCGCGGTGAGCGAGTCGAAGCCCAGTTCCTTGAACGCCTGCTCCGGGTCGATGCCCTCGGCCGAGGCGTGCCCCAGCACCGCCGCCGCCTGACCGCAGACCAGATCGGTCAGCAGCTGCTCGCGGTCGGCTGGAGCCAGCGCGACCAGCCGCTGGCCGAGATCGGCCTGGCCGCCCGCGGCCCGGGCACCGGTTTCGGCGGTGCGCCGGGTCGGTGTCCGGACCAGGTTGCGCAGCAGCGGCGGCACCGCCTCGGCGTGGGCGCGCAGCACCGAGACGTCCAGGTTCATCGGCAGCAGGGCGGCCCGGTCCGGGACGGCCGTCGGGTCCAGTGCGGTGCTGTCGAGGAGGCCCAGTCCCTGGTCCGCGCTGAGCGGCAGCATGCCGCCGCGCCCCATCCGCCGCAGGTCCGCCTCGCTGAGCTCGCTGGTCATCCCGGTGGCCGAGGCCCAGGCGCCCCAGCCGAGGGAGGTGGCCGGCAGGCCCAGGCCGCGCCGGACCTGGGCGAAGCCGTCCAGGAAGGCGTTGGCCGCCGAGTAGTTGCCCTGGCCGGCGCTGCCGAAGGTGCCCGCGACGGAGGAGAACAGCACGAAGGCGGCCAGATCCAGACCCTGCGTCAGTTCGTGCAGGTTGACCGCCGCGTCCGCCTTGGGACGCAGCACCGCGGACATCCGCTCCGGGGTGAGCGAGGACAGCACGCCGTCATCCAGGACACCCGCCGTGTGGACGACCGCGGTGAGCGGGTGCTCGGCCGGGATCGCGCCGAGCAGTTCGGCCAGCGACTCGCGGTCGGCCGCGTCGCAGGCGACGACGGTGACCTCGGTGCCCCGCCCGGACAGCTCCTCGACCAGGGCTCCCACCCCGGGTGAGTCCCAGCCGCGACGGCTGGCGAGCACCAGGTGGCCGACGCCGCGCTCGGTGGCCAGATGCCGGGCCACCAATGCGCCCAGACCCCCGGTACCGCCGGTGACCAGGACGGTTCCGTCGGTGCGCAGCGGGGTCGGGACGGTCAGCACCACCTTGCCGATGTTCTTGGCCTGGCTCAGGTAGCGGAAAGCCTCCGGCGCCTGCCGGACGTCCCACACCGTCACCGGGGACGGGTTGAGCGCACCGGACTCGAACAGCCGCACCAGCGCGGCCAGCATCTCGCCGATCCGCTCGGGCCCGGCCTCCCACAGGTCGAACGCCCGGTACTTCACGCCGGCGTGCTCCTGTACGACGGCCGCCGGCTCGCGGACATCGGTCTTGCCCATCTCCAGGAACCGGCCGCCGCGCGGCAGCAGCCGCAGCGAGGCGTCGACGAACTCGCCCGCCAGCGAGTCCAGGACGACGTCCACGCCGTCGTCGTCAGTGGCCGCGCCGAAGGCGAACTCGAAGCCGAGGTCTCGGGAGGAGGCGATGTGGTCGTCGTCCAGGCCAAGCCTGCGCAGCGCCGGCCACTTGGCCGCGCTGGCCGTGCCGAACACCTCCGCGCCCAGGTGGCGGGCGAGTTGGACCGCCGCCATGCCGACGCCGCCGGCCGCCGCGTGCACCAGGACCTTCTCGCCGGAGCGGAGTCTGCCCAGGTCCACCAGCGCGTAGTAGGCGGTCAGGAAGACGATCGGCACGGACGCCGCCTGGGCGAAGGACCAACCGGACGGGACGCGCACCACGGTTCGTGCGTCGGCGATCGCGAGCGGACCGAAGGCGCCGAAGAACATGCCCATCACCCGGTCGCCGACCGCCAGCCCCGCCACGCCCGGACCGACCTCGGTGATCACGCCCGCGCCCTCGCCGCCGAGCAGGCCGGCCTCGCCCGGATACATGCCCAGCGCGTTCAGCACGTCGCGGAAGTTGAGGCCCGCGGCGCGGACCGAGACCCGCACCTGACCTGCCGTCAGCTCGCTTACCGCGTCCGGGCACTCGACCAGGGCCAGGCCCTCCAGGGTGCCCATCTCGGCGATGTCCAGCCGCCAGGCGGCGGCGTCCCCGGGGAGCGGGAGGGCGGCCGAGCGGGTGGCCACCCGTCCCAGGCGCGGGACGTAGGCGACTCCCTGACGAACCGCCAGCTCCGGTTCCCCGGAGGCCACGGCATCGGCGACGGTGTCCCAGGATTCGGCCGCCCCGTCCACATCCAGCAGCACGAACCGGCCTGGGTTCTCGACCAGCGCCGCCCGCACCAGGCCCCAGACGGCCGACAGCGCCGGATCCGGCGACCGCTGGTCCCCTGTCACCGCGCCACGGGTCAGCAGCACCAGCCTCGCCGTCTCGAAGGCGGGCTCGGCCAGCCACTTCTGCAGCACCTCCAGGACTCGGCCGGTCACCTCGTGGGTGGCCGCGACCAGGTCCTCGCCAGTTTGTTTCCGATCACTGGAGCCCTTCACATCGCAGCGGAACAGCACCGCCTCGGGCAGGTCGGCGCCCAGACCGACGAGTTCGGACAGGTCGGTGCAGGGGGAGACGGTGACGCGCCCGCTGCTCAGATCGACGGCCAGGGTGTGGGCGTCCTCACCCACCACGGCCCAGTGGGCGGTCCCGCTCTGCGGCAGCTCCGCCACCAGGGCCTGGACCCAGTCCAGTTGGAACAGCGACTCGCGGAAGGCGGACTCGCCGGCGCTGCTGATCAGCTCGCCGGAGACCTGGCGCAGCTGCAGCGAGGTGATCGAGGCGACCGAGAGTCCGGCCGGATCCGCCAGCTCCAGCGACACCGCCTCCGGCCCGGACTGGACCAGCCGCAGCCGCAAGGCGCGTGCGCCCGAGGCCCGCAGCGAGACGCCGTTCCAGGAGAACGGCAGCCGTCCGTGGCCGGTGTCAGCCATGGAGACGAACATCATCGCGTGCAGTCCGGAGTCGAGTAGCGCCGGGTGGATGCCGAACGAGCCCGCGAGCGCCTCGTGTTCCTCCGGGAGGCCGACCTCGGCGAAGATCTCGTCACCGCGCTGCCAGACCGCCTGCAGGCCCTGGAACACCGGGCCGTAGGCGAAGCCCTGCTCCGCGAAGCGCTCGTAGAAGCCGTCGACCCCGAGCACCACCGCGTCGCGCGGCGGCCAGACCGCGAAATCGAAGGGCTGCTCGGTGGGTGCGGAGCCGCGAGCCGCGAGCGAGCCGCTGGCGTTGAGGATCCACGGCTGCTCGTCCGGGGCGTCCTGCGGACGCGAATACACGTCCAGGGTCCGGTGACCGGAGTCGTCCGGCGCGCTCACGACGACCTGCAGCCGCACGCCGCCGCGCTCGGGCACCACCAGCGGTGCAGCGATGGTCAGTTCCTCCACCCCGCCGCAGCCCGCCTCGTCGGCGGCCCGCAGGCCGAGCTCCAGGAAGCCGGTGCCGGGGAAGAGCACCGTCCCGCTGACCGCATGGTCACGCAGCCACGGGTGCGACTGCAGCGACAGCCGACCGGTGAACAGGAACTCGTCGGTCCCGGCGACCTGGACGGCGGTGCTGAGCAGCGGGTGCTCGGCAGAGGCGAGGCCGGCCGAACCGAGGTCCCCGAGCCTCGCGTTGGTGTTGGTGAAGCGCGGCCAGTAGCTCTTGCGCTGGAAGGCGTAGGTGGGGAGCGCGACGCGTCCGGCGCCGGGGAAGAGGGCCGCCCAGTCGACGTCGACGCCGTGGGTGAACAGCCCGGCCATGGCCGTGAGCAGCGCGGTCAGCTCCGGGCGGTCCTTGCGCAGGGCCGGGACCAGCAGGGCGTCGTCGTCAGCCAGGCAGCCCAGGGCCATCGCGGTCAGCGTGCCGTCGGGGCCCAGCTCCAGGAAGCGGGTGACCTTGTGCTGCTCCAACCAGCGCACCCCGTCGGCGAATCGGACCGCCTCCCGGACATGTCCCACCCAGTACTCGGGCGACATCAGCTGCTCGGCAGTGGCCAGTTCACCGGTGACGTTGGAGACCACGGCGAGACGCGGGCGCTCGTAGGCGATGCTCTGCGCCACCTGCCGGAACTCCGCCAGCATCGGCTCCATCAGCGGGGAGTGGAAGGCATGACTGACGCGCAGTCGGGTCGCCTTCCGGCCCATGCCTCGGATCTGTTCGGCGATCTCGTCGACCGCGGCCTCAACACCCGAGACCACGACGGCGTTCGTGCCGTTGACGGCCGCGATACCAACATCGTCGCCCAGGAGCTGCAGAATCTCTGCCTCGGATGCCTGGAGGGCCGCCATCGCACCGCCGGCCGGCAGTGCCTGCATCAGCCGTCCGCGCGCCGCGACCAGGCGGCAGGCATCCTCCAGTGTCAGCACGCCCGCCACATGGGCTGCGGCCAGTTCGCCGATGGAGTGGCCGACCAGGTAGTCCGGGGTGATCCCCCAGGACTCGACCAGCCGGAACAGCGCCACCTCGACCGCGAACAGCGCCGGTTGCGCGAACGCGGTGCTGTTCAGCGCCTCGGCGTCCGCGCCGAACACCACCTCCCGCAGTGGAGTGTCGACCAGCGCGCAGACCGCGTCGAAGGCCTCGGCGAACACCGGGAACGCCTCATACAGCTCCCGGCCCATCCCCAGCCGCTGTGAGCCCTGCCCCGCGAACAGGAACGCCGTGCGGCCCTCGCGTCTGGCCAGCCCGGACACCACGTTCGATGCGCTCTCGCCGCCCGCCAACGCGGCAAGTCCGCCCAGCAGTTCGACCCGGTCCGCACCAAGCACCACGGCCCGGTGGTCGAACACCGACCGCGAGGTCACCAGCGAGGCGCCGATGTCGTGCAGCGCAGGGCCCTCGTCGCCGACCGCGAACCCGGACAGCCGCTCGGCCTGGCCACGCATGGCAGCGGCGGTCTTGCCACTGACCACCCAGGGCACCACGCCCACCGGGGTTCCGACGGAGGTCATCCGCTCCACGCCGTTCTCCTCGGTCTCCGCTGCCTCCTGTGCACGGTGCTCCTGATCCTCCGCACGGGGCGGCTCCTCCAGGATGGTGTGCGCGTTGGTACCGCTGATCCCGAAGGAGGAGATGCCCGCGCGGCGCGGACGGCCCTCGTCCGCAGGCCATTCACGCTTCTCGGTGAGCAGTTCCACCGCGCCGACCGACCAGTCCACGTGCGAGGACGGGGCGTCGATGTGGAGGGTCTGCGGCAACACACCGTGGCGCATCGCCAGCACCATCTTGATCAGCCCGGCCGCGCCGGCCGCCGCCTGAGTGTGACCGATGTTCGACTTCACCGAACCCAGCCACAACGGCCGATCCGCAGGCCGGTCCTGACCGTAGGTGGCCAGCAACGCCTGCGCCTCGATCGGGTCACCCAGCGTCGTGCCCGTGCCGTGCGCCTCCACCACGTCCACATCGGACGCCGAGAGCCCCGCACCCGCCAGAGCCTGCCGGATCACCCGCTGCTGCGAGGGGCCGTTCGGGGCGGTCAGACCGTTCGACGCACCGTCCTGGTTCACCGCGGACCCGGCGACGACCGCCAGCACCGCATGCCCGTTGCGCCGCGCGTCCGACAACCGCTCGACCAGCAGCATCCCCGCACCCTCTGAGAAACCCGCACCGTCCGCCTGGTCCGCGAACGCCTTGCACCGACCATCGGCCGCCAACCCGCGCTGACGACTGAAGTCCAGGAACAGACCCGGCGTCGACATCACCGTCACACCACCCGCCAACGCGAGGTCGCACTCACCCGAACGCAGCGCCTGCACCGCCAGATGCAGCGCCACCAGCGCCGACGAACACGCCGTATCCACCGTCACCGCCGGCCCCTCCAACCCGAAGGTGTAGGAGACACGGCCGGAGACGACGCTGGCGGCGTTGCCCGTCCCGATGTAGCCCTCGTAGTCCTCGCCCGAGGCGACCAGCAGGCCGGGGTAGTCCTGGCCGTTGGTGCCGGCGAACACCCCGGTGCGGCTGCCGCGCAGCGAGACCGGGTCGATACCCGCCCGCTCGAACGCCTCCCACGAGGTCTCCAGCAGCAACCGCTGCTGCGGATCCATCGCCACCGCCTCGCGTGGCGAGATCCCGAAGAACGCCGGGTCGAACTGGTCGACGTCGGCGATGAAACCGCCCTCGTTGGCGTAGGAGGTGCCGGGGTGGTCCGGATCCGGGTGGTAGATCGCCTCAAGGTCCCAGCCACGGTCGGTCGGGAACGGGGCGACGGCGTCGCCGCCGCTGTCCAGCAGCTGCCACAGCTGCTCCGGGGTGCGCACGTCGCCGGGGAAGCGGCAGCTCATCGCCACGATCGCGATCGGGTCGTCGTCCACGAAGGTGGCGACGACCGCGGGCAGTGCCGCCTCCGGCTGCCCGTCGGACATCTCGGCCAGTAGCAGCCGGGCGAGTTCGCCGCAGTTCGGGTAGTCGAAGACCAGGGTGGACGGCAGCCGCAGCCCGGTGATCTTGTTCATGCCGTTGCGCAGTTCGACCGCGCTGAGCGAGTCGAAGCCCAGGTCGCTGAAGGCCCGACCCGGTTCGACGGCCTCGGGGCCCTCGTAGCCGAGGACGGTGGCCACATAGCCGCGGACGACGTCGAGGACCGCGTCGGCGCGCTCGGACTCGGGCAGGTCGGCCACGTGCAGCCGCAGCATCGAGACCTCCTGGCCCGCGCCGTCCTTGGCCCCCGCGCTGGTGGCGGCGCGCAGCACGCGCTGTGCGTCGGCCAGTTCGAGCAGCAGGGCGCTGGGCCGCGATCCGCTGAACGCGGGGGCGAACCGGTCCCAGCCGAGGTCGGTGACGGCGACGCAGGTCTCTCCGTGGTCCAGGGCCTGGAGCAGCGCGGCGCAGGCCAGCTCCGGGGCCATGTCGTAGACACCGAAGCGGCGCAGTCGATCGCCGACCGCTCCGTCGCCCATACCGCCGTCGGCCCAGTGGCCCCAGGCGACGGCGGTCGCGGGCAGCCCGGCTGCCCGGCGCTGCAGGGCCAGCGCGTCCAGGAAGGCGTTGCCCGGTGCGTAGTTGCCCAGACCGGAGCCGCTGATGGTTCCGGAGGTGGAGGAGAACAGGACGAAGGCGGAGAGGTCCAGGTCCTTGGTCAGCTCGTGCAGGTTGAGCGCGCCGCCGACCTTCACCCGGAGCACCGGGTCAAGACGGCCCGCGTCCAGGGCGTCGATGACGCCGTCGTCCAGCGAGCCCGCGACGTGCAGCACCGCGTCCAGCGGGTACTTCGCGGGCACGGAGGCGAGCAGTTCGCGCAGCGACTCGCGATCGGAGACGTCGCAGGCGGCGATGGTGACCTCGGCTCCGAGCGCGTTCAGCTCGGCCGTGAGCTCCGCCGCGCCGGGGGCGTCCGCGCCCCGACGGCTGGTCAGCAGCAGGTGCTCGGCGCCGAGTCCGGCCAGCCAGCGGGAGACATGGCCACCCACCGCGCCGGTACCGCCGGTGACCAGCACGGTGCCGCGCGGACGCCAGCCGTCCTCCACCGGCGCGCTGCCCAGCGGGGCGCGCAGCAGTCGCCTGCCGAAGGCCCCGGAAGCGCGGACTGCTATCTGGTCCTCGCCGCGCGGGTCGGCCAGGACCGAGGACAGCCGCACACCGGCCCGGGTGTCCAGCGTCGCGGGAAGGTCCAGCAGACCGCCCCAGCGGTCGGAGTGTTCGAGTGCGGCCACCCGTCCCAGGCCCCAGATCAGCGCCTGGGGGGAGCTGGCGATCTGCTCGGGGTCGCTGACCACGACCGCGCCCCGGGTGCCGCACCACAGCGGCGCCTCGACCTTGAGGTCGCCCAGTGCCTGGATCAGCGACAGCGTCGCCGCCAGGCCGACCGGCACGGAGCTGAACTCGGGATGCGGACGCTCCGCCAGCGCGAGCAGCGACAGCACGCCGTTGAGCGGCAGGTCACCGCCATCCTCGTCAAGGGCGGCGCGAAGCTGCTCGGCGAGGCTGCCACGGTCGGTGGCGGCATCGCCCACCTCGACCAGCCGGACCCGGGCGCCGTTGGCGTCCAGCGCCCGGCGGGCGCCCTCGACAAGCTCGCCACTGACAGTGCCGCCGACCTGATCGGCCGGGACGACCAGCAGCCAACTGCCGGACAGCGTGCCGGTTCCCTCCTGGGACAGCGGCGACCAGCCCACGGTGTAGCGCCAGTTGTCGAGAGTGGACTTCTCCCGGCTGTTGCGCCGCCAGCTGGACAGCGCGGGCAGCACCTCGCTCAAGGGTGCCTCGCCGCCCAGGTCCAGGGTCGCGGCGAGGGCTTCGAGGTCCTCCTGCTCGACCGTCTCCCAGAACGAGGTCTCCACGGTGTCGACCGTCTGCGCCCCGTCTGTCGCGACCGTGAGGTCGCGCAACTGCGGCCAGTAGCGACGCCGCTGGAAGGCGTAGGTCGGCAGGTCGACGGTCCGCGCGCCGGTGCCGGCGAAGACGCTGCGCCAGTCGACGTCCACGCCCTGAGCATGAGCCTCCGCCAGCGAGGTCAGGAACCGGCCGAGGCCGCCCTGCTCCCGACGCAGCGTGCTCAGCACCACGGCCTCGGCGCCGACGTCGTCGATGGTCTCCCGCAGCCCGAAGGCCACCACGGGGTGCGGGCTGACCTCGATGAACGCACGGTTGCCGGCCTTCAGCAGGGCTCGGATCGCCTCCTCGAAGCGGACCGTCTGCCGCAGGTTGGTGTACCAGTACTCGGGGTCGAGTCCGGTGGTGTCCAACCACTGCCCGGTCACCGCCGACAGGAAGGGGATCTCGGCCGGTTGCGGCTCGATGCCGGCCAGCGCCTGCAGCACCTGCTCGCGGATCGGCTCTACCTGGCTGGAGTGCGAGCCGTAGTCGACGGAGACCTTGCGGGCCTGCACCCCGTCCGCGGTCAGCGCGTTGAACAACTCGTCCAGTGCTGCGGCGTCACCGGCGACGACCACTGAGGACGGTCCGTTCACGGCGGCGACCGACAGCTGCTCCCCCCACGGCCGCAGCCGCTCGCGCACCTGCTCGACCGGCAGCGGGACGGACATCATGCCGCCGTTCCCGGCGATTGCGACGATGGCCCGGCTGCGTAGCGCGACCACGCGCGCGCCGTCCTCCAGGGACAGCGCCCCGGCGACGCAGGCCGCCGCGATCTCGCCCTGGCTGTGTCCGACCACCGCGGCCGGTTCGACGCCGTAGCTGCGCCACAGGTGGGCGAGCGAGACCATGACCGCCCACAGCGCGGGCTGGACCACGTCCACCCGGTCCAGGTCCGCCGCGTCCTCGTCGCCGCGCAGCACCGCCGTCAGCGACCAGTCGACGAACGGCGCCAGGGCCTGCTCGCACTGGGCCATCCGGTCCGCGAACACCGGCGACTCGGCCAGCAGTTGGCGGCCCATGGCGGCCCACTGCGCACCCTGTCCGGGGAACACCAGGACCGGCCCGGTGCTCACGTTCGCAACACCGCTCACGACATCGGTGACCATCCGGTCCTCGGCGATGTCGAGCAGCCCTCGGTCCAGCTCCTCCCGGCTGGTCGCCAGGACCACGGAGCGGTACTCGAAGGCGGTGCGGGTGAGGGCCAGCGAGCGGGCGAGGTCGCCGAGCGCCAGCTCGGGGTTGGCCCGCAGGTGGCTGCGGAGCCGGGCGGCCTGCCCGCGGAGCCCGTCCGCCGTGCGGGCCGAGAGCAGTGCGGGCACCACCGGGAGCGCGGCGGCGGGGGCATCGGCGTCGGGGTCGACGGCCTCGTCCTGCTGGGGAGACTGCTGCGGGGCCTGCTGGATGATGACGTGGGCGTTGGTGCCGCTCATACCGAAGGCGGAGACCCCGGCCCGGCGCGGGCGGCCGGTGTCCGGCCAGGTCACCGGCTCGGTCAGGAGCCGCACGGCGCCGGCCGACCAGTCGATCTCGTGGCTTGGCTCCTCGGCGTGCAAGGTCTGCGGCAGGACGCCGTTGCGGATGGCCATGACCATCTTGATGACCCCGCCGATACCGGCGGCGGCCTGGCTGTGCCCGATGTTGGACTTGAGCGAACCGATCCACAACGGCCGGTTCTCGTCCCGGTCCTGGCCGTAGGCGGCGATCAGGGCCTGGGCCTCGATCGGGTCGCCCAGGGTGGTGCCGGTGCCGTGCGCCTCGACCGCGTCGACCTCGTCGGGCGTCAGTCGGCCGTTGGCGAGGGCGGCCCGGATGACCCGCTGCTGGGACGGGCCGTTGGGCGCGGTGAGCCCGTTGGAGGCACCGTCCTGGTTGAGCGCGCTGCCCTGGATGACGGCGAGTACCGGGTGGCCGTTGCGGCGCGCGTCGGACAGCCGCTCCACCACGACCATGCCCGCGCCCTCGGCCCAGCTGGCGCCCTCGGCCTGGGCCGAGAACGGCTTGCAGCGGCCGTCCTTGGCCAGTGCCCGCTGGCGGCTGAACTCGATCAGCGAGCCCGGGGTGGACATCACGGTCACCCCGCCCGCCAGCGCCAGCGAGCATTCGCCCTGGCGCAGCGCCTGCACCGCGAGGTGCAGCGCGACCAGCGAGGACGAGCAGGCGGTGTCGACGGACAGCGAGGGCCCCTCCAGGCCCATGACGTAGGAGATGCGGCCGGAGAGCACGCTCGGCGAGTTGCCGGTGCCGATGTAGCCCTCGAAGCTCTCCTCGGCGTTGGTCAGGATGTTGATGTAGTCCTGGTAGGTCACACCGGCGAAGACGCCGGTCAGGCTGCCGCGCACCGAGGTCGGGTCGATCCCGGCCCGCTCCAGCGCCTCCCACGAGGTCTCCAGCAGCAGCCGCTGCTGCGGGTCCATCGCGGTCGCCTCACGCGGCGAGATACCGAAGAAGGACGGGTCGAACTGGCTTGCGTTGTGCAGGAACCCGCCCTCGCGGGCGTAGCAGGTGCCGGGGTGGTCCGGGTCGGGGTGGTAGAGCTTCGCCAGATCCCAGCTGCGGTCGGTCGGGAACGGCGAGATGCCGTCGCCCTGACTCGCCACCAGGTCCCACAGTTCCTCGGGAGTGCCGACCCCGCCCGGGTAGCGGCAGGCCATGCCGACGATCGCGATCGGGTCCTGGTCGACCGGGGTGAGCGAGCGCACCGGGACGCCGCGGTCGGCCTGCCGGCCGAACAGCTCCTGGTCCAGGTGCCGGGCCAGTGCGAGCGAGGACGGGTAGTCGAAGACGAGCGTGGCAGGCAGCGCCACGCCGATCTCGGCGCTGAGCAGGTTGCGCAGTTCCACGGCGGTGAGCGAGGCGAATCCGAGGTCCTTGAAGACCCGGGTGGGCTCCACGTCCTCGGGCCCGTCGTAGTCGAGCACGACGGCGACCTGCTTGCGGACAAGGTCGAGCAGGACGCGCTGACGCTCCGCATCGGAACGTCCGGTCAGCTTCTGGATCAGACCCGACTCGGCGCGCCCGGCCTCCGCGCGACGGCGGCGTTCGAGCTGCCGCGGGCTCTCGGCGCGCGGGGCGGCGAGCCCCGCATCGGTCGTCGCCGACTCGGTTTGAGCCGATGGGGCGGTGGCCGCCGGTGTGGTGACCTGGCGCAGCAGCATCGACCCGATCGCGATGACCGGACGGCCGCTGCCGTCCGCGGCCAGCAGCGAGAGGGAGTCGCCGCCGCGCGGGGTCAGCCGCACCCGCAGGGTGGTGGCGCCGTCCGCGAAGAGGGAGGCGTCACGCCAGGCGAAGAGCATCCGGCCGGCGGAGAGGTCCTTCAGCGTGCCCAGGCCCATCGGGTGCAGCGCGGCGTCCAGCAGCGCCGGATGCAGGCCGAAGCGTCCGGCCAGGGCCTGTGCGCCCTCGGGGAGGGTGACCTCCGCAAACACCTCGTCGGCCTGCTGCCATGCGGCAGTCAGGGCGCGGAATCCGGGTCCGTAGTCGAAGCCGTTCGCGGCGAGGCGGTCATAGACGCCGTCCAGGTCCAGCGGCTCGGCGTCGGCAGGCGGCCAGACCTCCAAGTCGGCGGTGTCCTGCGGCTGCTGGGTCGCGCCGGCGATCAGGCTGCCGCTGGCGTTCCGGGTCCAGTGGTCGCGATCGGAACCGTCGTCGGCGAGGGCGTCCGGGCGCGAGTGGATCGTGAGCGCGCGGGTGCCGAGCGCATCCGGCTCCTCGATCCGCACCTGGAGCCGGACCGATCCCCGGTCCGGTACCTGCAGCGGTGCCTCCAGGATCAGTTCGCGGACCTGGTCGCAGCCGATCTGGTCGCCCGCTACCACCGCCAGTTCGAGGAGCGCGGTGCTCGGGACGACGACCGTCCCGGCGATGCGGTGGTCGGCCAGCCAGGGCTGGGCGGCCAGGGAGAGACGTCCCGTCAGCAGCAGCTCCGAGCTGTCGGCCATGGGAACGGCAGCGGCGAGCAGGGGGTGGTCGATCGGCACCAGGCCGATCGAGGCGGGGTCGCCGCCCGGGGGCGTCACCTCCAGCCAGTAACGGCGGCGCTGGAAGGCGTAGGTGGGCAGCTCCACGGTGCGGGCGCCGGTGCCGTCGAACAGCGCCGACCAGTGCACCTCCGTGCCGTGCGTGAACAGCGCGGCCACTGCGGACAGCAGCGCACCGACCTCGGCCCGGTCCTCGCGCAGGCCGGGCACCATGACTCCGCCGACCTCGGACGCGGACACCGCCGCCATCGCGGTCAGCGTCCCGTCCGGGCCCAGCTCCAGGAACCGGGTGACGCCGTGCTGCTCAAGCTGCCTGATGCCGTCGGCGAAGCGCACCGCCTGCCGGACGTGCGACACCCAGTACTCCGGCGAGGCCAGTTCCGCTGCCGTGGCCAGATCGCCGGTGACGTTGGAGACGATCGTCAGATGCGGCACCTGGTAGTCCACGCTCTCCGCCACCTGGCGGAACTCGCGCAGCATCGGCTCCATGAGCGGGGAGTGGAAGGCGTGGCTCACCCGGAGCCGCTTGGTCCGGCGGCCGAGGGCCTCGATCCGGGCGGCGACCTCCAGGGTGGCGGCCTCCTCGCCGGACACCACGACCGCGTTCGGGCCGTTGAGCGCCGCGATACCGACCCCGGTCCCGCGGCCTTCCAGCAGCGTCAGCACCTCGGCCTCGGAGGCCTCCAGCGCCACCACCGCCCCACCGGCGGGCAGCGCCTGCATCAACCGACCACGCGCCACCACCAGACGGCAGGCATCCTCCAGCGACATCACACCCGCGACATGGGCGGCGGCCAGCTCACCGATGGAGTGGCCGAGCAGGTAGTCCGGCCGGATACCCCACGACTCCAGCAGCCGGAACATCGCCACCTCGACCGCGAACAGCGCGGGCTGCGCGAAGGCGGTGCTGTTCAGCAGCTCCGGGTCGGCATCCGCGTCCGCGCTCGTGCCGAACACCACGTCATACAGGGGGCGCTCCAACTGCCCGTCCACCTGGGCGCAGACGGCGTCGAAGGCCTCCGCGAAGACCTCGAACGCCTGGTAGAGCCCACGGCCCATGCCGAGCCGCTGCGAGCCCTGACCGGCGAACAGGAAGGCCGTCCGCCCCTCGAACCCGACCGCACCGGTGACCACCTGGGCGGCGGACTCCCCGGCGGCCAAGGCCGTCAGGCCGTTCAGCAGCTCGGCCCGGTCGGCTCCGACGACGACCGCGCGATGCTCGAACACCGACCGGGTGACGGCGAGCGAATGACCCACGTCAAGCGGGTCGGTGTCGGGCGCATCGGCCAGCCGCGCCAGCAGGCGCGCGGCCTGCGCCGACAGACCCTCACGGCTTCGCGAGGACACCACCCACGGGACCGGCCCGGCGGCGCCGGCTCCCGGCTCCGGCGCGACGCGCTCCTGCTCCGGCGTGACGCCCTCCTGCTGCGGCGCCTGCTGGATGATCACGTGAGCATTCGTCCCGGACACGCCGAACGCCGACACTCCGACCCGGCGCGGACGGTCCTCCTCCATCGGCCAGTCGGTGTTCTCGGTCAGCAGCCGCACCTCACCGGCGGACCAGTCGACCTGCGACGAGGGGACCTCCGCGTGCAGGGTGCGCGGCAGCACACCGTGCCGCATCGCCTGCACCATCTTGATCACACCGGCGACACCGGCAGCCGCCTGGGCGTGGCCGATGTTCGACTTCAGCGACCCCAGCCAGAGCGGACGGCCCTCCAGCCGGTCCTGGCCGTAGGTCGCGAGCAGTGCCTGGGCCTCGATCGGGTCACCGAGCGTGGTGCCGGTGCCGTGCGCCTCCACTGCGTCGATGTCGCGCGGTGCCAGACCGGCGCCCGCCAACGCCTCGCGGATCACCCGCTGCTGCGAGGGGCCGTTCGGCGCGGTCAGACCGTTCGACGCACCGTCCTGGTTCACCGCACTGCCGGCCACGACCGCGAGCACGGTGTGCCCGTTGCGCCTCGCGTCCGAGAGCCGCTCGACCAGCAGCAGACCCACGCCCTCGGCCCAGCCGGTGCCGTCAGCCGCGTCCGAGAACGCCTTGCAGCGTCCGTCGACCGCGAGGCCGCCCTGAGCGCTGAACTCGACGAAGGCTCCGGGGTCCGCCATCACGGTGACGCCACCGGCCAGCGCGAGGTCGCACTCGCCCGACCGCAGCGACTGCACCGCCAGGTGCAGCGCGACCAGCGACGACGAGCAGGCCGTGTCGACGGTCACCGCCGGGCCTTCGAGGCCGAGCGCGTAGGCGACGCGACCGGAGAGCACGCTGCCGGAGATACCGGTCAGCAGATGACCGCCGAGACCGTCGGGCACCTCCTGCAGCCCGGAGCCGTAGCCCGAACTTCCGGCACCGATGAAGACTCCGGTGCGGCTGCCCCGGACCGTGCCCGTTTCGACCGCCGCGAGCTCGAAGGTCTCCCAGGCCACCTCAAGCAGCAGGCGCTGCTGGGGGTCCATCGCGACCGCCTCGCGCGGCGAGATCCCGAAGAAGGCGGGGTCGAACTGGTGAGCGTCATGCAGGAAGCCACCCGTACGGGTGTGGCTCCGGCCGGCCGCGCCGCCCTCCGAGCCGTGCAGCGCGCCGAGGTCCCAACCGCGATCGGTCGGGAACACGGAGATCGCGTCGCGGCCTTCGACCACCAGCCGCCAGAGATCGTCCGGTCCGGCGACCTCGCCGGGCAGCCGGCAGCTCATGCCGACGATGGCGATCGGGTCGTCCATGACGCCAACCGCGTCCCGGGTGGGAGGCAGCACGGCGGCGCTCACGCCGAACAGGGCGTCGCGGAGGAATCCGGCCAGGTCCACCGGGGTGGGGTAGTCGAACACCAGGGTGGCAGGGAGTTGCAGGCCGGTCTCGGCGTTGAGCCGGTTCCGGAGTTCCACCGCCGTGAGCGAGTCGAAGCCCAGGTCCCGGAAGGCTCGGCCGGTCTCCAGCAGAGTCGGATCGGCGTAGCCGAGGACCGAGGCGGCACGGGCGCGGACCAGATCAAGCAGGGCACGGTCGCATTCGATCATGGAGAGCCCGGCGAGGCGCTGCTGAAGCTTGCTGCCTCCCGGCTCAACGCCCGGTGTCAGAGCGACCTTGAGGGCGTCCTGGGCTTCGGGGAGGTCGGCCAGCAACGGACTGGGACGGCCACTGGTGAACGCCGGCGCGAACCGCGCCCAGTCCACCTGCGCCACCACCACAGCCCCATCCCCGCACTCCAACACCCGCTGCAACGCCGCCACCGCCAACTCCGGCCGCAACGCCGGCAACCCACGCCGCCGCAAATGCTCCTCAGCACCCTCCGCCGACGCCATCCCACCCCCAGCCCACGGACCCCACGCCACCGACGTCCCCACCAACCCCCCAGCCCGACGCCGCTCCACCAACCCGTCCAAGAACGCATTCGCCGCCGCATACGCCCCCTGCCCACCACTCCCCCACACACCCGCAATCGACGAGAACACCACAAACCCGTCCAACTCCCGACCCCGCGTCAACTCATCCAGATACACCGCACCCAGCACCTTCGCCCGCAACACCGAGGCGAAGCGCTCGGCCGTCAACCCGTCGATCACCCCGTCCTCGACCACACCCGCCGCATGCACCACCCCATCCACCGGATACCGCTCCAGCAGAGCCTCCACCGCCCCACGATCCGCCACATCACACGCCTCAACGACCGCCTCGACCCCCAGCCCCGCCAACTCCGCCACCAACTCCACAGCACCCGGCGCCCCCAGACCCCGACGACTCGTCAACACCAACCGCCCCACCCCGGCCCCCGCCAACCACCGCGCCACCCGCACACCCAACGCACCCGTACCACCCGTCACCAACACCGTCCCACCCACACGCCACACCACACCCGAACCACCAGCACCCACAACCCGAGCCAACCGCCGCCCGAACACCCCGGACCCCCGCACCGCCACCTGATCCTCACCCGAACCACCCGCAAGCACACCCGCCAGGCGCCCCACCACCCGCCGATCCACCACCCCCGACACATCCACCAACCCACCCCACCGCTCCGGCACCTCCAACGCCGCCACCCGACCCAACCCCCACACCGACGCCTGCACCGGATCCACCACCCCATCCCAACCCCCCACCGACACACCACCACACGTCACCACCCACAACCGACCACCCACACCCGCATCACCCAACGCCTGCACCAACACCAACGTCGAACTCAAACCCACCGGCACCACATCCCACCCACCCCCGGCAACCGCCAACAACGACACCACACCCACCACCGGCTCCCCACCCACCACCAACGCACGCAACCGCTCCGCCAACACCACCCGATCCACACCCAGCCCACACTCCACCGGGACGATCTGCGCCCCACTCGAAGCCAGCCCGTCCAGCACCGAGCCCACCCAGTCCGAGTCGACCTGGCCGGTGGGGACCACGACCAGCCACTTCCCGCTGAGCTGCGTCTCGCGGGCCGGGTTGACCAGCGCCTTCCACGTCACGCCGTAACGGTGGCTGTCGAGGGCGGACTGCTCGTTGCGCTGCTGACGCCACTGCGACAACGCCGGCACTACGGTGCCGAGCACCTGCTCGTCGAGTTCCAGGTCGGCGGCGAGGGATTCCAGGTCCTCGCGCTCGACGGCCTCCCAGAAGCGCGCATCGACCACCGAGACCCCCGCGGTCGCCTGCTCGGACGGCGCAGCAGGCGTGGGCCAGTAACGACCGTGCTGGAAGGCATAGGTGGGCAGATCCACCCGACGCGCCCCCGCACCGGCAAACAGCGCCGACCAGTCCACCTCCACACCGTGCGCAAACAACCCACCCACCGCCGACAGCAGCACCGCCACCTCAGGCCGGTCCTTCCGACAGCTCGGAACCACGACAGCTTCCGCGTTCGCGAGGCACGCCTGCGCCATCGCGGTCAGCGTCCCGTCAGGACCCAGCTCCAGGAACCGGGTAACCCCCTGCACCACCAATTCCTCGACACCGTCCGCGAAGCGCACCGCCTCCCGAACGTGCGACACCCAGTACTCCGCCGAAGTCAACTCCTCGGCCGAGGCCAACCCACCCGTCACATTCGAAACGATCGCCAACTGCGGCTGCCCATACCCGACGCTCTCCGCCACCCGACGGAACTCCGCCAACATCGGCTCCATCAACGGCGAATGGAACGCATGACTCACCCGCAACCGCGACGCCTTCCGCCCGAGCGCCTCGATCCGCTCGGCGACCGCCAGCACGGCGGCCTCCTCACCGGAGACAACCACCGCGTGCGGCCCGTTGACCGCCGCGATGCCGACCTCGCCCTCCAGCAAGGGCAGTACTTCCGCCTCGGAGGCCTGCAACGCCACCATCGCCCCGCCACTCGGCAACGCCTGCATCAACCGGCCCCGCGCCACCACCAGACGGCACGCGTCCTCCAGCGACAGCACCCCCGCCACATGCGCCGCCGCCAACTCACCGATCGAATGACCGATGAGGAAGTCCGGCCGGACACCCCACGACTCCACCAACCGGAACAACGCCACCTCGACCGCGAACAACGCCGGCTGAGTGAATGCGGTGCCGTTCAGCCGCTCGGCGTCCTCCCCGAACACCACCTCGCGCAGAGGGAGTTCCAGTTCCCCGTCCACCTGGGCGCAGATGGCGTCGAAGGCATTCGCGAACACATCGAAGGCCTCATACAACTCCCGGCCCATACCCAACCGCTGCGAACCCTGCCCCGCGAACAGAAACGCCGTCCGACCCTCGAACCCGGCATCGCCGGTCGCCACACTCGGCGAGAACTCCCCGGCCGCCAAAGCCTCCAGGCCCCGCAGCAGCTCGGTCCGGTCGTCACCGACCACAACCGCGCGATGTTCGAATGCCGACCGCGTCGCCGCGAGCGAGTGGCCCACGTCGCGCGGGTCGAGTTCATCCCGCTCTGCCACCAAGGCCAGCAAACGCCCTGCCTGCGCCGACAGCCCGTCCCGACTGCGCGCGGACACCACCCACGGCACAGCCCCGGGCGGAGCCGCCTCCAGTCCCGCCGGGACGGATTCCAGCTGCGGAGCCTGCTGCAGAACCACGTGCGCGTTGGTCCCGGACACACCGAAGGCCGACACCCCGGCCCGACGCGGACGGTCCTCGTCCACCACCCAGTCGGTGCTCTCCAGCAGCAGCCGCACCTCGCCGGCCGACCAGTCCACATGCGAGGACGGCTCCGTCACATGCAACGTCCGCGGCAGCACACCGTGCCGCATCGCCAACACCATCTTGATCACACCCGCCACACCCGCAGCAGCCTGCGTATGACCGATGTTCGACTTCACCGACCCCAGCCACAACGGCCGCTCCGACCCACGATCCTGACCATAGGTCGCCAACAACGCCTGCGCCTCGATCGGATCACCCAGCGACGTCCCCGTCCCGTGCGCCTCCACCACATCCACGTCCGCGCCCGACAACCCGGCAGCCGCCAAGGCCTCGCGGATCACCCGCTGCTGCGAAGGACCGTTCGGCGCCGTCAACCCGTTCGACGCACCATCCTGGTTCACCGCGCTTCCGGCCACGACAGCCAGCACCGGGTGCCCATTGCGCCGCGCATCCGACAACCGCTCAACCACCAGCACACCAACGCCTTCGCCCCAGCCGGTGCCGTCCGCCGTATCCGAAAACGGCTTGCACCGGCCGTCAGCCGCAAGGCCGCCCTGCGCGCTGAACTCCACGAACGCGCCCGGCGTCGACATCACCGTCACACCACCGGCCAGCGCGAGATCGCACTCACCCGCACGCAGCGACTGGGCCGCCAGATGCAGCGCCACCAGCGACGACGAACACGCCGTGTCCACCGTCACCGCCGGACCCTCCAGGCCCAGCGCATACGAGATCCGCCCGGACAGCACGCTGGCCGCATTGCCCGTCCCGACATGGCCGCCGAAGTCGTCGGGCGACAGCACCAGCAGCGCCGCGTAGTCCTGGCCGTTGGTGCCCGCGAACACACCCGTCCGGCTACCGCGCACCGACGTCGGGTCGATACCCGCCCGTTCCAGCGCCTCCCACGAGGTCTCCAGCAGCAACCGCTGCTGCGGATCCGTCGCCACCGCCTCACGCGGACTCATCCCGAAGAACCCCGGATCGAACCCGTCCGCGCTCTCCAGGAACCCGCCGACGCTCACATAGCTCGAACCGGGCCGCTCACGGGTGGGGTCGTAGAACGCGTCCAGATCCCAGCCCCGGTCTGCGGGGAAGACGTCGATCGCGTCCTCGCCACCGGACAGCAACCGCCAGAAGTCCTCCGGCCCCACCACCCCACCCGGGAACCGGCACCCCATCCCCACGATCACCACCGGATCATCGTCAACCACCGACACCGCCCGCACCGCCACCTCAACACCCACACCCAACAACTCACCCCGCAAAAACCGCGCCAACGCCAACGGCGTCGGATAGTCGAACACCACCGTCGCCGGCAACACCACCCCACACACCACCCCCAACCCGTTCCGCAACTCCATCGCCGTCAACGAATCAACACCCAACTCCCGAAACGCCCGCTCCGCCGGAACCCCCGACACCCCCGCATACCCCAACACCCCAGCCGCCCGCCCCCGCACCAACTCCAACAACACCCGCTCCTGCTCCACCCCCGACAACCCCACCAACCGCTCCCGCAACCCAGACCCAGCAACCACAACCCCCGAGGTCACACCCTTCAGCGCCACGCGTGCCTCCGGCACCCCGCCGATCAGCGCACTCGCCCGAACGCCGGTGAACGCGGGGGCGAAGTCGGCCCACGCCACATCGGCGACCACCGCCACCGCCTCACCCGAACCCAACACCCGCTCCAACGCCGCCAGCGCCACCTCCGGGCTCAACGGCAGCACCCCACCACGACGCAACCGCGACGACACCACCGCACCGTCTGCCATGCCGCCCTCGGCCCACGGCCCCCACGCCACCGCCGTGCCCACCAGTCCATGCGCCCGACGCCGCTCCACCAACCCGTCCAGGAACGCATTCGCCGCCGCATAGGTCCCCTGACCCGGAGCACCCACCACCCCCGCGAACGACGAGAACACCACAAACCCGTCCAACTGCCGGTCCCCCAACACCGCATCCAGGTTGAGCGCGCCCATCACCTTCGCCTGCATCACCGAGGCGAAGCGCTCGGCCGTCAACCCGTCGATCACCCCGTCCTCGACCACACCCGCCGCATGCACCACCCCATCCACCGGATACCGCTCCAGCAGAGCCTCCACCGCCCCACGATCCGCCACATCACACGCCTCAACGACCGCCTCGACCCCCAGCCCCGCCAACTTCGCCACCAACTCCACAGCACCCGGCGCCGCCATGCCCCGACGACTCGTCAACACCAACCGCCCCACCCCGGCCCCCGCCAACCACCGCGCCACCCGCACACCCAACGCACCCGTACCACCCGTCACCAACACCGTCCCACCAGCCCGCCACACCACACCCGAACCACCACCCGACCCCGACACCCGCACCAACCGCCGACCGAACACCCCGGACCGCCGCACCGCCACCTGATCCTCACCCGAACCGGCCAGCACACCGGCCAGGCGCCCCACCACCCGCCGATCCACCACCCCCGGCACATCCACCAACCCACCCCACCGCTCCGGCACCTCCAACGCCGCCACCCGACCCAACCCCCACACCGACGCCTGCACCGGATCCACCACCCCATCCCAACCCCCCACCGACACACCACCACACGTCACCACCCACAACCGACCACCCACACCCGCATCACCCAACGCCTGCACCAACACCGCGCAGAGGCACAACGCCTCCACTACGTCGCCCCCAACAGCACCCACCAGCATCAACACCCCCACTACCTCGCCCACACCGGCAATCCGCTCGGCCAAAACCCCACGCTGCACACCCGCCTCGCACTCCACCACCACCGTGTCCACCCGCAGCCCGTCGATCACCGAGGCAACCCACTCGTCCCCGGCACAACCCTCCGGCACCACCACCAACCAACGACCCGTCAACGCCCCACCCGACACCGCGTCCAGCGGCTTCCACTCCACCCCATACACCAGCTGATCCACCCGCGAAGCCTCGACCCGACCCCGTCGCCACGACGACAGCGCCGGCACCAACGCGCCCAGTGCCTCCCGATCCAGTTCCAACGACCCAGCCAACGCATCCAGATCACCACGCTCGACCGCGTCCCAGAACTCGGCCTCCAGGCCGTCGGTCCGCTCGGCCGGGCGGTTGTCGGCGGCCACCACGCCCGAGGTCGCCAACCAGTAGCGCTGCTGATGGAAGGCGTAGGTGGGCAGGTCCACCCGTCGGGCGCCAGGGAGCAGCGCTGCCCAGTCGAGAGCCACGCCGCTCACGAAGAGCCGCGTGATCGCGGCGAGAGTGCTGGCGGCCTCGGGTCGGTCCTTGCGCAGGACCGGGACGAGCAGCTTGTCCTCCGTGCCGAGGCAGGGCTGCGCCATCGCGGTCAATGTCCCGTCCGGACCCAGCTCCAGGAAACGGGTGACCCCCCGATCCTCCAGCACACGAATACCGTCCGCGAAGCGCACCGCCTGCCGCACGTGCGACACCCAGTACTCCGCCGAGGCCAACTGCTCCGGCGAGGCGAGCTCACCGGTGACGTTGGAGACGATCGCCAGCTGCGGCTCCTGGTACTCCACGCTCTCCGCCACCTGGCGGAAGTCGGCGAGCATCGGCTCCATCAACGGCGAGTGGAAGGCATGGCTCACCCGCAACCGCGTCGCCTTACGCCCCATCGCCCGCACCTGCTGGGCAACCCTCTTCACGTCGGCCTCGACACCGGAGATCACCACCGCGTTCGGACCGTTGACCGCCGCGATGCCGACCTGACCTTCAAAACCCTCCAGCAGCGGCAGCACCTCCGCCTCCGAGGCCTGCACAGCGACCATCGCCCCACCGGCGGGCAGCGCCTGCATCAACCGACCACGCGCGGCCACCAGACGGCACGCGTCCTCCAGCGACAGCACCCCCGCCACATGCGCCGCAGCCAACTCACCCACCGAATGGCCCAGCAGGAAGTCCGGCCGAATGCCCCATGACTCCACCAGCCGGAACAACGCCACCTCGACCGCGAACAGCGCTGGCTGCGCGAACTCCGTGCCGTTCAACGCCTCCGCGTCATCCCCGAAGACAACCTCCCGCAACGGAGCATCCACCAGAGCGCACACCGCGTCGAACGCCGCCGCGAACACCGGGAACGCCTCGTACAGCTCCCGACCCATCCCCAACCGCTGCGAACCCTGACCCGCGAACAAGAACGCCAGCTTGCCACCGGAGTGGGCGGAGCCGACGACGATGCCTTCGCTTTGCTTCCCCTGGGCGAGCCGACCGAGTCGCTGAACGAGTTCCTCACGGCTCTTCCCGAGCACGGCGGCGCGATACGGCAGCGCCGACCGATGCGCGGCCAACGACCACGCCGTATCGACGGGAGCGTCCTCGGGGTGGTCCGCGACGTGCGACAGCAGCCGGGCGGCCTGCGCCTGCAGACCCTCCTCACTGCGTGCGGACAGCACCCACGGCAGCACCGGCGGCACGGGCTGCTGCTCGACGGGGCTCTCCGAACCGTCCGCCTGAGCGGTCTCGGTCGGCAGCGGCAGCGGCGCGGCCTCCAGAATGGTGTGCGCGTTGGTGCCGCTGACACCGAACGCCGAAACTGCGGCGCGCCGCGGCCGGTCGGCCTCCTCGGGCCACTCGCGCGGCTCGGTCAGCAGCCGCACCTCGCCGGCCGACCAGTCCACATGCGAGGACGGCTCCGTCACATGCAACGTCCGCGGCAGCACACCGTGCCGCATCGCAAGCACCATCTTGATCACACCGGCCACGCCTGCGGCCGCCTGGGTGTGACCGATGTTCGACTTCACCGACCCAAGCCACAACGGCCGGTCCGCGGACCGCCCCTGGCCGTAGGTGGCGAGCAGCGCCTGCGCCTCGATCGGGTCACCGAGCGAGGTTCCTGTCCCGTGCGCCTCCACCACGTCCACGTCACGCGGCGTCAGACCCGCGCCGGTCAACGCCTCCCGGATCACACGACGCTGCGAGGGGCCGTTCGGCGCGGTCAGACCGTTCGACGCACCGTCCTGGTTCACCGCGGAACCACGGACGACCGCGAGCACGGTGTGCCCGTTGCGCTGCGCATCCGACAGCCGCTCCAACAGCAGCATGCCGACGCCCTCGGCCCAGCCGGTTCCGTCGGCCGACTCCGAGAACGCCTTGCAACGGCCGTCGACCGCCATCCCGCGCTGCCGGCTGAACTCGATGAACGCGCCCGGAGTCGACATCACCGTCACGCCACCGCTCAGAGCGAGGTCGCACTCACCCGATCGCAGCGACTGCACCGCCAGGTGCAACGCCACCAGCGACGACGAACACGCCGTGTCCACTGTCACCGCCGGACCCTCAAGGCCCAGCACGTAGGCCACTCGCCCGGAGACGACGGAGGTGGAGTTGCCGGTCAGCAGGTGGCCTCGGACGTCATCGGGGATGTCGCTCAGACCCGCCCCGTACTCCTGGCCACTGCACCCGACGAAGACACCGGCCCGGCCGCCCCGCGCCGTCTCCGGGTCGATCCCGGCACCCTCGAACGCCTCCCAGGACGTCTCCAGCAGCAACCGCTGCTGCGGGTCCATCGCCACGGCCTCGCGCGGCGAGATCCCGAAGAACGCCGGATCGAAGTCCCCCGCGTCGTAGACGAAGCCGCCTTCGCGCGAGTAGCTGGTGTCGGCCCGATCGGAGTCCGGGTCATACAGGGCCTCGACGTCCCAACCGCGGTCGCTCGGCCACTCGGAGATCGCGTCGACGCCGCCGGAGAGCAATTGCCAGTAGTCCTCGGGCGAACGCACCGCGCCAGGAAGCCGGCAACTCATGCCCACGATGGCAATAGGCTCCTGCGCCTTCGACTCCATTTCCTGGAGCCGTCGACGGGTGTCCGCGAGGTCTGCGGTGACCCACTTGAGGTAATCCCGGAGCTTGTCTTCATTAGCCATTGGAATTTGCCCCATACGTTGTAGTACCGAAGCGGATCACCAGTGACGCGGTGCTCAGGATCGGCCAAGTTCCTTGTTGATGAAGTCGAAGATCTCATCGTCGGAGGCCGTGTCGAGCTGCTGGGAGACCGCCGCCTTGGGATCGCTCTCCGCCGCATTGCCCAGCTCAGACAGGATGCTCTGAAGTCGGGCCTTCACGAGAGCCCTGGCGTCGTTGTCTGGGGAAAGCCTTGGAATCGCCGAGGCGATCCGTTCCAGGTCCGCGAGCACGGCCGTGTCGCTGCCGGTGTCCTCGGTGAACAGCTCGTCATTGATGTGCCGGGCCAGGTGCCGTGGAGTCGGGTAGTCGAACACCAGGGTGGTCGGCAGCCTCAGGCCGGTCTCGGCGCTGAGGCGGTTCCGGAGTTCCACGACGGTGAGCGAGTCGAAGCCCAGATCGCGGAACGCCTTGCCCTCCTCAATGGCCTCCGTGTCGGCATGGCCCAGGACGGCCGCTGCAAGGCCCCTGACCAGGGTGACGAGCTGCTGCTCACGGTCGGCTGAGGGAAGCCCTGCGAGGGATTGGTAAAGGACGGATTCGCCGGCATCGACGGGTGCGGCTGCGGCGATGCCCTTGAGGGCGTCCTGGGCTTCGGGGAGGTCGGCCAGCAACGGACTGGGACGGCCACTGGTGAACGCCGGCGCGAACCGCGCCCAGTCCACCTGCGCCACCACCACAGCCCCATCCCCGCACTCCAACACCCGCTGCAACGCCGCCACCGCCAACTCCGGCCGCAACGCCGGCAACCCACGCCGCCGCAAATGCTCCTCAGCACCCTCCGCCGACGCCATCCCACCCCCAGCCCACGGACCCCACGCCACCGACGTCCCCACCAACCCCCCAGCCCGACGCCGCTCCACCAACCCGTCCAAGAACGCATTCGCCGCCGCATACGCCCCCTGCCCACCACTCCCCCACACACCCGCAATCGACGAGAACACCACAAACCCGTCCAACTCCCGACCCCGCGTCAACTCATCCAGATACACCGCACCCAGCACCTTCGCCCGCAACACCGAGGCGAAGCGCTCGGCCGTCAACCCGTCGATCACCCCGTCCTCGACCACACCCGCCGCATGCACCACCCCATCCACCGGATACCGCTCCAGCAGAGCCTCCACCGCCCCACGATCCGCCACATCACACGCCTCAACGACCGCCTCGACCCCCAGCCCCGCCAACTCCGCCACCAACTCCACAGCACCCGGCGCCCCCAGACCCCGACGACTCGTCAACACCAACCGCCCCACCCCGGCCCCCGCCAACCACCGCGCCACCCGCACACCCAACGCACCCGTACCACCCGTCACCAACACCGTCCCACCCACACGCCACACCACACCCGAACCACCAGCACCCACAACCCGAGCCAACCGCCGCCCGAACACCCCGGACCCCCGCACCGCCACCTGATCCTCACCCGAACCACCCGCAAGCACACCCGCCAGGCGCCCCACCACCCGCCGATCCACCACCCCCGACACATCCACCAACCCACCCCACCGCTCCGGCACCTCCAACGCCGCCACCCGACCCAACCCCCACACCGACGCCTGCACCGGATCCACCACCCCATCCCAACCCCCCACCGACACACCACCACACGTCACCACCCACAACCGACCACCCACACCCGCATCACCCAACGCCTGCACCAACACCAACGTCGAACTCAAACCCACCGGCACCACATCCCACCCACCCCCGGCAACCGCCAACAACGACACCACACCCACCACCGGCTCCCCACCCACCACCAACGCACGCAACCGCTCCGCCAACACCACCCGATCCACACCCAGCCCACAGGGGAACGCCTCGACCTTGCTGCCCATGCTCTGCAGCCCGCGCAACACCTCGTCAGCCTCGGCCGCTCCGGCAGACGCGTCCGTCGGCACGACCACCAGCCAGCGGCCGGTCAGCGCCTCCGTTGATGCGTCGTCCAGTCGATTCCAGGTCACCTGGTAACGCCACTGATCCAACGCGGACTGTTCGCGCTGGCGACGCCGCCACGTGGCAAGCGCAGGAAGGGCATCGCTCCAAGGCGCCGTGCGGTCGATCTCCATATCCGCAGCGAGGGATTCCAGGTCCTCGCGCTCGACGGCCTCCCAGAAGCGCGCATCGACCACCGAGACCCCCGCGGTCGCCTGCTCGGACGGCGCAGCAGGCGTGGGCCAGTAACGACCGTGCTGGAAGGCATAGGTGGGCAGATCCACCCGACGCGCCCCCGTACCGGCAAACAGCGCCGACCAGTCCACCTCCACACCGTGCGCGAACAACCCACCCACTGCCGACAGCAGCACCGCCACCTCAGGCCGGTCCCTCCGCAACCCCGGAACCACGACAGCTTCCGCGTTCGCGAGGCACGCCTGCGCCATCGCGGTCAGCGTCCCGTCGGGACCCAGCTCCAGGAACCGGGTAACCCCCTGCTCCACCAACTGCTGCACTCCGTCGGCGAAGCGCACCGCCTCCCGGACGTGCGACACCCAGTACTCCGCCGAGGTCAACTCCTCGGCCGAGGCCAACCCACCCGTCACATTCGAAGCGATCGCCAACTGCGGCTGCCCATACCCGACGCTCTCCGCCACCCGACGGAACTCCGCCAACATCGGCTCCATCAACGGCGAATGGAACGCATGACTCACCCGCAACCGCGTCGTCTTACGCCCCAGGCCCCGGAAGTGCTCGGCGAGTCCCTCGACCGCCGCCTCCACACCCGACACCACGACCGCGTTCGGCCCGTTGACCGCCGCGACGCCGACCTCGCCCTCCAGCAAAGGCAGCACCTCCGCCTCGGAGGCCTGCAACGCCACCATCACCCCACCAACCGGCAACGCCTGCATCAACCGACCCCGCGCGGTCACCAGACGGCAGGCATCCTCCAGCGACATCACACCCGCGACATGGGCGGCAGCCAGCTCACCGATCGAATGACCTACCAGGAAGTCCGGCCGAACACCCCACGACTCCACCAGCCGGAACAGCGCCACCTCAACCGCGAACAAGGCAGGTTGCGCGAACACCGTCGAGTTCAGCAGCTCCGCGTCGTCCCCGAACATCACCTCCCGCAGCGGACGCTCCAGTTCTCCGTCCACTCGGGCGCAGATGGCATCGAAGGCATCCGCGAACACATCGAAGGCCTCATACAACTCCCGGCCCATACCCAACCGCTGCGAACCCTGCCCCGCGAACAGAAACGCCGTCCGACCCTCGAACCCGGCCGCACCGGTCGCCACACTCGGCGAGAACCTCCCCGCAGCCAATGCCTCCAGGCCGCTCAGCAGCTCCGCCCGGTCACCGCCGACCACAACCGCGCGGTGCTCAAACGCCGATCGCGTGGTCACCAGCGACCGGCCCACGTCGGGCGGGTCGAGGTCGTCCCGCTCCGCCAGCAGTGCCAGCAAACGCCCTGCCTGCGCCGACAGCCCGTCCCGACTGCGCGCGGACACCACCCACGGCACTACCCCACCCGCAGCCGCCTCCACCGACAGAGACACGTCCTGCGCCGGCTGCTGCAGAATCACGTGCGCGTTGGTCCCGGACACACCGAAGGCCGACACCCCGGCCCGACGCGGACGGTCCTCGTCCACCACCCAGTCGGTGCTCTCCAGCAGCAGCCGCACCTCGCCGGCCGACCAGTCCACATGCGAGGACGGCTCAGTCACATGCAACGTCCGCGGCAGCACACCGTGCCGCATCGCCAACACCATCTTGATCACACCCGCCACACCCGCAGCAGCCTGCGTATGACCGATGTTCGACTTAACCGACCCCAGCCACAACGGCCGCTCCGACCCACGGCCCTGACCATAGGTCGCCAACAACGCCTGCGCCTCGATCGGATCACCCAGCGACGTCCCCGTCCCGTGCGCCTCCACCACATCCACGTCCGCGCCCGACAACCCGGCAGCCGCCAAGGCCTCGCGGATCACCCGCTGCTGCGAAGGACCGTTCGGCGCCGTCAACCCGTTCGACGCACCATCCTGGTTCACCGCGCTTCCGGCCACGACAGCCAGCACCGGGTGCCCATTGCGCCGCGCATCCGACAACCGCTCAACCACCAGCACACCAACGCCTTCGGCCCACCCCGTGCCATCGGCCGCGTCGGAGAATGCCTTGCAGCGGCCATCGGACGCGAGCCCACGCTGCCGACTGAACTCCACGAACGCGCCCGGCGTCGACATCACCGTCACACCACCGGCCAACGCCAGATCGCACTCACCCGCACGTAGCGACTGGGCCGCCAGGTGCAGCGCCACCAGCGACGACGAACACGCCGTGTCCACCGTCACCGCCGGACCCTCCAACCCGAAGGCGTAGGAGACCCGCCCGGACAGCACACTGGCCGCGTTGCCGATGCCGATATGGCCGCCGAAGTCGTCAGGCGACGCGGCGAGCAACCCCGCGTAGTCCTGGCCGTTGGTGCCCGCGAACACGCCCGTCCGGCTACCACGCAGCGACAGCGGATCGACGCCTGCCCGTTCCAGCGCCTCCCACGAGGTCTCCAGCAGCAACCGCTGCTGCGGATCCGTCGCCACCGCCTCACGCGGACTCATCCCGAAGAACCCCGGATCGAATCGGTCCGCACCCGCCAGAAATCCGCCCACATTCACGTAGGTCGTGCCAGGACCGGGGGAGTCCGGGTCGTACAAGCCGTCGATGTCCCAGCCCCGGTCGGCGGGGAAGACGTCGATCGCGTCCTCACCACCGGACAGCAACCGCCAGAAGTCCTCCGGCCCCACCACCCCACCCGGGAACCGGCACCCCATCCCCACGATCACCACCGGATCATCGTCAACCACCGACACCGCCCGCACCGCCACCTCAACACCCACACCCAACAACTCACCCCGCAAAAACCGCGCCAACGCCAACGGCGTCGGATAGTCGAACACCACCGTCGCCGGCAACACCACCCCACACACCACCCCCAACCCGTTCCGCAACTCCATCGCCGTCAACGAATCAACACCCAACTCCCGAAACGCCCGCTCCGCCGGAACCCCCGACACCCCCGCATACCCCAACACCCCAGCCGCCCGCCCCCGCACCAACTCCAACAACACCCGCTCCTGCTCCACCCCCGACAACCCCACCAACCGCTCCCGCAACCCAGACTCGCCAGTACTCACCCGCGACAGCGCCGCACGCGCCTCCGGCACCCCGCCGAACAGCGCACTCGCCCGAACGCCGGTGAACGCGGGGGCGAACTCGGCCCACGCCACATCGGCGACCACCGCCACCGCCTCACCCGAACCCAACACCCGCTCCAACGCCGCCAGCGCCACCTCCGGGCTCAACGGCAGCACCCCACCACGACGCAACCGCGACGACACCTGCTCCGTACCGGCCATCCCGCCCTCGGCCCACGGACCCCACGCCACCGCCGTGCCCACCAGTCCATGCGCCCGACGCCGCTCCACCAACCCGTCCAGGAACGCATTCGCCGCCGCATAGGTCCCCTGACCCGGAGCACCCACCACCCCCGCGAACGACGAGAACACCACAAACCCGTCCAACTCCCGATCCCGCGTCAACTCATCCAGATACACCGCACCCAGCACCTTCGCCCGCATCGAAGCAAACCGCTCCACCGTCAACCCATCAATCACCCCGTCATCCACCACACCCGCCGCATGCACCACCCCATCCACCGGATACCGCTCCAGCAGGGCCTCCACCGCGCTGCGATCCGCGACATCACACGCCTCAACGACCGCCTCGACCCCCAGCCCCGCCAACTTCGCCACCAACTCCACAGCACCCGGCGCCGCCATGCCCCGACGACTCGTCAACACCAACCGACCCACCCCGGCCCCCGCCAACCACCGCGCCACCCGCACACCCAACGCACCCGTACCACCCGTCACCAACACCGTCCCACCAGCCCGCCACACCACACCCGAACCACCACCCGACCCCGACACCCGCACCAACCGCCGACCGAACACCCCAGACCGCCGCACCGCCACCTGATCCTCACCCGAACCGGCCAGCACACCGGCCAGGCGCCCCACCACCCGCCGATCCACCACCCCCGGCACATCCACCAACCCACCCCACCGCTCCGGCACCTCCAACGCCGCCACCCGACCCAACCCCCACACCGACGCCTGCACCGGATCCACCACCCCATCCCAACCCCCCACCGACACACCACCACACGTCACCACCCACAACCGACCACCCACACCCGCATCACCCAACGCCTGCACCAACACCAACGTCGAACTCAAACCGACGTCCCAACTGTCCCCAGCAACCGCCAACAACGACACCACACCCACCACCGGCTCCCCACCCACCACCAACGCACGCAACCGCTCCGCCAACACCACCCGATCCAACTCCGACGCCGCCTCCAGCAACACGACCGGGCCAACGCCCGCCAACCCGTCCCGGACGGCCCCGACGATGTCGTCGTCCGCAGCCAGACCGACAGGAAGGACCAGGAGCCACGTCCCACCGGTCGGCGTCACCGCCCCGCTCTCCGTGACCGGTTCCCAACTCACCTTGTACTGCAAGGAGTCCAGAGCAGACTGCTCCTGCTGCTTCCGCCGCCAGGAGGACAGAACCGGGACAAGGGTGCCGAGTGCGTCGCCCTCGAATCCCAGAGTCTCCGTCAGCGACTCGATGTCCTCGCGCTCGACCGCCTCCCAGAAGCGGGCATCGACCGTCTCCAGTGGTCCGGCAGCCTTCTCCGCAACTCCTCCGGACTCCGCTCCCAGCCAGAAGCTCTGGTGCTGGAAGGCGTACGTCGGAAGCTCGACCTGTATGGCATTGGTGCCGCTGAATGCCTGCGCCCAATCGACGTCGACCCCGTGCGCCCACACCCGGGCCAGTGCTCCGAGCAGGTTCATCGCCTCGGGCCGGTCCTTGCGCAGAGTCGGGACCAGCAGCTTGTCCTCCGTGCTGAGGCAGAGCTGCGCCGTCGCGGTCAGGGTCCCGTCCGGACCCAGCTCCAGGAAACGGGTGACCCCCCGATCCTCCAGCACACGAATACCGTCCGCGAAGCGCACCGCCTGCCGCACGTGCGACACCCAGTACTCCGCCGAGGCCAACTCCCCTGCAGTGGCGAGTTCGCCGGTGACATTCGAGACGATCGCCACGCGCGCGGTCCCGTACTCCACGCTCTCCGCCACCCGGCGGAACTCCGCCAACATCGGCTCCATCAGCGGCGAGTGGAAGGCATGGCTCACCCGCAACCGCGTCGCCCTACGCCCCAGGCCCCGGAAGTGCTCGGCGAGTCCCTCGACCGCCGCCTCGACACCCGACACCACGACCGCGTTCGGACCGTTGACCGCCGCAACTCCGACCTGCCCATCCAACAGCCGAAGCACCTCGGCCTCGGAGGCCTGCAACGCGACCATCGCCCCACCAGCAGGCAGCGTCTGCATCAACCGACCCCGCGCCACCACCAACCGGCACGCATCCTCCAACGACAACACACCCGCCACATGCGCCGCCGCCAACTCACCCACCGAATGACCCACCAGGAAATCCGGACGCACCCCCCACGACTCCACCAACCGGAACAACGCCACCTCAACCGCGAACAATGCCGGCTGCGCGAACTCCGTGCTGTTCAACAACTCGGCGTCATCCCCGAAGACAACCTCCCGCAGCGGAGCATCCACCAGCCCACACACCGCATCAAACGCCGCCTCGAACACCGGAAACGCCTCACACAGCTCCCGACCCATCCCCAACCGCTGCGAACCCTGCCCCGCGAACAGGAACGCCGTCGCACCGCCGGAACCCACGGCACCGACCGTGGCATTCGCACCCGTCGTCCCACCCCGACTGACCGATCGCAGCCCCTCCACCAGGCTCTCCCGGTCCGCTCCGAGCACCACCGCACGGTGCTCGAACGTGGACCTCGTGGTCGCCAGGGAGTAGCCGACGTCACCCGGTGACAGCTCCTCGCGCCGGCCGAGATGCGCGACCAGGCTCGCGGCCTGGGCCTGCAATGCCTCCGCGCTGCGCCCGGACACCACCCACGGCACCGGCCCCGTCACTGCGGGGCCGCCCCCCGACACGACAGCGACGACAGCCGGGGCCTGCTCGATGACCACATGGGCGTTGGTACCGCTGATGCCGAACGCCGACACCGCGGCCCGGCGCGGACGCTCGGCCGCCTCCGGCCACTCGCGCGGCTCGGTCAGCAGCCGCACCTCGCCGGCCGACCAGTCCACATGCGAGGACGGCTCGGTCACATGCAGGGTGCGCGGCAGCACGCCGTGCTGCATCGCCAAGACCATCTTCATCAGCCCGGCGGCGCCCGCCGCCGACTGGGTGTGGCCGATGTTCGACTTCACCGAACCGAGCCACAGCGGCCGCTCCGGCTCACGGTCCTGGCCGTAGGTCGCGAGCAGCGCCTGCGCCTCGATCGGATCGCCCAGCGCCGTGCCCGTTCCGTGCGCCTCCACCGCGTCCACGTCCTGAGCCGTCAACCCGGCGTCGGCCAGGGCCTCCCGGATCACCCGCTGCTGCGACGGCCCGTTCGGCGCGGTCAGACCGTTCGACGCACCGTCCTGGTTCACCGCGGTGCCACGGACGACGGCGAGCACCGGGTGCCCGTTGCGCTGCGCATCCGACAACCGCTCCAACAGCAGCATGCCGACGCCCTCGGACCACGCCGTGCCGTCGGCTCCTTCGCCGAACGCCTTGCAGCGACCGTCGGCCGCCAGTCCGCCCTGGCGGCTGAACTCCACGAACATCTCCGGCGTCGACATCAGCGTCGCGCCCCCCGCCAGCGCGAGATCGCACTCGCCCGACCGCAGCGACCGTGCCGCCAGGTGCAGCGCGACCAGCGAGGACGAGCACGCCGTGTCCAGCGTCACGGCCGGACCCTCCAGGCCCAGCGCATACGCCACCCGCCCCGAGACCACGCTCCCGGCGCTGCCGGTGAGCAGCAGCCCCCGGATGTCCTCCGGGACGTCCGTGAGCGCCGAACCGTAGCCCTGGTAGCCGCAGCCGACGAACAGACCGCTGCGACTGCCGCGCAACGACCGCGGATCCACGCCCGCCCGCTCGACCGTCTCCCACGAAACCTCCAGCAGCATGCGCTGCTGCGGGTCCATCGCCAGCGCCTCGCGCGGGGAGATGCCGAAGAACCCCGGGTCGAACCCGTCGATCGACGAGACGAAGCCGCCCTCTCCCACGTAGCTGGTGCCGCCCCGGAGCGCGTCGGGGTCATAGAGGGACTCCAGGTCCCATCCTCGATCGGTCGGGAACGGGACGATCGCGTCGCCGCCGGTGGAGACCAGCTCCCACAGGTGCTCGGGCGTGGTGATCTGCCCCGGCAACCGGCAGCCCATCCCGACGATGGCGATGGGCTCGTCGGCGGTGCTGCTGACCGCTCCGGCGACTGTCACGGACCCGGCCGCCGCCTCGTCGCCGAGCAGCTCGCCGCGGACGAAGCGGGCCAGCGCCAGGGGTGACGGGTAGTCGAAGACCAGAGTGACCGGCAGCCGAAGCCCGGTGGCCGTGTTGAGGCGGTTGCGCAGCTCGACCGCCGTCAGCGAGTCCACCCCCAGGCCGCGGAAGTCGCGGTTGGGGTCGACCGCCTCGGGACCCGCATGCCCCAGCACCAGAGCCGTCTGAGTACGGATCAGACCGACGATCGCCGGTTCGCGGTCGGCAGGCGGCAGCACGCTCAGTCGGTCCTTGAAGCTGCCCGCCGCCGTGCTCGCCGAGGACGAGGCCATACGCCGCGTCGAGGTCGTCGCCAGACCGCGCAGCATCGCGGGCACCCCCGCCACCGCCTGCGGATCACGCAGGGTCGCGTGGGCCAGAGCGATCGGCACCACGACCGGCTCGCTGCCGCGGCAGGCCGCCTCGAACGCCGCCAGGCCCTGCTCGGGGGTCAGCGGCAGCATGCCGCCGCGCGCCATCCGGCGCAGGTCCGTGGCGCCCAACTCGCGGGTCATGCCGGCGCCCTGGGCCCACGGACCCCAGGCCAGCGAGGTCGCCGCCAGCCCAAGACCGTGGCGCACCCGCGCCAAGCCGTCCAGGAACGCGTTGGCAGCCGAGTAATTGCCCTGCCCCGCACCACCGAACGTGCCCGCGACCGAGGAGAACAACGCGAACACGGAGAGGTCCAGGTCGCGCGTCAGCTCGTGCAGGTTCACCGCCGCATCCACCTTCGGACGCAGCACCACGGCCAACCGCTCCGGCGTCAGCGACGACACCACCCCGTCGTCCAACACACCGGCCGTATGCACCACACCCGTCAACGGATGCTCCACCGACACCCCCGCCAACAGCCCCGCCAGCGCGTCCCGGTCCGCCGCGTCACACGCGACGACGGAGACCTCGGCACCCAGCGCCGCAAGCTCCGACGCCAACTCCCCCGCACCCGGCGCCGCCAACCCACGCCGACTCGCCAACACCAGATGCCGCACACCCCACTCCACCACCAGATGACGCGCCACCAACGCACCCAGACCACCCGTACCACCCGTCACCAACACCGTGCCGTCCACGTCCAGGACCGACGGGACGCTCAGCACCACCTTGCCGATGTTCCTTGCCTGGCTCAGGTACCGGAACGCCTCCGGTGCCTGTCGCACATCCCAGACCGCGACGGGCGAAGGCACAATCACGCCGGACTCGAACAACTCCACCAGCGCGGCCAGCATCTCGCCGGTCCGCTCCGGACCCGCCTCCAGCAGGTCGAAGGCCCGATAGGCCACACCGGGGTGCTCCTGCGCCACGACATCGGCGTCGCGGACATCGGTCTTGCCCATCTCCAGGAACCGGCCCCCGCGCGGCAGCAGCCGCAGCGAGGCGTCCACGAACTCACCGGCCAGCGAGTCCAGCACCACGTCCGCGCCACCGCCATCCGTGGCAGCCCCGAACGCGCCCTCGAAATCCAGGTCGCGCGACGAGGCGATATGGGCGTCGTCCAGACCCAGCCCTCGCAGCGCCTCCCACTTGCCCTCGCTCGCTGTGCCGAACACCTCCGCGCCCAGGTGCCGGGCCAGTTGTACTGCGGCCATACCGACCCCACCGGCCGCCGCGTGCACCAGGACCCGCTCCCCCGGCCGCACATCGCCCAGATCCACCAGCGCGTAGTACGCCGTCAGGAACACCAGCGGCACCGACGCCGCCTGCGCGAACGACCAACCCGCCGGAATCCGCACCATCATCCGCGCGTCCGCCACCGCTGCCGGCCCGTAGGCGCCGGGGAACATCCCCATGACCCGGTCGCCCACAGCCAGGCCCACCACGCCTGGGCCGACCTCGGTCACCACCCCGGCGCCTTCCAGGCCGAAGTCCTTCGCCCCGCCCGGATACATCCCGAGCGCGTTCAGCACATCTCGGAAGTTCACACCCGCCGCGCGCACCGACACCCGTATGTGCCCCGCCGCCAACTCCTCCACCGCTTCGGGACAGGCGACCAACCCCAGGCCCTCCAACGTCCCCTGCTCCACGATGTCCAAGCGCCAAGCGCCGGCTCCCTCGGGCAGCGGCAACACGCCGGTCCGAGCACCGACCCGGCTCAGCCTCGGGACGAACACGGCGCCCGCACGCACCGCCAACTCCGGCTCACCCGAGGCCAACGCGCCCGCGACCGCCGCCCACGACTCCGCCGAACCGTCGACATCCACCAGCGCGAAGCGACCCGGGTTCTCCACCCGTGCCGCGCGCACAAGGCCCCACACCGCCGCCAAAACCGGATCCGGCAACTGCTGGTCGGTGGTCACCGCACCCTCGGTGACCACGACCAACCGCGAACCCTCGAACCGCTCCTGCGCCAACCACTCCTGCACCGCGCCAAGCACGCTTCCGGTCACCGCGTGCGCGGCATCCGCCAAGCCGTCGTTGACTCCAGCCACCCGCAGGAGGACGTCCGCCGACACCTCGTCGCCGGACTCGGCCAAGGCGAGCAACTCGGCGGACGAGGTCAGCACCAGGGGACCGACGTCGGCCTGCTCCGTGGCCGAGCTGCCGGCGACCGGGACCCATTCCACTCCGAACAGCGTGTCCGACTGCGCGGACCGGGCCGCGCCGGCCTGCTCGGCTGACATCGGCCGCAGGAGCAGGGAGTCGATGGTGGCCACGGGACGGCCTGAGTCATCCGCCAGTTCCAGGGCGACGCCCTCCGCACCGTGCAGCGTGAGCCGTGCTCGCAGCAGGGAGGCGCCGGTGGCGTGCAGGGTGATGCCGGACCAGGAGAACGGGAGGCGGCCTCGGCCGTCGCCGTCGGCGCTGTCCGCATCTGTGCTGCCCGCGCTCGAAACCAGGCCCAGGGTGTGCAGGGCGGAATCCAGCAGCGCGGGGTGCAGGCCGAAGCGCCGCGCCTCGGTCTCCGCCACCTCCGGCAGCCTGACCTCGGCGAACAGCACATCACCGTGCTGCCAGGCGGCCTTCAGGCCGCGGAACATCGGCCCGTAGTCGAACCCCGCTGCGGCCAGCCGGTCGTAGCTGCCCTCGACGGGCACCGGCTGGGCATCGAGCGGCGGCCACAGCGCAAGACCGGCCGACTGCTGCGCCGACTCCACGAGCAGCGTGCCCGAGGCATGCCGTGACCAGGGCTGACCGGTCAGATCACCGTCCGGACGCGAGTAGACGCCCAGGCTGCGTCGACCCGATTCGTCGGGCGCACTGACGATCAGCTGGATTTGGACCGCGCCGCGCTCCGGAAGGACCAACGGGGCTTCGAGCGTCAGTTCCTCCACGTGTCCGTAACCGACCTGGTCACCCGCGTGGAGGGCGAGTTCCAGAAAGGCCGTGCCGGGCAGCAGGATCGCACCGGACACGACGTGATCGGCCAGCCAGGGCTGCGTCTGCACGGACAGACGCCCCGTCAGGATCAGAGCATCGGAATCCGCATGGGCCAGGACCGCGCCCAGCAGCGGGTGCCCGGCTGGGGCCAGACCCACCGCACCCAGGTCGCCGAGCGAGGCTCCGGTGGACTGCGGCCAGTAGCGGGTGCGTTGGAAGGGGTAGGTGGGCAGGTCGACGCGGCCGGCGCCGGGGAGCAGGGCGGTCCAGTCGACGTCGGTGCCGTGGGTGAAGAGCCCGGCGACGGCGGTCAGCAGCGCGGTGGGCTCGGGGCGGTCCTTGCGCAACCCCGGGACCACAACACTGTCCGCGTTGGCGATGCAGGCCTGCGCCAGGGCGGTCAGCGTGCCGTCGGGCCCCAACTCCAGGAACCGGACGGCCCCGACCTGCTCCAACGCGCCGACACCATCCGCGAAACGCACCGGCTCACGCACATGCGACACCCAGTACTCCGGCGACGTCAACTCCTCCGCCGTCGCCACCCGCCCCGTCACATTCGACACCACCGCGATACGCGGCCGCTCAAAGCTGATGCTCTCCGCCACCTCGCGGAACTCCGCCAACATCGGCTCCATCAACAGCGAGTGGAACGCATGACTCACCCGCAGCCGAGTCGCCTTCCGCCCCAGGCCCCGGAAGTACCGGGCGACCTCATCGACCGCAGCCTCCACCCCCGACACCACGACCGCGTTCGGACCGTTGACCGCCGCAATGCCGACCCGGTCCCCCAGCAGCGGCAGCACCTCCTCCTCCGATGCCTGCAACGCAACCATCGCCCCACCAGCGGGCAGCGCCTGCATCAACCGACCACGCGCCACCACCAACCGGCACGCATCTGCCAACGACAACACATCCGCGACGTGAGCGGCGGCGAGCTCGCCGATGGAGTGGCCGACCAGGAAGTCCGGCCGGATACCCCACGACTCCACCAACCGGAACAACGCCACCTCGACCGCGAACAATGCGGGCTGGGCGTACTCGGTCGTGTTCAGCAGATCCGCATCCTCGCCGAAGACGACCTCCCGCAGCGGCAGATCCACCAACTCACACACCGCATCGAACGCCGCCGCGAACACCGGAAACACCTCACACAACTCCCGACCCATCCCCAACCGCTGCGAACCCTGCCCCGCGAACAAGAACGCCGTCCGCCCCCGCACCACCGAACCCCGAACCACCGAAGCAGAGCTGCCACCCTCCGCCAACTCCACCAACCCCGCCCGCAACTCCGCCAACCCCGCACCCAACACCACCGCCCGATGCTCAAACACCGACCGCGACGACACCAACGACCCACCCACATCAACCAAAGACACACCCCCCGCATCCACCAACTCACCCAACCGACGCGCCTGCTCCCGCAACGCCCCCTCACCACGCCCCGACACCACCCACGGCACCACCCCAGGCACCTCAACCGCCTCAACCGCCTCAACGACCGCCGCCGGAGCCTCCTCCAGCACCGTGTGCGCGTTCGTCCCGCTGATGCCGAACGACGACACCGCCGCACGGCGCGGCCGTCCGGTCTGCGGCCAGTCCCGCTTCTCGGTCAGCAGTTTCACCGCTCCCGCCGACCAGTCCACCTGCTTCGACGGCTGGGTCACATGCAGGGTCTGCGGCAGCACTCCGTGCCGCATGGCCAGCACCATCTTGATCAGCCCGGCAATGCCCGCTGCCGCCTGCGTGTGACCGATGTTGGACTTCACCGAGCCCAGCCACAACGGCCGGTCCGCCTCACGGTCCTGACCGTAGGTCGCCAGCAACGCCTGCGCCTCGATCGGGTCACCCAGCGAGGTGCCCGTCCCGTGCGCCTCCACCACGTCCACGTCACGCGGCGTCAGACCGGCGCCCGCCAGCGCCTCCCGGATCACCCGTTGCTGCGAAGGGCCGTTCGGCGCCGTCAGACCATTCGACGCACCATCCTGGTTCACCGCGCTTCCGGCCACCACCGCCAGCACCGTATGCCCGTTCCGCCGTGCATCCGACAGCCGCTCCAACAGCACGAGCCCTGCGCCCTCGCCCCACCCCGTGCCGTCCGCGTTCTCCGAGAACGCCTTGCACCGGCCGTCCGAGGCCATGCCGCCCTGACGGCTGAACTCCACGAACGCCCCTGCCGTGGACATCACAGCCACACCACCGGCCAGCGCCATCGAGCACTCGCCCGACCGCAGCGCCTGCACCGCCAGATGCAGCGCCACCAGCGACGACGAACACGCCGTATCCACCGTCACCGCCGGACCCTCCAGGCCCAGCGTGTAGGCGACACGACCGGAGACCACGCTGTTGGCCGTGCCCGTGAGGACGTGGCCCTCGGTGTTCTCGGGGATGTCGCGCAGCGCCGAGCCGTACTCCTGGTTGCTGCAGCCGACGAACACGCCGGTGCGGCTTCCCCGCAGGGAGGCCGGGGCGATGCCGGCCCGCTCCACGGCTTCCCACGACACCTCAAGCAGCATGCGCTGCTGCGGGTCCATCGCCAATGCCTCGCGCGGCGAGATCCCGAAGAAGCCCGCGTCGAAGCGGTCCGCGCCCTCGACGAAGCCACCCTGCGAGGCCCCGCCGCCGTCGCCGTCGGGAAGCAGCGCAGCGAGGTCCCACCCACGGTCGTCAGGGAAGTCGGAGAACGCGTCGGTGCCCTCGTCCACCAGCCGCCAGAACTCCTCCGGCGTGCTGACGCCGCCCGGGAAGCGGCAGCTCATCGAGACGATGGCCACAGGCTCGGAGGCGGCATCCGTCAGTTGCTGGTTCTGCTTGCGCAGCCGCTCATTCTCCCGGAGGGAGGCACGGAGGGCTTCGACAACCTTGTTCGCGGACGCGTCCATCTTCAGCTCCACACTTCACGACATCGTCGAGGCATCATCGGGATGGCTTCATCGGGATGGGGACGGGAGAGACTCAGCTTTCGGCCGTGCCCAGTGCCATCCGCACCAGGTCGTCGAGATCCATGCTGTTGAGGTCGTCCTCGTCCGGTTCGGGCGCCGACTGAGGGCTTGCCGCACCGTCCGGGGCCGGGGCGAGGCTCAGCACGGCGTCCAGCAGGCCGGAAGCCCGGAGCGCCGTGATCGGGATCGCCAGCAACAGCTTGCGGATCGCTGCCTCTTCCGGTTCGGAGGCGGCTGCCGACGCCGCGTCCGTCCCGGGGAACAGCTCCGTGCAGAGGTGTCCCGCGAGCACGTCGGGGGTCGGGTAGTCGAACACCAGGGTGGCGGGGAGCAGGATTCCGATCGCCGTGTTCAACCGGTTGCGCAGTTCCACGGCGGTCAGCGAGTCGAATCCGAGCTCCTTGAAGGCCTGGTCGGAGTCGACGGCAGCGGCCGAGCCGTGGCCGAGGACGGCTGCGGCCTGCTCACACACCACGTTCAGGACCGCCCGCAGCCGTTCGGCAGTGCTCATCGAGGACAGCTGCAGGCTGAGGCTCGCTGCGGCATCCGCCCCACCCGTCTCGGCCGCGGCCGCACGGCGCGGACGTGCCCGCACCAGTCCGCTCAGCAGCGCCGGTACGGGTCCGGCCGTGCCCAGTTGGGCTGTGTCGACGGACATCGGCAGCAGCAGGGGCTCGGGCCGACCGAGCGCGGCGTCGAACAACGCCAGGCCGGCGTCGGGGGTGAGCGCCGGGAGCCCGGCCCGCGCCATCCGGCGCATATCGGTCGCGGTGAGGCTGCTGGTCATGCCGGTGGTCCGGGACCACGGCCCCCAGGCCAGCGAGACCGCCGGCAGGCCCAGCGTCCTGCGCAGCTGCGCCAGTGAGTCGAGGACGGCGTTGGCGGCGGCGTAGTTGGCCTGGCCCGGGGCTCCCAGCACTCCGGCGGAGGACGAGAAGGCCACGAAGGCGGACAGGTCAAGGTCCCGGGTGAGCTCGTGGAGGTTCACCGCCGCGTCGACCTTGGGCCGCAGCACCGCATCGAGCTGCTCCGGTGTCAGCGAGGTGACCACACCGTCGTCGAGTACGCCGGCTGTGTGCACGACCGCGGTGAGCGGATGCTCGGCCGGGACCGAGTCCAGCACCGCCCCGAGTACGGTCCGATCCGCGACGTCGCAGGCGAGGACCGAGACCTCGGCGCCCAGCGCGGTCAGCTCCGCCGCCAGCTCGGGCGCGCCGGGGGCGGCCGGGCCGCGCCGGCTGACCAGCCGCAGCTGCCGGACGCCCCGCTCGGTCACCAGATGGCGGGCCACCAGCGCGCCCAGTCCACCCGTGCCGCCGGTGATCAGGACGGTTCCGTCCGGATCCAGGGCCACCGGGATGGTCAGCACGACCTTGCCGACGTGCTTGGCCTGGCTCAGGTAGCGGAACGCCTCCGGTGCCTGCCGAACATCCCACACCGTCACCGGCGACGGCTCCAGCACTCCGGAGTCGAACAGCTCCACCAGGGCGACGAGCATCTCGCCGATCCGGTCCGGGCCCGCCTCGATCAGGTCGAACGCCTGGTAGGCAACGCCCGGATGGGCCTGCGCCACCACCTCGGGATCCCGGATGTCGGTCTTGCCCATCTCCAGGAACCGCCCGCCGCGCGGCAGCAGCCGCAGCGAGGCGTCCACGAACTCACCGGCCAGCGAATCGAGCACCAGGTCGACTCCGCCACCGTCCGTCGTGTCCCCGAAGGCGCCCTCGAAGCCGAGGTCGCGGGACGAGGCGATGTGCGCGGCGTCCAGGCCCAACCCCCGGAGCGTCCCCCACTTGCCGGCGCTCGCCGTGCCGAACACCTCCGCGCCCAGATGCCGGGCCAGTTGAACGGCCGCCATGCCGACGCCACCGGCGGCCGCATGCACCAGCACTCGCTGCCCTGCCCGCACCGATCCGAGGTCCATCAGCGCGTAGTAGGCAGTCAGGAACACGATCGGCACCGACGCTGCCTGTGCGAACGACCACCCCGCCGGAATCCGCACCACGGTCCGCGCATCCGCCACCGCGACGGGGCCGAACGCCCACGGGAACATCCCCATCACCCGGTCACCGACCGCCAGGCCCACCACATCCAGGCCCACCTCGGTCACCACCCCGGCGCCTTCGAGACCGAAGTCCCTGGCCTCGCCGGGATACATCCCCAGGGTGTTGAGCACGTCGCGGAAGTTCACCCCGGCAGCGCGCACCGACACCCGCACCTGACCAGCCGTCAACTCCTGTATCGCATCGGGACTGGAGACCAATGCCAGGCCCTCCAGCGTCCCCTTCTGCTCGATGTCCAACCGCCACGCGGCGGCGTCGTCAACGGAAGCGGGCAGCTCCAGCACCCCACCCGCTTCGACCCGGGCCACCCGCGGCACGTACAACGCCCCCTCCTGCAAGGCAAGTTGCGACTCCTCGCCGGTCAGGGCCCCGGGGAGCGCGGCGTAGGAGGCAGCCCTGCCGTCGAGGTCGACCAGGACGAACCGGTCAGGGTGCTCCGACTGCGCGGAACGGACCAGGCCCCAGGCCGCCGCCCCGCCCGGCTGCCGGACGGTCCCCGGCAGGTCCGCCACCGCCCCGTGGGTCACGAACACCAGCCGCGCACGCGCGAACCGTGGCTCCGCCACCCACTCCTGCACCAGCCCGAGAACCTCGCGAGCCGTGCGGTGGGCGGCGGTCGCCGCGTCACCGTCGTCGGCCGCGATCTCGACGAGGACGTCGCCCACCAGTGACTCGGCACCCTGGGCGAGAGCGGCGAGCGCGGCGAGATCAGTGCTCGTGTCCACGGACACGCCGGCCTCAGCCAGTGCTGCTTCCACAGCCTGCCCGCCAATACCCGTCAGGAGCGTGAGCGGGACCTCCGGCCGGTCGCGGTCCGCCTTGCGGTCCTGCTGCCAGTCGAGACGGAACAGCGGTGCCGCGCCGACGGCGCCCGCAGGGGCGATCTGACCGGGCGTGATCTCTCGCAGCATCAGTGAGTCGATGACGGCGACCGGCTGTCCCGCCTGGTCGGCCACGAGGAGCGAGATCGCGTCCGCTCCGCTGAGCTCCAGTCGCACCCGCACCGACGCCGCTCCGGAGGCGTGCAGGGAGACGCCCCGCCAGGAGAACGGCAGCCGACCGGCCGCCTTCGCCCCCATCGGCAGGAACGAGCTCGCGTGCAGCGCCGCGTCCAACAGCGCGGGGTGCAGGCCGAAACCTCGCGCCTCGGCGTGGGCGCTCTCGGGCAGCGTCGCGGTCGCGTAGACGTGGTCGCCCAACTGCCAGGCTGCACCCAGACCCTGGAACAGCGGGCCGTAGTCGAACCCGGCGTCGGCCAGACGCGCGTAGAGATCATGCACCGGGACGGCGACGGCCCCGGCAGGCGGCCACTCGGACAGCGTCCCGACCGGCGCGGACGCGTCGGCGGCAGAGGCATCGGCGGCGGACAGCAGACCGTCGGCGTTCAGAACCCAGGCCTGGTCCGGCGTCGCCGCCTCATCGCGCGAGTGAACGGTCAGTCGGCGGTTGCCCGCCGAGTCCGGTGCGGTGACCGCGAGTTGGAGCACGACGGCTCCGTGCTCCGGCAGTAGCAGCGGATGGACCAGTGTCAACTCCGCGACGCGCGGGCTGCCGACCCGGTCACCGGCCAGCAGCGCGAGTTCCAGGAAGCCCGTCCCCGGGAAGACGACTGTGCCGGACAGAGCATGGTCGGCCAGCCAGGGCTGGTCCGTCACGGAGAGCCTGCTGGTGAGCAGGAGCCCGGCGGTGTCGGCCAGTTCGACGGCTGCGCCGAGCAGCGGGTGCTCGGCCTGCCGCAGACCCACCGAGGCCAGATCGCCCGCCGCCGCACCGGCGGCAGTCGGCCAGTATCGCTGTCGCTGGAACGGATACGTGGGCAGGTCGACCACGGTGCCCCGCCGCTGCGGAGTGGCCAGAGCCGGCCAGTCGACCGTGGCGCCGACCGCATACGCGCGGGCCAGCCCGTCGAGCAGCGAGTCGCGCTCGGCCCGGCGGTCCCGGATCAGCGGGATCACCGCGGTGTCGGCGGGATCGCCGGTCAGGCAGGTGGCGGCCATTGCGCTGAGCGTGCCGTCAGGACCGAGTTCGATGAACCTGCTGACCCCCTGCTGCTGCAGCCGGCTGACGCCGTCGGCGAACCGCACGGCCTGGCGGACGTGCCGGACCCAGTACTCGGGTGAGGACAGTTCCTCGGCGGAGGCGAGAGCGCCGGTGACCTCCGAGACGACCGGTATCCGGAGCTCATGGCGGCCCAGGTCGGCTGTCTCCGTACCGAACTCCTTGAGCATCGGCTCCATGAGTGGTGAGTGGAAGGCATGGCTGACCTGCAGCCGCTTGGTCCTGCGACCGAGCGCCTCGATCTCGGCGGCGACCGCGAGGGTTGCCGCCTCGACACCGGACAGCACCACCGAGGTGGGGCCGTTGACGGCGGCGACGCCCACCTCGTGCTCCCGGCCGGCGAGCAGCGGCAACACCTCATCCTCGGCCGCCTGGACGGCCACCATGGCTCCGCCGGGGGGCAGGTTCGCCATCAGCCGTCCGCGCGCGGTCACCAGTCGGCCGGCGTCCGGGAGGGTCAGGACGCCCGCCGCATGGGCGGCGGCGATTCCGCCGATGGAGTGGCCCAACAGGTAGTCGGGCTCCAGGCCGACGGAACCGACGAGCCGGTAGAGCGCGACCTCAAGCGCGAACAGCGCCGCCTGCGTGTAGTCGGTGCGGTGCAGCAGCGGATCGTCGCCGAACATCACCTGGCGAAGTGGCTGGTCGAGCATGAGGTGCTCGCAGACCGCGTCGAGGGCGTCGGCGAATGCCGGGAAAGCCTCGTACAGCGCGCTGCCCATGCCCGGACGCTGTGCTCCCTGCCCGGTGAAGAGGAACGCGGTACGACCGCTGCGGACGGCGGCGCGCACCTCGGCCGGGACGGTGCCCCCGGCGGCGAGCGCGCCGAGACCGGTCACCAGGTCGGCGCGGCCGGTGCCGAGGACGACCGTCCGGTGCTCGAAGGCCGGACGCGCGGTGGCCAGCGACCACCCGATATCCCGCGCGGACAGGTCCTGACGGTCGGTCACATGCGCCAGCAGGTTGGCAGCCTGGTCACGGAGTGCTTCGGGGCTGCGCCCGGAGAGCGGCCAGGCCAGCGTCGTCGGCGCGTTCGCGTCCGTGGCAACGGGCTCCGCCGTCGGCGCCTGTTCCAGCACCACATGCGCATTGGTACCGCTGAAGCCGAAGGCGGAGACCGCCGCCCGGCGCGGACGGCCCGACCCAGACCCAGACCCCGACCCCGGATCCGGCCACTCGACGGCGTCCGTGAGCAGCCGAACCGCCGGCGACCAGTCCACGTGCGACGACGGCTCGGTCACATGCAGGGTCCGCGGCAGCACGCCGTTCCGCATGGCCAGCACCATCTTGATCACACCGGCGACACCTGCCGCCGCCTGGGTGTGCCCGATGTTGGACTTCACCGAGCCCAGCCACAACGGCCGGCTTTCGGGGCGGTCCTGGCCGTAGGTGGCGAGCAGCGCATGGGCCTCGATGGGGTCGCCCAGCCTGGTTCCGGTGCCGTGCGCCTCGACCGCGTCGATGTCCGACAGCGACAGCTCGGCGTCGACCAGGGCCTGTCGGATCACCCGCTGCTGGGAGGGGCCGTTCGGGGCCGTGAGCCCGTTGCTCGCGCCGTCGGAGTTGACCGCGCTGCCGCGAACGACTGCCAGCACCCGGTGCCCGTTGCGCCGGGCGTCGGAGAGCCGCTCCAGCAGCAGCACGCCCGCGCCCTCGCCCCAGCCGGTGCCGTCGGCGTCGTCGGAGAACGCCTTGCAGCGACCGTCGGCGGCGAGCCCGCGCTGGCGGCTGAACTCCAGGAACGCGGCCGGGGTGGTCATCACGGTGGCGCCGCCGGCCAGTGCCATCGAGCACTCGCCGGACCGCAGCGCGCGCACCGCCCAGTGCAGGGCGACCAGCGAGGAGGAGCAGGCCGTGTCGACGGTCACCGCCGGGCCTTCCAGCCCGAAGGTGTAGGCGATGCGGCCGGACAGGACGCTGGCGGCGTTGCCGGTGCCGAGGTATCCGTCGACGTCCTCGACCGCCGTGCGGAGCAGGGAGGTGTAGTCCTGGCCGTTGGTTCCGGCGAAGACGCCGGTACGGGTGCCGCGCAGCGCGCGCGGGTCCAGGCCGGCGCGTTCGACGGCCTCCCAGCACACCTCCAGCAGCAGGCGCTGCTGCGGGTCCATGGCCAGGGCCTCGCGGGGCGACACCCCGAAGAAGGCGGCGTCGAAGCGGTCGACGCCGTCGAGGAATCCGCCGGTGGTGGTGTAGGTGGTGCCGGGGTGGTCGGGGTCCGGGTGGTAGAGGGAGTCGCCGTCCCAGCCCCGGTTCTCGGGGAATTCCGACAGACCGTCAGCCGCGCCGGCCAGCAACTCCCAGAACCGCTCCGGCGTGTCGACGCCACCGGGCAGTCGGCAGCCCATGCCGATGATCGCGATCGGCTCCGCGGCGGCAGCCGCGACAGGCGCTGCCGGGTTGATGGTCTGGGCAGCCGTTGCGCCGAGCAGTTCGTCCTGCATGTGGGCGGCGAGGGCCGCCGGTGTCGGGTGGTCGAACGCCAGGGTCGTCGCGAGCCGCAGTCCGGTCCGGCGTTCCAGGGCGTTCCGCAGTTCCAGCGTGGTGAGCGAGTCGAAGCCGAGGTCGCGGAAGGCGCGGTCGGGATCGACGGCGAGCCCGGCGGACGCGGAGGTGTGGCCGAGGACGGCGGCGACCTCGTCGCGCACCAGCTGCAGCACGGCGGCGGCGCGCTCGCCCGGGGTGAGCGCCGCGAGGGTGCGAGCCAGCGGGTCGCCGCCCCGCGCGGCGGCTGCCGCACGCCGGGTCGGCGCGACGGCCGAGGCCCGGAGCAGGTGCGGGACCTGGGCTCCCGCGGTTCGGGCCGAGGCCAGGTCGAAGCGCATCGGGAGGAGTACGGCACGGTCCTGGGCGAGGCAGCGGTCGAACAGCGCCAGCGCGTCCGGGGTGGGTAGTAGGCCCGCGCCGCCGCGTGCCATCCGGTTGCGGTCGGAGTCCTGGAGCCCGCCGGTCATCGTGCCGCTCTCGGCCCACATGCCCCAGCCGAGCGCGAAGGCGTTGCGCCCCTCGCGGCGACGGGTCTGTGCCAGGGCGTCGAGGAACGCGTTGGCCGCGGCGTAGTTGCCCTGGCCCGGTCCGCCGAAGGTGGCCGACGCGGACGAGAACAGCACGAACGCGGACAGGTCGAGCCCGCTGGTGAGCTCGTCCAGATGGACGGCCGCGTCGACCTTCGGACGCAGCACGGCGTCCAGGCGCTCCGTGGTGAGCGAGGAGACGACGCCGTCGTCCAGCACGCCGGCCGCGTGCAGGACGGCACCGAGCGGGTGCTCGTCCGGGACAGCGGCCAGCAGGGCGGCCAGTGCGGCGCGGTCGGCGGTGTCGCACGCTGCCTGGCTCACCGTGGCACCAGCTGCGGTGAGTTCGGCGGCCAGCTCGGCGGCGCCCGGGGCGTCCGGCCCGCGCCTGCTGACGAGCAGCAGGTGGCGCACGCCCCGTGCGGTGACCAGGTGCCGGGCCACGGCGGTGGCGATCGTGCCGCCCGCGCCGGTGATCAGGACGGTCCGGTTCGGGTCGAAGTCGGAAGCCGAGCTGCCGCTCTGTGGTGTGCAGGGAACGAGTCGGGGGACGCTCGGCAGTCCGCTCCGGATCGCGATCCGCGGCTCCTCCGTCGCCAGCGCGATGGCGATCGCGTCGAGCGAGGCAGGTCTGTCGATGTCGGAGCCGTCGATGTCGACCAGCGTGAACCGGGAGGGGTTCTCCGACTGGGCGGAGCGCACCAGGCCCCAGACCGCGGCAGCGGCCATGGTCCGAACGGCCTCGTCGCGGGCGACAGCAACGGCGCCCTGGGTCAGGAGCACCAACTGCGAGGCGGTGAACCGATCATCGGACAGCCAGTCGCGCAGCAGAGTCAGGGCTTCGCCGGTCGATGCATGCACCGCTGCCGCCAGATCCGCGCCATCGGCTGTCGCCCAGGGCACGAACACCACGTCAGGCGCGGTGGCACCGCCCTCCAGGGCCGCGCCGAGAGCCGTCAGGTCCGGGTAGCGGATGCCGTCCGGGGCAGCACCGTCACCCAGGACGGCCGCCGTGCGAGGCACGCTCGTCGTGGCCGGTCGGATCGGCAGCGGCGTCCACTCGACGGCGAACAGGTCCTGCTGCGCGTCGGAGGGAACGGGCGGGAGGTCTTGTTCACCGACCGGCGTCGTCGACACCGCACGGATCTCGGCCACCGGGTCGCCGAGGCGATCGGTGAGCCGAAGGCGCACAGTGCCGTCGGAGGCCGGGGTGAGGCGTACGCGCAGGGACTCCGCGCCGACAGCGTGGAGAACACAACCGTCGTAGGAGACGACGAGGGCAGGAGCAGTTGGCAGGGCGTGCAGGGCCGCGTCGAGCAGGGCGGGGTGGATGGCGAATCGCGCGGCGTCGGCGCGGTACTCCTCCGGCAGGGCGACCTCGGCGAACACCTCGTCACCGGACTGGGACTGCCAGGCGGCCTGAAGCCCCTGGAAGGCGGGGCCGTGGACAAGGCCGTGAGCGGTCAGCTCGGCGTAGCGGGCGGCCACGTCCAGGGGCCGAGCGCCGACCGGCGGCCAGACGGCGTCCGATCGGTCCGGCTCGGGATGTGTGCCGGACGAGAGGCGGCCGTGGGCGTGCCGGGTCCAGGGGGTGGTGTCGTCGCCGTCCTCGGGAGCGGGGCGGGAGTAGAACGCGAAGGCGCGAGCACCGTCCTCCGACGGACCGTCGAGAACGAGCTGGATCTCGACGACGGACCGCTCGGAGAGGACGAGCGGCGCTTCCTGGCTCAACTCGTCGATGTGGTCGCACCCGGTGGAGCCGCCGAGGTGGAGCACAGCGTCGACGTAGACGGAGGTCGGCAGAACCATGCGGTCGTGGACGGCGTGGTCCGCGAGCCACGGGTGGGTACGGCTTGCGAGCAGCCCGGTAGCCACTACCGTGGAGGAGCCCGCCACGGTGAAGACCGCTGGGAACAGGGGGTGCTTTCCAGCGGCGCTGCGTGCCGGGGCGCCGACGACGGGGTCGAGCCAGTAGCGGGTGCGTTGGAAGGGGTAGGTGGGCAGGTCAACACGGCCGGCGCCGGGGAGCAGGGCGGTCCAGTCGACGTCGGTGCCGTGGGTGAAGAGCCCGGCGACGGCGGTCAGCAGCGCGGTCGGCTCGGGGCGGTCCTTGCGGCAGGCCGGGACCAGAACGCTATCGGAGTTGGTGACACAGGCCTGCGCCAGGGCGGTCAGCGTGCCGTCGGGCCCCAACTCCAGGAACCGGACGACCCCGACCTGCTCCAACGCGCCGACACCATCCGCGAAACGCACCGGCTCACGCACATGCGACACCCAGTACTCCGGCGACGTCAACTCCTCCGCCGTCGCCACCCGCCCCGTCACATTCGACACCACCGCGATACGCGGCCGCTCATAACCGACACTCTCCGCCACCCTCCGGAACTCCGCCAGCATCGGCTCCATCAGCGGCGAGTGGAACGCATGACTCACCCGCAACCGGGTCGCCTTACCCCCCAAAGCCTCGACCCGCGCAGCCACCTCCAGCACGGCGGCCTCCTCACCCGACACCACCACCGCATTCGGGCCGTTCACCGCCGCAATGCCAACACCGTCCCCCAGCAGCGGCAGCACCTCAGCCTCCGATGCCTGCAACGCAACCATCGCCCCACCAGCGGGCAGCGCCTGCATCAACCGACCACGCGCCACCACCAACCGGCACGCATCCTCCAACGACAACACACCCGCCACATGCGCCGCCGCCAACTCACCCACCGAATGACCCACCAGGAAATCCGGACGCACCCCCCACGACTCCACCAACCGGAACAACGCCACCTCAACCGCGAACAGCGCGGGCTGCGCGAACTCAGTCGTATTCAGCAGCTCAGCGTCATCGCCGAACACCACCTCCCGCAGCGGAGCGTGCACCAGCCCACACACCGCATCAAACGCCGCCGCGAACACCGGGAACGCCTCATACAACTCCCGGCCCATCCCCAACCGCTGCGAACCCTGCCCCGCGAACAGGAACGCCGTCCGCCCCCGCACCACCGAACCCCGAACCACCGAAGCAGAGCTGCCACCCTCCGCCAACTCCACCAACCCCGCCCGCAACTCCGCCAACCCCGCACCCAACACCACCGCCCGATGCTCAAACACCGACCGCGACGACACCAACGACCCACCCACATCAACCAAAGACACACCCCCCGCATCCACCAACCCCACCAACCGACCCGCCTGCTCCCGCAACGCCCCCTCACCACGCCCCGACACCACCCACGGCACCACCCCAAACCCCACACCAGCAGCGGCAACCTCCTCCGCCTGCACCGCCGGAGCCTCCTCCAACACCGCATGCGCATTCGTCCCACTGACGCCAAAGGCCGACACCCCGGCCCGGCGCGGCCGATCGGCGGTCGCCGACCACTCCTGCGCCTCGGTCAGCAGTCGCACCTCACCTGTCGTCCAGTCGACCTGCGACGACGGCGCGTCCACGTGCAGGGTCTGCGGCAGCACTCCGTGCCGCATCGCCTGCACCATCTTGATCACTCCGGCCACGCCCGCTGCCGCCTGCGTGTGACCGATGTTCGACTTGAGCGAGCCCAGCCACAACGGCCGGTCCGCCTCACGGTCCTGACCGTAGGTCGCCAGCAACGCCTGTGCCTCGATCGGGTCACCCAGCGAGGTGCCCGTCCCGTGCGCCTCCACCACGTCCACGTCACGCGGCGTCAGACCGGCGCCCGCCAGCGCGGCGCGGATCACCCGTTGCTGCGAAGGGCCGTTCGGCGCCGTCAGACCGCTGCTCGCGCCGTCCTGGTTGATTGCGGTACCGCGCACCAGACCGAGTACGGTGTGGCCGTTGCGCTGAGCGTCGGAGAGGCGCTCCAGCAGCAGCATCCCCACTCCTTCGCCCCACCCCGTGCCGTCCGCGGCCTCGGCGAAGGACTTGCAGCGTCCGTCCGCGGACAGACCCCGCTGCCGGCTGAACTCGGTGAAGGTGACCGGGGTGGACATCACGGCCACACCACCGGCCAGCGCCATCGAGCACTCGCCCGACCGCAGCGCCTGCACCGCCAGATGCAGCGCCACCAGCGACGACGAACACGCCGTGTCCACCGTCACCGCCGGACCCTCCAGGCCCAGCGTGTAGGCGACACGGCCCGAGGCGATGCTGCCCGCGCTGCCGTTGCCGATGAAGCCTTCCAGACCGGCCGGCGGCTCGGTGAAACGCGACCCGTAGTCGTTGTACATCACGCCGACGAAGACGCCGGTCGAGCTGCCCTTCATCGCGGCCGGGTCGAGACCCGCCCGTTCGAAGGCCTCCCAGGAGACCTCCAGCAGCAGTCGCTGCTGCGGGTCGGTGCCGAGTGCCTCGCGGGGCGACATGCCGAAGAACTCGGGGTCAAAGTCGGCCGCGTCGTGCAGGAAGCCGCCGTGCCGGGTGTAGCAGGTGTTGGGGTGGGCAGGGTCCGGGTGGTAGAGCGAGTCCACGTCCCAGCCGCGGTCCTCCGGGAAGGGCGAGATGCCGTCGGTTCCCGTCGACACCAACGTCCACAGGTCCTCGGGCGACCGGACGCCGCCCGGGTAGCGGCAACTCATCGCCACGATGGCGATGGGCTCGCGCTCCTTGGCCTCCATCTCGCGCAGCCGCCTGGTCGTGCGGTGCAGATCCGCCGTCACGCGCTTCAGGTAGTCCCGGAGCCGGTCCTCACTCACCGGGGTGGCTCCCTTCGTTTCGCTCATAGCCTCACGGA